>CAVWST010000030.1:0-225843 GCA_963757735.1 uncultured Acidobacteriota bacterium
TCGCCCTAGGGCGAAGTCAATGCTGCTTCATCGGCTGCTGGCAGCTATGACGGTGCCGGTGGGTGGGACGTTGGCGGGCCACTTCCAGCGCGCGTCGCCATTGCGCTCGAGTTCGTGCATCATCCGTGAGCTTCTGAGGTGTCAACATGACCAGGCGGACTTACGTCGGAGGACGCGCGTGCCCGGAGCGCGCCATTCTGTTTGCTGCCACCGCGTTCGTGGCTGCCCTGTCTGCCGCGGAGTACCCACGCGGGCTGCGTGCGCAGTCGCTCTCACTGCCGACCTACACCTCGGCCAGGCCGCGCAAGGCAAGCAGGTCTACGAGAAAACCTGTGCTGCATGTCACGGCACCAATCTCGATGACGGAGAGTTCGCGCCACCGTTGAAGGGCGTCGACTTCCGGTTGCGGTGGGGCGGAAAGCCGGTTGAAGGGCTCTTCGACCAGATGGCCCGGACGATGCCGCCGAGCTCGCCCGGTTCGCTCGGGCGATGACGACCTACACGCAGGTGCTCGCGTACCTCATTCAGGAGAACGGTGTCATCGCTAGCGCTCGTGAGCTTCCTGTCCGATCCAGCGCTGCTGCGAACCGCGATGCTGCCGTCGGCAGCAGGAGGACCAGGCGGCGGGCTCACGATTGGCGTGTCGATTCCGCCTCCGCCGAGTAGGCCGAATCCGCTCGATCGGTTGACGCCGGTGACCGACGCGATGCTGAGCAACCCGCCCGACGGCGAGTGGCTCACATGGCGCCGCGCCTTCGATGCGCAAGGCTTCAGTCCGCTCGCGCAGATCACGCGAGCCAACGTTGGCGACCTGCGTCTCGCGTGGAGCTGGGCGCTGCCCAACGGCGCGAACGAAGTGACGCCGCTCGTGCACGACGGCGTGATGTTCGTCCACGCGCTACGGCGACAAAGTGCAGGCGCTCGACGCCGCAACCGGCGATCTCCTCTGGCAGTACTCGCGGCGGCTGCCTCGCGGTCAGAATCCCACTGTGAAGCGAGGCATCGCGCTGTACGGCGGACGCCTGTACGTGCCGACCTCTGACACGCACATGGTCGCGCTCAACGCCAAGACCGGAGACGTGGTGTGGGACCAGGCGGTGGCCGACTACAAGGCGGGTTACGGCATGACCGGCGGGCCGCTTGTCGCGAATGGCAAGGTGATGATCGGCACCACCGGCCGCGCTCCCGGCGGCAACTTCATCGTCGCGCTCGATGCCGAGACAGGGAAGGAAGCGTGGCGGTTCTCCACGATCGCCAGACCCGGCGAGGCGGGAGGCCATACGTGGAACGGTCTGCCGCTCGAGAAGACGAAATGGCGCGTCGGTGTGGGTGCCGGCCAGCTACGATCGCGCGCTCAACCTGGCGTTCTTCGGGCCGGCGCAGACCTACGACACGGGGCCGCTTCGCAATCCGGCCGACGAAGGCGACGTCACCAACGACGGTCTGTACACGGACTCGACGCTCGCCATCAACGTCGACACCGGCAAGCTCGTGTGGTTCTTTCAGCACCAGCCGAACGATCAGTGGGATCTCGATTGGGCGTTCGAGCGGCACGTGATTCCGCTGCGGGTCAACGGCGTCGAGAAGACGCTGGTGGTCACCGGGGGCAAGCAGGCGATCTTCGACGCGATGGACGCCGCAACCGGCGCCTACGCGTTTTCGATGGATCTCGGCGTGCAGAACGTCGTGACGGCGATCGATCCGAAGACCGGCGCCAAGACCATCGATCCGAAGCTCGTGCCTGGAGACGGGGAGACGAAGTTCGTCTGTCCGCATGCCGGCGGCGCGAAGTCGTGGCTGCCTTCGTCGTACAACCCGCGCACGAAGATGCTGTACGTGCCGCTGGTGGAGTCGTGCATGGATCTCACGCCGGTTGAGAAGGGCGGGCGTGGCAGCCTTTCGACCGGCGTGCGCTGGAGCCTTCGGCCGCGGCCGAACAGCGACGGCAAGTACGGCCGGCTCCAGGCGATCAACCTGGAGACGCGTCAGTCGGTATGGATCGAGCGTCAGCGTGCGCCGCAGACGACCGGGACGCTTGCCACGGCCGGCGGGGTCGTTTTCGCCGGTGCGCTCGATCGGGTATTTGCCGCCTACGACGACACGACTGGGAAGGAACTCTGGCGCGCGCGACTCGGCGATGTGCCGAGCAACGCCCCATCAGCTACACGGCAAACGGCAAGCAGTACGTCGCGATGGTCGTCGGCAACGGCGGCGCGCAGGCGATCACGTTTCCGCCGCTCGTGCCTGAGATTAGGAATCCGCCCGACCGCGGCGCCGGCGTCTGGGTCTTCGAGTTGCGGTGACCTCCTTCAGTAGTCGAACTGCACGCTGAACTTGACGGTCGCGCGCGTTGAGGATCTGCGTCGGCCGCATGCCAGACGGCGAAGTTCTGGTTGGCGTTCACCACCGTGTCGATGTTCAGCACGTTGAAGACATCCACGCTCACGATCGAGCGGGTGCGTCCCGCCCGCAGGACCTTCCCGAACCGCATGTCCAGCTCGTTCCGGCGGTCGAGATACACCGTGTAGGGCTCGACGAGGTCGATCGTGATGTTGGCCGCGCCTCCCGCCAGCGGCCGGCCGAGCGTCGAGTTGGCCGCCAGATATGCGTTGTTCGCGTTGAACGCTCGCCCTGAGGGGATCCCCGGGAATGCTGCGGAAGGTTCCGCTCACCTGCAGCATCGATTTTCGGGACGATGTACACGCCGTAGCGTCTTGAACTGCGTGAGCCACGGCGTTTCGCGGTGGCAGAACTGCGCGGCCTCCACGCTGTCGGCGTTCCCGTAGGGATCAGGACGGCGGCGTTGCCCACATTGGCCAGGTTGACGAGCAGCATCTCGGGCACCTTCGAGACGACCTCGCAGTCGTCCTCCATCGTCGTCCGGTGCTGGTGCCGACCTGCAGCGACAGGCCGTTCGCAGCCGCGCATCGACCGTGATATCGAAGCCGTTCCAGTGCTCCAACTGCTTGCCGTAGGTGCGGTCCAGCGTGTTGTGGTTCTGCGCTGCGCCGGCCGAAGGCCGTCGGGCTTGAGGGCGTAAGCCCGTCGAGCGTGTAGCCGCCGCCGTTGGGCAGCCTCGGAGTCGGACGGCACCGTCATGCTGAAGGTGTCGAAGTCAGTGCGGTGCGAGCGACAGGTCGTCGGTCACGCGGAAGTTCTTCCAGATCCGGCGGAAGTAGCCGACGTCGACCGAGACGCGCGGCAGCCACTTCGTGCTGCACGCCGGCCGAGAACTCCCAGTTGGCCTCGCGGTTGCCGTAGCCGGTCCTGAGAATGTCGTCGAAGGTGGCGCTCCGCGCCGCCGAGCCGAAGAGCGGGTTGTTGATGCCGAGGCACTCGCCGTTGGCGGCGAGGTTGAGCAGCACGCAGTCGGGCACGAAGTTGCTGTTCGTGTCATTCCACGCCCGGTTTGCCGTCGTGACCATCGTGTTGACCGGGTTCGGGTCGGTGCCGAGGTTGTTGAGCGTCTGGCCGCGCAGGTACTTGTTGAACGTCACCTTGACGGCCGTCTTGCCGTTCCCTCGCACGTCATAGATCATATCCCGTGCGGTACGTGAGATCGTTCCAGTTCAGGTTGTCCTGGGCCGGAAAGACGAAGTTGCGGGTCGGCGCGAGCTCGGCGGGGCCCGACGGTCTGCTCCGGGAAACTCGCGCTTGAAATGGTCGAACCGTAGCGCCAGGTTCACGGTCGTGCGCTTCAGCGTCCACTTGTCCTGAGCGTAGAGTCCCGAGATCGTTGTCGAGATGGTTTCGGAACGTCACCGGGTTTGCCCGCATCGTGAGTTGATTCGGGATGCCGTTGTTGAACTGGTAGCGCCAGCGCGTTCAGGTTGTAGTTGGTCGTCTCCTGGATAGCCGTGCACCCGGTTGAATCCCGTCTTGAAGCTGTGCGACCCGGTGACGTAGGCCACCGCGGCGCGGTAGGTCCAGTTCGGCACGCGCGTGTTGTTGTTGTTCGGCACCGGCGCTCGATAGACGAGGCCGCGTCGACTGCTCGGTCACCGAGATCATCTGCGGCGCGACGGCTCGAACTCCGGGACGACGAGCCCCGGGGAGCTTGCGGATGCATGAATCCCCATCGCTCGTAGAGGTGCATGCCGACGGCCTCGAACAGCAGCGGCTGGTCACCGGCGAGGTCCATTCCCCGTGCACCTGGCGCAGCACGCGGGAAGCGGAAGTCGCGCGCGGCCTCGGGCGCCACGAGCGCGCGTGATCCCGTTCGGACAGTCGCACCACGTGTCCTGCTTGTAGGTTCCGGCGATCTTGTTGCGTGGCGTCGCCTGCCACGTCATCCGCAGACTGCTGTTGTACGAACGCCCCTCGAGCAGCCCGCGGTGTTCGGTGTCGGGCACGTACAGGTACTCGCGCAGGGTTGTATGCGTTCAGGTTCTCGAAGACCGGCGCCCAGTTCTCGACGCCGGTGTAACGCATCGAGAACCAGAACCAGACCTTGTCACGCTTGAACGGACCGCCGAACGACCGTTGAGATCCCAGTTCTTCTTGACTTCGTTCGGCGTCCCAAGCCGGCGGCCTTCAACTCGTCTGTGAAGTTGTTGCTCGGTAAGGCGCCGTTGGTGAAGGTGAAGAAGGTGGAATTGCGAGAAGCTGTTTCCGCCGTCGCGCGGGATGAAGTTGATCCGCACGCCGCCGGTCGGCAGTTCCGCCGAAACGGCCGTGTGATCGACGGTCACCTCAGAGGCCGACCCGACATCGGGGATCTGTCCGCCGATGTTGCCGCCGGCCTGCAGCGTCATCGTGTTGATGCCGTTGAGCGTGACACGCTGGTCCTGATCGCGGCTGCCGTGGATTCGTCACGCTCCCGCCGACGCAGCTGCAGATTCGATCCGCCCACATCGGTGCCGTTATAGACAGCCGAGGGAATCAGCCGGGCCAGCGTGACGTAGTTGCGCGCGGATGGCAGCGCGTCGATGGTGTCCGCACTCAAGACGGCCTGCCGTGAAGTAGCTCGACACGTCCACCGTGGGGGCCTCGCCCGTCACCGTGACAGTCTCTTCGAGCGAGCCCACCCGCAACTCGGCGTCGACGACCGTCGCCGCCGAGCCGCTCAAGGTCACCCCCTCACGATTTGATGCGTTGAAGCCGGCCAGCGAGAACGTCACGGTGTAGGCGCCCGGCCGCAGATCGATGAGCTGATACCGGCCGTTTCCATCGGTCACCGTGGTGCGCACCTTCTCAATCAGCACTGGGCTCGCGGCTTCCACGGTTACCCCGGGAAGCACGGCCCCGGACGAATCCCGAACCACACCGGTCAGGGACGCCTGTGCGTAGGCGGTTGAAGGGAAGAGGAAGGCCCAGAGCACTGCGAGCGCGAACTTGGCAAGCGTACGCATCGATACACCTCCGTAGCCGGTAAATCGACCCGTGACGAATCACCCTGGTTGTGACGAACGTCTCACGAACGCCGAAATAGGTTTCCGACCCAGACGTGAAGGGATGAGAGCGCTTAACGGAAGAAAGACGATAGCGTGGCGCGAAATCTACGCTTCAGGATGTGAAATGTCAATCCGCCGAAACCACGCCGTGTCAAACGCCAAACGGAAAGGGCGCCGTGGCTACCGAACCTGACAGGGCGTTGGATTCCACTTCGAGCCGTCGGGCTCCTTCTTGAAGTGGCTGGTCGTCACCCACGCGTCGCCCAGATACAACGGGTCCCTGCACGCTCGTGGTCACGACGAACCAGTCCGGGCCGTCGGGTTCCGGAAACAGGTCGAAGTACTCGGTGACCGACGCGTTCTCGCTGAACGGGACGCCGTTCTTGCGCAGGTAGCCCGGGCGAATCTGGCTGGTCACGACTTCGAGCGACCGTCCCTGCGTGCCTGCGCGAGGCGCCAGTCCCAGGTTCAATCCGCGTCCGCCTTGAGGCGGCGGTTCCCATCGCGCAACGGAGACGCCCTGCCACGAGCGCTGCCCGGCCGGCACCTGCGGCGCGCGCTCTGTGGATCGTCCGGGCGAGCGAACCTGAGCAGTCGCGTCTGCATGCCGGCGTCGGTTTCGATCTTCAGCGTGTAAGTCGTCGGTCCACGAGATGCGCAGGCGCGTCGGCTCGCGCATGATGGCCGGCGCGGCGTAGCCCTCTGCACTGTTCGCCGGCGGCCTCGTCGCGGGCGGGATCCCAGCGCGTCGGCGATTTTCCGTCCTGCCGCGTTCAGCGGGATGTTGGCGTAGTCGCCTTTCGGCGGCGTGATCATGCGCCAGCGCCAGTCTTCGCTGACGACCGACACCCAGTTGCCGGTGAAGTCCACCGGCGCGGATGCGCGCGGGGTCGGTGGCGGCGCGCCGCGTCCGCCTCGACCCTGAGGCTGTTGCGCCGCGGCGACCGGGAGCGTGCGACCGTGACGAGCCCGAGGAGGGGCTTCAGCCCGCGATGCGACAAGCAGGCCCGCCACGAACGTGCGACCGACGCCGGCAGTCACGGCCGTCCTCCTCGCTGCGGCTGAGTGAGGCTGCGATAGATCGACTCCACGAATCGCTCCGCGTCGGCGGCAGTGGCGCCGTACTCCGCATCGTAGTCGCGCGAGGGGCGGGACGCCTTGATCTGATCCCACGTCATCCCCTTGGTGATCAGATCCTGCACCCGATCGCGGATGATGACGACCATGTCGCGGAACTCGGCGACGTCGCTTTCCTCGCAGATTCGTCCGTAGGCCGGGATGATCAGCGTTCCGCCCGAAGCGAACCCCTCGGGAACGGCGAGCATGAGGACGCTGGTCAGCGCCGACGATCAATCCCTGCACGCTTCCGCCGCAGGCAACGTCGATCACCGGATATCGGCCCGGCGTGAAGATCGCGCCGGTGCTGATCACATCCGAGCCGCGGAACAGCACCACGCTGTCGCCGTCGGTGTGCGCGGCCGGCTGGTGATACAGCACGATCGCCTCTCCATTCGAGAAGTCCATCGTCGGCAGGAAGTACGTCGTGGTCGGCAGGGCGTCAGGCGGCGTGGGCGCGCTGCCCTGCGGCGGCTTCGAGAGCCGGTTGAGCACGTTCTCGTGCGCCACGATCGAGGGACGAGCGAGGCCGACGAATCCGAACGGCGCGCCGCCGGCGCCGCGTCCGGCTGACGGGGCGACGAGCGCCGCGTTTCCGGCGACGTGATCGCGGCTGCTGCTGGTGTTGATCACCCAGCGGATGGGCAGGCGTCGACAGCTTCCGGATTTCTTCCATCACGCGCGGACCGTGCGGCGGCTGCGGCGTGTCGACGAGCAGCACACCGTACTTGCCGACGTGGACGGTGATGTTGACGCCCGCGCCCGAGATCATGTGGACCGTTGCCCTGCGCGGGAATGACGTTCAGCGGCGCGGTGGCCGGGGGCTGCTGCGCGCCAGCGCCGGCGAGCGGGCCGAGCGCGACGGCGAGGGCGAAGGCTGCGAGCAGGCGGCGCATGAGGCGTCAGCGGAGGTTACATCCGGTGTTCGCGTTGAAGCAGGTGCAGTAGCGGCCGCAGCGATCCAGCGTCGAGAAGGTCTGCTTCAACTTCTGCCGATACTCCGGGTACATCGTCTCTGCGCCCCCGCGCGTCGCCTCGAAGGGGATTCCGTACCACTCCGAGAACTCCTTCAGGTACGGATTCGTCCCCGGCAGCCAATGGGGAACGACGCCGTCGCCGAGCGGCAGCTCCGCGGCGTAGTCGCACCAGTTCGAGCCAAGGCGCTGACCGGCGTCGATCGTCCACGACTGGCTTCGCACCAGGCGCTCGGTGAGGAACACCGGGTCGTCGATGATCGACACGACCGTCAGCAGATCGCCGTGACGGACCCAGTACTCCGTCAAGCGTGCGGCGGTCACTGCTCGGCACGCCGTTGCGGCGAAAGTAGTAGGCCTTGAGGTGCGTGGTCCTGACGCGCAGCATGTTGCCCATCCACACGCCGGTGGAAAAGCCGCTCCAGCTGTGGGGCGCATCCGCGGACGGATGCGGGCGGCCGTCCAGATAGATCGTCCGCTCGGCGTCGTGGAAGTTGATGCGCGTGTGGATCGGCCGACATCCGCTGTGTCGTCGAATCGTAGTCGGTCGTGATCCGCATGTTGGCGAGCCCGCGGTCGCCGTAGTCGGCGGCGTGCTGCCGGCATTGGTACTCGCTGACGGCCGAAATGCGGTCGGCGTCGTAGCTGTCGGCGCGCAGCCGGGCCGCATCGTTGATCGGCAGCCCGAGGTAGTCGGCCAGTTCAGGTCCGGGCAGGCGTTCCGGGCCGTCCTCGTGATAGATGGGCACCCAGGATCCGGCGAAATCGATTTCCTGCGACGACGCCGGCGTCGCGGCGGCGGCGATCAGCACCAGGGCCGAGACCATTCTCCCAAGGACTCTCATCATCGCGGCTCCTGCCGGCTGACGTTCGCGGCCCCGCGCCGGCGGCGGATAGCATAGATCAGACGGAGGGTCGCTCCTCGACGTGGCCTTGTCGATCTCGACGCCCTTCGTTCGACGCATGGATAGAAAGCCGAAGACCAGGAGGACTCACATGCGATTCATGATGATCGTAAAAGCCGACAAGAACTACGAGGCCGGCGCGCCGCCGAAACCGGAACTGATGGCGGCCATCGGCAAGCTGTCGGAAGAGATGATCAAGGCCGGCGTGCTGCTCGACATGGGTGGTCTGCTGCCGAGCTCGAAGGGCGCTCGCATCAACGTCAAGCAGGGCAAGTTGACAGTCACCGACGGTCCATTCAGCGAGGCGAAAGAGCTCATCGGCGGTTACGCCATCCTGCAGGTGAAGTCGAAGGAGGAGGCAATCGAGCGGGGACGGCGCTTCATGCAGCTTCACGCCGACGTGATGGGACCTTCGTATGACGGCGAGCTCGAGATTCGCCAGATGCCGGAGGTGCCGCCCGGTGCCGCGTGACCTGTCCGTGGTCCCGCACAGCCGGGCACTTACAAAGCTGGTCGGCGTGATCGACATCTGCAATGCGCAGCGCGAAGGTCACGGTGCAAGTGCCGAAAAGTCCGTATCTTCTGCCGCCGAGCGTGGCACACGTCTTGACGATCTATGAAGACGTGGTCGGAATAGTCCTCGTTGTGACCGTGGTCCTCGGTCTCGTGTTGCGAGGCATGTCGCCTGAGGAGCGGCTGAAATTCGGGCAGGCCGTCGTCGACGGTCTGGTCTTCATCAAGGACACGATTGCGAAGCCGCCCAAGGGAGGCGAGGCGTTCTATCGAGCTCTGAAGGCGCGAACCAAATGGGCGCTCGTCACCCCCGCCATCGTCGTCACCTACGTCGTGGTCTTCGTCCTGCTTCTTGCGGGTAGCGGCAGCCTCGACGACCCACGCACGCTCGTCGATTGGGGCAGCAGCATCGGGACGCGCCGACCAATGACGAGTGGTGGCGCCTCGGCACCGCGATGTTCGTTCACGTCGGCGTCATCCATCTGATTGCGGAGATCGCTGGTCTCGTGCAGGTCGGCCTGCTTGTCGAGCGGTTGGTCGGAAGGCTCACGTTTGCCGTGGTCTACGTTTCGTCTGGCGTGCTCGCTGGCGTGTGGAGCCTGACGCTTCATCCTGTGTCGGTTCAGGCTGGTGCCGCCGAGGCGATCTTCGGCATCTACGGCCTGTTGTTGGCGACACTGGTGCTCGGCATGGTCCAGCGTACATTCGCTGACGGTACCCGTGCCTGTGCTCAAGGGCCTCTGGCCGGGTGACCGTGTTCCTCGTCTACAACGCACTGATGGAGGGCATCTTCAGCGAGGCCATGCAGGCCGGGTTCGTCGTCGGGTTTACCGGAGGGATGCTCATCGCCGGTGGAGTAATCTCGGACAAGCCACCGGCTCGCCGCGTTGCCGCGGTCGTCGTTGCGACGGTTGCGATCGTCGTCGCGCTTGCCGCGCCCTCTGCGCGGGCTGGCCGACGTGAGCGGTGAGGTAGCCAAGGTCAAAGAAGGTGAGGAGCGCACCGCACGCACCTACGACACCGCCGTAGATCGATTCAGATGCTGGCCGGCTGAGCGCCCAGGAACTTGCGAAACTCGCGGATCGGATTGTCGGCGAGTTGCAGTCGATTCAGACGCAACTGCTCGCTCTCGACAACGTTCCCGCTGAACACTGGCCGATGGTCGAGAGGGCGAGCGGTCCTTGAAGCTGCGTCAGGATAGTTGGCGACTCCGGGCCGAAGGCCTGCGTGCCGGTCGACCACGGACGCTTCAGCAGGCAGACGCCGCCGAGCACTCCGCCCTGATCGCACTCGCGACCGCCACCGCCCCCATTCAGCAGTAGACGCGTTACCTGATCAGCATCAGCACGACGACCGCGATTGCCAGGCAACCCAGGGCGATCGCCAGCCACGTCTGGTGCTGCCGTCGTCGATTATCCGCAAGGCGGAGTTCGACGATGTTTGCCCAGATCGGCCTTCTGAAGATACGGGTCCACCGACCCGGCTATGGCGGGTTCCACTCGGTTCGGGCCCGGTTTCAACAGGCGCCAGAAAGCGGTAGCCGCGTTTCGGCACCGTTTGAACGTAAAGCGAGTCTTCGGCGCTATCCCCAAGCGCGTCACGAACCTGCTTGATCGCGAAGTTCACGCCCTGGTCGAAGTCCACGAAGGTATCGCCGGCCCACAGCGCCGCCTGGATCTCCTCCCGGGTCACGAGCAGCCCGGGGCGATTCGTCAGAAGGCACAGCAGCCGAAAGGGTTGCGGCTGGATGCGAATGGTGCGGCCGCTCTTGAGGAGGCGTTCTGCCTCGAGATCGAGCTCGAAGGCACCGAAGCGTCGGTACGGCCGAACCCGTGCGTCGATCCATGGGTCGCTAGGTTAGATCGGTTGCTGGGTTAACTGGGTTGCTAGGTAGCTGGGTTGCTAGGTAGCTGGGTTGCTAGGTAGCTGGGTTGCTAGGTAACTGGGTTGCGCTACCCAGCCACCCAGCCAACCCATTGAGCCGCATCGTCTTGCACGCTCGGCTACGAATCGGGGCGCGCAAAGCGTTCGCCTATGGTGATTCTCGCGTTAAGTCCGTATATACGACGCAAAGAAACCGGACGCAAACAAACCGGAGGAGAGACAGAGATGCTGAACATCAACCGACTTGTCAGTCTCGCCGCGACCGTGGCCTTCCTGGGATGTATGGCGGCCGCGGGGCCGGTCAGCGCACAGACCAAGGAAGCACGCGGAACGGTGACCGCCGTAACCACGACGACAATGACCGTCAAGGTCGGCACCCAGGACATGACGTTCCTCGTCGACAGTAATACCCGCCTCGAAGTTCGACGCGCGGCGAAGGAGGTCCAGAGCCAACAGCCGGGGAACCCGAAGCCACGAGTGAATGACTTCTTCGAGGTTGGTAATCCCGTGCTGGTGCGGTACCGGTCGGACAACGCGGGAAACCACGCCCTCGACATCGAGCGTGTCGGGAGCCCGGGCTCGGCGGAACCGACGAACCCCACGAAGCTCGCCGAAGGAAAGGTCACGTCAGTGACGGCTACTCACGTCACAGTCGCGGCTAACGGTCGCGACATGACCTTTGCTGTCACGGGGGACACCGATGTTCTCGTGAAGGGCGCCACCAAGGCAACCAAGGCCGCCGGCGGCACGACGCAGCTGACCACCTTCGTTCACTCGGGTGACATGGTCAGCGTCAGCTATAAGGAAGCCGCCGGGGCGATGACCGCGTCCGAGATTCGCGTACGAGTCGCCAGTAAGTAACCCCAACGGTTGCGGAGGATTGACGTCCTGGGTGAGTTCGTTCAGCAGAGGAGCAGCATCATGGCAGTGACTCGACGTTCATTCGCTTTCGCGTTGGTGTTGACGATCGCCGGGATGCGGCCGTGTCTTGGGCAGGACACGGCCGCGTCGGCGGCGCCGCCACAGTTGGCCGCGGGGGACATGGAATCCTTCCTCCAGAACGCCAAAATCGTGGCGACGAAGTCGACGAAGAAGGGTGTCACGTTGCCCAAACGGGTCACGCTATCGGATGGCCGAGTCACGCATGACGCCCAGATCCAGGATGTGGACATCGCGCTTCCCATCTTTGAAGTGGGACCGAAGAACACCGAGGTCGACTTCAAGGATACCTATCGCTACAACATCGCGGGCTATCGCTTGTCTCGCCTGCTGGGGCTCGACAACGTCCCGATGTCAGTCGAGCGCAAGATCAATGGCAAGCCCGCTGCGATGACCTGGTGGATCGACGACGTGATTCTGGATGAAGGGGAGCGACAGAAGAAGCGCACCGTTGGCCCGAGCCCGTCGCGGACGGCCAGTCAGATCCACATCATGCGTGTGTTCGACGAGCTGATTCAGAATCGCGACCGCAACGCAGGCAACCTGCTGTGGACCTCGGATTGGAAGATGTGGATGATCGACCACACGCGTGCGTTCCGCCTTGGGAAGGATCTCCTGAAGCCGCAGCAACTCGAGCGCGTCGATCGAGACCTGTTCGAGAAAATGCGGGGCCTGACTGCACCCGCGCTGACCGAGACCATGGACAAGAGCTTGACGAAGGCCGAGATTCAGGCACTCCTCGTGCGTCGCGATGCGATCGTCAAATTGTTCGATGAGAAGATCGCTCAGCGTGGAGAGGCAGCGGTCCTCTTCACGATGCCGAACTAGTAGTAGGTGAGGGTCTCGATGCCGGTTCCCGCCTGGAATCGGCTCGATTCCTTCTTCGTCGTCAGATCGACCACCGAGACGGTGCCGTCGCCATGGTTGGCTACGAGCACGGTCTTGCCATCGGCAGAGAATCCAAATCCCATCGGGTCTTTGCCGACGGTGACGGTGGACTGTTCACCATGCAGGTTCGCCGCGTCGAAGATGTTGATTCCCGACGAACCGAGGTTCATCGTCAGCAGATACTTGCCGTCCGGGCTGTAGTAGACCTTGTAGCCGCCGCCCTTCTGATTCGCGAGCGCGATCCGGTCAACGATTGTGTCGGTTGCGGGATCGATGACGAGTGCTGTCGGCTCAGCGGACGCCATCACCACGACCCGCTTGCCATCCGGTGAGACAGCGATTCCCTGCGTGCCACCAGGCACCGGGATCTTACCCGTCATCTTGTGTGTCTTCAGGTCGATGACGCTGATGAACGGGCCGTCGTTCTTGTTGGTTGCGTAGATCTTGCTGCCGTTCGGCAGGATTCGCAATCCAGTGAGTCGTGCCCTCAGTGTCAATGGCGTGCGTCACCTTGCGAGCCTTGGGATCGATCACGAGCAGCTTGCGGTCGAGATCGCTGCTCACGTAGACGGTGCCGTTAGCGTCGATCTGAATCCCGTGCGGTGCGCGGTACGGCGCAGTGTCGATCGTCCCGACGATCTTCTGAGCATCCATGTCCACGATCACGACCTCGTGACCGGGGTTCGGATTCCTCCCGTAGATGCCGTCGCCGTAGAGAGGCACATAAGCCGTCTTGCGATCCGCGGTCAGCACGAAGTCATGCGGATTGGTCGCGACCTTGAACGCTGCCCGCTCCTTGTACGTCACCGGGTCGACGAACCTGATCTGACCACCGACCTTGTCGATCAGCAGGACTCCCGCGAGTCCCAGTGGGATGATTCGCGTCGGCGACAAGAAACGCCGTCCATGCGAACGTGACGATGGCAGCTGCGATGAGAATTCGTCGTGTCATAGCGCCCTTCGGTTACTTCTGCGCCATCAGCGCTTTCATCTGATCCATGGCCGCGGTGACCTTGAACTCGAGGAACTGCTTCCCGAACTCCACCGTCGCCGGGCCGGGATTGCCGCCGACGCCGGTCGTTGTTTCTGGTCCCGCTGCGCTGACCGCAAACTTGTCTGCATGGATCAGTGTCTTGCCGTTGTCCAGGAACATCATCTGCGACGTCTCGGCCACCGCGGCGTGACCGCCGCCGACGATGTTCTTCTCTTTGAGATACGCGTTGATCTCCTGGCCGGCCTTCGTGTTGACGTCTGAGACGTAGAACACGCGCACGCCTTTCGCCCGCCAGTCGGCATCCACACTCTCAGCGGCAACGCGCAGCTCGGATTGCCCCTGACCGTGGTCGCCCATCAGGAAGATGTTCTTGAAGCCCGCTGCAGCCGCACTCTGCGCCGCCTGGCGCATAACACCCAGAAACACCTCGGAAGAGATGCTGACCGTGCCGGGGAAGCGCATGTGACCGGTCTTGGCAACCGGGTCGCCAGCAGGTGAGAACGGCATGATCGGATAGACCAGCGCGTTGCCCAAGCGCTCGGCAATCTGCCCCGCGACGTAGCGCGCGATCAGGTTGTGCTTGATGAGCGCCATGTGCGGCCCGTTCTGTTCGATGCCGCCTGCGAAGAGGATCGCCGACGTCTTGCCGGCCGCCATCGCGTCGCGAAGCTCGTAAGACGTCAGATCTTCGATGAACACCGAACGCGTCTGGGCAGAGGCGATCGATGTCATGAACAGGAGCGCGATTCCAATCAGTAATCGATTCATGCTGAACTCCTGAATGTGGCGACACGAAATGCAAAATTCAAAAGGCCAAAATTCAAAGTTTATACGCGGAGAAGGATTCCTCTCTCTGAAGCCGTTCTGGTGCCAGTAAGGATACGCCGGTGTCGTGGCGCTTGCGGCGTCGAGTGCCGCCACTTGCGCCGGCGTGAGGTTCCAACCGATCGCCCCGAGATTCTGCCTCAATTGCTCCTCGTTTCGCGCGCCGATGATGAGCGTCGCGACCGTCGGGCGCTGCAGCAGCCAGTTCAGCGCAACCTGGGGTACGGTCTTGCCGGTTTCGGCGGCGACGAGATCCAGCGCTTCGACAACTTTGTAGAGCGCTTCGTCCTCGACCGGCGGACCGTAGTCGATCACGACCTGACTGCGCAGGCGACTCGTCTCGGGTAGCGGCTGGCCTCGCCGGATCTTGCCCGTGAGTCGTCCCCAGCCGAGCGGGCTCCAGACCACGGTGCCGATGCGCTGATCCAGCGCAAGCGGCATCAGCTCCCATTCGAAGTCGCGGCCGATGAGCGAGTAATACGCCTGGTGGGCAACGTAGCGCGACCAGCCGTACTTCTCTGAAACCGCCATTGACTTCATCACGTGCCAGCCGGAGAAGTTCGAGCAGCCGATGTATCGAATCTTGCCGGTCTTCACCAGATCGTCGAGCGTGCTGAGCGCTTCCTCGACGGGCGTCTTCGCATCGAAGCCGTGCAGCTGATAAAGGTCGATGTAGTCGGTGCCCAGCCGGCGCAGACTGCCTTCGACCGCACGAATGAGGTGATGCCGCGACGAGCCGACATCGTTCGGTCCCGGCCCGGCTCTGAAGGTGCCTTTCGTCGAGATGAGCACCCGATCGCGACGGCCTTTGATGGCCTGGCCGAGGATCTCTTCAGCCTGACCAGCCGAGTAGATGTTCGATGAGTCGAACATCGTCAGACCCGCGTCGAGGCAGATATCAACGAGTCGTGTCGCGCCCTCGGCGTTGTTGGCGCCCCACGCCCTGAAGAATTCGGTGTTCCCGCCGCCGAACGTTCCGGTCCCGAGGCTCAGAACAGGCACCATCAGCCCGGAGGCTCCCAACTGTCGCTGTTCCATTCGTCAATTCCCAATTCCCAATTCCCAACTCCCAATGTCCAAGAACTCCCAACTTGGATTGGGAGTTGGGAGTTGGAAGTTGGGAGTTGATGCAGTTCTATTCGTTGATCGCGATCGGCTCGTCTTCCGGCTGGAGATTCGTCATCTCCGCTTCGAGCATCTGCTCGCCGGCACCTGTGGGCACGCCGTGCGTGAAGCTCACAGGTGGCAGGAACATCGTCGCCAGGAGACCAGCGCCTGAGACAACGGCGCCCGCGATGAACACGCGATGCAGCGCGGCAGCGAACTGATCGCGCATAGGTCCGGACAGCGCGATGGCGCCGGATGCCATCGCACTTTCTGCGCCACCGGGCAGTGCGAGTCCGGTGAGGCCGCGCGCGAGGATCGCGCCCATCACGGAGACACCGAGTGCTGCGCCGACACTGCGTGAGAACTGGTTGAGCGAGGTGGCGAGCCCGAGCTGCGAGCGATCGACGGCGTGTTGAACCGCAAGCAGCAGCGACAGCATCTGCGCTCCCATTCCCGCGCCGAGAATCGTGCAGCTCACGAGCAGCGTCATTGGTGGCGAGTGGCTGTCGAGCGTGCTGAGCCCGAGAAATCCTGCGGTCATCAGGATGCTGCCGCCAATGGCCGACACCCGATACCCAATTCGCACGGTGATGCGCGCGCCGACGATCGACATCACGACCCAGCCCAGAAACAGCGGCGTGAGCACCTGTCCCGCTTGCGTCGCAGTACCGCCCTGGACGGTCTGCACGAAGAGCGGGATGAAGGCGATGGCGCCGAACATCGCGATGCCCACCAGGAAGACCACGACGATCGTGCGTGAGATGACCGGCAGTCGAACGAGCGAGAGTGGAAGAATCGGATCCGCGGCTCGGCGTTGAGCAACGACGAAGCCTCCCAGCAGGACGATGGTCGCGGCAACCCACAAGAGGGACGACCCCGCGTCGCCACCGATCGCGATCAGCAGCGTGCTGATGCCCGAGAAGAGCAGCCCCGCACCCAGCCAGTCGACCTGTACCTGCCGCGTGAGTCGTGAGGCGGGATACGCGAGCGCGATCACGGCCATGCAACAGAATCCGAAGGGCACGTTCAGATAGAAGACCCAACGCCACGACAGTGCATCGGTGATGTATCCACCGACGAGCGGTCCGGCGATCGACGCCACACCCCAGACACCGCTGAAGAGCGCCTGCGTGCGTGCGCGTTCCGCCAGCGTGTAGAGCTCGCCAACGATCGTCATGCTCATCGGGATGATGGCGCCGGCGCCGAGCCCCTGAATCGCGCGGGCTGCGATGAGCGTGAACATGCTCGTGGCCGCACCTGCCATCACCGAGCCGATGAGGAAAACAGCCACTCCGAGCAGATACATGCGGCGCCTGCCGTACAGATCGGAGAGACGTCCCCAGATCGGGACCGAAGCCGTTGACGTGAGCAGGTACGCGGAGAATACCCAGCTGTAGTGAGCCAGTCCGCCGAGTGTTGCGATCACGGTTGGCATCGCCGTGCTGACGACTGTCGCCTCGAGCGCACCGAGGCTCATTCCGAGGAGGAGTCCGGCGGTTATGGCTCGTCGACGAGGAAGGCTGACCTGAAGATGCGGGGTTGGCTGAGACACATCCTCAGCGTACCAGAACTGGGCTGCACTCCGCCGATTGAGATCGACTCGAAGCGTTCTGGCGTGAGCTACTTATTGGGCGTCATCGCGACGTTGAGCGTCGTCGTCTCACCGGGGCGCACGGTGATATCGGTCATGTAGGTCCGATACCCATCCTTGCGGATCTGCACGTTGTGCACGCCGGGTCCAAGCTGAAGGACGAACCGTTCGTTGTCCCCGGAGTTCTCCCACGGCTCACCATCGATCGTGATGCGCGCGTCGCCGGGCTGCACGCGAAGCGCGAGCGAGCCGAACTCCGATCGCGGACCTCGCTCAGGTGCGCGTTCCGAATTCTCTTCCGGACCTGCCGCGCCCGGATCGCCTTCTCGTGGCCCGTTCGGCGCATGGCGCCTGGACCTCGATGAAGGTTGACCCGTGGGCCGAGATTTGACGACAGGTCGCGCGGGTTCGGCATCACCTGGCCCGAGCTGCTCCATCTCGTGACGCACGTTGAATGTCTTACCCGGTTGCAGATAGACCTTCTGCTGGTAGCTGCGATGCCCGGGCATGAACACTTCGAGTTCGTGATCGCCCGGTTCGACGTGAAGACGCTGGAAGGTGCCGTCGAAGTCATCGACTGTGCCCGCGTAGTAGCCGTCAACGAAGACCTCGGCCTCACGCGGACTCACGTGCAGACGTAGCGATGCGCTGCTGTCGTAGGCGTAGCCGTACGGATAGCCGTAATACGGGTACCCGTAGTACGGATACCCACAGCACCCGAATCCAACCGAGAAGGCGAACGGATAGCCATATCCGTAGTAGGGGTAGTACCCGCCATACCAATACGGGCTGGCGTAATAAGGTCGATAGACCGCGGGCCCGCGATACACTCCGCCCCCATACCCGCCGCCCCCATACACGGGGCGGGCAGGAACGGGACGCGGCACCGCTTGACGTGGTGTTGCCTGTCGTTGTGCCTGGGTAGGCCCGGGCAGTAAAAGGATGGCAGCTGCTATGAAAGCAGCAGCAGTGGTTCGTTTGCCTAGGGTCACGATGACCTCCGGATCAATCCCACTGATGGCACAGGCAACGGTCGTGCCGCGGCTGTAAGCCGGATTTCATTGTAACTGCAGTGAGAAACCGTGCGACGTGTCGCCATACGGCGACGGCTGTCACGATGCGGAGACGGGATCCGTCTCAGGCGGGAGAACAATCTCGAACACGGCGCCGTTGTCATTTCTCGCGCTGATGCGCCCGCCGTGCCGCTCGACGATCGCCTTGACGATCGACAGCCCGAGACCGCTGCCGCCCGCGGCCTTGCGCGCCGCGTCCACCTTGTAGAAGCGCTCGAAGATCAGTGGCAGGTGCTCCTCAGGTATTCCTGGTCCGGTATCACGAACGCTGAGCATCGAGCCGTCCGGCACCACGGAACTACTCAGGACGATCTCGCCACCCTCGGGTGTATGTCGCAGCGCGTTCGCGGCCAGGTTCTGCAACGCTTGCTCGAGCCGATCCGGGTCGCCAACGACTACTTCCGCTGCAGGCTCGACGTGCTGAACGAGCCGCACGCCTCGCTCCTGCAATTCGCGTTCATGTCGCGCGGCCACGCGCGTGAAGATCGCTTTCACGTCCACGCGCTCTCGACGCATCGACGTGCCGCCTCCTTCGAGGCGCGCGAGGTCGAGCAGGTCGCCAATGATGCCCTCGAGTCGATGCGTCTCGTCCGTGACGATGCGCAGGTAGCGTTCGCGAGTGGGCGAGTCCAGTTTCAGTTCGGACATGCCGAGCGTCTCGATGTAGCCACGCATCGCGGTGAGCGGCGTCATCAGCTCGTGCGAGACATCGGCGAGCAACTGTCGGCGGGCGTTGTCGGACGCTTCGAGCGCGCGCGCACGGCTCGCGAGCTCCACGGCCATCTTGTTGAACGATCGCGCGACCGCGGCAACTTCGTCGCCGCCGTTGTCAGGCGCGCGTGCGTCCAGATCGCCGGCCCCGAGTCGCTCGGTTGCGTCTTGAACAGCCAGGAGCCGCCGGCGCGCGGGACCGAACACCACGAACGCGATCACCATCATGCCGACGCCGAGCACTCCCGCCGCCACAGGCGCCATCGTTGGACCAAGCCTCGAGAGGATTCTCCAGAACGAGGGACCGCCTGGCAGCACGATGACGCGGCCGATCGGCATACCGCTGACGACAATCGGCGCGAATTCTCCTCGACGCGGCGGCCGTCGTGGCGGAGGACGATCGCCATCGGGCTCGCGCGGTTCGCCGTCCGGGGGGCGTGGGCGAGGAGGGCCGGGACCGCCCCCGAACGGGCCTGGGCCGTCGCCGCGACGCCCGAAGCCTCGAGGTCGCTCGTTCATGAATCGCTGCTCTTCTCGAACGGCTTCGAGCAGCGCCTCGGGCACATCGTTGTGATTGGAGAACGTGCGTCCGTCGCGCATGATGACGACGAACGTCTGGAGGATCTCGCCGAACTGCTCAGGGAGATAACTGTGAAGATCGAGGTTTGCGTTGACGTTCATCGCGGCACTGACGTCTGTGGCGACGAGCTCGGCGAGGCGACGCGGCGATCGCGCCGGCATCGACCCGGCAATGCGATCCGTCATCCAGAGGAAGAGCGCGCCTTGAGCGGCAAGCATCAAGGCGAGGAACGCGAAGAGTCCCAGCGCGATGCGCCAGTACAGACTCCGGTGCCACTGGAGCCTAGACATCAGCCGCCTTGTAGCCGGCCCCCCACACAGTCAGGATCACGTCGGGATCGGCGGGCTGTGACTCGATCTTCTTGCGCAACCGTTTCACCAGCGTATCCACGCTGCGGACGGTCACGAACGTCTGGTCCTTCCACACCTTGCTGAGCAGCGACTCCCGGCTGAAGACGATACCGGGATTGCTGATGAGAACGTACAGCAATTCGAACTCGTTGAAAGTCAGTCCGACATCGCGGTTGCCAACCCTGACACGTCTGCGCGCCGGATCGACCTCAATGTGTTTGTAGCTGACTGGTCCTGTGCTTGCGCCAGCAGCCGCACGGGCCTGCGAAACTTCGCCGCGACGAAGCAGGGCTCTGACGCGCGCGAGGAGCTCTCGAATGCCGAAGGGCTTCGTCAGGTAGTCGTCGGCGCCGCTGTCGAGGCCGAGCACCTTGTCGGACTCTTCGCGCCGGGCGGTCAGCATGAGGATCGGCGTGTCGGCGTTGGGTGAATCGCGCCGGATGGCGCGGCACACGGTGACGCCGTCGAGGCCCGGGAGCATCAGGTCGAGAATGATCAGATCGAATTTGCGCGCGCGGGCGGCAGAAAGGCCGTTGTCTCCGTCACAGGATTCGACGGGTATGAGCTCTTCGAGCCGAAGATGCAGGGCGACGAGCTCTCGGATGTTGGCCTCGTCCTCGACGACGAGGACGGTCGGACGCGGACTGACTGGGCTAGCCACAGTCCTCAGTCTAGCGCCCGGTCGTGGTAGGACTGTGATTCACAAGTGACGAAATGATGGCAGCGGCATTTCCACGTCGCCGTCGCTACCTGATCGGTTCGTACAGTTCGAAGTTGCCGTCTACCTCGACACGCTGCAGGCGCAGTGCGCGAATGGCGAAGTCCACGAGCGCGCGGGACGAGCGAAGGCGGTCCACCACCACGAACCCGAGGTTGGCATCGTGGACGAACATCGGACCGCTGGCCACGAGTGCCGCTTCGCGCTCCGCTGAAATGGTGCCTCTCTCGCTCAGAACGATCAGCGCATCGATCATGTCGATGCGTCGCACCTCTGACTTGCGTTCCGAAGTGACACGAGACAAGTATCCGCCAATCAGCGGCTTGCCGTGCATCGTCTGGAAGTACTGCGACCGGGCGGAGAAGTTGCCGACACTGGACGCGCCATCGCGGATACCTGTGGGCAACTCGAGGACGCAAACGTCGTCCGCCGCCGCCGCCACTCGATGATAGAAGTTCGGAACAGCAGCTGAGTGAAGTGTGAGCGGCGCAGGCAGGAGCTCGGCAATGAGCAGCGCCGCAACCGTCGTCAGCATCGCATGGCGATACTTCGGGTAGCTGCGGCCGAACCACTCGAGCGCAGCGGCAAACAGTACCGCAACGGCCAGCATCATCACGACCGAGAATCGCGAGGGGGTTCGTGCGAGGCCGAGCATCGGCACATATCGCAGCAGCGCCCACGGCCCCGGGACGTATGTGTTCATCCCTGCTATGTGGATGAACGGACCAAGAGCCAGTGCCCCAAACGTCACCGCCAGCATCGTCCACCAGCGTGACGCGCGCCATCCCATGCGCCATGCGACGAATAACACAATCAGAACGACGACAGGAACGGAGACGACGCGCTCGAGATATTCGCCCTGAAAGGACTTCAGCCAGTCAGTGATCCGCTCCGGCGTCAACGGATGGTTCGGATTCGGGATCACGAAGGCGAGCAGATCCACACCTGGGGGACTACTGCGCCAGTTGATTCCGGGTGGTGTGAGATTGCTCGAAGCGATCTTGCCCACCGCATACAGAACCGGTGAAAGGATTGCGGTGGCGACGAGTCCCGCAGCCAACGTCAGGAAGGCGAGTCTCCACGCATCGGTTCGCGCACCCGGTCGTGGCGATGCGCGGACATGCCAGGCCACGCGCATGAGTGCCAACGCGGTGACGGCGAGCATCGGCGTGTAAAGGCCCCGCGCGGAAATCGAGTGGCCAAAGATCGTGGACGTGAAGCCGCCCGTGAGCGCAATGGCACTGACGAGGCCGGCGGCGCACAGCAACAGCACGTCAACCGCCCAGCGAGCGGCGCGCGCGCGCCCTGATTGCCGGCTGGCTTGAATCGCGAATATGCGAGCGACGAGGAAGACGGCGCCGATCAGCAGACAGAAGACGCCGTAGTACACGTCGGTCGCGGCCGCCCATGCGACGACGGCACCGAGCGCGGCTGCGTCGCGGAACCGTTCCTGTCCGTCTGCCTTCATCAACACAAGCAGGAAGATCGCGAGCGGCGCGGCCGCCACGAGGCTGAAGTGGCCCATGCCGCGCGTGACGAGCAGCGGACTCCACGCAAACAGCAGCCCGGCCAGCCACGACTCGGCAGGACGGTCCGTGACGTGCCTCGCCAGAAGGAACATGGCGTAGGCCGTGAGCACGGACATGAAGAGGAAGATGACGTTGAAGGTCGCCACGACGCCGAGCCAACCCGAGAGCGGCAAGGCCAGCAGGTTCTGAAACGCCGTGTAGTTGTGCAGGCTCAGGTTGGCTTCCTGAGTCATCGAGAAGATCGAGTCGGTGAAGAACGGCAGACGCCGGTGCACCAGGATCTCGTGCTGGAAGACCCACTGGTTCCAGACATAGACACCCGTATCGCCGTCAGGCGGGCCGGTCAGGTCTGTGCTGAGATGGAGCGCGAGCGGCCAGGAGAAAACGAGCGCTGTCGCGACGTAGCCGGCAAGAACGGCGAGGTGTAACCCTGTCCCGCGTCGCCAATTCATTGTGAACAGACGCCGGGAGAATAGCAGAAAATCGTGAACCTACCGATACGAGAAGCCGGGAACCGTCTCTGAGGAGAGGGGGCCTTTGGCCGCGATTGTGGCCATATGGGTCTCCGCAGCCCGATCGAGCCGGAATGTTCCCGAGCGTAGATCAGCGAATTCGCGCGCGTCGATGCGAGCGCGCATCAGCCCCCGCGTCGCGTGCGTGTTCGTCTGAAGCAGGTAGTGCCCGATCTCGTGGGACACCGCTCGACCCAGCACCAGGCCGAGGCGCTGCTCCTGCATCGCAGTCGGTTCCGCCAGGAGCTCCCACCGGCTCTCATCGACGATTCGTCTCGCGCCAATCGTTGATGCAATCGCGGTCGCCTGAGTCCCGTTGAGACGCATCAGCTCTGCGACCGTCCACGCTGCGAACTCCGAGGTTCTCGGCACTGGTCGAGCGACGACCAGCACTCTGAGGATGTCACCCTCATCCGCCTCGGTGCTCTCGCGCAGCCACTTGAGTCGGACGTGCCCGTTCTTCCAGATCGACTCGGCTTCAGCAATGAGCGCGCGGCGGCTCCACTGACGGCGCGCATGAAGGAAGTATGGCTGATTCGTAAGGAACATGTAATTCACGACTTGAGCTGATATCCCTGTTCCACTAAGTAACGCGTGCGCTAGCGTGAGTGGTCTTTGTCTAGAGAGGAGATTCTGGCTTGGTCACACGACATAGTTGTAAATGACGCGTGACTATTTTGTAGAACAGGGAGACGTGTGGACTCCCGCCGAAGGTCGTCTTTAACACCACTGTTACCCGCAGGGGGGAATCTGAGCCCGGCACTGCCCTCCAATCCCTCCGTAATTAACCTGGTCGTAACAGGTTCGTCGTCTGACTATCAATCTCCACCGATAACGTTCCGATCGCCACGCATCACTGAAGCGGCAGAGGAGCATATGAACGTTCGAAGCAGGGCCGTGAAGTTGTTATCAGCATGTACGCTGTTGCTCGTCCTGGCACCGGTGGTCGCCATCGCTCAGGGACAGACAGTACGCATTACGGGTATTGTGCGTGACGAAGCAAACGCGATTCCGCTACCCGGTGTTCCTGTCGAAGTCGTCGGCACGAGTTTCGTCGCTCATTCCGACGTCGACGGCCGGTATGTGCTGGAAGTGCCACCCGGCAAGCACCAGATCAAAGTCCTTCTCGAGGGCTACCAGGAGCGACTGATCAACATCGAGGTTGCCGATCAACGCTCGGTGGCGGCCGACATCGGCCTGACGATGAAAGGGCTCACCGAGACGGTCGTGGTTCAGGGCCAAGCGGTCGATCTGGAGACGTCATCAGCGGAGGCACAGCTCATCGAGCGCAAACAGGCGCCGGTCATTACCGACAACATCGGTTCCCAGGAGATGAAAGACAACGGCGACAGAAACGCCGCGGCAGCCATGGAGCGAGTGACTGGTGTCTCGGTTGTCGACAACTCCTATGTCTTCGTGCGCGGTCTGGGTGAGCGCTACAGCAATACGACGTTGGCCGGCTCTGTGATTCCCACGACGGAACCCGACAAGAAAGTCGTCCCGCTGGATATGTTCCCCACGGGTCTCATCGACAGCGTGCAGGTGAGCAAGTCCTATTCACCCGACAAGTCGGCGGAGTTCGCCGGAGGGCTCGTGCAGATCATGCCGATCAAGCTCCCCTCCGAACCCGTCGTCGACCTCAGCTACGGAATCGGCTACTTCACGACTGCGACAGGCGACGACATTCCGCTCAGCCCGCTTGGAAGCCGCGACGTCTGGGGATACGACAACGGCGCGCGGGCGCTGCCAGCAGGGATCCCGTCGACGAAGATCGTGCGCCAGGGCATCTACACGCCAGACGTGGGGTTCTCTAACAGTCAGATCACGGAATACGGCAAGTTGTTCGAAAACATCTGGCGGCCGGTCAATGACAGCGGCGCGCCTGGGCAGACGCTGGAGTGGCACGTTCGGCAATCGGTTCAAAAATTTTGGCGTCATCGCCAGCGTCAACCACTCGTACAGGGAGCAGTACATCGATGAAGATCGGCGCTTCTACCGTATCGGCGACGCTGATGCGCTCGAAGCGACGAGCGACTATCACATCCAGACTGGCACTCAGAGAGCGCAGCTCGGCATCGTAGCCAACCTCTCGTACCAGTTCTCGACCAACCAGCGTCTCAGCTTCGAGAACTTCTATACGCACACGGGACACGACGAAGGGCGTTTTTTCGAGGGGCAGAACCTCGACAACGCCCGTGACTACCAAAACTCCCGGTTGCAGTTCATCGAAGAAGGGCTGTTCTCGAACGCCGTGAGCGGCGAGCATTTCTTCCAGAATCTCTCGAACAGCCGACTCGACTGGCGAGCCAATTTCGCCCGCGCCTCGCGCGACGAACCCGATCTGCGCGAGACGCTCTACGAGCGACCGCTGAACAGCGCGCCTAACGTCGTCTACACCTACGCCGACGAGTCGCAAAGCGGATTCCGCATGTTCAACACTCTCGACGACGATACGGTCGATGTGGCCGTGAACTGGGCAACGCTCAGCAACGCCGGTGGAAAGGCGACGCAGTATAAGTTTGGCTTCAACTACGTGGATCGTAATCGCGATTTCCTGTCACGCCGCTTCCACTACATCCCCATCACGACCCAGAAGGCGGACGCCGGCAACCTTCTCTTCGACAACACACTCCCGCCGGAGCAGATCTTCGTCGAGAGCAACATCGGCACCGCGTTGCGACTCAACGAGGAGACGCGGCCGACCGACGCGTACAAGGGTGACCAGACCACGACATCGGCGTACGGAATGGTGGACCTCTCGTTGAGCGGTCGCGCGCGGCTCATCGCGGGTGCGCGCGTCGAGGGCTTCGATCAGACCGTCACCACGCAGGATCCGTTCGGTCTCTTCGCACCGGGAGGTGCAGGCGCAGAATAACAACACCGACTTCTTCCCCGCCGTGAACTTCGTGCTGGGCGCCACCGCCAACTCCAACATCCGCCTCAGCTACAGCACGACGGTCAATCGTCCGGAGTTCCGGGAGCTGGCCGAGTTCGAGTTCACCGACGTCGTTGGCAACCGTGCCGTGAAGGGAAACGCCGACCTGGTGCGAGCCTTGATTCAGAACGTCGATGGCCGCTGGGAGATGTTCAGCGGCGGACGCGGCGTCGTTGCAGCAAGTGTCTTCTACAAGTCACTTCGACAAGCCCATCGAGCGCGTCGTCATCGCGTCAGCCAACCCGATCGTCACCTTCCAGAACGCCGATAACGCCCGGAACTTTGGCATCGAGCTGGAGTTGGGCCGCCAGTTGGGTTCGCACTTCTTCGTGAACGCCAACTACACGTGGGTCGACTCGAAGATCACGCTGTCGCCTGAGCAGCTCGGCGTCCAGACCTCGGCAGAGCGGCCGCTTGCTGGACAGTCGGAGAATCTGTTCAACATCGGGGGAGAGGCCTTCTTCGGAGGCTTCTCCGCGCGTGCGCTCTACAACTACTTCGGCGATCGTATCTCGGACGTCGGGGCCAACGAGGCGCCGGATATCGTCGAACAGGGTCGTGGCACGCTCGACGTGGTGCTGGCACAGAAGATTCGCGGTCTTACTGTTCGTGCCACTCTCGAGAACCTGACGGACAGCGATTTCCTTTGGACGCAGACGTTGCAGGTGGATCAGAACTCAGCGACTGTACAAGTCTGGGTCGCTCCTACACAGTCACCTTCAGCTACAGCCTGTTCTGAGACGCGCCATGACATCGACAAGGAGCACACGAGCCATCATGCATCTCTCACGTACCCTGTTCGGGATCGCTGTCGCGGCGGCTTTCGCGATCGTGCCGACTGCCCGGCTGTCCTCTGATCAGGCGCCACCCGTCAACGTCCCGGGCATCGACAAGCCCGTCATCGTGGTCACGGGTGAGGTGACCGGCAACGAGACCTGGGTCAGCGCGAACTACTACGTTCTGCGCGGCGCGGTCTTCGTCAGGTCTGGCGGCACCCTCAACATCGCGGCAGGCACACGCGTGATCGGCGAGGCCGGCAGCGTCGGCACGTTGATCGTAGAGCGCGGAGGACGGTTGAACGCCATTGGCACTCCGACGGCACCGATCGTCTTCACGAGCGATCAGCCGATCGGGCAGCGTGGGCGAGGCGACTGGGGCGGCATCATCATCAACGGCCGCGCGCCCGTGAACTTCGGCAGCGGCGAGGCGGCTGGCGAGGGCGATACCGGCGTCTATGGCGGCAACGACCCCAACGACAACAGCGGCACGCTTCAGGTACGTCCGCGTCGAGTTCTCCGGCAGTCGAGTTCAGCCCGGACAACGAGCTGAACGGTATCGCGTTCCAAGCCGTCGGACGGGGGACGGTCGTGCACCACGTGCAGGCGCACATGAGCCGCGACGATGCGATGGAGTGGTTCGGCGGGACTGCCGATGGGAAGTATCTGGTGATGTCCAATGCGGCGGACGACAGCGTCGACTGGACGTTCGGCTGGACCGGACGTCTGCAGTTCGTGGCCGTCACGCAGCGTGGAGACGACGCGGACAACGGGATCGAGGCCGACAACAACGAGTTCAACAACAACGTCCTGCCTCGGTCGAACCCGCAGATCTACAACATCACGCTGTGCGGCGATCCCGACAGGAACGAGGGAGGCGAGAGCCCGCGTGGCGCAAACCTCCGGCGCGGGACGGCTTTCACGATCCGCAACTTCCTGCTCACCGGGTTCAAGACTACCGGGTTCCAGATCAGCGATGCCGCGACGGTAACCCAGGTCGACAACGGCACTTCGCAAATGGGTGCCGGGGTGGCGTGGAACATGGGCGTTACCGGTAGCGCGCCTGTCGCGCCGATGCATTCGAGCGTGCAGGTCTACATTAACAGCGGTCGCTTCCCGAATATCCGAACGAACGTCGATCCGGGCGTATCGACGGCCGCCTGCTCGAACCACGCGGCGCCGAACTTCCAACCCTCATCGATCGCTACCTTGGCGGGCGGTCAGCTTGCTCCCATCCTGCCGCCCAACGACGGCTTCTTCGAGGTGACGACGTACATCGGCGCCGTCGCGCCGGCGCCAGCACCGAACTGGATGGACGGCTGGACGTCGTTCCCGCAGAACTGATCGCGAGCGGATACGACGCGGCTGAAGCCGCCGCGCTGGCATCTTCGAGAGAGACACCCATGGCGCGGGGGCTCAGGCCCCCGCGTTCGCCTTGCGCTCGTGTACCCTGACTGAAGTGAACCGACTGAGAATCTGTGCGTGCGCGTTGGCGCTTGCCGCGAATCCGGCGTGCGGCCGCGTGCCTCCACTTGCCCATACTCACCCGTCACCATCGTCGCTCGCGTCCGCGGTGCTGGACGCCTTGGCGAGCCGAGATCGCGCGGGCCTTGAAGCACTGGCGCTGAGCGAAACTGAGTTTCGAGATCATGTGTGGCCTCGAGTTGCCGGCGTCGCGGCCGGAGCGCAATCTACCGTTCTCTTATGTCTGGGGCGAGCTGCGCCAGAAGAGCGCGCAAGCACTTACGAGCGTGCTGTCACGCGAGGGGGGAAAGCGCTACGAGTTGATCGACGTGCGATTTGCGGCCGACAGCGACTATCGGAACCTATCGGGTACATCGCGACGCGACGTTTCATGTGCGCGACGTCAGCGGCATGCAATTCGACGTGCGCGTGTGTGGATCGATGCTCGAGCAGGATGGCGCCTGGAAGGTTTTCAGCTACGTCGTTGATGATTGATCTCGATGAACCGGCGTCGATCCTTCTGTCCCACAGGAATCCGTACGCGAGACACGCAGTGCCGATCGCCGATGGAATCAGCCGCGCGAGCCGAAGATCGAGGTCTGGAAGCATGACGGCGTTGATGACAATCGCGATGTTGTTCACAGTCGGGCCGGCGAGGAAGATGGCGCTCCACATCAACAGACGAACTCTTCGTTGTGTGTAACCGCGCAAGAGAAGGATGGCAGAAGCGCCACTCGAAGGGCAGCCAGAACGTAGAGAGCCACCTTAAGGGCTGGCACAGACGGGTCCTCAATTGTACGCGCGCTCGCGAATTGTGCACATTGTGCGGGAACGATTCAGCCGAGAAGCGACGCTCTATTGCGGCGGCGCGTGTAACGTTTATGAAACAAGTGGGCGGGATGTGGCGGGGCGTTCCGTGCGGGATATCCCGATTAGCGCAAAGCCAATGCGAGGCTGTATAGACCGCGGTCCGCGCGACGACCAAGCCCCAGCTCGGACCGCACGGCGTTCTCGCGCCTGATAGCACATGCCTCGGTGGCGGATTCGCCGCCCGCTGGATCGGCACATCGCCCAGACAGGTTACCGGCCAGGAGATATGGCACAGCGTGCCCGTAGACTTCGTGCACGAGAATGCGGTCGAGGTCGGCATCGAAGTCGCGTCGCACTGACACCCTGGCGTCGTGCCTCTCCTGGACGAGGCGCAGGTTCACCACCACGACGACGACTTGTATCCGAGCGTCGTTGTCGAGGACCGGAAACGCTTCACCCAACACCTGAGGATCGAAAGTCTGTCTACCTTGATTGCGGTCAGTCAGCGTTACGTCGGCCGGGGTCGCCACAAGTACATAGCGCCCTGTTTTTCGCACGTTCGTAACGGCTTCCCGCCAGAGTGGGCTGCCACGCCAGATGCGCTGGAGGCTGGCCAGCAAAGTTGGGTTCGTGGCTCGGATGGGCGCATCAAGCGAAGTCGTTGCAGGAGAATCCGAAAGCGATTGGCCTTCGGCCGGATGCGGGACGATCGTCGAGGCGACCACTGCCGCTAGGACTAAGTTCATGACCATGTGCGACATACAGCCAACCTCTGGATCGATGTTCAGGCTGGTAACAACCCTTCGCAACTCTCGGACCTGTCTGCTGGGCTCTAAATTTACACCATAGAAACATTAACGTCACGAGATTGTCGCTCGGTATATTTGTCGACACCTCTGCCTTCGGGGTGTAGGTCTCATGAAGACAAGCACTCCAGCTGACTGCATCAGGGAGCGGTGGCCGCGGAATTGACATTCCGCTCACGGAGCGGCGCGAAGCCGGCGTGACTCGGTGCGCCGAAGCCGGAACTTTCAGCTATGCGTCATCGGAGACAGGCAGCCTCACGGTGAACATCGCGCCGCCTTCCGGCCGGTTCTCGGCAACGGCTTCACCGCCGTGCAGTTCCACGAGGTGCTTCACAATCGCAAGCCCGAGGCCCGTGCCACCGGGGCGCGATCGCGACTTGTCCACCCGATAGAAGCGCTCGAACACCCGCGCCAGATCTTCATCCGGGATGCCGGGACCTGAATCTGCGACGGTGATGGTGTAGGTGCCGTTGACCTGTGTCGCGCCGAGCCGCACCTCGGCGCCTTCCGGCGAGTAGTTCACCGCGTTCTCGACGAGATTGCGGATGATGTCGTGCAGCTTGGCGGGATCGCCCTCGACGTGCCGCGCCTCAGCGATGACGTCAACAGTGATCCGCTGACCCTTGTCCTCGATCGTTGGCGCAAGATCGGCTGTCACCGCGCTGAAGATCTGCTTGATATCGCAGCGAGCGGTTTCGAGGAGCTCCTGCCGCGCATCGAGGCGCGCGAGCCGCAGGAGATCCTTGACCAGCCGCTCCATTCGCGTCGAATGTCGCGCGATGATCTCGAGGAACTTGTGCGTGTTTTCGGGATCGGCCGGACCATCGAGCAGCGCCTCGACGTATCCGCGAATGGCTGTGAGCGGTGTCCGCAGCTCGTGGGAGACGTTCGCGACGAAGTCGCGCCGGATCTGATCGGCACGGCGCAGGTCGGTGATGTCGTGCAGCACGAGCACGGCACCACCGCTCGGGCCTGTCACTGGTGCCGCGCGTGTGAGCAGCGTCCGGCCCGGGATCGCGCGCGAGCGTCAGTTCCTGTCCGCCTATTTCTTCACCGTGCAGCGCCGCTGTCAGCTGCGCGGCGATGTCGGGATGACGGATCACTTCGAGGTACGGACGCCCCGTGGCTGACGGCTCGACGCGCAGCATCTGCTGCGCGGCGCGATTCACCAGCTGCAGTCGTCCCTGCCGATCGACCACGAGCACGCCTTCCACCATGCCGCTGAGGATGGCTTCCATGCGCGCCCGATCGCGCGAGAGCTCCTCGATGCGGCCGCCCAGTTGATACACGGAATCGTCGAGCGCGCGCGCCACGGTTCCGAGCTCGTCAGACCCCTGGTCGTAGATCGGGCGCGTGAGGTCGCCGGCGGAATAGCGTTCGGCTACTCGCGCAATCGCGCTGACGCGTCGCGACAACGAGGTGGAAAAGAACCACGACACGATCAGCGCGAGCGGAATCGACACAGCCAGCGCTCCAAGCGTCGCGCGCACGATGGCGGCAAGCTGCGCGTCGACGTCGGTCAGCGGCAAGGCCAGGCGGACGTACATGACGATCGGGTGCGTTGCACGGACCGCGACGTACACCATGTCGGTGCTGACAGTCCCGCTGTACCGCTGACTGCTCCCGAATCCGTGCTCCCGTGCGGCGATCACTTCGGGTCTCGTGAGGTGGTTCTCGAGCGTAGGGAGCTCGGCTTCAGTCTGCGTCGAGTCGCCGACGACGCGGCCGTCCTCGGCGATGAACGTGACGCGCGCCGAAATCAGCTCGCCGAGTCGATCTGCCTCTCGGCATCGAGGGTCGATTCATCCGAGCGTCGTTGCCTTCGAGAGCAGGTCGGCCGTGAGGTAGGCCTCATCGCTGAGGTGTCGTTCGATGGCGGCTGCGCTGGCGCTCGCGGACCTGCCAGGCCATGAGGCCTGCGAGCGCGAGCAGCGACAGTGCCGCCGCGGCGAATGCCCCAATGAAGACTTTCGTGCGGAATCCGGCCTTCATATACGAATGCCGCTCGGTGCGGCAGCCCTATTCTTCGTCGAGCTTGTAACCAAACTGTTTCACGGTCACGAGCGCATCGACAAGCACAGGCAGCTTTTCCCGGAGCCGCCGGACGTGGACGTCAACGGTGCGCGTCCCGCCCGTGTACCTGTAGCCCCACACATCGCCGAGCAGGACGTCCCTCGAGAGGACGCGGCCGCGGTGCTGGAGGAGGTACTGGAGCAGGAGGAACTCCTTGGCCGTCAGCTTGACCTCCTGGCCGCCGTCGACGACCGTGTGGCGCTCCAGATCCATCACGAGCGAACCAAGCTTGATCGTCTGCGACTCGGGCTCCGCCCGCTTCGAACGGCGCATCAGGGCACGGATCCGCGCGACCAGCTCGTTCGGGCTGAACGGCTTCGCGATGTAATCGTCGGCACCGATGTCGAGGCCGATGATGCGGTCGGTCTCCTCGGCACGCGCGGTGACCATGATGATCGGGATCGCGTTCGTCACCGAATCCGCACGCAGCGCGCGGCACACTTCCAGCCCGCTCATGCCCGGCAGCATGACGTCGAGAATCACGAGATCGAAAGGTTGCTTGCGGGCCCGCGCCAGTGCGTCGTCGCCCGATCCAACGGTGTGAGGCGTCCAACCCGATCGCTCGACGTAATGCGCGATGAGATCGGCGATGTCGCGGTCGTCTTCGGCGACCAGGATGTTCACGTCAACTCAATGCTACATCGCCGCCGGGTGCGGCCGTCGTTCAGGGCGCTTCGAACAGCGCTCGGAAGATTTCGTAGGTCAGGCCACCGATGAAGGCAGATGCGGGAATCGTCAGGACCCAGGCCCAGACAATCTGACGGGCAACGCCCCAACGAACTGCGGACAGGCGCTTCGAAGAGCCGACACCGACGATGGCGCCGGTGATCGTGTGAGTGGTGCTGATGCCGACGCCAAGCGCCGTAGCCGAGTAGATCGCGAGCGCCGCGCCAGTCTCGGCCGCGAACCCGCCGATCGGTTGCAGCTTCGTGATCTTCGTGCCCATCGTCTTGATGATGCGCCAGCCGCCGGACAGTGTCCCAAGGGCGATTGCCCCGTGGGCCAGCAGGATGACCCAGTAGGGAATTGGGAGTGCTCCGTCTGGCCCTCTGTCGAGGAATCCCCCTGTGACGAGCGCTCCGGCAATGATGCCCATCGTCTTCTGCGCATCGTTGGCGCCGTGCATCAGGCTGAAGGCCGCGGCCGAGACGAGCTGCATCTTGCGGAAGAACCCATCGACGCGTCGCGGCGTCTGACGCTGCAGGACCCACTGACTGAGCGTCATCAGCACGAGGCCAACGACGAGGCCAATCAGTGGGGCGAGGACGATGAAGATGATCGTGAGCGTCCAGCCGCTCGGGATTATCGCGATGAAACCAGCCTTGGCGACCGCCGCGCCGGCATATCCACCGAACAGTGCATGCGATGAACTGGTTGGAAGACCGTAGTACCACGTCACGAGGTCCCAGACAATCGCCCCAGTGAGGCCGGCGAAGATCACGGTCAACGTGACCACCTCGAGATTGACCATGCCTGCGCCAACGGTCTGAGCGACAGCAGTGCCAAACCCGAAGGCTGCGATGAAGTTGAAAAACGCTGCCCAGACTACGGCCTTCCCGGGGGAGAGTACCCGCGTCGAGACCACGGTCGCGATCGAGTTGGCCGCGTCGTGAAAACCGTTGATGTAGTCGAAAATGAGCGCGACTGCGATCAGCGCGAGTACCTGCTAGAAGAGTGTGATCCATCAGCCGTGTTTGACGATCACACCCTCGAGGAGATTCGCGACGTCCTCGCATCGGTCGGTGGCGGCTTCGAGGAAGTCCAGGATCTCTTTCCACTTGATGACGACGATGGGATCGCGTTCCTCGTCGAAGAGCGCGACGATGGCGTCCTGATGCACGCGATCGGCTTCGCGTTCGAGTTGATCGACGCGTGCGGCGAGTTCCCTGACACCCTGCTGCTTTTCGAGCACAGCCAGCGCGTCGCAGAGACGGTCGGTCGAGTCCGAGATGATCTCGGTCAGTCGCCGGGCCCCCGGTCTGACGTGCGTGATCTTGTAGAGACGCGTGACCGCGGCCGCCGCATCAATAGCATCCATCACATCGTCGAGCGAGATGGCCAGCGCGTGAATGTCTTCGCGATCGAGTGGCGTGACGAAGGTGCGATTGAGCCGATCGATGATCGCCCGCGTCAGTCCGTCGCAGATGTGCTCGACGTCCTTGATGGCATCGGCCTTTGAGGCATCCGGAGGGTCCACTGCCAGCATCTGTTTGAGGAGTCGCGCGCCGCCGCGAAGCTCCTCGGCCATGGCGATGAAGTCTTCAAAGAAGCGCTCGTCGCGCGGAATCAGGCGGAAACGCACCATCTCACCTCGAAACGAGAGTGGAGACCACTCGGGCGTGTTTGTGTAACAACAATGTAACGGAATCGTAACACGCGGATGGAGGAGCCCCGGTTGATGGGAATCAACCGGGAAACAGGCGACTCGAATCAGGCTGCTTCGTCCATCGCTTCGGATCCGGTCAACTTCTGATGTTCGCGGCGGATGCCGAGGACGATGAGAAACCAGACACCGATGAGAACGAGGTTCACGATGGCAAAGCCGCGGACGTTCAACGCCAACTGAACGCCGACGAACACGACGCCGGCCTGCAACATGTCGCCGAAGCGCACGAAGAACGAGTCGATGGCCTGCTTGGCTTTGTACTTCGCCTCGCGGCTCGTTGGAAGGAAGAGCGCCTGCCGCGTGGTGTTCTGGATCGAATAGTCCGTGCTGTTCTCGAAGATCTTCGTCCATTGCACGGTCGGCGAGGATCGGCATGAGCGCGATCGACGTGTAGCCGGTGACGCGATGATCGGCAGGATGAACAGCGCGCCGCGTACGCCGATGTACTTGAAGATGCGCGAGACGAAGAACGCCTGCAGCACGAGAGCCAGCAGGTTGACGTAGGTCTCGCACCGTGCCGGAGAGCGTGCCGATGATCGATGCCTTACGCTCTGCTTGCCTTCGGCGGTCCGCGGCGGCGGCGGCCAGGCGCGCGCCTCATCGGTGATCTCAGTGTTCAACATGAACCCGCCGAGCGTGTTCACGAGGTTATAGACGAGCACCAGCATAGCGATGAGAAGGAGGATAGCGCTGCTCGAACACCAGCGTGAAGCCGCCGGGGCCGCCGAGCGGCTTCTCGGCTTCCTCTTTCTTCGCTTCCTTACGGTGGCCCTCGCGGCGGTGGCACGATAATCGTCAGACGCGACCGGCACCGAGCAGTCCGAAGGCTGCGATGAGCATCAGCGTGTAGGCGCCGATGCCTTTGAAGAAATACGTCGTGATCCTGCGCCGACGAGAGCGCCGAGTGATGCTCCGATGCCGACCAGCGGGAACAGCCGTTTTCCCCGCTCGTTGGTATAGAGGTCGTTGGCGAAAGCCCAGAACTGGGCAACCGCCACCATGTTGAACACGCCGATCCAGATGTAGAACGCCACGCCGATCCGCATACCGGCCGAGCCGAGCGCGTAGAAGATCAGCAGGTGCGACGCGAAGAAGATCGTGACGCTCGAGATGAGCCATACGCGATTGACTCGCGATGCGAGCGCGCCGTACGCGGGCACGAATACGAAGCAGGACAGCGCCATGCCTGCCGAAGCGTAGCTGGCGGCGACCGCTCCGGATTCGCTCAGGATCAGCGCATCCCGTACGATCTTGAGGACCTGGTAGAACGCGAGGAGATAGAAGACGTTGGTCGCGAGCAGCAGGGCGCCCACGCCTTCGCCGGCGCGCACGTCGGTGAAGAGCGACAGCGTGCGATCGAGAAACCCCTTGTGTGCAGCGGGAAACGGTGAGCCCTTTGCCATGGACTCCGATGCTACACCGGGACGACGTGCTCCGGGCTATCTCTACGTGCCGCGACCGTTAACGATCCAGTGAGATGTGGCAGGTGCGCTCGCCACCAGGCTCGGGCGTCCTCCTGTCCCCAGCTTTCGTTGCAGTGGCAGCGATACGCCATACCCAGAAGCTCACCGGCGTTCTGAGGGCGCAGGGCCGGGTCTTTCTGGAGGCATGCGAGGACGAGGTCGTCGAGCTCCCGCGGGATGGGCATCTCGGTTCGCTCTGACGGTCGCGTCGGCTCCGTGTGCAGATGGTGCATCAGCATCTGCATCGAGTTCTCCGCGTCGAACACCAGCGAACCGGTCAGCGCGAAGTAGGCGACGCATCCGAGGGCATACACGTCCGCGCGACGGTCAACGTCCACGTCGCCGAGGATGCACTCGGGTGCCATGTACGCTGGCGTCCCCGTGGTGCTCTGATCCATTGTCGTCAGCGCGTCGGCCGAGGGTCGGTTCCTGATCTTCACCAGGCCGAAGTCGAGCACCTTGGCGAAGTCGTAGTCGAGACCCATGCGGCAGACGTAGATGTTGGCCGGCTTGATGTCGCGATGGACCAGGCCGCGCGCGTGCGCGTCGGCGAGCGAGTGACAGACCTGGCGAAGCAGGTAGATCGTGCGCGCCGCCGGGAGAGGGCCGAACTCGCGCACCAGCGACTCCAGGTCGCGTCCTGCCAGTAGTTCCATCACGTAGTAGAACGTGCCATCCTGCGTGATGCCGAAGTCGAACACCTGAATCGTGTGCGGTGAGTTGAGCGCGGCGGTGGCCTGTGCCTCGCGTTCGAAGCGGCGAAGCGTCAGCTGCACTTCCTGATCGGTGCGCGCGCCGAGGACTTCAGGACGAACCAGCTTGATTGCCGCGTCGCGTGCGAGCAGGCGATGTTCGGCGCGCCACACCTCGCCCATGCCGCCGTGCCCGAGCTTCTCGATCAAGTGGTAACTGCCAAGCTCTTGCGCTTCCTTCAGGCGACGGCTCATGCGATGGAGCACCTTGGCCGGTACGACGACGACGAAGGCGCACGCGTAACTCGGCCAGCAGAGGATGAACAGCCGAACCAATACCGGCGCTTCGCCACCCGCCAGCCACAGGATGAGATAGGCAAGCGGATCGAACGACGCCGCGACGAGCGACATCGCGAACATCCGGCGGGGCGCGCCGGGTGCGATCATCGCGAAGATCAGAATCAGGAGCGCGATCCACGACGGGCGTCCAATTTCAGGAGCTTCAGGAGGAAGCGCGGGCATTGCCCACGCATTCGCGGCGGCGATCAGGGCGCCGTTCATCAGCATCATTGCGAAGCCGATGGTGCCCTTGCGCTCGGACGTCGTTGCGGCGCGGCAGAGATACCACCGCATGACGATCGAACCGACGACGCCGGTGATTTCGAGCGGGATGATTCGCCAGTTCCTGACCCATGTGGCAGAGAGCGCCGGCAGGATGGCCGTGTCGAGCAGTAGCGCAAACGACCAGAGAGCGGCGGCGACTGTTGCGAAAACCGTGAGTCGCGCGGCCTGCTCCGTCAGCAGTTCCGTCGGAAGGCGAGTGGTTCGCCCGGAGTCCCGTGAGTCGGAGGTGGCGGTCTCCTCACGCCTGGCGAGCACCTGCCGTGGCGGGTTCATACAGGCACTATAAACCACGTCAACTCCCAATCTGATCCTTGAGCCAACGCCCAACTCCCAAGAACCCTCAACCTTGGTATTCGAAGTTGGGAGTTGGGAGCGAGTTGGGAGTTGGGAGTTGGGAGTTGGGAGTTGGGAGTTGGGAGTTGACGAGTATTCCGTTTAGGGTGGGCCGGTGCCCGTCCGTCGTCGGAGCTCCTCGAGGTTGAGCATGATCGATTCGTTCGACCGCAGGAGGTCAGCGAGGATCTCGTCGCGCGCCCGGGTGTCGCTTTGTTTCCTTGGACGGTCGCTGAGGAACGGCCAGAGACGATCGCGAATGTCGGGAGGCAGGACACCTTCGAGGTACTCGAGTGCAGTGCCGCGCAGTCCCGGGTCGTCGGTGTGAATGCCGCGATACGCAATCTGGAGCGGGGCAGTGGGGAGCACGAGCGAGAGCAGCGTGAAGACGTGCGCCAGGCTCTGCCCGGCGCGATCCTTGAGAAACTCGTCCACGAACGAGCGCGCGTCGGCATCAACGGTATCGAGGAGACGATGGCTCTCCCATACGGGGCGTCCGACCGCGACCTCACGGCGCACGACGTCGAAGACGCGTTCCTTGTCGATGCGGATTCGCGGGTTCTTCTCGAGGATGGATGCCAGCGATCGTCCGCATTGGAATCGCACCTCGAAGCGCAGGTCCTCGAGACCAAGCAGGACGCCGTCGACTGCACGCTGAGAGACGCACACAGAGAACACGCGCGCGAGACGTCGCCGCGACGCGAACGGCTGGTTGGGATCGAGCAGCGCATCCACGAGCTCGCCGACCCGTTCCTCGGCAACTTTCCGCAGCGCCCGCACGGCGTCCTCGGCGACCGGGTCCCACGCGAGCAGCGGAATCACATGCGGAATGAGCCCGGCCGGCAGTCCCTCCTCTGCGCGCAGGACCTGGAGCACAGCGTCTCGATTACGCGACCGCAATGCGACGATCTCGCGCAGCTCGGGGTCGTTGACCGGCGTCGGCACTCGCGTTGTCGCGTCGCCCTGGGGGCGCGTCTCACTGGTTTGCGAACGCGTCTCGGTGGTCGGCCGCGGGATGTTCTGTCGCGGTGCGCGAATCGTCCGCATCATGACCGTTCTGGTGGTGATGTCGCCGACGTCAGACAGCTCGAGCTCCACTGCGCGATCGAGCAGGCTCCGTTCGAGCGTGTGGATGTATCCGCGACTCAATCGCTGCGCCACCGCCACGGCAATGGCCGAGCATCCGATGGCTGCGCCCATCAGCGCCACGTATTGCGATGCGCTGGGCAACATGATGAGCAGTTGGATCAGTCCGCCACCGATAGCGTCGCCGAGGCGATCGAAGCCGACATCGATGATCGATTTGGCAGCCCGTTTGTCATGCGAGGCGATTGGTGTGAAGAAGATCTCGTAACCCGTCTTGAAGAGGGAACTGCGGAGCGTGGATTCGCCCGCGCGCGCGGCGATAGCGCCACCCAGTCCGGGAAAGATCAGTGCGCCAAGCCCTCCGACCACAAGAGCCAGCGACGGGGTCGCCGTGGTCACCGCCAGGCCGAGGCGCTCGAGCACGAGCGGTGCGGACACGCTCTGCACGACGAACGCCAGCAGGCTCACGCCGGCGTAGTAGAGCGCGAAGAATTGCAGCAGCGCGTCGCCCCGGCCAAACACCTGGACGGCCTGCGCCTTGAAGACGTAGTCCGCAAACGCCGCAGCCACTGTGCCCAGCAGCACCAGGGCCGCGAGGTTCCGAAGGTACGGCGCTCCAGCCAGCACGCGCAGGCCCGAGCGAGGTGATGTGGCGGCGAGGTCCGGTGCGACCTCCATGGCCTTGTCGTGGATCGTCAGGACCTTCGGGCCGGCGAGTTTGCGCACCTGCCACGCGCAGATCACGTTGAGCGCGGCCAGAAGCGGGAGCATCTCGGCGATGCCGAGCGTTGCGCCGATCCGTTCAGTGACGAGGGCGCCGGCGAGTCCTGCGATCGTGCCGATGCCGGCGATGCGCCCGAAGTTCAACCGGGCGGTATGCGGATCGAATCGCTCGGTTGCGATGAGCCAGAAGCCGGATCCGAGCATCGGTCCGAGTCCGGAGATCTGGAGATAGACCACCTGCGCCGCCAGGCGCGGCGCCCATCCGAGCAGCAGCCAGCAGCCGAACAGGAGCGCCGCACTGATGACGAAGGCCGCCGATACGAATGTGCCGGGCGTGATCGTGCGCAGGCTGCGCGAACTGGCGATCACCAGCAGGATCGACACGATTGCCGTGACGATCAGCATCGCGGGCAGCGTGGTGACGTCCAGATGCGCGAGGTAGAGTGCGTCGCGGGTGGCCTTGCCGGCGATGAACTGGGCGCTGACGGCACCCGAACAGATCATCGCGGTGAGTACAGCAGGGTCGAGCGCCGGTCTGGGGGAAGATTCCATCGAAACTGGCGCCGTGCCGGTCGCTCACGTGCCGCGCGACGCAATCCCGGCGCAGGTTCATCGTATCAGGCGCATGGCTGGGCTGCACAATTGCCTGATTCGGGTTCAGAATAATGCGCACGTCAAGTGAGGTCCTGGATGAACGTTCGCTTTGCGCCGTCCTTGCGTACGGCCGCCGTGCTGCTTGTGCTCGTGTCACCCGTGTTCGGCCAGGAACGAGCTCCGGCCAAAGGGATCCCGTCGCTCGCCGACTTCGACGACTCCATCGAGGCCCTCGTCCGAACCGTCGACCCCAGCATCGTGCAGGTGTTCACGTCCGGCCTGGCGCCGCTGTCGGGCGTCGTCACCGATCAATCGAACCTGGTCACCCCGCAGCGCTCGAGCGGCTCAGGCGTCATTGTCGACGCGGAAGGCTACATCGTCACCAACGCGCACGTCGTCCGTGGCGCCTCTCGCATTCGTGTCGAGATCCCGACCGTACGAACGGGACAGTCTCTTCTTGCCCGCCGTACGCGCGTCGTGCCGGCACGGGTGATCGGCATTGATGACGAGACCGACATTGCGGTGCTGCGGGTGGAAGAGCGCGGCCTTGCCGCGCTGCCGTTTGGCGATTCAGACGACCTGAGAGCCGGTCAGATGGTGCTGGCATTCGGAAGCCCCCTCGGCCTGCAGAACTCGGTGTCTCTCGGTATCGTCAGCTCCGTCGCACGTCAGCTCGAGCCCGAATCGCCGATGGTCTACATCCAGACTGATGCGTCGATCAATCCAGGCAACAGCGGAGGACCGCTCGTCGATGCGCGCGGCCGGCTGATCGGGATCAACACATTGATCCTGACGGGAAGTGTGGCCACGACCGGTCCTGGCTTTGCTGCGCCGAGCAACATCGTGCGAACCGTATTCGATCAGATCAAGCGCAATGGTCGCGTGCGTCGAGGTGAGATTGGCGTGCGAGCACAAACGATCACGCCGATTCTCGCGGCTGGGCTTGGCCTCAAGCGGGAACAGGGAGCGGTGCTCGCGGACGTGGTACCCGGTAGTCCGGCCGATCGGGCCGGTCTGAGCGTCGGCGATCTGGTGCTCAGCCTCGACGGCAAGGCGATCGAGAACGGCCGGCAACTGCACGTCAACCTGTATCGACGTGCGGTCGGAGATCAGGTACGGCTCGAGATCCTGCGCGGAGATCAGCCGACGGCCGTCACAGTCTTGGTGACTGAGCGTGCCGATCCGCTGTCGGCCGCGGCCTTGTTGACCGATCCACGCGAGAACATCGTTCCGCGCCTCGGCATCCTCGCTGCGACGATCGATCCGAAGCTTGCCGCCAGCCTACCGCTGCGGGCCAAGGCGGGTGTCGTCGTGGCGTCGGCGAGTGCGAGCGCGTTGGACTCAGATAACGGCGGCCTCCAGCCCGGCGACGTGATTCACGCGGTCAACGGTCAGTGGATTGCGGACCTGCCGGCGCTGCGGCAGGCGATCGATTCCGCCAAACCAGGCGCACCAGTCGTGCTTCAACTGGAGCGCCGCGGCGGGTTGATGTACCTGGCCTTTACGGTGGAGTAGCTAGTCACCACCAGTTCCTTTGAAGTGGTCTTCTTCGTTGGCGAAGAGCAGATTGAAACTGGTGAGCGAGCCGTAGCATCCGCTCACATATCCCTGCAGCTTCAGCTTCACATCGTCTGGCAACTCCGATGCATTGACCTGTTGCTCGAGATTGCGAAGGCGGTTACGCAACATCACAATCTTGTTGAAGAAGGTCTCGATCGGCCACGTCTTCTCCTGAAGGCCCGGTGTGCCCGGACGCAGCACCATTGTGCCGCCTCGCCATTTCTGCGCGGGCGCGACCGGCGTGATGCCCGCCTCCTCGCGAATGATGCGACGCAGCAGCAGTTCCAGATCATCAGGTCGGTCGGAGAGAGCCATGGGCGGTGCGATCCTTTCGCGGTCGCTGACAAGAGGAGCGGGCTGAGCCGGACTACGAGTGGGCTCGATCGATCGCGTGGGCGCCGATCCCGGCGACGCCGCCTTTGGAACCGGATCGATCCGCGGACCGCCGCGATAGTTGTGTTGACTTTCGCAGTAGCCGCACTGCACGCGCAGCGGGTGTCCGGTGCCGTCAACCACGATCACGGTGTGAGAACGATCGGTCTTGCAGGCGCGGCAATAGTCGTCGATCGATTCACCGGCACGCCACCGGCGGGGAGTGTTCACGATGGATGATGATCGCACGGTCCACGGTCCACAGTCCGCAGTCCACGGTGACGATCCCAACCGAGGACCGAGGACCGGGGACCATGTATCATCCCCCCATGAAGCCGAGCGACTGCATTCTCTTCAGTGGTGGCGCTCCGGGAGCCGAAGCGCATTTTGGCGCGTGCGCCGAGCGTCATGGCGTCGAGGAAGTGAACTTCACGTTCGAGGACCACAAGATCGATCGACACCGCGGTGTTCGCGTGCTGAATCACGAGGAATTGCTCTCGGGCGACGTGAGCCTCGCCTACGTGTCGCGGTTGATGAACCGGCGTTACACCGAAGGACAAACACTGCGCAAAGTCCTGCAGACGCTCTGGTATCAGGTCAACAACGGTCAGGAGATCTACGTGATCGGTACCGTCCAGGACGATGGGACGGTGCGTGGCGGGACCGGGTGGGGAGCGGAGTTCGCCAAGCTGTGTAACAAGCCGCTCTACGTCTTCGATCAAGACAGGGACGGCTGGTTCACATGGACGGGGGAGGCGTGGGCGCCGTCAGCAGCGGGCGAGCCAGTGATCACGCATCAGCACTTCACGGGCACCGGCACGCGGTCGCTGAAAGACAATGGCGCGCGTGCGATCGACGCGCTCTTTGCCCGGAGCTTCAAATAATGGGACGTCAGGCTTCTGAGACGACTGGAGCGAGAAGCCGTCCGACGATCAGCCGGTAGTAGACATTCAAACACATGACGGCGAACGCGCCAGCGATAAGGAGCGTTCGCAGCCACAACAGAGCGTGTCCTGCGAGCGTTCGCGGCTTGAGTTCGTACTTGATGACATCGCTTGCCGGCGCGTCGAAGCGGACTGACAGCACGCATACGCGATCTGCGAACTCGGGATACTTCTCGAGCACCATGCGCTCGAGTTTGTCGTTGGGCCAGTCGTCGTAGAACCCCGGATATTCGTGGCGAACCTGATTCACCACGCTCTGCGAACAGAACCCCTGGCTCAAATCCGACTCCAGAAGGTTCTTCACCAGGTCCTCAGGTGTCCCTGCTGACGTCAGCACGCCGAGCCGGCCGGTGCTCGTGATGAATGTCGGAATCGTGTTGCCGGCTTCAGGTCCTGCGTTTCGCGTGAAGACGTCGAGCGTGCTGAGGATTTGAATGTTGTCGCGCGTGGGAAGCAGCTCAGTGTGGGTATAGCGGACCAGCGCCACGACGAGAGCGATCACCGCGGTGCCGAAAATGACTTTGAGTGCGACGCGAAGCGGAGCGCCAAGGTCGGTGTCGAGCTGATAGCCGAAGAGCGTCTCGGCAAAACCGTGGTCTTCCGATCGCACTTGCCGCACGCGAGCGGCTGGCGCCGTCTGAAGGGACGCCTCGCTGTCGAATTTGTAGCCGAGCGCTTCGAGGCGTCTGCGCTCGCTGCCACAGCGGCACGCTTCGACATGCCGAGGGACGTGCCGTCCGCACGTCGGGCATTGCCACGCGCGTGTTCGCCGCTCACCGCTTTCTGGTTTCGGGTCTGACACCTTTACACCGCTGCTCGTTGTATCGGCAGGAGGTGTAAAGGCTTTTAGCGGGCGTCATCCCCTCGGCCGTGACTTGTCTGCGTTGTCGGCAGGGGTGTGAATCGTGCGCAGAATTGCAGGCGCGAACCCGGCCGCGAGCCTGAGGCAGGCGAAGCGTCGATGTTCACCATCGACGTCACCTTCGTGCGATCGACGGACTTCGCCATGAAGGCGGATCCCGATCGAGGAGCACGTTCTGTCCCTGCTCGTGCGGATCTCACTGCCGCGCATGTTGGGGAATGTAGACTGAGACTCGCGAGGAGCCCGGCGGTCACACCTCTGAATTGAAGTGACATCGGGCCGGATTATGACGTAGTTTCCTGAGACGTCTGTTCGGATGCCGATGATTCGACTTCTGCTCCTCATCCTCGCGGCCGCATCACCCGCCGCTCAACAACCAACGCAACAACAGTCCGGTAACGGCCGTGTCGTGGCCACGGTGACCACACTCGAAGGCACCGTGCAATTGCCCGGCACGCAGGTGGAGTTGCGCGAGCAGCCTTCGGGCGCCGTGCTGGCGACGACACGGAGCGACGGCGCGGGACACGTGGTCTTCCCGGACGTCCCGCCGGGGCGATATGCGCTCGGAGCCGTGAGGGCAGGATTCGTCGATAGCGTGTCCACCGCTTTCGATGTCCGCGCGGGAGAAGCCGCGAACGTCCTGCTCGATGTGCAATTGACGTTCACGATCCCGACGGTTGACGTCGTGGCGAAGGCTCCCTCGCCGACCGACAGCATTCAGCCGGTGTCGATGAGCGACATGCTCGATGGCACGCTCATGGAGTCGTCGCCGCTCGAGGGTGATGATTTCCAGAGCCTGTTGCCGCTGCTGCCTGGTGTCGTCCGTGGTGCCGACGGACGGTTGCGCGTCAAAGGCGGACAGCCCACGCAGGCCGCACTTCAGGTGAGCACCGCCAGCCTGGTCGATCCGTCGACTGGAGATTTCGATCTCGAATTGCCGGCGCCAAGCGTCGAGTCGGTCGAGGTGCTCGCCAACCCGTTCGCGGCGGAGTTTGGCCGCTTCGCGACGAGTGTCACGCAGATTCGCACGCGGCGTGGCACCGATGAATGGGAAGTCAAGCCGGGCAGTCTGATGCCGCGCTTTCGCAAAGGGTTCAGCGGCATTCGTGGCTTCGAGCCGCGCTTGTCCGTTCGTGGCCCCATCGAACGCGGCCGTCTCTTCCTCGCGCAGGACCTGCAGTACCGATTCGTGGAGACACCGGTCAAAAGCCTTCCTGACGAACCGGGTGTCGAACTCACCAGCTTCGACTCGTTCACTCGCCTCGACGCCATCCTGTCTGCGCGACATACCATCGGCGGCGCGCTGATCATCTTCCCGCGAGACATCAGTTACGCGACGATGAACACCTTCCGTCCGCCGGAGACAACTCCGAACCTGAAGCAGGAGGGCTGGTCATCCGGCCTGCTCGATCGGTTCGCTCTTTCACCGAACGTCGTGCTCGAGACGACGGTTGCCGGCCGCCGGTTCGAGATCGAGGTCAAGCCCGAGGGCGCTGAAGTGCTGACGATCGCGCCTCAATCCGAGAGCGGAAACTACTTCAACACGCAGGAGCGGCGCGTCCGCAGCTTTCAGTGGGTCGAGTCGATCAGCCTGACCCGCAACTGGCGCGGCGAGCACGTCATCAAGACCGGCGCTGATGTGCAGTGGGCGCGATTTGAAGGCTCGAGCGAAAACCATCCCGTTGAAGTGCGCCGGCTCGACGGCTCGCTCGCGGAGCGAACGGTATTCGGCGGGCCGACGCAACAGGAGGTGGCCGGGACCGAAGTCGCCCTCTTCGGTCAGGATCGCTGGCGCGCCGGATCGCGGTTGACGATGGAACTGGGGTTCCGCATGGACCGCGATCCGATCACGCGCCGCTACAACTGGTCGCCGCGTGCGGGAGCGGCAGTCACCGTCCTGCCCGAAGGGCGTGCGATCATCCGCGGCGGATACGGGAAGTTCGTCTCGCGAACCGCGCTCAACATCGAAGCGTTCCCACAGTACGAGTCACGAGTCGTCAGCCGTTTCGGACCGGACGGCGTCACCGCTCTTGGGCCGGCCGTTGCCTTCAGCAATGCGATCAGTGGCGATTTCAGCACGCCGGAAGCCGACGTGGGCAACGTCGAGTGGAATCAGCGATTCGGCAGACGCCTGCTGATCAAGCTCGGATTCCTGCACCGCGTCGGATCGCACGAGTACGATCCTCGTCCCCGACCCGTCGGCGGCGCAGTTGCAGCTGTCGAGCACGGGCGAATCGCGTTATCGCGAGCTGGAAGCGACGACGAGATATCTTGGCGGCGCCCGGCGCGATTTCACCGTGTCGTACGTCTGGGCGCGCGGCACCGCCGACCTCAATAACTACGATCAGTTCTACGGCAACTTCCGGAATCCGCTGGTGCGCGCCAACGAGAACAGCTTCTCGCCAACCGACGTGCGTCACCGCGTGCTCGTCCGCGGTAATTTCGGGTTTCCCGGGCAGTGGGACTTTGCGCCGGTGCTGGAACTGCGGTCCGGGTTCCCGTATTCAGCCGTCGACGAGTATCAGGATTTCGTTGGCACGCGCAATGGCGCGGGGCGACTCCCGTCAGTGCAGACGCTCGACTTTCAGTTGTCGCGTCCGTGGAGGTTCAGGAAGTACCGCTTTCGAGCGGGGCTGAAGGTCTACAACGTGTTCGGCGCATCGGCCAACCGGGACGTTCAGAACAACATCACCTCGCCCGACTACGGCACGTCGTACAACCCGATCGAGCGATCGATCGGCTTCGTTTTCGGATCAGCCAGATAGGTTCTCGTGCCTCGATTCGACCTTCGGACTCTCGCACTTCCGCACTGGACCCTCGCACCGGATCATCGTCCCCTCGCCCCGTCGTACCGTGCGTTCTCTCTTAGAGCTCTCGTATCCTGCGACTCTTGAGCAGGAAGGTGACGGCGACGGTGCTGAGGAGCAGTCCATTCACTGTGAGGACCGTCGGTGCGCCAGCAAAGTTGGCGAGCCAGCCGCCGGCGAGACTGCCGAGCGGCATCCCACCGCGAAACGCCACCATGTAGAGACTCATGACGCGTCCGCGCATCTCGTTCGGCGCATTGAGCTGAACGAGCGATGACAGCGTGGCGAACACCATCACCATGCATGCCCCAGCACCAAACAGGAGGGCAGCGTTCAGCCAGAACAGGCGCGTCATCGCGAACAGGATCATGAGCACGCCGAACACGATCTGAATCAGCAGCACCGTGCGGCCCATGTGCGGAAAGCGGCCTCGCCATGCGACGACGAGCGCGCCCGCCACGGCGCCTGCGCCCGCGCTCGACATCAGATAGGTGTATTGCGTGACCTCGCCGTGCAACACGTTCTGTGCGAACAGCGGAAGGAACGTGAGCAGCGGGTTGCCCAGAAAGGTGCCGGCGAACCCGAGGACAGCCAGGCCGAGCAGTGCCGGATGCTCCCGCACGTATTGGTAGCCGCTCTTGAACTCCTCACGCATGCGCTTCGGCGCAGTGGGCGGAATGTGTCGAACGTGCATTGACAGGATTGCGGCAATGACCGCGAGGAACGACAGCCCGTTGAGGCCGAAGCACGCGACCATGCCGAACGCCGCCAGCGCCGCGCCGGCAAACAGCGGTCCGATCACGCGAGCCAGGTTGAACTGAATCGAGTTGAACGCAATCGCATTCGGGACGTGGTCCTTGCTGACGAGCGACGGCAGAAGCGACTGATAGGCCGGCCCGCCGAACGCCTGCGCGAGGCCGGTGACGACCGACAGCGCGAGCACATGCCAGATGTGCACCTGCCCTGAAAACACGAGGGCCGCCAGCGCAAACGCCGAGCCCATCTGGATGTACTGCGACGTCAGCAGCAGCCGGCGGCGATCGTACCTGTCGGCGACCACGCCGCCCACCACGGTCAAGAGCAGAATCGGCAGCTCGCCGAGGAACGAGTCGAGGCCGAGAAAGAATGCTGACGAGGTCCCGGTGATCGTCAGCACCAGCCAGTTCTGCGCGACCTTCTGCATCCAGGTGCCGATGGTGGACAGAAACGCACCGAACCAGAGGACGCGGAAGTCGCGATAGGTCAACGCCGCAGCGATCCGTCCCAACGCGCTGGGTGCCGGTGTCGGTTCAGCAGTCCTGGCGGTTTCGGGGGCCTGGGCGGGTGCGGTAATCACGAACGTACCTTGATCTTAGTTCAGCCCAAATAGCCGACCGGTCGTGGGACGGTCGATCCCGGTGACGAACGCCTGCCAGGCCGATCTCGTCCAATTGCCTAGAAATCGAGCGGCACCCAGTTTGTTATGCCACGCGGGTGTTCGAAGGAGTGAACGATGACGCGCACGAAGATGCTTTTCGGTACTGGCAGCCGGATTTGTGCTCCTGGCGACACCCGCCAGGGCAGACTTCAAGATGGAACGTCGCCTGGCGCTCGAGCCGGGTGGAACGTTCACCCTGAACGCAGACATTGGCAGCGTCACGTTGACCGGCGACTCGACGTCCGGCGCCGCAGTCACGGTGACCTCGCGCCGCGACGACTTCGACGAGCTCTTCGACCTGCGCTTTGACGAAAGCCCAGCCGGCGTCACGGTCAGCATCAAGCGGCGGGGCGGCTGGCTGAAGGGCTTCTGGGGCGGCGAATGGTTTGGCGACGCCACGCAGATCGTCATTCACGTACCGTCGAAGACGACGGCCAACATCAGAACGTCCGGAGGCTCGATCGACGCCACGCGGCTCAGCGGCCGCCTTGCCGTGCACACTTCCGGCGGCAGTTTGCAGCCGAAGAGATCGATGCCCCTGTCGAGGGGACGACCAGTGGCGGCTCGATCAAGATGCGCAACGTGGGCGGCGACACGATCGCCCGAACGTCCGGCGGCAGCATCGACATCGTTGGTGTGCGCGGTAGTTTGATGGCGACGACGAGCGGGGGCGGATCGATATCGATACCGTCTCCGGCGATCTCCATGCATCGACCAGCGGCGGTGGAGTTCAAGTGCGTGGCGCCGGCGGACGAGTGGAGGCGCACAGCAGCGGAGGCCCCGTCACCGTCCGCTTCGCCGCTGGAAACAAGAGCGGCGGCGAGTTGACGACATCAGGTGGTGGAGTTCGCACCGAACTGGATCCCGGTGTCGCCCTGTCAATCGACGCCAGTTCCTCGGGTGGGAGCGTGCACTCCGACTTGCCGGTCACGGTTCAGGGTACAAGTCGCAATTCGCTGCGAGGTGATATCAACGGCGGCGGAGCGACGCTGCGCCTGCGATCGAGCGGTGGTGGCGTTCAGATCAGCGCGATGCGCTCCGGGCAGTAGGCAGTATGCGGTAGGCAGTATGCAGCAGTATGCAGTATGCGGTTTTGCCTACTGCCTACTGCCTACTAGTCACTGAGTCGCTCGCGCACCATCGGCGCGACTCTCGTCCCGTAGAGCTCGAGGCTGGTCATGAGCTTGTCGTGCGGCATCGTACCGTTCGCGTATTTCAGCTCGAAGCGCGACAAGCCTAGCAGCTTCATCGTCGTCACGATCTTCATCGCTACCGTTTCCGGCGAGCCGACATAGAGCGCGCCGTCGTGGCCGGCCTCACGTTCGAAGTGGGAACGGCTGATCGGCGACCATCCACGCTCGGCGCCGATTCGATTCATCAGCCCGGCATAGTGCGGCCACAGTTCTTCTTTGGCCTGTTCGTCGGTCGCCGCGATGTGTCCCGGCGAGTGCACGCCGATCGGGAGCGTCGGCTTGTTGAACCGCTCGAGCATCTGACGATAGAGCTGTCTGTACCCCGCGAATCGCTGCGCGCTTCCGCCGATGATGGCGAGGATCAGCGGCAAGCCGTAGTGCGCCGCGCGAACCACCGACTCCGGGCTCCCACCCACAGCGACCCACGTGCGCAACGTCCCGTTCTCGATGGGCGGGTACACCATCTGATTCGAGAGCGGCGTGCGCAGCTTGCCAGCCCAGGTGACCGGCGTCCCCTTGAGCAGCTCCGCGAAGAGATTCAGCTTCTCCTCGAAGAGCGCTTCGTAGTTGGACATGTCGTAGCCGAAGAGCGGAAACGACTCCGTGAACGAGCCGCGTCCGACGATCACTTCCGCGCGTCCGCTGGAGATGGCGTTGAGCGTCGAGAATCGCTGGAAGACGCGCACCGGATCGTCGGTGCTGAGCACCGTGACTGCGGATCCGAGGTAGATGCGCTTTGAGCGACTGGCAATCGCCGCCAGGATGACTTCGGGCGCGGCGACTGAGAAGTCTTTTCTGTGGTGCTCTCCGACGCAGAAGAAATCGAGTCCGACCTGATCGGCGATCGCCCCCTGGTCTACGACCTGACGCAACGCCTGGGCCTGCGTGACCGGCTTTCCTGTGTCATCGATCGTGACATCGCCAAATGTATCGACACCCAACTCAATCGTCTGCGTCATCTTTCTGGCATTGTCCTACACTTTGTTCGCTGTGCGTTTCTCGCTCGCGCGTATTGCTGCGGTCATCGTAGTTGTCTGGGCGCTCGTGTCTGTGACAGCCGTTTCTCGCAACACGATAATGCGTGGCGCGGATCCGGTGGCGGCTTTCGAGACGCAGTTTCGAACGCTGTCACACGCATTGCCACCATCGGACCCGTCGGCTTTCTTCGATACCAAGCGACGACACCGTGCCGATCGTGTGATGACCTACTACGTGGCGCAGTACACGCTGGCGCCGCATGTCGTCGAGAAGCGGACCGATCTGGAATTCGTGATCGTGGCGCCTGATGCCGTGCGTCCCGGGTGGCGATGTGCGGCTCGCCGGCTTCGTGCCCATCGCGACGTCGAAAGAGGGCTACAGCCTCTATCAGAGGCGCGCGCCGTAATGCGAGAGTTGCTCGCCCTCCTGATCCCGGTATGCGCGATCGGAGTATTCTCGTATCGATCGGCGGGTCTGATGCGACGAGCGCGCGGGCTAAAGACGGCTAGATTGCTTTCTCTCGCGCTCGCGTTGTGCCTCGGCATCGGTTTCTCTTCTGTCGTTTCCACCGGGCTCATCGTCATTGGAATTGCGCCGACGTCACGGGCTTTCGTTCTGGCTGACGTTGCCCTGTGGGTGACGTCGCCGCGTTCGGCTGGCGGACGAGACGGGCCGCCGAGAGCCCAGAGCCCAGAGTCCCAACTCCCAAAGCCGGCCCAGACCCGGGACTGGCTACCGCCCGCAGCATTCGGCGTGATCGCGATCGTCGCGCTCGTGGCGACAATCGCCGCGGCTCAGGCCGCGCCTCATGGCGACTGGGACGCGTGGGCGACCTGGAATCTGCACGCGCGATTTCTGTTTCGCGGTGGCGAGGGTGACGCCTGGCGCGGGTTCTTCTCGATCGCGTGGTCGCAGCCTGATTACCCGCTGTTGCTGCCAGCATCAGTCGCCCGCGTGTGGGCCTATGCCGGCCACGAGTCGACGCTGGGTCCGATCCTGATCGCGGTCGAGCTTCGGGATCGCATGCGTGACGCTGGCCGTGACGACGATCGGTGGACGTCACGGATGGATTGCCGGCGCGCTGATGCTCGGCGCCACGACGTTTCTCGCGCAGGTACCGTCGCAGTGTGCCGATGTTCCGCTCGCGTGCTTCATCGTCGCGACGCTGGCCATGACGTATGGGGATGTCTTTCGGGCCCCGGGGCCCGGATCCCGGGGCCCGGCTGTTATTGCCGGCGCCGCCAGTGCAATGGCAGCGTGGACGAAGAACGAAGGGGTCGTCTTTGTGCTGCTGATGTTTCTCATTGCTGTCATCGTCGCCGTGCGCCGCCGCGATGGACGGCAGCTTCTGTGGTCGATCGCAGGCGCAACTCCGATCCTGATCGTTGCCGTGGGGTTCAAACTGGCGCTCGCGCCCTCATCAGGTCTCGTCGAGGGACAGTCACTGACCGTCATCCTCACTCGACTCATGGATCCCGATCGGCATGTGACGGTGCTCGGGTTGATGGCTCAGTATGCGATGCGCTGGAGTGCGCCGTTCGCTTTTGCCGTCTTTCCGATCGTGAGTCTCGTTGCGGCCTGGATGGCGGTTGGTATCGGTGGAGTTGTGCGAGTGATGGCCATCGTGCTCGGTCTGATGCTCGCGTCGTATTACGTCGTCTACGTCACCACGCCGTTCGACATCACGTGGCACGTCTCGACCTCAATCGATCGCCTCCTGGTTCAGTTGTGGCCGGCGCTCGTGCTCACGGTGGGCTTGGGGCTTCAGTCCTCAGTTCCCAGTCCCCAGTCCTCGGTCTCCAGTCCCTTGCCTGGACCAAGGACTGTGGACAGATGACCGAGGACTTAGGACGAAAGACTGAGTAATTCAAGATATTTTCGCCTCTTGATCGCCATGGCTATTCGATCGTATAGTCTGGCGAAGATAGAGCGAAAATCATGGCGCACCCTGCTGTTGCCGTCCTCGAGTCCGCCCTCCGTGCCCGCAAGCTCGATCGCACGCTGACGACGACGCTGCCGTCGTGGGAGTGGACCGATCCTGCGTCGCTGCTTCCCATGGATGTCCCGCTCGTGGACGCGTGTCTGCGAGGAGGCCTGCCGCGTGGCCAACTGTCGGAGTTCAGCGGCCCGGGCTCGTGCGGACGGATGACGCTGCTTCTTCAACTCATGTCAGCCGCGACGCAGCGGGGCGAGATTGTTGCCCTCATCGATACCTGCGATCGGCTCGATGTGGCGTCGGCCGCAGCTGCGGGTGTGGATCTCGATCGGTTGCTGTGGATTCGGGGCTCGGGATCCGGGATCCGGGACGGGATTCGGGATTCGCCCTTCGACTGTCGCTCAGGGCGTCCCGAGCATCGTCGAGGGACGGGGCTCGGGATTCGAGACCAGAGATCAAAGACCGGGGACTCGGGGACTGGGGACTGGGGACCGCAGTTGACCGCGCGCTCAAGGCGCTCAACCTGGTGCTGCAAGCCGGCGGGTTCAGTCTCGTGGCGATCGATCTGGCTGACGTGCCACCCGTGGGGCTCAGGCAGATTCCCTTCACCACGTGGCCGCGCGTGCAGCGTGTCATCGAGGGGAGCGACACGGCGTGTGTGCTGCTGACACCGGAACCGCTGGCGCGCAGTGCTGGCGGACTGACGTTGTCGCTGGCTGGTCGATCGACATGGGCTGGTGTGTCCGATCGCAGCCGGTTGTTGCAGGGCGTTGATCTCCGCGTGCGGGTGGTGTCGCCGCGGAAGCGGATCAATGGCGACGTGCGCGTACGCGCGGTCGCACTGTAGGGCCGCGATGAAACAACTCCCAAAATCCAACTCCCAACGCCCAAGCTATTTGGATTGGGATTTTGCGTTGGACGTTGGAGGTTGGATGTTGGGCGTTGACGCCCTGGAAGGCTCAAGGCTGGTTCTACGAGCCGGAGGGTTTCTGTGATTGGTGCGCTGACGACGATAAAAGGCGCTCCGCCTGATGTGCTGGCGGAGGTGGCGCGTGAGTTCTCTCCGCGAATTGAGGTGTGCAGCCCCACGGAGATCGTGCTGGATCTGAGCGGCCTGACGCGGTTGTTTGGCGAGGCCCGAACGATTGCAGAGGAGCTGCGACGGACGGCTGCCGATCGCGGATTGCGCGTGCGCGTTGCGATTGCGGACACGCGAACCGCAGCGCGATTGCTCGTGCGGTATCGAGCCGGGCTCACGATCGTCGAGCCGGGCAACGAGGCCGCTGCCGTGGCTCCACTGCCTATTGAATTGCTGGGCGATGTATGTGGATTCGGGATTCGAGAACCCCGAACGTTGAACTCCCGGACCCCGGATCCCGAATCCCGAATCCCGGATCAGCTCGCCACCTTCCGCCGTTGGGGTCTGCGAACGCTCGGCGATCTGGCGGCATTGCCGTCCAACGATCTCGCGGCACGCCTTGGCCGTCAGGACACAGACTGGCAATGTCTGGCTCGCGGAGAAGATGGGCGTCCGCTGGTGCCCTCCGTTCCGGAAGAACGATTCGAGCAGACGCTCGAACTCGAATGGCCGATCGAGGAACTCGAGCCACTGTCGTTCGTGCTGGGCCGGCTGATGGAGTCGCTCGAGGCGCACCTGGTGCAGCGCGATCGTGGCGCGGCCGTGCTGCACGTGCGGCTGCGTTTGATCAAAACGGATGGCACGACGCGCGAGGTGCACGAGCGTTCGCTGCAGTTGCCGGTGCCGATTCGCGACGCGCGCACGCTCCGCACGCTGGCATTACTCGATCTGGAATCGAATCCTCCCGCTGCCGCCATCGATCGCGTAACGGTGGCTGTGGATCCCACGCCGGCTCGCATTGTGCAGTTCTCGCTGCTGACGCGTCCGCTGCCCACACCGGAACAGGTCTCCACGCTCATGGCACGTCTCCATGCGCTCATGGGAGAGACGCGCTGCGGATCGCCGGAAATAATCGACTCGTGGCAGCCCGGGGCGTTTGCGATGAAAACATTTATGCCGGGACCCGGGACCCGGGACCCGGGGCCCGGGATTCATCTTCGAACGCTCGGATCCCGGATCCCGGACCCCGGATCCCGAGTGATGGCCGCACTCCGTCGTTTCCGCCATCCGGTCCCCATCCGTGTCCACGTGAAGCAAGGCAAGCCATCGAGCGTCTCTATCATGAAGCGCGGCTTGAGCGGGGGAGCCATCGACTCGTGCGCCGGCCCCTGGCGAACGTCTGGCGCGTGGTGGGACACCCGGATCTCGAATCCCGAATCCCGAGTCCCGAATCCCGAATCCCGAGTCCCGGATCCATGGGATCGCGACGAGTGGGACGTCGCGCTAGCTGATGGCCCGACGTATCGGCTCTTCCGCGAGCGCCATTCCGACAAGTGGTTCCTCGAGGGTGTCGTCGACTAGTTCACAGTTCACAGTTCACGAGGCGCTGACCCATCGCAGTTGAAATCGCTGTGAACCGTGAACTCTCATCCCTGCCTATGAACTGCCAACCGTGTACATCGAACTCCACGCCGCATCGGCCTTCAGCTTTCTTCAGGGCGCCTCGTTGCCCGAAACGCTCGTCGAGCGTGCGGCATCGCTGGGCTATCCAGCGCTCGCATTGCTCGATGCCGACGGTGTCTACGGCGCACCACGTTTTCATAAGGCCGCGAAGCAGGCTGGGCTGCGCGCCATCATCGGAGCGGAGTTAACGATCGAATCGGGACCTGGGGCCCGGGATCCGGGATTCGGGGCTCGGGGCTCGGGATTCGAAAAACTTGGAACTCAGAAACGCGGAACCGCGAACTCCCGGGCCCCGCATCCCGGATCCCGAGTCCCGGCAATCTGGCGCTTGCCGGTTTTAGTGGCCTCAGCAGAAGGCTACAAAAACCTCTGCCGCCTCGTGACGCGCATGAAGCTGCGCGCGCCAAAGGGCGAAGGCGCCCTTACGCTCGAGGAGCTCGAGGGCTTCACCACCGGGCTCGTCGCTCTCGCGGGTCGGCCTCTGCTCGATGTGCGCCATCACGGCGTCGGGGGCCTGCTCGATCGACTGGTGGGTCTGTTCGGTCGCGGCAACGTGTGCATCGAGTTGCAGCGCCATCTCCTGCGTGACGAGGAATGTGAGAACACGGCGCTGATCGAGCTCGCCCGCGGGTTTCGCGTGCCGATCATCGCCACCAACGATGTGCGTTGCGCGACGCCGGCCGATCGACCGCTCTTCGACGTGCTCACTTGCGTGCGGCATCACACCACGCTCGATGCCGCGGGACGACGACTGGCACGAAACGCCGAGCGATATCTCAAGTCGCCCGAGGTGATGGCGGAGCTCTTCTCCGATCTTCCCGAAGCGATCGCAGGCACGCAGACCCTGGCCGATCGGCTCGAGTACACGATGGCGGATCTGGGATATCGATTCCCGATCTATCCCGTGCCACCCGGCGAAACCGCGGCGTCGTTCCTGCGCCACATGACGGACGTGGGTGCGCGCGACAGATACCGCCCCTATCACGAGAAGGCCCGCGCGCAGATTTCTCGCGAGCTCGATCTCATCGAGAAGCTCGATCTCGCCGGCTACTTCCTGATCGTCTGGGACATCGTCAACTACTGCCGGCAGCAGGACATCCTCGTGCAGGGCCGCGGGTCAGCGGCCAATAGCGCGGTCTGTTACAGCCTCGGGATCACGGCCGTCGATCCGATCAAGATGGAGCTGCTGTTCGAGCGCTTCCTGTCCGAGGAACGTGGCGAGTGGCCCGACATCGATCTCGATCTGCCGAGCGGCGATCGGCGCGAGCGGGTCATTCAGCACGTCTACGAGAAGTACGGCCAGCGGGGGGCGGCGATGACCGCCAACGTCATCACGTATCGCGGCAAGAGCGCGGCGCGCGAAGTGGGGAAGGCGCTGTCGCTCGACGAAGAGCGCATCGACCGGCTTGCGAAGGTGATGCACGCCTTCGAGTTCACCGATCCCAATGAAACGCTGGCGCGCAACATGGAAGCCGCAGGCTTGTCGCTCGACATGCCGCGCGTGCGTGCGTTTGCCGAGCTGTGGCTGGCGATTCAGGATCTGCCACGCCATCTCGGTCAGCATTCCGGCGGCATGGTGGTGTCGCAGGGCGAGCTCGATTCAGTCGTGCCGCTCGAGCCCGCCAGCATGCCAGGGCGTGTCGTCATTCAGTGGGACAAGGACGACTGCGCCGACATGGGCATCGTCAAGGTCGATTTGCTCGGTCTCGGGATGATGGCGGTTCTGCAGGATGCGATTGAACTGGTGAACACGTCAACTCCCAACGTCCAACTCCCAACTCCCAAAGCCGAGAGCCCAGAGTCCAGAGCCGAGAGCCAGCCCAGAGCCCGATTCGATCTGGCACATATGCCAGAAAACGATCCAGCCGTTTACGAGATGCTCCAGAAGGCCGAGACCATTGGCGTGTTCCAGGTCGAGTCGCGCGCGCAGATGGCAACGCTTCCGCGGCTCAAGCCGACGCACTTCTACGATCTCGTCGTCGAGGTCGCCATCATCCGTCCCGGGCCCATCGTCGGTCAGATGGTGCATCCCTATCTCAATCGGCGGGCAGGAAGGGAAGAAGTCGTGCCGCTGCATCCGTCGCTCGAGCCGGTGCTCAAGCGGACGCTCGGCGTGCCGCTCTTTCAGGAGCAGCTGCTCCGAATGGCGATGGTGGCCGCCGGATTCACTGGTGGTCAGGCTGAAGAACTGCGTCGCGCGATGGGCTTCAAGCGTTCCGAGAAACGGATGAAGCAGATCGAGGTGCAGCTCCGCGACGGTATGGCGCGGAACGGCATCACCGGCGAGACCGCAGAGCGGATCATCACCTCGATCACGTCATTCGCGCTCTACGGTTTTCCCGAATCGCACGCGGCGAGCTTCGCGCTGCTGGCCTACGCGAGCGCGTACCTCAAGGTGCATTACCCATCCGCGTTCTACACGGCGCTCCTCAACAACCAGCCGATGGGTTTTTATCACCCCGCGACGCTCGTCAAGGACGCGCAGCGCCGCGGTGTCCGCTTCCACCCGATCGACGTGCAGCAGTCCGACTGGCTCTGTCGCATCGAGGACGATGGCGGGATTCGCATCGGTTTCATGTACGTGAACGGCTTGCGAAAGGACATGGGGCAGGCGATGGCTGCATTCGATCGGACGAAGACAATGGCCCCGCCGCCGCTGTGTGCGAAGTGTGGCTGTGATGACGAGACGATGGTGGAAGTGGTCTCTGACGGGACTCGGGATCCGGGATCCGGGGTCCGGGACAAGGGACTCGCGAAGGCAAGACAAGGTGATCGGGCCCCGGGCCCCGAGCCCCGGATCCCGGTGAGAACGTACTACTGCAACATCTGCTCGCACGAATGGACCGTAGAGCTTCGTCCCGCTGGGCGATTCAAGTCGATCGAGGACGTCGTGCAGCGGACCGGTCTGCGTCGCGACGAGCTGACGACGCTCGCGGATATCGGTGCGCTCAATACGTTTACCAATGAGCGCCGAAGCGCGCTCTGGCAGGTTGAGCGATCGGTGCGGCCCGCTGGTGAGATGTTTGCGGGCCAGGAGATCAACTCCCAACTCCCAACTTCCAACTCCCAAAGCCAAGAGCCGAGAGCCCAGAACCGAGAACAGAAAGCCGAAAGCCCAGAGCCCAAAGCCCAGAGACCAGAGTCGGCCCGAACCCCGAATCCCGAATCCCGAGTCCCGGGTCCCGGGCCCAGGGCCCCGAGCCCATTGCGCCCCATGGATGCCAGCGAGCGATTACAGGCAGATTACGCAGGCATGGGCCTGACGATCGGTCCGCACCCGATGGCGCTGCGACGCAGCGAGCTGGCGCTGCGCGGTGTGCTGCGCGCCGCCGACCTGCCGCGTGCACGAGACGGCCGGCGTGTGCGCGTCGCGGGAATGGTCATTACCCGGCAGCGGCCCGGCACGGCCAAGGGCTTCGTCTTCCTCACGCTCGAGGATGAAACCGGGATCTCGAACATCATCATCCGGCCCGACCTCTACGATCGGGAGCGGACCGCTGTGGTCCGCCAGCCATTCCTGATGATCGAGGGCGTGTTGCAGCATCAGGACGGCGTGTTGTCCGTGCGTGCCGAGCGGGTTGAGGGCATCCAGGGCGCGGCCTCGATCGATGCCCATGATTTCTATTGAGGCGCGCGCCCCGACTAGAATCTCGCCATGCGGCTCTCGATCGTTGTTCTCGCCCTCGCGCTCGTCGTTGCTCATCCATCCACGTCCGAGGCGCAGCGCTGCGATCGACAGTGCCTTGCCGATTTCATCACCACGTATCTCGAGGCGATGGTCGCGCACGATCCGGAGCGGCTGCACACGAGCAGCCGCGTGCGGTTCACCGAAGACACCGTCGAGATGCGACTCGGCCAGGGCGGCCTCTGGAAGACAGCAACCGCGCTTCGTCCGTATCGTCAGGACTTCCTCGATGTCCGCGAAGGCGTGGCCGGCACGCACACCGTTGTCGAAGAAAGCGGCAAGCCCGTGTTGCTCGCCTTGAGGCTGAAGGTCTTCGGGCTCGCGATCTCCGAAGTCGAAACGATGGTCGTGAGAAACAAGCAGGAAGGTGTGCTCTTTGAACCCGAGGCGTTCACGAAACCAAATGCGGGTATGACGTACGTGCCGAAACCGTCGGAGCTGAACGATCGGGACGAGATGATTCGCATCGCCTCGCTCTATCCCGCGGGTCTGCGCGCGGGAAGCTTCGTCATGCCCGACGTGCCGATGTCCAGCGACGCGTATCGCTTCGAGAACGGACAGAAGATGGCCGGGCCCGGCTGCACGTTTCGCCCTCCGAGCTGCGAGGACATGAAGAACCAGGCGATCCCGAAACTCCCTGGCGTCACGTATCGGGTGGCGGCTGTTGACGAGGAGATGGGCGTTGTCTGGTTGCACCAGGACTTCGGCGGCGGCTCGGTGCCCGGCGGCAAGGCCGACGTGATGTTCTCCACTTTCGAGGCATTCAAGGTGTACGGAGGGAAGATCCACGCGGCGGAAGCGATCCTCGAAGTCGAGCCTGCCGGCACGCCATCTGGATGGGACCCGCCGCGAGGGAAGTGAGCTCAGGCTACGGGCTACGGGACGTGCGCATCGGCATCGATCTCGGCGGCACGAAGATCGAAGGCATTGCCCTCGACGGGAGTCGTCAGTGCGCGCGCCTTCGCATCGACACGCCGCGCGACGACTACGCGGCGACGCTTGATGCCATCGGTGCACTCGTTGCCAATCTGCAGCACACCACCGGGCCTGCGGCCACTGTCGGCATCGGTATCCCTGGCACCATCGCAACCACCGGGCTCGTCAAGAACGCCAACTCGACGTGGCTGATCGGCCGGCCGCTCCAGGTCGATCTCGAGGCGCGTCTCGGGCGCAGCGTGCGAATCGCAAACGACGCCAATTGCTTTGCAATGTCGGAAGCGACCGATGGTGCGGCCTCGGGTGCGGACGTCGTCTTTGGCGTCATCGTCGGGACCGGCACCGGCGCAGGCATCGTCGTGCGCGGGCAGGTGCTGAGCGGCGCCAACGGCATTGCGGGCGAGTGGGGTCACAACCCCTTGCCGTGGCCCGATGCCGATGAGCGTCCGGGCCCAGCGTGTTACTGCGGCAAGAGTGGCTGCATCGAGACCTTTTTGTCCGGCCCCGGAATGACCGCAGACTACGAGCGCAGCACCGGGCGGCGTGAGTTGCCGACCGAGATCGCGCTCGCTTCGGATCGTGGCGATCGAGCTGCCGTGACAACGATTGAGCGATACGAGCGGCGCATGGCGCGAGCGCTGGCCAGCGTGATCAACGTGCTCGATCCTGGCGTCATCGTTCTTGGCGGCGGGATGTCGAACATCGACCGTTTGTACGACAACGTCCCTCGACTCTGGTCCGAGTGGGTTTTTGCCGCCACCGGCTCCGCACCCGATGTTCGAACGCAGCTCGTACGCGCCAGGCATGGCGATGCCAGTGGCGTCCGTGGTGCGGCGTGGCTTTGGCCTTAGGCTGGGTCAAGGCAAAGGTCAAAGGGCAAAGGGCAAAGGGCAAAAGGCAAAGGCAAAGGGCAAGGGTAAAGGTCAAAGTTGGAGGACCGTGGACTGAGGACCGGACTGGACTGAGGACCGTGGACTGAGGACTGAAGACCGGAGACCGCGAGGCGTAGAATAGAAGGCGAGTCGAAACCGAGCTCATTGTCCGAAACACGATCCCGCCAGTCTGAATTCGTTCCCGCCTCGATTCTGGCGCTGCGCGACTACTCCCTTCGTACGTTCACGTCCGACCTGATCGCTGGCGTCACCGTTGGTCTGGTGGCGCTTCCGCTGGCGATGGCGTTCGCGATTTCCTCTGGCATGACGCCGCAAGCCGGCATCTACTGTGCGATCGTCACCGGCTTCGTGATCTCCGCTCTCGGCGGCTCCTACGTGCAGATCGGCGGACCGACGGGAGCGTTCGTCGTCGTGGTATCGGGCATCATCGCCGAGCACGGCCTCGATGGCCTCTTCATGTGCACGATGATGGCGGGCGTCGTGCTCGTCGTCATGGGCCTGACCGGCAGCGGCACCGCCGTTCGCTTCATCCCGCGTCCGGTCGTGATCGGTTTCACCAACGGCATCGCACTGGTCATCGCCAGCACACAGCTGCGCGACGTGCTCGGCATCAGCCTCGACGTGCCGGTGCCGGGCGACTTCCTCGGCCGCCTCAACGTCCTGATCACCAATCTTGCCGACGCGTCCGTTCCGACGACGGTCGTAGGCATCGGCGTGCTCGTGTTGATCGTGGTCTGGAACCGGCTCGTTCCGCGCGTACCCGGTTACATCGTTGCCCTCGTGGTGGGGACGATCGTCGTGGCCGTCGGTCAGCTCCCGCTCGAGACGATCGGCTCACGGTTCGGCGGCATCCCGTCCGGCCTGCCGCAGGTGCACATTCCACGGTTTCGTCCGGATCTGATCCTGTCACTGCTGTCGCCGACGCTCACCGTCGCCATGCTTGGCGCCATCGAGTCGCTGTTGTCGGCCGTGGTTGCAGACAGGATGAGCGGCCGCCGGCACAACTCGAACGTCGAGCTCTTCGCGCAAGGGATCGCCAACATCGTGTCGCCGATGTTTGGTGGGCTGCCGGCGACGGGAGCGATCGCGCGAACGGCGACCAACGTGCGCTCGGGCGGCCGCACACCGGTCGCCGGAATTATTCACGCCTGCACGCTCCTGTTGATCCTGTTGTTCGCGGCGAAACTGGCGGCGCTCGTACCGATGGCCGTCCTCGGATCGATCCTGCTCGTCGTCGCCTACAACATGGGCGAGTGGAGGGAGATCCCCGAGCTCTGGAAACACGGCTGGACGGATCGCATCGTGTGGGTGTGGACGTTCGCGCTGACGGTGCTCGCGGATCTCACGGTGGCCGTCGAAGCCGGCATGATCATCGCGGCGTTGATGTTCATCCGCCGCGTCACAGCTACCACGACGGTCTCGCGCGTCACGCAGGACTACGTGAAGCGCGGCCGCGAGCACATCCTGCAGGATAAGGACATTCCCGGATACGTCACCATTCTCCGGATTCACGGTCCGTTTCTTTTTGGCGCCACCGACAAGCTCACGGCGCAGACGCAAGACATTGCCGAGTTTGCGCCAATTGTCGTCTTGCGCCTTCGAAACATGACCGCACTCGACGGAACCGGCCTGCGCGCGATTCAGGATTTCTCCGACGCACTGCGGACAGCCGGCCGGACCTTGCTGCTCTGCGGCGCGCTTCCGCAGCCATCGCGGCTGATGAACAAGGCCGAATTCCATCGGCACGTCGGAGCGGAGAACATCCTTCCGCACGTCGACGGTGCGTTGAAGCGGGCGGCCGAGATCTGGGCGACGACAGGGCCACAGCAGCCGTCGCAGGCGCCCCCAGCCGCCTGACGGATAGTGCTTCGCACCGGAGTTCGATCGGACTTACGATGGTTCTGAACCCGTGCCTACGCCGGATTGAGGAGACTCTCGTGTTCCGACTATTGCTGACCGCGATCCTCACGTTCTTCGTCGTCTGCGCGACGCCGTCGTCGCGTGTCGACGCGCGCGCCCAGGCGCCCCGCGCGCCGGCACCTCAGGTTCAGGCGGCGGCACCCAGGTCCACGCTGCCAAACGACTCGGACTCGGTGAAGTTCCTCGTCATCGGCGACAGTGGGACGGGCGATCGCTATCAGTACGACGTGGCGGCGAAGATCGTGGAGGCGCGCGCCCGGTTTCCGTTCGAGTTCGCGATCATGCTGGGCGACAACCTGTATGGCAGCGAGCGGCCGATCGACTTCATCAACAAATTCGAGAAGCCGTACAAGACGCTGCTCGATGATGGCGTGAAGTTCTACGCCTCGCTCGGCAACCACGACGATCCGTCGCAGCGCTTCTACCAGAAGTTCAACATGGACGGGAAGCGCTATTACAACTTCCGCAAGAAGGACGTCGAGTTCTTCGCGCTGGATAGCACGTACATGGCGCCGCCCCAGATTAGCTGGCTGCGCGACGAGCTCAAGCGGTCGGACGCGAAGTGGAAGATCCCGTACTTCCACCATCCGATCTACTCGTCAGGCGCGCGGCATGGGTCCGAACTCGATCTGCAGCGCGTCGTGGAACCCTTGTTCCTCGAGAACGGTGTGGACGTGGTCTTCTCCGGTCACGAGCACTTCTACGAGCGGCTGAAGCCACAGAAGGGCATCGTCTACATGATCCAGGGCGGGGCCGCAAAACTGCGTCGAGGCAACATCCGCGACAATTCGGCGATGACGGCGAAGGGGTTCGACACGGATCGGTCGTTCACGCTCGTCGAGATCGTCGGCGATCACCTCTTCTTCGAGACGATCTCGCGGCTCGGCCAGCCTGTCGATTCAGGCGAGTTCCCGCGCCGCGAACTCAACGACTCGACCGGCACTCGTTGATTTCTCCACGGACGACTCCGCCTCCGCCCAGTCGGCTTCGAAGGTGTCGCGAATCTGCCTCGTGACGGCGGCGTTCGTGATCAGCACCCCGACCTCTCGACGTCGATCCAGCTCGATCCGCCGCAGGCTCTGACTCCCGACGAACGCGCGCACGCCGTCACGAACGAGGGCGCGCACGTGCAGCCGCATCGAGTTGAGCGGCCGGACGTCGATTTTCTTCGCTCCCTTGCACTTGCCGATCACGCGCACGTCCACGCCGGCAGCCGCCTGTGCCTCGAGTAGCTTGATGAACAGCGGGTCCTGGAGGTTGACGTCGTAGATCAGGATCTGCCGCTTCGCACCTTTGACGAACGCGGTCAGCATCTCGCGCGCGTTTTCAGGACTGACGACCAGATGCGTCCGCTTGGGAACGTATGGTTGCCGGCTGCTGTCGGCTTCGAACAGCGCGCGCGCTTCGCGGACGGCGCTCGCGTCCCTCGTCGAGACGCCGAAGCTGCGGCTCTTGAGCGCGTCCACCTTCGTGAAATTGAAACCGAAGAGATGCAGCGTGTCGTCGGCCACCATGAACTTCCCGTGGTAACGCGGGAAGTCGTCGCCGGTCCGCGTGACGGTCGCGCCCGCCTCGAGCAGACGCTGTTCGAGCTTGCGCAATCGAGCCTCGCCACCGCGGTTGGTGTGCGCCACGAGCACGCGCACCTTGACACCGCGCTGGACTGCCGCGCCGAGCGCCTTCTCGATCTCCGCGCTGATCGAGGCGGAAGATCGCGATGTCAACGGCGCGCCTGGCCTTCTGGATGGCTCGCACCACCGGCGCCAGGCCGGCTTCGGGTTGGATGATCAGATTCACTGGGTCTCCTCGTCCGCCAGCGGCCGGGCGTTCTTTTCTTCTTTCCACTCGATCTGTGCCTTGCCGTCCGGCGCAAGTGCGCTCAGTGCCGCCGACAGGCGCTCTGTCTTCAGCGACTCGCCAGCGTTCACCAGATAGGTCAGCTCTTCGTCCGCAGTCGTGCGAAGCTCGAAGCGCGTTCCGCCTCGCTTGAGCAGACGCTCCACGTCCGCGCGCCGCGCAGAGGTCTTCGGCCCGAGCTTTGCCGTCAGCAGGAAGGTGCGAACATGGGTCTCGAACCCTTCGATGAACCACAGCGTGACGACGAGGAAGACCGTGGATGCGGCCGCGATGCCGAACAGGCCGACGCCGGATGCGAGGCCGACGGCGAGCGTCGAGAGCATGACCACCGCATCCTTCGGGTCTTCGATCTTCGCGCGGTAGCGAATCAGGTTGGCCGCACCGGCGATACCAAATGCGCGCGCGAGGCTGGCGCCGACGATCAGCATGATCATCGCGCCAACGATTGCGAGGACGATCTGTGTTTCGATGACAGCGGGATCGCGTGGTGGAGACCCCGGACGACGCGGCCGCAGCGCGAGCGCCGCGCCGAACAAGGCTGCCAATGGCAAGCGTATGGCCGCCTGTGAGAGGCCCGACCGCAGCTCCTCGACCAGGTCGCCCGCCTCCATTGGCAGGCCTTCGTTCGACCGAGCTGCCTGCTCCGCGGGCGGGGGAGCCGGCTTCTGCTGCGCGCCGACGCCGCTTCCCCACAGGAGCAGCACGACGATCGCCAGGGCACGCCAGGCTCCTGCGAAGCGAGACGGGCGGCGGCAGCTTCATTCTCACTGTCCCTCCGCCGCCACCTGAGACGCCGATGCGCGAGCGCGAGACCTTCGCGAATCTTGCTTCGGATCTTCGCGATGTATCGCTGACGAATGTCAGGGGCATAGTCCGCGGCCTTGAAGGCATCGTCCAGTTGCGCGTCGCTCAGGCGGTTCAGTAGCTCGCACCCCCAGACGATGTCAGCGGGGGAGAGCTTCTTCAGAATGTCCGTGTGCTGCCCCTGGTAATCGAGCTGGACCTTCGAATCCGTCGGCCTTCCTGATGAGCGTGAGATCCTCGTAGTCCTCGATGTCGTTGCGTGTGCCCCGGTAGTGGGGCAGTCCGCGCGGCTTTCCGAGCGAGGCGCCGAGATCCTGGACGACGTAACGCTTCGCAGGTTCTGCGTGGTCATCGCGCAAACGATAGACGCGGTTGTTGCTCGTCTTGAGATCCCAGTTGTTCAGCACGAGGCTGATGGCCACGAGGCCCTGCAGCGGCCGTGTTCCAGCGAACGCGTTCTCCAACCATGCCCACTCGCCGTCCGATTCATGATCGGATTGCAGGCGGAACCTCGCGGGCTCGCCCTCTTTGTCCCATTCGCCCGCCAGCTGCCAGGCGGTTACGTAGAACGTCTGCGGCTGGTGGTAGCCCAGTGCCCAGAAGATGCGGGACAGCACGATCTCCGACTGGACCTCGTCGCCGACTTTGATGGCCCACTCGCGGCCGTCAGCGCCTTTGACGTCGTAGCCACGGCTGTATCCGGTCTTGTCGAGACTGAGCACTGTGTAGACGTCATCGGTCGACGGCGCTTCGGCGCGCCGGCTGCCACCCCAGAACAGATCTCGTTGCGCGATGTCGGTTGGCTCGCTCCACAGCTCGACGAGCGCGACTTGTGCCGCCGGCTGCTTGACCTGCGAACCGCCGAGCGTGGGCCGCGCGCACGCGGTCGAGAAACACGCAACGGTGACGAAGCAAACGACGACGGTGCTGGTTGAGGAACGATTCATATGGCCTCCGTCAGCGAGAGGGTGGCTTGCTTTCGGCGGCCTTCTTCGGTTCCTCGGCAAGAGGCAGGGAACCGGAGTCGATCGGCTTGCCGTTGCGAGACAGCACCTGGAACTGCATGGCGTCTTTCCCGAGCTCGGCGAGCATGAAGGTGAAGTCGGTGTCGAATCCGGCGGCTGTGAGAGGCCCTCTCCTGATGTCGCCTTTGCGCAGCTTGGCCGACCCGCCTTCGATGAAGTAGTAGATCCCGTTCTGCGGCTTGATGCGTTCGTAGAAGTGTTCGTGTCCGGCGAACACGACGTCGACGCCGTACTTGATGAACAGCGGCTCGACTTGCGTGCGCAGGTCCACTTCGGATCCGTGCTTTTCGCCGGACGAGTAGAGCGGGTGGTGGAAGTAGGCGATCTTCCAGCGGTCGTTGGCTTTCGATAGTTCGTCTTCCAGCCATTTGAGCTGCGCCTGGTCCATGTAGTTGCTGTCGAGCGCGAAGAAGCGCGCGCTCCCTTTCGAGAACGTGTAGTAGCGCTCGCCGTTCATGTTGAACGGCTTGTAGTAGCGCTGTGTCGGGTCGTCGTGATTGCCCAGCGCGGCGTAGAAGGGCACCTTCGCGTCGAGCAGCGGCTTGTAGGGCTTCTCGAACTTGGCGACGAAATCCTGCGGCCGCTCGCTCCCGTAGATGTTGTCGCCGAGCATGATCACGAACTCGAAGGGAAACATCTGTCGCGACGTAGCCAGTTGTTCACCGACCTGGTATTGCGATGACGTGCCGGTCCCCGTGTCACCGATGATCGCGAAGCGGACCGAGTCCTTCTCTCGCGGCGGCGTGACTTGAGCGGACGATCGTGCGGCTGCAGGCTGTTGCATCGCCGACGCACGGGCGGCGGCGATGGGCGACGCAGGACTCCCTGCCACGTACGCCAGTGTGCCGATCGAGAGTGTTGAGGCGAGGAGTAAGTGTGGAGCCCGCATCGCAATCACCTATCTCGTGTGGGATACACGCCGGAAAGCACGTCGACGATCAAGTTCGCGTCACGATCGCGGAGCAGAAAGTAGCGATCGATCAGCCGGTACTCGAGTGCTTCGGGGAGCGTCGGAAGTCTCGCCAGCAACTTGGCGGGTACGCTGACCAGCGGAAGCGTCGTGGGATATGGCTGGTTGATGGCGAGTTTGATGCCCTTCGGCAGTTCCTCGAACAGCGCCTTCCGATCGGCGGGACTCCGTGACTTCCAGTCCTCGGCGAGCACCTTCTTCAAGTGCGCCGACATCTCCTCGCCGAAGACGTCGCCCGGCTTCGCAGCTGGCTCGCGCTTTCGCGATCGCCTGGCCGAGCGCCTTCTCGCGTCCACTGATCTTGGCGGGATCTCCGGTCTCTTTGACGTCGGGCAGATCCTTCGTGGCCTCGTCGCGCACTTTCATGTACGCGTCGATGCGCTTGTGAAAGTCCACCATCTCCTGCGCGACCGCGTTGACTGGAGGCTTCTGCGCCGCCACGCCGATGGAGAACACCGTGAACCCCAGAACGACTAGCGCGCGCACCATGGTGTACCTCCTTGGGTCTTTCACTCAGACCCAGCCGCACACGATTCAAGCGACGTGCCACGAAAAGTTCAGCATCTGGCCCAGCAAAAAGTTGGTTTTTGAAATTCTTACTGCGTCTCGGTTGGGCTTATACAAAAGCGAGGGCGCGACGAGGCAGCACAAGTGCCGCCTCGCCGATCGTGTGGTTCATCCGTCAGCTGACTCGGACAGGCGAGTCCAAACGCACGCGCACGATCGAGCCTGCCGGTAGCGTGATGTCCTTGCCGTCGGTCGCCGCAATCGCGCCGCCTGCGCCAATGACCGCACCGAGGACCGCGCCCTTCACGCCGCCGATGATGCCGCCGACGATGCCGCCGACGCCGGCACCGGCCGCAGCCACCGTGCCTTCTTCGCGGATGCCCTTGCTCTCGAAGATCTCAGTCGCCGATCCACGGATGTCACGGTTGCGTCCGTTGACGTTCATGCGATCGAACGTCAGCGTCAGCGCGCCATCACGATCGATGCGGCCCGCCTTATCGACATCGCTCACGACGCCCTGCACGACAGAGCCCGCGGGGACGAGCACGCGGCCGTCCTGCACCAGATCCACCACGGTCGTCGTCTCGAAACGTTGCTCCACGGTGGCCGTCTCGGAACTCAGCGTGTTCCGCAGTCGCACGTCAATCTCCTGTCCGGCCGGAACCGTTCCTGGCGTGGACTCATTGACAGTGGTTGGACTGTTCGGCGCCTGTGAACCGACTTGCGACGTGGGCTCCGGCGCGCTCGCGCGTGGCGTGCTGCTGGTGGCGCAGGCGACACCTGCGATCGCCGTGGCTACCGTAAGAGCTCGCAACTTCAACATGGCCTTCATCGACATCACCTCCTCCAGACCCTATTTGTGCAACGCACGTACCCGTCGCATCGCGCATGAGCCGGGCGCGGCGCGTGCGAGCGAAGTCGTTTGTATTGAAGGAGTTCTTCGTGAGGGTCGAACGGGACGAGCTTTACGGCAGAACTTACCAACGGCAGAGACGTCCTCTTAAACTTCCAACGCCCAAGCTCCAAGTCCCAATTGGCCCACCTTGGGAGTTGGGAATTGGAATTTGGGCGTTGCTGTGCGTGAGCGCGACTACTGCGCTTGTTCGGGCTGACGCGGCGGCATCACGTTGGGCGGCGGCGTGAACGCGCCTCTGACCTTCGCGACGGTGCGGCCGACGGCAAGCGATGCGTAGAAGATCTTGCCGACAGGAAGGCCGCCCTTCAGACGATGACGGCCGATGGCTTCAAGTCCGGCTGACGCGATGCAGCCGCAGTTCTGGCAATCGGGCTTGCCACCGAACTGGCACGGCATGATCCGTCGCTCGAGATCCGACGAGTAGCATTCCGTCGTCTGCGCGAAGATGCACTCCTCTGGTGAGTCAGGCGGCTTGGCGTAGACCTTGAGGATGCCGTCCAGCATCTGCAGCTTCGAGTAGTTCTTCCGCATGCGCGAGAGGTCGCCAATCACCTTGTCGCGATCCGCCTTGGTCAGGCGCTCGGTGGACAGTTCGCCAACCTGCGGCGTGTAGAGGCTGATCCAGATCAGGCGCGTATAGGGGTTGGCCTGCCAGTAGTCGAGGAACTCCTGAAGGTAGCCGTCCCGCCGGACCTGTTGCCGTGTCACCGTGCAGTGAACGGTGACCTGATGCCCTTCGATGTGCTTGAGGATGCGTTCGTAGGTCGCGGGTGTGCGGCGAACGTCGTGTTCGGGCTGGAGGCCATCGATCGACACGACGATCTGCAACCGGTTCAGCCGCTGCCACTCGCGTGGAATGGGTCGAACGGCGCTGGTCACCAGTTGCGTGTGGATGCCTCGTTCGGCCATCCGCGGCAGAATCTGGTTGAGTTCCTTGTACCTGACCAGCGGCTCGCCTCCCACGATCGAGACATGCAGCGGCCTGAAGCGATCGATGAGCGCGATGAATCGCGCGACCAACTCGTCGCCTTTGTAATCGGACAGCCCTCTCAGCGTGACCTCGCCCCCGAGGTGCTCATCGCCGTAGGCGTAGCAACCCGGACACCGCAGCGGGCACTCTTTGGTGATCTCGACTGAAAGGTTAGGACTGTGTCCAGAAAGAATGCGGCCCCAAGCCTGGACCAGCTCGCGGGCTCCGACGCCGGTAGCGCTCATGATGTGGCGACTATTATGGTCTATTCTTCTTGAACATGCTCCGTACCCTGAACCTGCCGCGCATCGCGCGGCGCAAGTCCAAGCTCCACGGCTGGGGCGTCTTTGCCCTCGAACCAATCAACAAGAACAGACGCATCGTGACCTACGACGGCGAGCTCATTGATCACAAAGAGAGCTTCAAACGTGAAACGAAGTACCTCGAACGGGGGGAGATCTGGTGCTTCACGGTGAATCGGCGCTGGGTTCGTGACGCCACCATCGGCGGCAACGTCGCCCGCTTCATCAATCACGCGTGCAAGCCGAATTGCTACAGCCAGATCATCGGCAAGGACATCTGGATCCGTGCCGGCCGCAACATCGAGCTGGGCGAGGAGCTCACGTACGACTACTTCACGGACGGCGAGCAAGTGATTCAGTGCAACTGTCGGCCGGGGTGCAAGCGGAGACTCTGATTGTTTGTTCGATTCCTTCTGATCCTCGCGATCGCCGCCGCCTGTTTCGAGACGTGGAGACCGGCTGAGGTTGCCGCGCAGTCCGAGATCACAGACGAACAGCTCGAAGCCGTCAGCGTCGGACGCACAGTGGCCATCGGCTCACCCAACGGTGGGCGCATCACACGCATTCCCCTCGAGGTGTACGTCGCACGCGTGCTTGCGGGCGAAGGCGAACCCAACGCGCCCGATACGGCACGCCAGGCGCTGGCCGTCGCGATCCGAACCTACACACTCGTGCAAATGGGCCGTCATCGACGCGAAGGTTTCGACTTGTGCGACACGGTTCACTGCCAGGTGCTTCGTGCGGCGAACGACAACTCCCGTCGCGCTGCGCTTGCGACTGCGCATCGCGTGCTGACCGTGAACGGCGCACCCGCTGAAGTGTTCTACTCGGCGTCGTGTGGCGGCCGATCTGAAGGCGCGGCACAGGTCTGGCCCGGCGCCACGTTCCCGTACATGCAGGTTGTTCGCGACGACGACGTGCATGAAGAGGATGTGTCGTGGACGCTGGAGCTGACGCTCGACGAACTGAGGAGTGCGCTGTCGCGTGCGGGGTTCGGCGGCGGCCCCTTGCGTTCGATCGAGATCGACGGAGTCAATCAGTCGGGCAGAGTCGAGCGATTGCGCGTGCCGGGGTTACGTCCCAACGAAATTACCGGTCCCGCGTTTCGCGATGCGCTCGGGACGACGAGGATTCGCAGCACGGCGTTCACGATCTCGCGCCAGGAAAAGGTTGTTCGATTCACCGGTCGCGGCTACGGGCATGGCGTCGGCATGTGCGTGATCGGCGCCGGCCGTCGCGCGCGTCGCGGTGAATCGCTCGAAGCCATCCTCGCGCAGTACTGCCCGAATCTCCGGTTGACCGATCTCGCCACGGCGTCGGTCTCGCCGAAGCCAGTGCCTCCGCCGCCCATCGCGGTGAGCGCATCCGGTGTTGTCGTCTCGGTTCCTCGTGATTCGAAAGTCAGCGCGCGAGAGCTCGAACGCATGACGGTCACCGCGCGCGAGTCGCTGACGCGCGCGTTAGGGACGCCAGCCGTGCCGGTGACCGTGGAGTTGCACGACACGCTCGATCAGTTCCGGCTGGAAGTGCGGCGTCCATGGTGGGTGAGTGCCGCGGTGACGGGCTCGACGATCGACCTCGCACCGGCGGCACTGCTGGCGCAGCGCGAGGGCATCGAAGCCACTGTGCGGACGGCGATGGCGGAGCTGCTGATGTCCGCAACGCTCGCCGATCGACCGGCGTGGGTTCGTGTGGGCGGCGCCAGATATTTCGCAAGCGCCTCGCGTCCGGAGACCCCGTCATCCACGTATCGTGCCCAGCCAATGCGGAGCTGACGCTCGCGCTGTCTGCCGTCGCGCAGCGTGAAGCCGAGTCTCGCGCGGTGACGTGCTTCGCGCGCGCACTGGCGAAGACGGGCGACTGGAAAGCGGTAGGCGGTAGGTAGTAGTAGGCAGTTCACAGTTCACAGTTCACTGTGGACCGTGGACCGTGGACCGTGGACTGCGGACCGAAGACTAATACCACCTCGCCAATACTCTCGGTGGTACGCCGCAGAAGTACAGAGCAAGCAGCGTGAGGTTCCACGTACTGCGACGGAACCAGCCATCGCGCCGCCATCGTCGCGCCGACGTGATGAGAGCGCACGGCAGTTCGATCACGGCTCCCACGTTTATCATGCGGCGGACGAAGTCCACGTCTTCCATCAACTCGATGTCGCGATAGCCGCCCAGAGCCGCAAACGTGCTCCGCTGGACGAAGAGCCCCTGATCGCCATACGGCAGCCGCAGCAGACGGACCCGCCACGCCACTGCTCGCTCGATCAGTCGCGCCTGCCAGGCCGGGTCGTCCAGGGCGAACTGAAACCAGCCACCGACGATGTCGCCGGGCCCCGGGTCCCGGGGCCCGGGACTCGATCCGGGTCCATGTTCTCGAACGCGTGTCTCAAAGAGATCGAGCCAGTCGGAGGGGAGTTGCGAGTCGGCATGCAGGAAGAGCAGCCACTGGCCGCGCGCGAGCCCGGCGGCGGCGTTCATCTGCCGGCCTCGTCCCTGCCGCGTGTGAACAACTGTGATATCTGGTCTGCCTTGGCTCAGCGACTCCAGCCCGAGCTCGGTCCCCGCCTCGGCGACGATAGTTTCTACCTGCAAATCAACCGGAATCCGGGCGATGAGTTGGCGGGCGGTGTCACGGTCGGCGGCCAGGATTGGGACGATGACTGAGACCAATGGGGTCATGCCGGCATCTAATTGTTAACTTTGCAAGCTGACCTGGAAACGTTCTGTTTCACGGGTCAGCGGTCCTATAATCGCCATATGCTGATCAAGAAGGCGCCAGACATCCGTTCGTCAGAGATCACACCGAAGAGCGTGTATCTGCGTCGCCGGGAATTCATCCAGGCGTCGGCCGCCGCTCTCGTGGCGGCGGGTTTCCCCTCCCTGGCCAATGAGGCTGCGGCTCAGGGTGGTGGCCTGGCGAAGATTCCGACGTTCAAGAAGAGCCCGCTCAGCACCATCCGAAGCGCCGAGCCGCTACGAGCACATGACCAGCTACAACAACTTCTATGAGTTCGCGCCCGGCGCCGGCGATGGTCCGAAGAACAACTCCAAGAACTTCAAGCCACGGCCATGGAAGATCAAGATCGACGGCATCGTGAACAAGCCGGGTGAGTACGACATCGACGACTTCATCAAGCCGTACACGCTCGAGGAGCGCGTGTATCGCATGCGCTGCGTCGAGGCGTGGTCGTTCGTGATTCCGTGGGTTGGCATCCCGATGGCCGACGTCATCAAGCGTCGTGGAGCCGACGGCGAAAGCGAGGTTCGTCGAGATGACCACGCTGGTCGACGCGGCCGCTTCCCGATGCAGCGCACCGATGTGCTGCAGTGGCCGTACATCGAAGGGCTGCGACTCGACGAAGCGCAAAACCCTTTGACGCTGCTGGCCGTAGGGATCTATGGAGAGGTGCTGCCGGCGCAGAACGGCGCGCCGATCCGTCTCGTGGTGCCCTGGAAGTACGGCTTCAAGGGTATCAAGTCCATCAACCGAATCCGATTCGTTGAGAACCAGCCGAGGAACACGTGGCAAATAATGGCGCCGCAGGAGTACGGCTTCTACGCGAACGTGAATCCGACCGTCGATCATCCGCGGTGGAGCCAGGCACGGGAGACGCCGGCTGCCGAGCTTCGTCCCCAACCACAAGACGGAGATGTTCAACGGATACACCGAGCAGGTCGCGTATATGTACAAGGACATGGATCTGCGCAAAAATTACTGAAGCCGATCACCGTCGTCAAGGTTCTGCTGCTTCGCCGCGGCGCTCATCCCCGCCGCGGCGCTCGCCAAGGGCCTCTACGCAGCGATCTATCCTGGGCGACTTCAACGCTCTCACCGCCAACCCGGGCGACTACCTCACGGACCAGACCGGGACCTGGACGATTACGTTCCTCACGATCTCGCTCGCTGTGACGCCGCTCGCCGCATCACCGGGTGGAACGAGATCGTCAAGTTGCGGCGTATGCTCGGGCTGTTCGCGTTCTTCTACGGGACGCTGCATCTGCTCGACATGGATCGTGTTCGTCAACTACTTCGACATCCCGACCATGATCGATGGACATCGGCAAGCGGCCGTTCATCACCATCGGCATGGCCACATGGACCATCCTCTTTCTGCTCGGCGATCACGTCGAACCGCTTCTCTATCCGGAAGCTCGGTCGCCGCTGGCAGAAGCTGCATCGTCTGGTGTACGTCGCCGGCATTCTTGCCGTCATCCACTTCTGGTGGCTGGTCAAGACTGACATCACGCTGCCGCGACGCTGGGCGTTCGCGATCGGCTCGCTGCTGCTGTTCCGCATATGGTGGGCGTACCGGGGCCGATTGTCGTTGCGGTCCTGACGCGTGCGCCGTCGCGCGGCGGCAAGAGCCGGCTCTTCGCTGCGCTCGGCTGCCCTCCCGACGCGACGCTTCTTTCGGCGCTCCTCCTCGATACACTGGACGGCGTCACACTGTCCGGGACGACGCGCGTCGTCTTCGTCGACCCTGCAGATGCGTGCGACGATGTGCGCGCGCTGGTGCCACGCGATGTCGACGTGCGCGCGCAGCCTGAGGGCTCGTTAGGCGAGCGCATGAGGGACACGATGGCGAGCCTCTTCGCAGGGGGCGCGTCGATCGTCGTGCTGGTCGGATCGGATCTGCCTGACATCACGCCGTCGACGATCGGTGACGCGATCGCGACGCTCCGCAGCGATCCCGCATCGCTGGTGCTCGGACCCGCGCACGACGGCGGCTACTATCTGATCGCGGCAACGACCACGCCGAACGTCTTCGATGGCGTCGAGTGGGGAAGTGCGCGCGTTCTGGCGCAGACGCGATCGGTGGCGGAGCGCCAGGGCCTGCGCGTGCAGTTGATCGATTGGCTTCGCGACGTGGACACGCCAGACGATCTGCGTGCCGTCCGTGCGCCGCGCACGCGCGCGTGGCTTGCTGACAGGGAGGGGAACGCGTCTGAGGCGGCCCGCTGGCGAGTGTGACGGCCGTGCTATCCTCCCGCCTCCGAACACTCTCTGTGAGGAACCGAAGTGCCGATAAGCCCCAGCCCTGCTGCGGTTCTCGACCTCGCCCTCCTCGTCGGTCCCTTCCAGTTCTGGTCCGGGCTGCGGCAGCGCTCCTTTCGCCATCAGCCTCGGCACCTTGGGGGTCGTGTGGTGGTCGACCACTGGGATGGCGTATGTCGCGATTCGGCTCGGTCACGTCAGTCAACACCGAGAGTGGGTCCTGCGGAGCTACGTGGTGACTTTCACGTTCGTGACTACCCGCACGCTGGCGGAACTCGGCATCTTGCCGAGCCTCGGGCGCGACCCTTTCGCGACGTTAGTCTGGCTGTCCTGGAGCATGCCTCTTCTTGCGACGGAGGTCATCCTGCAGGGACGGAAGGTGATGGCTCGCAGAGGCGCTGTCTGACGCCCGATTGGATGTAAGAAAGTGAGGCCTGCAATGAGCGCCTTCATCGGCACTTGGATCGCGAACATCGAGAAGTCACGCCGGCACGCCAACCACCAGTTCGAGAGCGCGACGCTCAGCTTCGACGTTTCGGGCGATATGGTCACCTTGATCCACAGCGGAGTCAACGCGGCCGGGAAGCAGGAGTCCGGCACAACGGTGCTGTGTTCGGACGGACAGGACCACGCTGTGTCTCCGCAGGCCCCCGGTGTGATGGTGGCAACCCGATGGCGTGGCGAAAATGTTCTCGAGACTGTCGCGAAGAAGGACGGGCAGGTCGTTGGCGATGGCACGTACGAGGTGTCCAGCGATGGGAAGACGCTCACGGCGACAGTTGCCGGGATTGACGGGGCCGGCGCGCGGTTTGAGCAGGTCATCGTGTTCGATCGCGGCTAGATGGGTATGCCAGCCACGCGTCGTTAGGCCTCCAGTGGATATGCGCGTCGAGTGCAGCGATGCCGATGCCATTCGATCTCGGAGGGAGCCCATCGAGTGCGAGAAGTGCCCACGCCGTCGCGTGGCCCGAAGTCGTCAGCCATCTTCGACAGCACGGCGCTACCGGTGCAGCCTGACAAACGCTTGCAGCCGCGCGTTCTGGCGCAGACGCGATCGCTGGCGGAGCGCCAGGGCCTGCGCGTGCAGTTGATCGATTGGCTTCGCGACGTGGACACGTCGGACGATCTGAGTGCCGTCCGTGCGCGGCGCACTAGCGCGTGGCTGGCTGACAAGAGTTAGGCGCCAGAAGAATCGACAAGGGAGCGTATCGAAGTGTCACGTATCGGGCTGTTGAACGAAAAGCCGCTCCACGCATCGCTGAAAGACTGGTACGCGCAGCCGGGCGATCAATTCGAAGTTCCAGTTGGCGGATTTGTCATTGATATCGTCCGGGACGATTTGTTGCTGGAAATCCAGACCTGCAGTTTCGCGTCCATCAAGCCGAAACTTGCGAAGCTACTGCGAATCACATCAGATACGACTGATCTATCCGATAGCCCAGGAGAAATGGATTGTCCAATTGGCGAAGGATGATCGTGCCGCGACTCGCCGCAAGTCACCCAAGAGAGGGCGGGTGGAGGATGTGTTCCGGGAGATGGTGAGTATCCCCCAGCTGATATCGCGCCACAATCTCTCTCTGGAAGTGCTGATGATAAGAGAGGAAGAGGCGAGGCGGTACGCGGGTGGGAGGAAGTGGCGCAGGAGAGGATGGGTCATCGCAGAACGTCGGTTGCTGGAAGTGGTAGACCGGCGGTTGTTTGGCAAGCCGGCAGACTGGTTGGCGCTTCTTCCGAAGGGATTCGAACCATTCACTGCGAGAGATCTTGCAGGCGCGATGGGTATCAGATTGGATCTGGCGCAGAAGATGGCGTATTCCTTACGAGAAGCGAAACTGGTGAAGTTGATAGGCAGGCGCGGGCGGGCCAATCTATATGCAGCTGGAGCCCAACAAAGGGAAGAAGCTGACGAACCCCGCGCTGTCCACTATGCCCGCGGCCTTTGCCGCTGATCCCTGGCCTTAGACATCGCGACATGGCAGGGAGAGGGCACGCAACAAATCGCAAATGAGCGAGGCAAGATTTACCCAGACGAGCGGCGCCTTTGCGATGACCTGTCGGGTGGAGGTCAACATTGAGTCAACCGCGGAGATCGTGTGGACCTATTGACCGGTGCGAAGGCCTTCTCGCGCTGGAACTCCACAGTCACCGACATCGAGGGCGAAATCCGTGAGGGCGAGCGCCTTAGGCTCCATGTGCCGGGCACAAACCGCACGTTCACGCCCAGGGTTTCGGGCGTCGTGCCCGCACGGCGCATGGTGTGGGGCGACGGTTTTGCACCGATCTTTAGAGGCGTCCGCACCTTTGTGCTCGAGCCGCGCGACAATGCTTCAACTGACTTCGTGATGGAGGAACGTTTCTCCGGCGTCGTGTTTGCCCTGACGAAAAGCATGCTTCCAGATTTCCGTCCAATATTTGAGGCCTACGCCAACGATTTGAAGCGTGAAGCGCAGCGAGTTGCGCACGAGCGCGAAAAGGAAAAACCACCGACGTGACGATCCTCATCCTGGAGGCATTCACGTGACTCGCCGCGAAGGCGTTGCCGCCGTCCTGCTCTGGAGTGTGCTTGTGTTCGTCGGCACGATGTTCGGCGCTTCGGTGTATCAGCGCATCTCTTTGATTCCCGAGTGGGGCGGCGCCCTCCCGCAGTCGGTTGTCGCCTACTTCGGCGATCCCCACGCCGGCCAGGCCATCGATCGCTTTTGGACTCTCGTTACAGCTCCGACTGCAGTCTTGGTCGTTCTGGCGCTCATCGTGAATTGGCCTCTGACTGCCCGGCGGCGCTGGATGACCGGAGGCGCCATCCTATTTTTTGTGATGCTGGCTTGGACGGTTGTGTACTTCATACCGAAAGGCGTGACACCACTGATGGTGCGCGGCGGAGATGGGCTGACGCCGGAGGCGATAACGCAGATGGCACGAGCCTGGATCTTCTGGGATTGGTTTCGTATGGCCGGGACGCTTGGTTCATACCTCTGCTTCGTCAAGGCCGCCACTCTTCGCTAGGACGGGGCGTGGGTGAACTTGGATGATCTTCGGTCATGGTCACAACAGAAGTTCGTGAGAGCGATCTCGTCGGCACCTTCGGGTGCCCTGACGGTGAAGGCCCCTTCGACGGCGTTCTCGCACTCGGTGGTTCCGACGGTGGGATCCCCGAGTACCCTTCTCAGGCTACTTGTCCCTGAGGGGTTCGCATGTTTGTCGCTGGCGTACTTCAACACTCCCGATAGCCAGCCGGCGCTTATCGAAGTTCCATTGGAGCGGATCGAACGCGGACTGCGATGGATGCGGGCTCACCCGAAGGTAACAGCGCGGAGGGATCGCATCGCTGTGCTCGGTGGTTCGAAGGGTGGCGAATTGTCACTGCTTGCGGCCGCGACCTTTCCGGACCTCGTGGGACCCGTGGTGGCGTATACGCCCAGTTCCGTCGTCTGGGCCGGAATCGACTTCAGCCAGCCTCGTGGGTCGACGAGGTCGAGTTGGAGCCTTGCCGGCGAACCACTTCCTTGCGTGCCTTACCCCGCGGGCGTGGGTCCGTCGTCGAGCGAGCGCGGCCTGAGCGTGCTGCCGATTTACGACCAAGGTCTCGAGAATGCGGCCGCGGTCGCTCAGGCCGCCATTCAGATCGAACGCGCAACGGGTCCCGTGCTTGTCATCTCTGGCGGCGACGATCGCATGTGGCCCGCGGAGCGGATGTGTGTGATGGTCGTCGATCGCGCCAGACGAGCCGGGCGCGAAACTCTGGTGCGGCACCTCAATTTCCCGGAAGCTGGCCATGTTCTGACCCCGTACGAGGCTCCCGCGTCGAGTGCAGCGATGCCGATGCCATTCGATCTCGGAGGGAGCCCAGCGAGTGCGAGAAGTGCCCACGCGGTCGCGTGGCCCGAAGTCGTCCGACATCTTCGACAGCACAGCGCGATCGGTGCCGCCTGACACGATGATCGCCTTGCGGTGAGAGAGCATAGCTGGCGCTGCGGCGCCATCGCCGTTGGTCGTGCCGATGGTTGACGAGTTCAGGGAGCAGGGTTTTCAATGGCGGGCTTACCGAGTGTTCAAAGTGACAGCTTCGCAGATCAGTGCCTTGAACGCGGCCTCGTTGATCTTGTCGCCCTCGTGGAAGTCGATGGCACGCCTGGCGTTGCCTTCGAGGCTCGAGTTGAAGAGTTTCTTCGGATCCTTCATCTGCGCGCCCTTGAAGAACGTCACCTTCACGACGCTCTTGTATGTCTCTCCCGTGCAGATCATCCCGTTCTGATACCAGACAGGAACTCCCCTCCACTTCCATTCTTCGACAACGGCGGGAGCCGCTTGTTTGATGAGAGCACGCAGCCTGGATAGCATGTCACCTCGCCAGTCATCGAGCTCTTGTATCCTGGCATCGATCAGCCTGGATGGAGATTCGCTCTTCGATGAGGAACCGCTGATCTTCTTCTTCATGCAGTCTCCGCAGGGTCGAGGATAGCGCAACGGAGGTTCAGATCATGTCGGTTGAGCAGGTCGCCGTTGAAGTCTTGCACGATTTCGCCGATGCCTGGAATCGCCACGACGTCGATGCTCTCATGGCCTTCATGACTGATGACTGCGTCTTCGAAGCGTCTGCAGGTCCTGACGTGTCCGGCACTCGTTATGTCGGCCGCGAGGCGGTGCGAGCTGGTTTCGCCGGAGTCTGGGCGACCTTTCCCGATGCTCATTGGGGCGATGCACGCCATTTCGTGTGCGGCTCGAGAGGCGTCTCGGAATGGACGTTCACCGGCACACGCGCGGACGGCACACGCGTCGAAGTTCATGGTTGCGATCTGTTTGTGTTTCGAGGCGGCAAGATTGCGCTGAAGAACTCCTACCGCAAGAACCGGACCTCCACCTGAAGCGAAGCAGAAAAGACGCCGTCGAACCGCGACGTCCCGAGCGTCGTATTACAGTGCGATCTCATCCGGCACTCTCGCCGGTTCTGATACAGGACGCACACAATGACTCTGACGACCACGCCCGGCATCGACGGCAAGACGATCAGCACCTATCTCGGGATCGTGACTGGCGAAGCAATTGTCGGCGCAAACATCTTCCGTGATCTCTTCGCGAACATCCGCGACATCGTCGGTGGGCGTTCGGCGGCGTATGAACAGGAGTTGGCGCGCGCCAGAACGATCGCGCTCGACGAGCTGAAGATGGCGGCGCAGCAGCTGGGCGCCGATGCCGTCGTTGGGGTCGACCTCGATTACGAAGTGCTCGGCGCCAACAACGGCATGCTGATGGTGAGCGTGAGCGGAACGGCGGTCAAACTCTGATAGCGATATCGATTCATCGGACGTCGACGGTGCCCCCGCGTTGACCCGCAGGGTCGCAAACGGTGATCCGCCGTCGAGAGGCAGCCTGCTGCGGGTACTCGGGGTCGCGTTCGGCCTCGCGGTCCTTGTCGGCAACACCATCGGCATGGGGATACTGCGCACTCCGGGTGAGGTCGCAGCCCGCCTCCCGTCGGTGCCGCTGTTCATGGCGGTGTGGATCCTCGGTGCCGTTTACGCATTTCTTGGTGCACTGACGGTTGCCGAGCTCGCGGCGATGCGCCCTCGATCCGGCGGACTGTACCCGCTGGTGCATGATGCGCTCGGCGAATACCCGGGATTCATCGTTGGATGGACAGACTGGCTGGCGACATGCGGGAGCATGGCGGCCGTTGCCATGGTCTTTGGCGAATACGTCGGCTCGCTCGTGCCGGGCGGCGTGGCCCGTGAAGCCGAGACCGCGTCTGCCGTCATCGTGACTTTTGGTGTTCTCCAGTGGCGCGGTGTCAGGATCGGTGACGTGGCGCAACAGCTTACGAGCCTGTTGAAGTCCATCGCCCTGATCGGACTTGCCGTGGTGGCACTCGTCACGACTATCGATCCCGTGCTGGCGGCGCCAGTCACGCCATTGGCGACTCCGACTGGTCTTGCGTTCGCGGGAGCCATCGTCATCGCGCTGCAATCCGCCATCTACACGTACGACGGCTGGACCGGCCCAATCTACTTTGGCGAGGAGCTGCGCGATCCGGCACGCGACATCCCGCGCGCGATGATCGGCGGCGTCGTGCTCGTGCTCGCGATCTACTTGTCGCTCAACGCTGCCTTTCTCCGCGTGGTTCCCATACGGGAAATGGCGGGTGATCCGTTCGTCGCGGCGACTGCCGCGTCACGGCTGTTCGGGTCGGCTGGTGACGTCGTCATCCGTGTGGTGATGCTGCTGTCGCTCGTTGCGACGATCAACGCGCTTCAGTTGATGGCCTCGCGTGTGCCGTTTGCGATGAGCCGGGATCGGCTGCTGCCGGCGGTCTTTCAGCGTGTAAACCCCGGAGGAACCCCCGTGCCGGCGCTCATCGCCAGTACCTCGATCGCTCTGGTGTGCATCGCGACGAACACGTTCAACACGCTGCTCGCGATGCTGGCGTTTCTTTTCGTCGCAAACTACGCGCTCGTGTTCTCGGCGCTCTTCGTGTCGCGGCGGCGGGCCCCTCATGCCTCGCGACCGTTTCGGGTGCCGGGCTATCCGTTTATCCCAGGCCTTGCCCTGGCCGGGTCGTTCGCCTTCATCGTCGGCGCGGTGATCGGGGATCGCGCCAACAGCATGCTGGCGATCGCACTGCTCGTGATCTCCTGGCCGGTCTACCGCGCCATCCGACCCCGCGCGATGATAGTGTCCGGGTGACATGAGCCAGGTCACGAAGGTGATCGACGGCGGCCTCGTCGCGACGCTCCATCTGCCTCGGGAAAGCGGGCGTCGTCCGGCAGTGGTCGTTCTGAGCGGGTCGGATGGAGGTATCGCAAGCGCGAACATGTTTGGCGAGCCGCTCGCCGCGTCAGGGTTCGTGACGATGTGCCTGGCGTACTTCGCGATGGACGGCCTTCCGCGCAACTTCTCGCAGATCCCGCTCGAGTACTTCGAGAAGGCCATCGGCTGGCTGCGCGCGCATCCGGCTGTGGACGCAGAGCGTGTTGCCGTGTTCGGCATGTCGCGAGGTGGCGAAGCAGCGCTCCTTGTCGCGGCGACTTTTCCGGCGATCAAAGCCGTTGTTGCCAGCGTCCCCAGCCACGTCGTGTGGCAGGGGGCGAATCCCGACCCATCGATCAAGACATCGAGCTTTACGCGCGCTGGTGTAGAGCTACCGTATGCCTCACTCGTCGTGAGACGCGGAGGCACGACGTGGCGAGAATGGTTCGATGTCAGCCTCGGAACGGTGCCGCCGGAAGCCGAGATTCCCGTCGAGCGAATCAACGGCCCAGTCTTGTTCGTCAGCGGCACTCTCGACGGCGTCTGGCCGTGCAGCGAGATGGCTGATGCCGCGATCGATCGTCTGCAACGGCATCGCTTCGCGTTCCCGGTCGATCACGCGAGGTACGAGGATGCCGGCCACGCGATCCTGATGCCGCCGTATCGCGTCGGGCCGATCGAGAACCCGTGGGCGGCCGACAACTACTACCAGCCTCACTGGCTGAAGTCGGGAATCGGATCGCTACAACTGGGCGGCACGTCCGAAGGCAACCGTCTCGCGCGAATGGACGCGTGGCCGAGGATGGTGCGGTTTCTGAGGGAGCACCTCTAGTCTCACACGGATTCTTTTAGAGTGAAGCCGCGAATGCCAACAGACATCGGTCTCCCAACGCTCCTGAGCGTTCTCCTGTTGTCAGCGATGACATTCGCGCTCGCATATTCCTCGATCGTGATGTACGTGTCGCGCGGGCTAATCTCGCATTACGCGAAAGCCGACGTTCGCAAACGATTGACCGCCGCCTCCGTCGACGGCCTTCTCGTCGTCACGCTGTGTCTTGTCTATTGGATAGGTCGAGCGCCGCTCTATCTCGCTCTTGGCGCAGGCTACCTTCTGTTGCGTGATGCGATCGGAGGGCAGAGCATCGGGAAGATCGTTGTCGGACTCGTGGTGATCGAACTGACAACGGGTCGCGCCGCGTCCGTCTCTGGCTCCGTCAAGCGGAATCTGCTGCTGCTGCTTCCTGGAGCGAACGTCGTCGCGATCTTTCTCGAAGCGCGGACGATCATGTCAGACCCTCAGGGCCAGCGACTGGGAGACAGGCTGGCGCAGACGCAAGTGGTCGAAGGCGCTGGAGCCAGAGATCTGGTGAAGTCGTTTCAAGACTGGCTTTTGAGCCTGGGTGATGGGCTCAGCGATGCCACTGGCAGGCGACGACGTCGCGTTCCCGGACGAATTGATCGCGCTGCCTGATCGAGTGTCCTGGGTCTGACGTGAGAGTGAAGCCGAGGACGGCGCCTTCAAGATGCCCGTAGCGTTGGTTTCACCGGCGCACCTTGGCGAAGCGACGACGATGTGGCTGGGACTTCGCTCCGGTTCGTCGCCGCGCCCGCCTTCCCACTCGCTCCCCCCCTGCGGGGCGGAAAAACGGCTCGTCCGCGCGCGTGCTCACGATGACGGCGGCGGCTGATTTGATCCGCCCGACCGTGAACAATCGTGTCGATAACCATGTGGCGGCGCGTCAGTGGCGAATCACCGCCGCCGCCGATCGGACCGCTCCCGAACCGTTTTATCCACTCTCGCGTGTCGCGGCGCGAACATTCGCTGCGCCCCAGCCACACCGTCGTCACAAACAGTGCGGCGGCTCACCGGACGGGCCTGCGGTCGGCGACCTGTTCGCGGCGTGAGGAGCGAAGAGGGTAAATCGGGTTTGGAGGCGCGGCGAGCGCCGTCGCCGGAGATTCGCCACCGGCATACGGGCCAGCTCGTGATCGAAACGATGCCTCCCTGTCCTTCGAATCATCCAAGGCGACGGCGTCCTCGTCACACCTCGCCGGAGGGCCCGATTTTCGTGCGCCGGTGAAACCGGCGAGGTGTTACGGATGAAAGAGCCAGACGATGAAGGTCTAGCAAACCACATCGGCCCCGAGTCATGCGCTGACGTTCGTGAGGACGGCGGTGAAGCGTTGACAGGGGTACGCGTGGGCTGGGTATTGAGCCGCGAAATCGTCTACGTCCAGGGTGCCGACGCCGTGAAAATAGGCGGAAGGCCACAGCGTGTCCAACGCCATCGCGAGTGGGACACGGACCCTGCGCGGTCGGAGACCCCACGCACGCGCGGCCGCACCTCGTCAGGGAACCGGGAGATCCCGGGGGTCGCCTTGGATCAATCAAGGCCGCATCGCGAAGTCTAAGGACGCACGGCGATGATGGACGACCGTGGGAAGTCGGACCGCTCGTAGTGTGCGCTGGGCAGCGATGTGCTCAGGTGGGTTGAAGTCCCACTGGTGCTCGGATGGGGAGCGCCATATCCAAAAGCGGGGGTAACGCCTCGCTGGCCTCGATGGGAACGGGGAGGGCAGGGTGTCCACCGCGAGGTGGAATCCGAAGGGCTTGCGGAGAAGCTCCGGGCCGGAATCGATGGGAGCCATCCCGACGATGAACCGGTCGGCCAAAGAGGGGGCAAGGTCGAGTCGGCACTATGGCGACGAAGGCGTTATCCATCCACCCCTCGAACCAAGGTGTGTGCGGCCGGCACGGAGCGGAAGAACACGTCGTGACCCCAGGAGATCTCATCGGATGCCCGGCGTGCAAGGAGCGCCGGGCGAAGGCGCACCTATAAGCCCAGAAGGTGAAGGGGTGGCCGGTGTCCGGTGAGAAGTCGGAGGACGGCGAAGTACCCAAGCGCGGGCAAGACAACCCGCGCGACCGTGTATGGGCGGAGGAGTGCTCCGGGGAAGGCCGTCCGCGAAGGCGACAGGAGCGAGTGAGGAGGCCAGCGAGTAAGGCGATGACACGGACCAGTTCCAGCAACACGGAAAGACCCCTCTGTCACGCGCCGAGGAAACTGACCGACTGGCTCAATCCTGACGGACAACGGAAGGTGCACTCGATGATCGACAAGGTGTACCAGCCGAAGAACCTGCGTGCCGCGTGGGAGAAGGTCAAAGCGAACCGTGGGAGCGGTGGGATCGACGGGCAGAGCCTCGAGGCATTCGAGCAGGACTGCGATGAGCACCTGGATCGGCTGCACGAGGAACTGCGCACCGACCGCTACCAGCCATTGCCGGTCCGTCGGGTGGACATCCCGAAGGCCGGCAAACCGGGGGAGACGCGCCCACTGGGCATTCCGGCGGTGTACGACCGGGTGTGCCAACAGGCGCTGCTCAATCGGGTCGCGCCGATCTTTGAACCACTCTTTGACGACAGCAGCTTTGGTTATCGACCGGGTCGATCGGCCAAGGACGCGCTGCGCAAGCTGTGGCGGGAGATCGAAGCGGGCGCGGAGTGGATCGTGGACGCGGATCTGAAGGACTACTTCGGGTCCATCGACCACGACAAGCTCATGACCTTGGTGGCCCAACGCGTGGCGGACGGCCGTGTGCTGACGCTGATCGAGCGGATGCTGACGGCTGGCGCCATGCAGAACGGCCGCCTGTTTCCCACGACGCAGGGCACCCCGCAAGGTGGGGTGGTTTCTCCCTTGCTGAGCAACATTCTCCTGACGCCGTTCGATCGGGAGATGCGCCGGCGAGGCTACCAGCTGACGCGGTACGCCGACGACTGGGCGGTGACGTGCAGAAGTCGGCGCGAAGCAGAAGCGGCGCTGCGGTGCGCGCAGAAGATTCTCGCGACCCTTGGGCGTGCAGCTCAATGGGCGGAAGACGCGCATTGTGCATGTGCGACGGGGATTCGCGTTTCTCGGCTACACGATCAAACGCGGCCAACGGGCATTGTATCTGCCGGCTGCGAAGATCAGGTCGAAGGCGCGACGTGGGGGTCTCTACGCGTATCCGACTCAGAAGTCGATCGACCGGTTCAAGGACACGGTCCGCCGGAAGACGCAGCGTCGCATCCCGCTTCGCACTGCGGAGCTGATCCGCGAACTCAATCCTGTGATTCGCGGATGGGGCGAGTACTACAAGCGCGCCCACGTGCGGAGACTCTTCAACCAACTCGATCGGTGGGTGGTGCGACGTCTGTGGTCGCATCGCTATCGACGGTGGCGCTGTGCGGGCTGGAAGACCCTTCCGACACGGCGTCTCCGGGGCGAGCTGGGGCTGGTGAGCCTGATCGGCCTGATCCCTTCGTTGACACCGCGGCGGGAGGCCGCGCTTTCGTGAAAGCTGCATGCGGGAGAACCGCACGTGCAGTTTGAGCGGCGGACGGAGGCCAGCGCTCTCGGGCGCGCCTCCTCCGACCCGACACCAACGAAGTCACCGAACAAGGCCCCGCACCGGGCGGCGGAGGTGATGGAGGGAAGGGGGCGGCCCACGGGGAACACGCCCGAGCGTACCGCGTTCCGGACACAGCGCCGGGCCGACGCGCCGAGCGTGCTCGAGCGTGTACGACAACTGGCCACGCGGGACATCTCCGCTTTGACCGGTTTCGCGTCATGACCCAAGGGGGGAGCCGGATGCGGTAGTGCCGCACGTCCGGATTCTGTGCGGGGGGCGACGGGCGACCGTCGTCCCTACCGCGACCACGCCGACGAACCGGGAGCCGATCCTAGGCCGGCCGGTGAGCCGACGCTACGATGTCGACAAGCGCCCTCTACGGCGCCTTCGGCAGGCTGATCAGATTCGCAAACTGCCGGTACGCGCCAGGCACTCCGGCCCGCAACTGTCTGAACCACGCGTAGGACGTGTAGACGTATTTCCCTTGCCTACATCAGCGATGACTTCGCCGCCGCGCTGTGGCGCCTCGCCCGGATCGGCGGACTCGAGTAGCGGCGTGTAGCGGGCATCGAAGCTGCCGAACGAATAGAGATTGCGCTCCTGCACCCAGCCATCGAAGTCCGCTGACGTGATGCGGTTCGGGAACGTGAAGACCGGGTGCGTAGGCGCGAGGATGCGGACCGCGGCCGTTTCATCCGTCACGCGCGAGTTGCCAGGAGACTTCACCGGGTACGGCGGCAGATTCCGATCGACGTAGTCGGTCTGCTGATACTGCACGACGAGCGTCCCGCCGCGCTCCACATACGTGCGCAGCCGTGCTTGGTTTGCAACGAAAGTCCGGCCTCGCCTCCGACGCGCGCACACCGACCACGATCGTGTCGAATCGCGAGAGGTCGCCGGTGGTGAGCATCTCGCGATCGATCATCGTGACGTCAACGCCCATACGACGCAGGGCGTCCGGCACTTCGTCGCCACTGCCCATGATGTAGCCGACGCGCACCGGTGCGACCGCGAGGTCGATCACCTCGACCCGCGCCGCTGCTGGTGAGTACAGCCGATGGTTCTGAATGTGTGGATACGAGACGGTCTCGACCGTGGACGAGAAGACGCGGCTTCCAACCGCGGCCTCGGCCGAAACGATGACGACACCAGCTGTTCGGCGCGCCGGTGGCGTCACCACGAACGTCGCCGTTGCCGAGTCTCCCGCTGACGTCACCGAGAAAGGGAGCTGATGCGGGAGACGATGTCCAACCGGCAGGGAGGCGCAATCGCAACGCGCCAGTGACCGATCGATTGACGAAGCTCGTGGCGGTGACGACGAGCCGCTGACCCTGCGGAGCGCCTGCCGTGGGAACGACGAGCAGATCGGAATCGAAGCCGACGGACAACTCCGGAACGACATTCAGATCGCGACGCAATTCGCCGCGCACGCGATCCGCATAGCGGTAACGCACAGGTCTCACGAGCGTGAGCTCGGTGCCGCTGATGTTGAATGTGACGCTTGCAGACATGAGCGGCGGCGCGAACGGCAGTCCTTGTGGCGCGTCAGCCGGCCAGTCGTAGAGGCTGCCGTTGCGGGGTTTCACAGGAAGTACGGTTCCGTGAGTGCCGCGTCGGCAGGCGCCGTTGCGCGATACCGCGCTGTTGCCGTCGGTGTCTCACGACGGAACCCACCGGTATTTTCGCCAGACTGACCGATCACCGACCTGCCATCCCTTCGGCGCGTTCAGCGGCGACCCTTCTGATGGTGGCGAGATCGGTGTGCTCGAGGAACGTGCGCACGCTGACATCGACAGAGCCGCCCGGAACCACGGTCTCTTCATCTGACAGTGGATCGACGACGATGCCGGCGGCTTGCGCGAGCGCGTCGGCGAAGTCGGCTTCTTTGCGCGCGAGGACGAAGTCCACGTCGGCGCGCGCATCGGCGGGAGCCGCGGCCGATTGCAGTGCCTGACGCGCGGCACGAGTCGCCGTCAGACCGTTCGCGAGCACCGGCACGATACGCTCCGGCTCGAGCGCGCGGAAATCGCGAAGCGCGTCGCGGGCGGCACTGTCCACAGCTTTCAGCTCGGTGTCCAGCGTTCCCGCCGGAAGCCCCATGAGCGTAGCCAGCCCGGGGATGCTCGTGTCGAGCCCATCGAAGATAGACGTTTCTTTGGCGGCCGCAGGCGCGCGGCTCTCGATCAGGTGCAGCCCCGACGCTGAAGGCCCGAGCGGCTCGATGCCACCCATTTCCTGCGACTTGTGCTGACTGCGCCCTTCAGCGCGCAATGGCTGCGTAGGATCGACCGATGACGGGATCGAGCCGCCGGTCTGCACCTCGGTCGTGACGGCGTTGTTCGCGCCGCGGCCACCCGCGCGATACAGCTTCCGCGCCTGCCACGGCCGAAGGCCTTCGGCGATCTGCTCGGGATACTGCGCCGGATCCGCCGCCGCCTTGAACGCCAGCGGCGTGAGGTATCCAGCGAACTGATGCTGGCCGTGCCCGTCGGACTCGTTGCCGGCAAACCTCGAATGAATCACGAGCGGGCGGAACGTGCGGATGACGCGAACCATGTCGCCGAGCACCTCGCGTTCGTTCCACTTCGACTTGGCCTCCGCCAGCGTCTTCGAGAAGCCGTAGTCGAACGCGCGCGAGAAAAACTGCTCGCCGCCGTCGAGACGTCGGGCCTGCAGCAGTTCTTCGGTGCGAATGACGCCAAGCGCATCGAACAGCTCCGGCCCGATGATGTTCTGCCCGCCTTCACCGCGCGTCAGCGACAGATACGCCACGCGCGCGTGATCGCCGCGTGCCGTCCTTGCGATAAACGCCGAGTCCTCATCGTCGGGATGTGCGCCGGTGTGAAGAACGCTGGCCGTCGTTTGCAGCCGGCCGAGCAGGTGCGCCAGCCCGGCCGCGCCGGAGTCGTAGATCGGCCGCACCTGCGCGTCAACGGGCGTCGCGCGCATGACACCGCGCAGCGCGAACAGGGCGACGAAGAAGCGCATGATATCTGTGCCGCATCTAGAGCCAGCCCGAACGTTTGAACCCGGCGTACAGTGCGACGCATGCCCCCACCATGACCGCGATCGAGGCCTGATAGCCGTAGGCCCAGCTCAGCTCGGGCATGTTGCGGAAGTTCATCCCGTAGATACCGGCGATCATCGTCGGCACGGCGATCATCGCGGCCCACGCCGTGATGCGCTTCATGTGCTCGTTCTGCGTGTGCGACATGATCGACAGGTGCGCTTCGAGCGCCGTCGTCAGCAACTCGCGCTGCGCGTCGATCGTTTCGTTGAGCCGGACGATGTGATCGTAGACGTCGCGGAAGTAGACGCGCGTGTCCTCGGGAATGTGAGGGAGATCGAAGCGCATCAGGCGATTGCAGACCTCGACGAGCGGCGAAACCGTTTTCCGCAGCGACAGCAGATCCCGTTTGAGCTGATAGACGCGAGCCGTCGCATGGCCGCTCGCCCCCTCGCCGAAGATCGTGTCTTCGAGGTCTTCGATCTCCTCTTCCATCTGCTGGACGATCGGCAGGTACTGATCGACGACGAAGTCCATCAGGGCGTAGAGGACGTACCCGGGACCCTTGGCGAGTAAGTGCGGCGTGGACTCGCAACGCTGCCGGACACCGATGTGCGAGCGCAGCGATCCGTGTCGCACGGTGACGAGATAGTTCTTGCCGAGGAAGATGTGCGTCTCGCCGAACTCCAGATGACGGGGCGACGGAGCCAGGTGCGCCGTTCGCAGCACGACGAACACGGAGTCCTCGTAGAGTTCGAGCTTCGGCCGCTGATGCGCGTTGTAGGCGTCCTCGATCGCGAGGTCGTGCAGACCGAACTGCTCCTGCACGGCGCGCAGGATGTCCTTCTCCGGCTCGTAGAGTCCGAGCCAGACGAACTTATCCGTTTCCTCGAGTGCGCCGCGAATCTGCCCGATGCCAACATCGGCCACGCGCACGCCGCCGCAGTAGGCGGCGCAGTCGATCACCGTGGTCGATCCAGGACGCGCGGCTTCGGACGTCAGCGACTGGAGCACGTCGGGCACGTCCTTCAGCTTACTCCGGTGGGGCGGGTCCTGTTCGATGGACCCGCCGGAGGGCCGGGTCTCACAAAGCAAGAGCCGGCCCACGTGAGAGAATCGGCGCGGAGGAACGGCTGTGATCCTGTCCGCATGGCGATCGTGGCGGGGGGACAAGGGTGTGGCGCTCCTTGCGATCGTCGCCTTCACTGTCGGCATCGGGTCGGCGACCGCGATCTTCACGGTGATCAACGGCGTGATGCTGAAGCCCTGCCGTTCCCACAAGGCGAGCGCTTCGTTGCAATTTACGGCGCCCGGATCGATGAGCCTGGCCGCTACTCCTCCAGCTCGTTCCCCGATCTCATCGAGTATCAGGCCCGGACAACAACCCTCGATGTCTTCGGCTGGTTTCGCCTCGCGAACTTCAATCTGACCTCGCCTGGCGAGCCGCAGTATCTCGCCGGGGCGGAAGTGACGCCGTCGCTGGCGAGGAGTCTCGGAGCGCCGAGTCTGGGTCAATGGTTCGCCGACGAGCAGGGTGCGGTGATCTCCAACACGCTCTGGATGCGGCTTGGCAGCGACCCGAACATCGTGGGGAAGCCGCTGACACTTGACGATCGTCAGTTCACGATCACCGGCGTGATGCCCAGGCGAATTCGAGTTTCCTGTTTTCGGGACCACGACCGGCCGCATGCCGTTCGAGATCTGGATCGCCCTCGATCCGACGGGGAAGGGGCAGCGTCCTGACCAGGCAGTCTATTTCGCGAACGGCAGACGCAAGCCTGGCGTGTCTCTGCAACAGGCGCAGGCGGATGTTGCGCGTGTTGCGGCAGACATCGCACGTGCCGATCCCGCATCGCATCCTCGATACACGGCAGCGGTCATGGATCTGAGACGGCAGACGCTCACCGACCTGCAATCGACGTTGCTGCTGCTGTTCGGCGCTGCCGGCCTGCTCCTGCTGATCGCGTGCGCGAACGTGGCAACGCTGCTGCTTGCACGGTCCGTCGCGCGAGCTCGTGAAACGGCGATTCGAGTCGCGCTCGGGGCCGGTCGCGCGCACCTGGCACTTCGATATCTCGCCGAGGGTGCCGTCGTGTCGTTGATTGGCGCGGCGGCAGGCGTCGGGTTGAGCGTCGTGCTCGTCCGCCTCATCGTCGTTGCCGGCTCGGAGTACGTGCCGTACGCCGATGAATTGAGCATTGACTGGAAGGTCCTCGCGTTTGTGGTCGCGATGGCCTTTGTCGCAAGCGCGCTCGCCAGCCTTGCGCCCCTCTGGCAGGCGGTGCGCACTCCGCCAAATGCCGTGCTCACTGAGGGTGTACGCGCGTCGGCGGGAAGTCCTGTTCGCAAGGTGTCGCAGGCACTGGTCGTCGCGGAAATCGCGCTCGCATTCACGTTGCTCACGGTCTCCGTCATCCTCGTCGTGCATCTTCGCAATCTCGGTCGCGTCCCAACTGGCTTCGATCCCGCCAACCTCCTGACGTTTCAGCTCAGCGCGCCCGGGCGGGTCGCCGGACCGGGAGCACTTGCGCCGTTTCAGAAGCGACTCATCGACGCGCTCGAGGCGATCCCTGGCGTGACGAGCGCGGGGGTGGTCAATCAGTTGCCTCTCGACGGCTGCTGCATGGGTGGCACTGTTCACGTCGAGGGACGGCCACCCGGGGACGAAGGGCGTCGCGTCTCCTTTCTCTTTGTCACGCCCGGGTTTCTGCCGGCGATGGGCATTCCGCTGCGTGCAGGCAGGTTCTTGACGGAGGCAGACACCAGCGAAGACGTCCTGTATGCCGTCGTCAATCAGGCAGCTGTCCGTCGGTATTGGCCCGATCGGAATCCGGTGGGCGCTATGGGACGGTTGAGTCGGCCTGATGGGAATCGGTTTCAAGTGGTCGGCGTGATCGGAGACGTTCAGAACGACGGCTTGAACAACGTGCCGGAAGCCGAACTCTATCTGCTGGCGTCGCTGATCCCGGTCAACCCCATGTTTCTGGTGGTGCGCTCCTCAATCCCCTCCGATCGAATTCTTCCCGAGGTTCGCCGTGCCGTGCAGACTGTCGATCGCACACTCGCCATTCACGACGTGCGGCTGATGACTGACATCGTCCAGGACTCGCTGCAGCTCGAACGGGTCAGCTCGCTCGTAATGACCTTCTTCGGGCTGGGAGCACTGCTCATGGCGACGCTCGGCATCTACGGCGTCGTCTCCTATGGAGTGCGCCAGCGGCAGGTCGAACTGGGCACGCGCATGGCGCTGGGCGCGGTGGGCCGCGATCTGATGAGGATGGTGGTTGGCGGTGGCCTCAGGATGGCGGCGATGGGCATGGCCGTCGGAGCGGTGGCGCTGATCGGCAGCGTCGAGTTGCTCGCTCGAGCCCTCGACGTTCGCGATGTGACCTGGGTGCCGTTTCGTCTTTCGATCGGCGTCGTTGCGTTCATCTCCGTTGCGGCGTCGTATGTGCCGGCGTGGCGTGCGAGCCTCCTGTCACCGATGGTCGCCATCCGCGACGAGTCGTCATCCGCGTGGGCGTCGATGCGCCGACGTTTCCGGCGCGCGATGAAAGACGTCAAGGGAGCGGTGACGATCGGGTCTTCCGCGCAAACGCCGCCGACGCTGCTGACCGAGTTCGTTGCTGCGGCGCGTGCGGCGGACTCGTTCGATGAAGCGTTGCGAAGCGCGCTGTCCACCTTGTGCGAGCGGCTCGGTGTCGAATCGGCGTGTCCTGCTCGAAAGGCGGACGATGGCGTATCGCGCGCGGATCGCGATCGGAGTGTTCGCGTCCGGCGAGTGGACCGTGCCGGTCGAGGGATTTCTCGCTGGCAGGCTCGCCGCCTATCCGATGCCGCTTCCGTTCGATCGCGACGAGCTCGGTGCGCTGGCGGAATGGGCGTCGGCGAACAGGCGCGAGCGCGCTCGACGAGATTCGTGCGTCTGGCGCAGCGCGACGTCCGCGTGGCCGTGCCCATTGCGCACCCGAACCGAAATCATGGGCATCCTGCTTCTCGGGTCACCAGCGCGACGATGGCCGGTTCGGCGCGATGGAGAAGACACGTGCTACGGAACTGCGCCGATCAGTTCGCGTTGATGATGGAGAACGCGCGGCTGACCGATCGCGTCGTCGGGCAAGAGGCGCTGCGTCGCGATCTGGCGCTGGCGGCGGAAGTCCAGAAGCGACTGCTGCCTTCAGCGCCGCCCACTGCGACCATCGCCGAGTTCGCTGCTGTCAGCCTGCCGGCACGGAGCATCGGCGGCGACTACTACGACTTCATCCAGGTGGGCGATCAGCGGATCGGGATCGCGCTCGCCGACGTGTCTGGCAAGGGCGTGGCGGCGGCGCTCATCATGTCTGTCGTGCAGGCGTCGCTGCGCATCATCGCCTCCGATGGCGACATCTCGCTGCCTCGGCTCGCCGAGCGCATGAACGAGTTCCTCTATCGCACGACGCCAGGCAACAAGTACGCGACGTTCTTCTACGCCCAGGTGGACGGCGATCGTCGCCAGCTTCGTTACGTCAATGCCGGGCACAATCCGCCGTATCTGGTGCGGGCTCGCGCCAATGCCACGATGCCGGAGCACGCCGCGCCGATGGAGGAGCTCACGGTCGGAGGAGCCGTCGTCGGCATGCTGCCTGGCATGAGTTACGAGGAGGCCACCGTTGACCTGTGTCCCGGCGACGTGCTGCTCGCATACACGGATGGCGTCACCGAAGCGCACAATCCTGACAACGTCGAGTTCGGAGAGGAGAGGCTGAAGGCGTTGCTCGCCGAGGTTGCGCACCTGTCAGCGGACGAGATCCGTGCGCGAATCTCGTCCGAGATGAAGGCCTGGATCCAGGACGCCGAGCAGTACGACGACCTGACCTTCGTCGTGATGAAGGTGAACTGACCTTCAGGCCACCATGATCTTCCGCGGGTACTGCGAGTTGTCCTCGAGGAAGGTCTTCTTGTTCTCCAGATCCTTTTCCGTCGGCTGCACGAGCCCGTTCGCGTCGGTCACGCGCGAAACGACAATGTGCTCGCCGGGTGCCGTGCCGGTCCACGAATGGGAGAACAGCTTCCAGGAGAACTTGTCGGTGGTGGCCTTGTCGATCGTCGCCTGCTGCCACGGACCATCGTCCACTTTGACTTCGACGGACTTGATGGGTGTGCCGTCGTTGAGGATCACGCCACGGGCGGTGAACTTGTCGCCCGAGCGCGAGACGCGCGCGACGAACGACTTGAGCTGCATGCTGGTCACCGCAGCCTCGGTCCACTTCATCTCGCCATTGATCATCTCGCCGCGAAGGGTGCGGTACCAGCGCGCCTGATACTTGCCGAGGTACTGATCCTCTTGCGCGTGAATCTCTGACAGCCACTTCACGTTGGCGACGCCGTACCATCCCGGCACGATCAGTCGAAGCGGGAAGCCCTGATGCTTGGTGAGCGGCTCGTCGTTCATCAGGTACGCGAGGATCGGTTCGCCCGAGAACGCCTTCTCGCGCGAGAGGCTCCGGCCGAACTGCTGGTTGACCGTGAACTTCTGCGTGCGGAACTCGACTTCCTCGTCGCCGCGGTCGGCACCGAAGAAAACGAGCTCTTTCACTTCGCTCTTCACGCCGGCCTGATCCAGCACGGTGCGCAGCGGCACGCCCGTCCAGTGACCGTTGCTGCACAGCCCCTGCAGCGGCCGACGATTGCCGGAGCACTCGAAGCCGAAGGTGATCTGCGTGCTCTTCATCTTCTTCAGATCGTCGAGCGAGAGCGCCAGCGGCTTGTTCACCAGGCCGGACACTTTCAGCCGAAACGCAGTGGGCTCCACGTCCGGGTGCCCGTAGTGCTGCGTGGTGAAGAACGAATCTCGCGGGGTGAGTGGACCTTCGATCGTCCGGACGTCGAGCAGCCGGCGATCGGCGGCGGGCGCCGGCGTGTTCGCGGGGAGATCGGTGAACGGCACGACCGTTTCGCCCTGGGCCATCACCGGCAGCACCCACTCTGGTAGATCGAAGGCGCTCAGCCCGGCCACTGCCAATCCACCCTTGAGGAGGCCCCGGCGCGTGCTCTGCATCGTCATGATTCGCTCCCTGCGTTCGACGGTTCGCCCTACATGTTGTGCCAATTGAGCATAGGACGCAACCCGCGCCAAACAAATGTTTGCAGGCATTGGACTCCGGCGCGATCATGAGGCGTCTTTCAACCCCATATGCCACGACAGCCACTCAGCCTTGATGCCGTGCGCGCACTCGCCCTGGCGATGCCCGATGTCGAGGAGAGCACCTGGTACGGCGCAACATCATTCAAGGTTCACGGCAAGCTCATGGCCTGTCAGGCGATTAACAAGTCCGCCGAAGCGAATTCACTTGTTGTGAAGATCCCATTCGAACAGCGCGACGAGTTGCTCGCGGCTGAACCTGACGTGTACTGCGTCACCGATCACTACGTGAACTATCCGACCGTCGTGGTACGGCTGTCGCGTGTCCATCGCGACTCACTGCGTGATCTCCTCGGCATGGCGAGACGCTTTGTCATCGAGACGACGGCGAGGAAACCGCGACCTCGAAGGCGCGCCCCGTCTGCGAAGGCCCGTCGCTGAGTTAGCTTGGATGATGAACGACCTCGAACTGACACGAACCCCTCAGGCATTCGACGCCATCGCGCGCGATACCGAGGCGTTCGGCTTCACGATGGTCTCGGAGCCCAAAGTGGGAGCCTTCCTTGCCGCTCTTGCGGCGTCCAAGCCGGGCGGACGCCTGCTCGAACTGGGAACCGGAACCGGGCATGGGACTGCGTGGCTCCTGTCTGGAATGGATACGTCATCGAGACTGGATACCGTAGACACCGACGCGGGCGTCGTCGCGATCGCCAGGCGTCATCTCGACGGCGATGCGCGAGTGACGTTCCACATCGTTGACGGTGCAGAGTTCGTTCAGCGTGCATCGCGCAGCCAGTTCGATCTCATCTATGCCGACGCCTGGCCAGGAAAATTCATTCACCTCGGCGAGGCGCTCGCACTCCTCCGGCCGGGAGGAATGTACGTCATCGACGATCTGCTGCCGCAGCCGAACTGGCCGGACGGCCATGCGCCGAAGGTGCCGGCGCTGATCAGCGATATCGAGCGGCGCCCTGAGTTCGTGTCGGTTAGACTCGCCTGGGCGTCGGGCCTGATGGTCGTGGTTCGAAAGGCTGACTGACCGCAGCGCCGTATGGACATCACTGCAACACCAACTACATTCCAGCACATTCACCTGTGGCGAGACATGTATCGGCTGGAGATGGCGTGTCAGATCGTCCACGACTCGATCCACATCCGCCGCGGATGGACGCAGGAGTACCTGCTGAACATCGGCAACACGGCAGTCGGCTATGGCTCGGTCGCGATTGGCGGACCGTGGACGAATCAGCCCGCGCTCTACGAGATCTACGTCGTCCCGACCGAGCGCCAGCGTCTGTTTGAGCTGTTTCAGGCGTTACTCGCGACCTGTGGCGTGACGACCATCGAGGTGCAGAGCAACGACGCGCTCGCCACCGTGATGCTGCACGCGTTCGCTGCGCACGTGACCAGCGAAGCCATCCTCTTTCACGACAAGATGACGACCGCGCTCGTTGTGCCCGGAGCGACGGTCCGTGAGCCGACAGCGTCAGAGGCGTCCAATGCCGACGTCGAAGAGCGCCAATGGCGACGTGTCGTCGAGATCGATGGCCGCGTGGCCGCGAGCGGGGGAGTGCTCTTTCACTACAACCGCCCGTACGGCGACATCTACTTGGACGTCGAGGAGCCGTTCAGGCGACGCGGCGTCGGTTCTTTTCTCGTGCAGGAACTGAAGCGTGCCTGCTACGAAGGTGGACACGTGCCGGCCGCTCGATGCAATACGGGCAACGTCGCATCACAACGGACGCTGCAGCGAGCGGGCTTCGTTCCCTGCGGCCACATCCTGAAGGGTGTGCTAGAGCATAGGCCGGCAGCGTAGCCGGAGCTGGCGCTGAGGCCAGCGTCCTCTTTCGATCGCAGCTTCGCGAACAGCTGGTCTTCACCCCGGCGATTTCACATCCGAAACCGACACGCTCATCGCACGCCCGGAGTGGTGCGTCTCTTGCTCACGCTGCGGTGGGGGTGTTGGATGGTTCGAACACACACACTACGCAGAGCCGCGGCAGCTCTTGCGTTTTGTGCCATCGCGTGTCTCAGTGCGCCCGCGTCGGCGCAGTACTTCGGCAACAACAAGGTTCAGTATCGAACCTTCGATTTCCAGATCCTGAAGACCGAGCACTTCGATATCTACTTCTATCCAAGCGAGAAATCGGGCGTGGATATCGCCGCGCGCTTTGCCGAGCGCTGGCATGCGCGACTCGAGCGCCTGCTTCAGCACGAACTGCGCGGCCGCCAGCCGCTGATCCTCTACGGCTCGCACGTCGAGTTCGAACAGACCAACGTCATTGGTGGCGAGATCGGGGAAGGCACGGGCGGCGTCACCGAAGGACTGCGGCGTCGCATCGTCCTCCCGCTCGCAGGTCCACTCGCCGACACGGACCACGTGATCGGTCACGAGTTGGTGCACGCGTTTCAGTACCGACATGACGAAGGAGCCCGACAGCGCTCCGGGCGAGAACGGCGCCGAGCGGCTGCCGCTCTGGTTCATCGAGGGGATGGCGGAATATCTCTCGCTCGGACCGGTCGATCCCAACACCGCGATGTGGCTTCGCGATGCCGCTCGCGGGGAACGGCTCCCTACCATCAAGGACCTCGACAACCCGAAGTACTTCCCCTATCGATGGGGTCAGGCGCTGTGGGCGTATGTCGCGGGGCGATGGGGCGACGAGGTAATCGGCAACATGCTGACGGTCGCATCGAGGCGCGGCGTAGATGCCGCGTTCGAGGAGGTCCTCGGTGTGTCCACGAAGCAGGTGTCGATGGACTGGCAAGTGGCCATTCGAAACGCGTATGAACCGATTCTCAAGGCGGTTTCCGGCGAGACGGGTACGCTGGTGATCGAGGGGCAAGAACTAGGCGCTGACCTCAACGTCGGGCCGGCGATCAGTCCCGATGGCCGCTGGATCGCATTTCTGTCCACGCGCAGCTTCTTCTCCGTCGATCTCTACGTTGCCGACGCTGCCACCGGGAAGATCGTCCGGCGACTCACCAGCCAGGCGACCGACCCGCACTTCTCGAGCGTCCAGTTCATTCAGTCAACGGGAGCGTGGGACAGCGCCAGTCAGAAGATCGCCGTGGCAACGGTGACGTCGGGCCGCGCCGCGATCGCGATCTTCGACGCGCTGAATGGTGGTGTGTCTCGCGAGATCGAGATCCCTGAGGTCGACGAGATCATGCATCCCACCTGGGCGCCGGATGGCCACGCCATCGGCTTCACCGGGATGCATCAGGGCATTACCGATCTCTTCGTCTACGATCTGCAGGTCAACCGGTTGCGACAGCTTACCAGGGATGCGTATGCCGATCTGCAGCCGTCGTGGTCGCCGGACGGCCGGCGCATCGCGTTCTCGACGGATCGATTCTCGAGCAATCTGACGACGCTCGCGTTCGGTCCGTATACGCTGGCCAGCATCGATCCCGAGAGTGGCGCTGTTCAGCAAATCTCGACGACGACCGAAGGCAAGCACATCAACCCACAATGGGCGCCGGACGGCCGATCGATCTACTTCATCTCCGATCGCGACGGGATCCCGAACATCTATCGAACGACGGTCGGTGAATCGGCTGAGACGACGCAGGTCACACACGTGACGACCGGGATCAGCGGGATCACGAGCCTGAGCCCGGCGATGAGCGTGGCGTCGAAGGCGGGAACGGTCGCCTTCAGCGTGTATCAGGACAGCAAATACGACATTCGGACGACGAGCGCAGAGACTCAGGTGTACGCCGCTCCCTCCGGCATCGGTGACCGCGGCGACGCTGCCGCCACTCACGAGGAACGCCAGCGAGGTCGCATCACTTCTGGCTGCACCGGAAATCGGGTTGCCAGAGCCGACGACCTACGAGGTTGAACCGTACAAGACGAAGCTCTCGCTTCAAGGTGTGTCGCAACCAGTTGTCGGAGTCGGGGTCAGCAGGTTCGGTACGTCGTTCGGTGGGGGAATCGCGCTGACGTTCGGCGATCAGCTTGGCAATCACCTGCTCGCCACCGCTCTGCAGGTCAATACCGGCATTGCAGGCAGCTTCAGCGTGAAAGACATCGGTGCGCAAGTCGCCTACATGAATCTGTCGCGTCGCTGGAACTGGGGGCTCGTCGGCGGGCAGATTCCCTATCTCAGTAGCGGCTTCCAGAGCGCTGTCCGCCGCCTGCCGAACGGCGATCTCGTCCAGTCCGACCAGCTTTTCGTCCTCCGGCAGACGGAGCGCAACGTCTCTGGCGTGGTGGCGTATCCGCTCGATCGTGCGCGGCGCCTGGAGTTTCAGGGCGGCGTGAGCAATATCTCGTTCGATCAGACCGTGCAGACCACGACGTTCTCGCTCAACACCGGCGCGGTATTCGAGGACACGTCTGCGACGACGCCACTGGCGGAGACGCTGAACCTCGGCACCAGCTCCGCCGCGTACGTGCTCGACTCGTCGGTGTTCGGCGCAACGAGCCCGGTGCAGGGGCAGCGGTATCGATTCGAAGCGTCGCCCACGTTCGGCACCATCAACTTCACGGGTCTCCTCGCCGACTATCGCCGCTACTTCATGCCGGCGCCGTTCTACACCTTGGCTGTCCGGCTGATGCACTACGGCCGATATGGCAGCGGCTCACAGGACACTCGCATTTCACCGCTCTACGTCGGATATCCCTGGCTCGTGCGCGGCTACGACGTCAACAGCATCGACTCGGACGAATGCATCCCGACACCGGCTGGCAGCTGTCGAGTTGATCGATCGGTTGCTGGGCAGCCGGATGCTGGTGGGCAACGTCGAACTGCGCTTCCCGCTGCTTCGTCCGTTCGGTGTCACCAGCAACATGTACGGTCCGCTTCCGGTCGAGGTTGCGCTCTTTGCCGATTCCGGCACCGCCTGGAATCAGGGCGAACAGCCGTCGTTCAACGGCGGTTCCCGCAGTGCGGTGTCGTCGGCGGGCGTAGCGCTGCGCGTGAATCTGATGGGCTTTGCCGTCGGCGAATTCGATTTCGCACGTGCGTTCCAGAGACCAGGCCACGGCTGGATCTTCGGGTTCAACCTGATGCCCGGTTGGTAACGAGTCACGATCTCTGCACGCCTCTGCCACAGTCTTGTGACAATTGAACGGTCAGACTGGATGGCGGAGGCGACAGGAATGAAAGGCTCAAGATTGCTCACGCGCCGTGAAGCTTTCGGCGCTGTTGGCGCCGCGGGCGCAGCGTTCGCGTTTGGATGTGGCGATTCACCCACGAGTCCGTCATCGACGGCAACTACGACGACTACGACGTCCACGAACGCCACGTGCGCGGTGACGCCGACGGAAACCATCGGTCCCTATCCGTCGCGCGTCGACCTGTTTCGCAGCGACATCCGGGAAGGCAAGAGCGGGACGCTTCTGGCCCTCACGATCCGCATCGTCAACGTCAACAGCGGCTGCGCGGCCGTCCCGAACGCGAACGTCGAGATCTGGCATGTGGATGCCGCGGGAGACTACTCGCAATACGGCACGCAGACGACGCAGACATTCCTGCGGGGCATTCAGACGACCAACGGCAACGGTGAAGTGACGTTCACCACGATTTATCCCGGGTGGTATCAGGGGCGCGCCACGCACATTCATGTCGAGGTGACGATGGCCGGGCGATCGGTGAAGGTGACGCAGATCGCATTTCCGGAATCGATCAACAACACGGTGCACGCGAGCGGCGCGTATGCGTCGCGCGGGATGAACCCCGATGTCGAACCTCGCCGACGGGATCTTTGCTGACAGCCTCTCATCCGAGATCGTCACGCCGACCGGTAGTGCGAGTGCTGGATACGCCGCGACGTTTCAAGTGGGCGTTTCGGTGTAGGCGGGCGGGGTCCAGAGGTAGGGCGGGTCCTGTTCTTCCGCCTTCGCGTAAAGCTTCGGCGGCCGCCGTAGCCTTGGCGGAGGCGGTTGGACCCGCCGGATGCCGGGTCTAAACAGCAAGACCCGGCCTACGGTGTCGAGTTCAACGACGCTATTGCGTGCGACTGAGTTGTCCGCGCGCCACCCCGCCGCCGTTCGTCGGCGAGTGCACGTTGAAGTAGAAGCCGGCCGGATTGTTCACGATGCTCTGGAGCAAAGCCGCCGGTACCGTGACGGGGGCAGAGGTGAAGGACATCACCCCGTCCGACTGGGTCACTGGAGACCCGGCAACGACACCGGTGTTGACGATGACGCCGCCATTCACGCCGGCGGCGCCGGGATGGATGTGCGCGGCGATGATGGTCGTGCTCGACGGGAAGCCGCTCAGCTGAAAATGGAACTCGGCTGTTCCACCGGAGATGGCGCCGGTTCCATCGCGTGTCACGTTGAAGGTGATCTGGACAGCGCCATTGCCGGTGTTCTCGGCGTTGGCGATTGGCGGTACTTCGTTGGCCGGAGACAGATTGGCCGTCATGACGATTGGCAGGTTGGACGGCGCCGTCGAATCGTCACTGCAGCCGGCGGCTCCAAGCAGGCACAACCCGAGGAGTAACACTCCGAATCGCTTCATCGTTCCTCCAGCCGCGGCGTCGAGGCCGCGGTCTTTTGTTGTTGGACGCATAGAGTAGCCGAGATTGCGCCCCGCAACGCAAGGGAAGAGCCTGCCTGATTGACCCTCCGTCGAGCGCGATGGTATGAGGATCGGCATGCAGGTCGATGCCACGCAGCTCGAAGCTCATCGCGTTCCGTTGAGGGGCCACTGTTACCGCATGCTGGGGTCGGCGTTCGATGCGGAGGACGCCGTCCAGGAGACGATGGTGCGCGCGTGGCAAGCCCTCGATCGTTTCGAGGGCCGCGCCTCCTTACGTACGTGGTTATACCGAATCGCGACCAACGTCTGTCTCGATGCGCTCGTCGGACCGCTCGCGGCGGGCCAGACCCATGGAGGAAGGGCCGAACGGCTCAATCGAAGACCATCTCGAAGTTCGTGAGCGGCGGCATTGGCTCGAGCCCGTCCCGGATGCCCGGGTGCTGCCGTCCGATGCCAGCCCGTTCGAGTTGGCGGCCCTTCGCCAGAGCATTCGCCTCGCCTTCGTCTCGGCGCTCCAGCACCTCCCGCCGCGTCAGCGTGCGGCGCTCCTCCTGAGCGAAGTGCTTGGATGGTCCGCGGCCGAAGTCGCCGAGTGCCTGGACATGTCGGTCGCCGCCGTAAATAGCGCATTACAACGGGCGCGCGCGACGGTGGCGGCCCGTCAGGGCACCACGACGAGCGAACCGCTGTCCGACGAGCAGTCCGCTCTGCTGAATAGGTACGTCGAGGCATTTCACAACTACGACGTTGACGCGCTCGTCGCACTGCTTCGCGAAGATGCCACGCTGTCCATGCCGCCTTATACGCTGTGGCTGCGCGGGCACGAAACGATCAAGTCGTGGCTCCTTGGGCCGGGAGCAGGTTGTCGCGGATCGCGGCTCCTGCCAACGAGCGCTTCAGGGACACGAGGCTTCGGGCAATATCGGCCCGCGCCGGGCGGGGGCCATGCGCCCTGGGCACTGATCGTCCTCGAGTTCGATCGCGACGGCATCGCGGCGTGGAACTCGTTCCTCGACACCGAGCATCTCTTCCCATTGTTCGGTCTTCCCGCTCGTCTTCCGGCCTGAACCGCGCGACCGATGATTCCGCCGGCCTCCGGCGGTCTATCCCTCCAAATGGTTTTCACAGGAGGCGACCGCACCATGGCTACCAATCGCAAGATGTTCGTGAACCTGCCCGTCCGCGACCTGCAGAAGTCGATGAGGTTCTTCTCCACGCTGGGCTTCGAGTTCAACAAGCAGTTCACCAACGAGAACGGCGCCTGCATGATGATCAGCGACGAGGCGTTCGTGATGCTCCTCAGCGAGCCATTCTTCAAGACGTTCACGAAGCAGGCGCTCTGCGATACGAAGACGAGCACGGAAGGGCTGTTCGCGCTGTCATGCGAGAACAGAGCTGAAGTTGACGAACTCGTGAAGAAGGCCATCGCGGCAGGCGGACGTCACGCGATGGACGCACAGGACCACGGCTTCATGTACGGCTGGAGCTTCTACGACCTCGACGGCCATCACTGGGAAGTGCTGTGGATGGATCCTTCCGTGGTTCAGCCGGTGCAGACGGTGGACATGCACCAGTACCAGTAGAGGCGACCTCTATGCGCTAGCCTGGTTCTATTTCGCCGCGACGAGACGCCAGAACTGGGTCTCGTTGAGCAGCGTGATTTTGTGGCCCTTCTCGCGCAGACGCTTGATATCCATCAGCTTGAGGCCGCCATCACGCCCGGCAGCCTGCAACGGATTCGGCCGCCCACGCACGACGACGGTCGTCTGCGCGGACGGTCCACTGTGAACGATCGCCCCGGCCTTCCGTGCGGCGAGCGCGGCCTCGCGGCGCCGCTTGCTCAGAATGCCCGTGAACGTGATGTGCACACTCTTCAGCGATCGAAGCACGCCGACCTTGAGTGACGCCGGCGGCGTGCGAAGAGCGTCGATCAACTCGTTGGCGCTCTCGTATCGCTTTCGCCGTTCGCCAATACACCGGTAGATGATTTCCTTCAGGTGATCGCTGCACGCAAGCGCGCGCACCTCGGGCGTTCGAATGCGCATCGCCGCGTTGCCTTTGATGAGCATCGCGAGCAGTTGCCCGACCTGATAAACGTCATCGCGCGCCTGCCACTTTGGTGCCGCGGCGGCAAGAAACTCGCTCGGCGCGGTCAGCGCGTTCATCGTCCTCGCTGTGATCCCTCGCCGATCGCTTTGCTGTCGCACGATGCCGAAATCACCCAGCTTGAGGCGGCGGCTGTCGCAGACGAACACGTTCATCGGCGTCAGATCGCGGTGGAGCATCTGCCCGCGGTGCAGCTTCCCGAGCACCTCGAGGACGCCGGCGATTTCACGACGCGCGACTGATTCCGCCCACGGGCGATCGTTGCGCTTGAGGAACGCGCTGAGGTCTCCGTACTGCGCGTACTCAGCGCAAGGCAGTACAGGATCGATCGCCCCGAGGCACTGACTGGAAACGCGTCGAAGACGCGAATCGCGCGAGGGTGACCGTCGAGTAGCTGGCCGAAATAGGCTTCGCGCAGCCATCCGTCGATGCGCTGGCTGACCTTGATGCACACGACCTCGGGCACCGCGCTCGATCGTCCGAGTCGCCGTGCCAGATAGACCTGGCCGAAGCCGCCCTGCCCGAGCAGCCTTTCGATCTGATAACTGAGGCGAGTTTCGGGGCTCGTGATGACATGCGCAACCGGCAGCAGCTCGGTGCGATCGCCTTTGCGAACCGCCCCTGCCGTCCGAGTTGTTGCCGCAGTGAAGGACGTCGGCATGCGTGCGAACGATCACTATAACAAGTCGGCCTCGTTCAGAAACCGGCCAGTAACGCCGCATGCGGTCATCCGTGGAGATCTCTCTTGGCCGCACCGCCTGATCGTGCAATCGTGGAGTGCGACGGCCGTAGTCGGTCCGCTCGAACAGCTCGAGGAGTGGTGATGGCGCAAGAACAGATGTCCGACGACTTCGATTGGGTTGGCGCGCAGGCGAAATGCAGCGCGGCATTGATGTTCGAGCGCCTTCAGACTCATGTCGAAGAGGATGTGCGGCGACGCAACGGATTGCTCGGCCGGCCCGACGGCTGGAAGTTCGAGTTCTACGCAGAAGACGATGCCGATGTGTTCGAGGTGTCTCGCCTCGTTGGCAATGGCAAGGTCGCCGCGGTGGTGCAGTTCGAGCGAGTGGGCCGACGCATTCACATCCAGGGTGAAGACATCGACGTGGATCTCACCGCCATCGTGACCGTTGATACCTCCGGGATGTGCCGCTTCGTCGTCGGCGAGGCGATGTACTCGGACTGGGAATTGCGGCGGATGGCGCTCGAACTGCTGTTCTTCGAAGAAGTCGAGGAACCTGAGTAGGGGGAGAGAGAGCGCAGCGGCCTTCGTCGCAGCCGTCGCAGACCTGGCGCGAGTCGATCACGCCTGAGCACCGAAGCGGCATCTCCTCGCGGTTTTTGGTTCCACCCGCGAAAAAATCAGTACCATGGCGTGGCATGACGCGTGCTGAGCTTTGGACGAAGACGCAGTTTCAACTGGAATCACGCGGGAGTGCGGGCAAAGGCCCGCGATATGTCGTGGGACGTGGAGGTAAATTTACATGGTGAGTTTCGAGAATACGCGGCGCGCGCTCGGAATCGGTCCTGTCTTCTGTCTGTTGCTGCTGTTCTCCGGCTGCTCATCCTCGTCCTCTTCTAATCAAACCGAGCAGGCGTCCGCCGGAGGTGGCACACCGCAGATCGTGACCAAGGCGCAGGATGACGATGAGCCGCTGCCATCGGCGACATCGCCCTACGATGCGCTGCCAGAAGAAGTGCGTCCGCTCCTCGACCAGACGTTTACCGGCGACTTCGACGAGATGGTCAAGCGCCGCATCGTTCGAGCCGGCGTCGTCTACAACCGCACCCAGTACTTCATCGATCGGGGCGTCCAGCGCGGCATTAGTTACGAGTCGGTCAACCTGTTCGAAGAGCAGTTGAACAAGCGACTCAAGACGGGACTGCTCAAGGTGCAGGTAGCCATCGTGCCGCTCGCTCGCGATCAGCTGTTTCCGGCGCTCGAAGCGGGCAAGGTGGATTTCGTCGCCGCCGCGCTGACCATTACACCCGAGCGCAGGAAAGTCGCCGAGTTCAGCACACCCACTCGAATGGGAGTCTCAGAGATTGTCGTGACCGCGCCAGACGTGATGGCGCCCGCAACAGTTGACGACCTGTCCGGTCGGGAAGTCTTCGTGCGGAAAAGCAGCAGCTACTACGAGAGCTTGCAGACGCTGAACAAGTCGCTTGCAGCCCGTGGCAAGCCACCGGTCGAGATCGTCGAAGCGCCGGAGGCGCTCGAAGACGACGACATTCTCGAAATGGTCAGCGCGGGACTTGTGGACGTCACCGTCGTCGATGATTTCGTGACCGAGTTCTGGCAGCAGGTCTTCCCGGATTTCAAGTCTCACAAAGGGGTCGCGGTTCGGACCGGGGGAGAAATCGCTGTCGGGGTCCGCAAGAACAACCCGAGGATGCTCCGGGCGGTGAACCAGTTTGTCAAGGAATACGGGCCGAACACTGCGTTTGGCAACATGATGGAACGCAGGTACCTGGAGAGCACCAAATACGTGAAGGGCGCCGGCGCCGAGCGCGAGCGCCAGAAGCTGCGGCAGATGGTGAAGTTCTTCCAGACCTACGGCAGCCAAGTACAACGTCGACTACCTGTTGATGGCGGCGCAGGGGTACCAGGAGTCTCAACTGGATCAGTCGGCAAAGAGCCACGTGGGTGCGATTGGCGTCATGCAGGTGATGCCAGCGACCGGCAAGGACCTGAACGTCGGCGACATCACGAAAGTCGAGCCGAACATTCATGCCGGCGTGAAGTACTTCCGCTTCATGATGGACGAGTTCTACAAGGACGAACCGATGACCGAGCTCGACAAGGGTCTGATGACGCTCGCGTCTTACAACGCAGGACCGGGACGGATAAGACAGCTACGGCGTGAGACCGAGAAGCGTGGCCTCAATCCGAATGTCTGGTTCGGGAACGTGGAGCGCGTGGTCTCCGAACGAGTGGGCCGCGAGACCGTCCAGTACGTCAGCAATATCTACAAGTACTACGTGGCATACCGGCTGTCGGTGGATCGCGAAGCCGCCCGAGCGAAAGCGAAATCCGAGGTCAAGTCGCAGGCGCGGTAGGCTGATTCAGCCCTGCTGTCCGCTGATGACTCTCAAGTAGGCGCGCCAGGGACCGACCTCGTCCGAGTACTGTTTAGCCAGCACTCGCGAGATCTGCACGATGTGATCGAGATCGTGCGCTACCCACGTCGAGAGCAGTTGCCGTAGCGTGACCACGCCGAGCTCCGGATGCCGGCCGCGGCGATCGAGATCATCCTCAGTCAGATTCAGTGCGTTCAGGTCCTCGAGGTTCTGGCGGCGCAGCGAGGCGAACTCGTCGAGCAGGGCGGACAGCGGGCGGTCCTTCGAAACGGCGAACTGCGCGAAGCGGTCGAACTTGTCGAAGGCGCGCGCCTCGCCATGCTCCAGGATGATTCGCGCGCGAGGAATCCAGTCCGTTCGCTCGCCGTGAATCAGGTGCCCGACGACATCAAAGGGGCTCCACGTTTTGTCCCCTTCATTCGCTGCGATCCACGAGTCGGGCAGACCGCGCAGCAAGGCGTCGAGTGTCGCAGGCGTGCGCGCCAAAAGCGCTATCGCTTCGTCGATCGAGAACGCGCACCGTGTGCGATCGGTCGTCGTCATCGCTCCTCGCCACGCAGCGTAGCGCGTTTTCGACATGCTCGTAGCGGCGGCTTACCGGGCGGTCTGGGATCGGCTCCCGATTCCCACCCCACCGCGCAGGCGCGGCAGGGGCCCCGGGGTTTGACGGCGTGGAAAATCGGGTCTTTCGGCGGGTGTGCTGACGCTGACGCCGTCGCCGTGGATGATTCGAAGGACAGGGAGGAATCGTTTCGGTCACGAGCTGGCGCGTACGCCGGTGGCGAATCCCAGCGACGGCGCTGGCCGCGCCTCCAGACCCGATTTACCGTCTTCGCTCCTCACGCCGCGAACAGGTCGCCGACCCAAGGCCCGCCCGGTGCGCCGCCGCACTGTCTATGACGACGGTGTGGGCTGGGGCGCAGCGACTGTTCTCGCCGCGACACGCGAGAGTGGGAAAAACGGTTCGGGAGCCGTCCGATCGGCGGCGGCGGCGATTCGCCACTGACGCACCGGCCACCTAGTTATCGACACGATGTTCACGGTCGGGCGGATCAAATCAGCCGCCGCCGTCATCGTGAGCACGCGCGCGGACGAGCCGTTTTTCGTGCGCCGGCGAAACCGGCGAGATGTTACGGATGAAAGAGCCAGACGATGAAGGCCTAGCGAGCCACATCGGCCCCGAGTCATGCGCCGACGCCCGCAAGGACGACGGTGAAGCGTTGACAGGGGGACGCGTGGGCTGGGTATTGAGCCGCGAAATCCTCAACGTCCAGGGTGCCGACGCCGTGAAAAAGAGCGGAAGGCCACATCGGCGCTCGACGCCAGCGCGAGTCGAGCGCGGACCCTGCGCGGTCGAAGACCCCATGCACGCGCGGACGCACCTCGCACGGGAACCGGGAGATCCCAGGGTCGCCTTGGGACACCAAGGCCGCATCGCGAAGTCTCAGGACACACGGCGATGATGCACGAGCATGGGAAGTCGGACCGCTCCGTAGTACCCGCGAAGTCACCGAACAACGCCCCGGAACGGGCGGCGGAGGTGATGGAGGGAAGGGAGCGGACCAAGGGGAACACGCCCGAGCGTAACGCGCCCCGGACACAGCGCCGGGCAGGCGCGCCCAGCGCGCTCGAGCGTGTACGACAGCGTGGCACAGACGGAACAGGAAACAGCGGTTCACCGCGCTCCTCCATCACGTGTATGCCGTCGACGCAACTGCGCGCCGCCTACTTCGCGATGAAGCGGGACGCGGCGGCCGGCATCGACGGCGAGACGTGGCAGCACTACGGGACGGACCTGGAGGCGCATCTCCAGGACCTCTCCGAGCGGCTGCGGCGGGGAGCGTACCGAGCGAAGCCGGTGCGACGCGCGTACATCCCGAAGGCGGACGGGCGGCAGCGGCCGCTCGGCGTTCCCACGCTGGAAGACAAAATCGTCCAGCGTGCCGTCGTCGCGGTGCTGAACGCGATTTACGAAACGGACTTCCTCGGGTTCTCGTACGGATTTCGGCCGCGGCGCAGCCCGCATCACGCGCTGGATGCGCTGACGGTCGGCATCACGACGAAGAAGGTGAACTGGGTGCTCGACGCGGACATCCAGAGCTTCTTCGACACGTTGGAGCATGGATGGCTCCTCCGCTTCATCGAGCACCGTGTGGCGGACCGGCGCGTCGTGCGACTCATCCAGAAATGGTTGAACGCGGGCGTGCTGGAAGAGGGACAACGCATCGTCAGTGAGGTCGGCACGGTGCAGGGCGGGAGTATCAGCCCGCTCCTGGCCAATGTCTACCTGCACTACGTCTTCGACCTCTGGGTCCATCAGTGGCGTCAGCGGCACGCGCACGGCGATGTCGTCGTCGTGCGCTTCGCCGATGACTTCGTGGTGGGATTCGAGCGGCGAGACGACGCCGAGCAGTTTCTGGCGGACTTGCGCACGCGGTGTGCGCGGTTCGGGTTGACGCTGCACCCGACGAAGACGCGGCTGCTGGAATTCGGCCGATTTGCGCGGCCGCGACCGGCGGGCGCGTGGCGAGGGCAAACCCGCGAGCTTTAACTTTCTCGGGTTCACGCACAGCTGCGCGACGACCCGAACCGGGAGGTTCACGGTGCTTCGGCGGACGATGCGGACGCGGGTGCAGGCCAAGCTGAAGGCCGTCAAGACGGAGCTCCGGCAACGCATGCACCGACCCCGTCCCGGAACTCGGGGCGTATGTGCGGGCGGTGGTGCAGGGGCACGTGCAGTACTACGGGGTGCCGCATGAACTACCCGTCGCTGTACGCGTTTGCGCGGGCGGTCGGGTCGGCTCTGGTGGCAGGCGCTCTGTCGCCGGAGTCAACGCCGCCTCCCGTGGGCGCGCATGCGTCGCTACATCACGCGCTGGGTTCCGCCGGTCCACATCTGTCACCCGTATCCGTTTGAGCGGTTTCGCGTCATGACCCAAGGTGGGAGCCGGATGCGGTAGCACCGCACGTCCGGTTCTGTGCGGGGGGCGGCGGGCAACCGCCGTCCCTACCGCGACCGCGGCGACGAATCGGAGCGAAGTCCCAGCCCACACCGTCGTCGCTTCGCCAAGGTGCGCCGATGAACCGAGGCTACGGACATGTTAAAGACGCTCTGGATGTTACTGATCTTTACTTCGGATCGACCAGCCAGGCGCGAGCGCCATTTGTCGTTGAGGACACGACATCGAAACATTCGCACGCGACCTTGTGGAGCCGCTTCGCGTTTCGGATCGTGAGCACACCACGCCGATAGTCGATGATCCCTTTGTCTCGCAGCGCCGAGGCGGACTCGCTGACAGCGGAGCGGGGGGCACCGACCATCTGCGCCATGAATTCATGCGTGAGCTCGAAGCGATTCGTGTCCGCCCGCTCAGCGGTGAGCAGGAGCCATCGCGCGAGGCGCTGCACCGACGTATGGAAGCGATTGCAGAGCGCCGACTGCGCCAGTTGATGCATCACCCGTTGCGAATAATTCATGAGCAGTTCGTGCAATGCGCTGCACGAGAGGATGTGCTCGCGGATCAGTTCCTTGGGCGCGCGATACGCAAGACCCGGCAGCTGAACGACAAGGCTGTACGGCAGTGGCTGATTTCCGAGGGCATCCGCGATTCCCGCAACACCCTCTCGCCCCACGAGCGCGACCTCGACTGAGTTTCCGCTCTTCGTGTTCGCGACCATCGACACGACACCTGAGTCGATGAAATAGAGAAAGTTGCTCACAACCCGCGGCGTACCCAGCAACACGCCGCGCTGCAACGGGTGAGGTTCGAGGTCGCGCATGAGTTGCGCAAAGACACCCTCATCTGATTGCGCAAGCTCGCGAAGCACGTCATTGCGCGTGCGTTCAATCACCAGCAACTCCTCCATGGTGTGAGGTGCAAGAACCGAAGCCATCCAAGCACAGCCGCACAGAGAATGTCTGCCTCAGATCGACAATGGATGTCTGATTCGGACAATGTCGAGTTAAAGGCTTGATGTGCTGGAATTTATCGTTGGTCTTTGCTACAGTCCCACGCAGATTTCCCGGTCCGTGGCCCTGGGCCGAGATCCAATGGCTTACGCGTTCAACGGTCACACCCTCGGACAGTTCATTGGCGATGCGGAAAGACTCCTGGCCTCCGCGCGTGAGCAGGAGCGGGAGCTGACCTCACTCGCGAGTCTCCTCGAGAGCGACGGTGCGACTCTCCATGTACCGGGGACCAACGTCGGTGTTGCGACGATGCAGGTTCCCGCTCCGATTGAATTAGGCGTGGCGAGTGCATTGGCGGAGGCGGTGGCTCGACTCCGTCGCGCCGCCGGTGAACAGCGGCTATTCGCCGAAACGATGCTGACGCGGCTGCTCGGAGATCATTCCACAGACGTGACCGTACGCGCTCGCCCGCGTCTTCTCATCGTGGACGACTCGGACACGAACCGCGAGTTGACGTCTGCCATCCTCGAGGATGCCGGATTCGATGTGTTTACCGCGACGAACGGAATAGAAGGCGTGATCGCCGCGCACTACGCCCGCCCGTCGGTCATCCTGATGGACCTGACGATGCCCGTGCTCAATGGGCTGGAGGCCGCGCGTTTGATTCGCGCGAGCGCGGCGACGCAGGACCTGAAAGTGATTGCCTACACGGCCAGGCCGGATCTCTTCGATGGCGGCGTCACGAAATTGTTCGTCGACGTGATTCTCAAACCCGCCAGCCCTGACGCGATCGTCGCACTCGTGCGCCGAGTCGTCGCCTCAGAGCCGCGAATCTGAACCGATTTCACGAGAGCCCAGACCCCAGTTACGTCAGACCCGACTACATCAGTGCCCTGACCTGCCAGTCGGTGGCGTTCATGAGGGCATGGTATTCGGCCTGCGACACGGAGCGCTTGGAATACCGGCAGGCGATGACGAACATGTTTTTGGAGTGGTGCCAGTCGCTTCGGACGACGTCGCACTGGAATGTTTCTCCGGAGCTGATCGCCATCGTCAGCACCACGCCGGGTTTGGGAATGGAGTCCACCTCGATTTGCTTGCTGAATCGGATGTCGCTGTTGTTGATGGTCTCGAGGGTGTCCGTCTCTTCCTTGCGGACGCGCAGGGACGGAATTCTCAGGCTGATTTCGACGGTCTGTGGCATGTGTTCGTTAGCAAACGGCGCGCCTACCGGGAGCGCGCGTATCCCGATGGTACGATAGATTTCGGATGCCCCTCGTTACGCTCGACCGTATCTCGATGGCTTTTGGCCATCTTCCCCTTTTAGATCAGGCCAGTTTCCGCATAGAACCGCGGGAGCGTGTATGCGTGATCGGCCGCAACGGCACAGGTAAGTCGACGCTCCTGCAGATCGTGAGCGGCGATCTCTCACCTGAGCAGGGCGTCGTCTGGCGCGAGCCCGGACTCCGCATCGGCCGGCTGGCGCAGGATGCCCTGGTCGCGGACGATCGCCGCGTCTTCGATATTGTCGCGGAGGGGTTAGTTCATTCCGAAAGCGAGAGTTGGCAGTCCGACCAGAAAGTCGCGAAGGTGCTTTCGAGGCTGCAGATCTCCGCCGACGCCAACATGCAGACGTTGTCTGGTGGATGGAAGCGTCGGGTGCTTCTGGCGCGAGCACTCGCGGGAGAACCAGAGCTCCTCGTGCTCGACGAACCGACCAATCACCTCGACATCGAAACGATGCGATGGCTCGAAGGGTGGTTGGCCGACTACGAGGGAACCGTCGTGTTCGTGACGCACGACCGCGTGTTCTTGCAGGCACTGGCAACGCGGATCGTCGAGCTGGACCGCGGCCAACTTACGTCGTGGCCGGGCGACTATGCCACGTTTCTTCGACGTAAGGAGGAAGCGCTCGCCGTTGAAGCCGCTCACGACGCGAAGTTCGACAAGAAGCTGGCGGAAGAAGAGGCGTGGCTGCGACAGGGGATTAAGGCGCGGCGCACCCGAAACGAGGGGCGCGTGCGTGCGCTGCTGGCGATGCGCGAGGAGCGTGCAGCACGACGAACGCAGATCGGGTCCGTGCGCCTTCAAACAGAGATGGGGGATCGAAGCGGCCAGGTCGTGTTCGAGGCCGAGGGGATCTCGAAGGCGTTCGACGGACGGCTGGTCGTGCGCGATTTCACGGCGCGCGTCATGCGCGGCGATCGCATCGGCCTGATCGGCGCGAACGGCTCCGGTAAGACCACACTTCTCAAGATGATGCTGGGTGAGCTGCGGCCCGATGCGGGCGAGATACGCCGGGGCGCAAACGTGCAGATCGCCTACTACGACCAGCAACGCGAGCAACTGGATCCCGACCGCACCGTCTGGGAAACCGTCGCTGATGGTCACGATACGGTGACCTTGAACGGTGGCACCCAGCACGTGCACGGGTATCTCCGCGACTTTCTGTTTCCACCCGAACGGGCGCAGTCGCCCGTAAAGGCGCTTTCGGGTGGTGAGCGGAATCGCCTTCTGCTGGCGCGGCTGTTTGCGCGGGCGTTCAACGTCCTCGTGATGGACGAACCGACGAACGACCTGGATATCGAGACACTCGAGTTGCTCGAGGAGCGTCTGGTGAACTGGCGGGGCACGCTGCTGCTCGTGAGTCACGATCGCGCATTCATCGATCACGTCGTGACCAGCACGCTCGTCTTCGAGGGCAACGGGCGCGTGCAGGAATACATGGGTGGATACGAGGACTGGCTGAGGCAGCGCCGACAGGCAGAGCCCGAGGTGGTCCGAAGGCAATGCCGCGCCAGGCGATGGTGCGCCGGCGTCCGACGGTCGACGCGCGTCAGTCGCAAGCCGTCCTACAAGGAGCAGCTCGAGCTCGATCAATTGCCGTCGCGCATCGAAGCGCTCGAAGCCGAGCAGCGGCAGCTGCAGGCGGATGTGACCTCAGCCGATTTCTACAAGAGACCCGCCTTGAGATTCATGAGGCGCTCGCCAGGCTCGAAGAGCTGGAGACGCTGTTGCTCGCCGCCTACACACGATGGGACGCGCTCGACTCGCGCCGCGCCTGTCGGCCTCGAAATGAATGTGTCGCATCCCCCTAAATGGGTAGATTAACGGCTCAGTGACTTCGCCTATGATTGCGGCCACCACACGCGGCTTCTGCATAAGCAGTCGCCCGCTGCGCTGCAGAGGAGAGTCAGATGCTGAAGTCGGTCGCGGCGCTGCTCGCTCTCGCCGCAGCCCTCCTGGTTCCCCACAACGCCTTCGCCCAGGCGACGGCGTCGATCGCGGGTACCGTCGTCGACGCCTCCGGCGCCGTGCTGCCGGGTGTCACGGTCGAGGCCTCGAGTCCGGCGCTGATCGAAAAAGTGCGATCGGTCGTGACCGACGGAACGGGCCAGTACCGGATCGAGCAGCTGCGCGGCGGCACCTACACCGTCGACCTTCACGCTGCCGGGGTTCGCCACCGTTCGGCGCGAAGGCATCGAGCTACCGGCTCGTTCGCGGCGACGATCAACGCCGAGATGAGCGTGGGCTCGGTCGAGGAGACGGTCACGGTCACCGGCGAATCGCCGATCGTCGACATCCAGAGCGCGAACCGGCAGCGGGTGATCGACCAGGAGTTGCTGGAGGCGATTCCGACGGGCCGGACGCCGCAGGTGGCGGCGTTCATGATCCCCGGCGTCAACCTGAGCAACGTGGACGTGGGCGGCACCAACATCATCAACACGACCGGCGGCTCGCTGTCGATCCACGGCGGCACGCGTCGACGACACGCGGCTGCTGATCGACGGCATCACCATCGCCAACACCGAGGGCACGGGCTGGTCGGCCAACATGCTGCCGAACATGGGCAGCACGCAGGAAGTGGCGGTGGACTACTCGTCGGTGACCGCCGAGAGCATCACCGGCGGGCTGCAGATCAACATGATCCCGAAGACCGGCGGCAACCGGTATTCGGGCTCGCTCTTCGCCACCGCCGTGAACTCCTCGTTCGAGGGCTCCAACAACACCGACGAGCTCGTCGCCCGCGGCCTGCGCACGCCCAACAGCCTGAAGCTCCAGTACCGACGTCAACCCCGGGCTCGGCGGCCCGCTCATCGCACGACAAGCTGTGGTTCTACACCTCGGCCCGGTTCACGCGGCAGGCCAACTACATCGGCGGCCTGTTCCAGAACAAGAACGCCTACGACATCACCAAGTGGGCCTACGAGCCGGACGAGAACGAGCGCGCCTTCTCCGAATGCGGCCGAGCAGAGCGTCAACCTGCGCCTGACCTGGCAGGCCAACCCGATCAACAAGATCAGCTTCTTCTACGATCAGCACTGGCGCTGCCAGTGCCGCATCGACGGCGCCACCGTCGCGCAGGAGGCCGCCAACCAGCTCGAGTACCCGATCAGCGACCTGTCCTCGGTGTCCTATACGGCCACGCCGTCGAGCCGCCTCCTGGTCGAGGCGCGCGTCGGCGTCGCGGCGCGAGGAGTACGCCTACACGCCCAACAACCTCCAGGATCCGCATCGGCTGCTGATTCCGGTCGATCGAGCAGGGCGGCCTCATTCCCGGGCCTGCTCTATCGAGGCGGCGGTCTGCAGAAGCGCGACGCAGCCGTATCAGCGCACGCTCGGCGTCAGCATGCCCTCGTCGGCGTCGCTGTCCTACGTCACCGGCAGCCATTCGGCCAAGGTGGGCGTCTACAACGTCACCGCGCAGCGCACGTCGACGGTGCCCGACAACGCGTCGCACCTGACCTACCAGTTCAACAACGGCGTGCCGAACCAGCTGACGCAGCGGGCCACGCCGCTCTATCGCGCCGAGCGGCAGAAGCTCGACCTCGGCATCTACGTGCAGGACAAGTGGACGGTGAACCGCCTGACGCTCAGCGGCGGCCTGCGCTTCGACACGTTCCAGAGCTACTTCCCGGAGCAGACGCTCGAGCCCGGGCCCGCTGCGTGCCGAATCGGAACATCACGTTCCCGAAGACCGACATGGCGCAACTGGAAGGACATCGTGCCGCGGCTCGGGCGGTCGTACGACCTGTGCGGCAACGGCAAGACCGCGCTCAAGGTCGTCGCTCAACAAGTACGTGACCGCCCAGGGCCTGCAGGGCACCTACGGCGACACGGCCAACCCGGTGAACCGCCTGGCCAACATCGTCACCCGCTCGTGGACCGACGCCGACCGCGACTTCGTGCCCGACTGCGACCTGACCAACGTGCTCGCGCAGGACTTCCGCGCCGGCGGGCGGCGATCTCTGCGGCACCGTGTCCGACACCAACTTCGGCCGACCGACGCTGAGCCTGAACTACGACCCGGAGGTGCTGAACGGCTGGGGCACGCGGCCCTATCAGTGGGAGTTCTCGACCAGCGTGCAGCACGAGCTGCGGCCGCGGCTGTCGATCGACGTCGGCTACTTCCGCCGCTGGTATCGGCAACTTCGGCGTCACCGACAACCTGAACCTCGGCCCGGCGACTACGGCTCCTTCAGCGTCGACGGCGCCGGTCGATCCGCGGCTGCCGGACGGCGGCGGCTACACCGATCAGCGGCTTCTACAACCTGAATCCGGACAAGGTCGCCGTCGCTGCCGAACAACTACTTCACGCTCGCCACGGAACTACGGCAAGCAGATCGAGCACTGGAACGGCGTGGACGTGACGCGTGAACTGGCGGCTGCCGCGCGAGGCATGACGCTGCAGGGCGGCGTCAGCACCGGCCGGCGCGATGCTCGACAACTGCGACGTCGTCGAGGACGTGCCCGAAGCCGCGGTGCTGACTGCGCCCGTACTGCCATCAGAAGGAGAACTTCCTGACCGACGGCAAAGCTGATCTGGACCTACACCGATCCCGAAGATCGACGTGACCGTGAGCGGACTGTTCTTCAGCCGTCCCGGGCCGCAAATTTCCGCCAACCAGGTGGTTCCCAACGCCGTGGTGAAGGAGTCGCTCGGCCGCGATCTGTCGGCCAACGCGCCGAACGTCACGGTCAACATGGTGCACCCGGGCACGATGTTCGGCGAGCGCCGCAACCAGCTCGATCTGCGCTTCACCAAGCCGTTCACCGTGGATCGCATGCGGCTCGGCGCCAGCTTCGAACTCTACAACGCGTTCAACGCCAACACGGTGCTGACCGAGAGCGCGACCTACCGCGACGCGTCGCTGATCCGGATGGCGCATCCCGACCGAGCATCATGCCGCCGCGGTTCATGAAGTTCAGCCTGCAGATGGATTTTTAGTGCGACTCCTCGTGGCGATCGCGTGCGTGCTCCTGATTCCTGCGCCCGTGTCGGGTCAGGAGAACGACGATCGCCGCGAACCGGATTCTCCACAGCAACACGTTCGCGAGGTCGCCGGGGCAGCGGCTCGAGCGCGCGAGGCCAAATCTGACTTCGTCGCCGCACTTCGCAGGTTTGTCGAGGGACTGCCCGGCGGCTACGGCGATGAAAGTCCACGTGTTCGTGCAGCCGTCGGCGACATGAACGCCGCGCTCGCGCGATGGGATGGCGCGATTCGCAGCTATCGCGCCGCGCTGAACGCGGTCGGCGGCAGCGCAGAAGGCCACGTAGCGCTCGGGACGATGTACCTCGATCGCGGGTTGATGACGGATGCGGTCGATCAGTTTCGCCGCGCGACAGCGCTCTCTCCTAAATGGGCTGAAGCGTCACTGCTTCTGGGTCTCGCGGACCGACGCGCAGGGGAAGCGCGAGGACGCGGCGCGAGCATTCGCGGCGGCTGCCCGAGCCAATCCCGGTAGCGCCGCAATCGGCTACGCACGAGTGCAGCACGTCATCAACGGCGGCGACGAAGAGGAGATCTCGCGCGCGCTGCTCGAGTTCAGGGATCGGCACGATCGCGTCGTGCGCCCATCGAGTGCGAGCGCTCCCGCGGCTCCATTCGTGCGACTGGGTCTTCTGCGCGAGAGTCCTGGCGCCGCGCCCGTGTTCGCGCCTGCGCTCTACGCGAAAGCATTTCGTCTGTTGGACGGTCTGCGTTACGACGATGCTATGGCGGCCTTCCAGCGTCCGCTCGAAAGCCAGAACGAGGCGCGCGACGAACGCACTCGCCTGGCGTCGGCCGAGAGCTTCGTCGCGTCGGGACAACTTGATGACGCGGAGCGAGCACTGAAAGAGATGGTCGTCGAACTGCCCGAGTCGGGCCAGGCCTGCTATCGTCTCGGCCGCTTCTATCAATCGCAGTCGCGCAAGTCAGAGGCATTGGCGGCTTTCGCCGCGAGTGCCGAGCGCGCCGTAATCGTGGGCCGCGACTCGCTGTACGAAACGATTGCGGCGCTCCGCGTTGGTGAGGGCGAGTTTGCCGGAGCAATCGCGGCGTATCGGCTCGAACTCGAAGTGAATCCCAACAACGCCGTGGCGCACAGACGGCTGGGCGATCTGTACGCGCAGGACGGACGGCTGGGCGAATCACTCGCCGAGTACGCTGCGTCGCTGTCGATCGACCCTGCAGACGCCGACGCCCATGCCTCGCGCGCCCAAACCCTGCTTCGCCTCTCGCGGTTTGCCGATGCCGAAGTCGCCGCGCGAATCGCAGTCGCGCTGAAGCCGGATCATGAAGCCGCTCAGTACACGCTGGGGACAGCATTGATGCGCACCGAGCGCACGGAAGAAGGGCTGTCCGTCCTGAAAGAGTTCGAGCGACTGCAGATTGCGACGCGCGCGCGCAACGACGCAGCCTGGCAAATCAAGCTCCTGACGGAGCAGGCCCGCGAGCACGCTGCGCGGCAGGAGTATGCAGCCGCAGCGGACGTGCTGCGCCGCGCGGTGGCCTATGCTCCCGCAGAAGGATCGATACGTTTGGCAGCTGGCGCGTTTCTCGTCAGGGCCGAGAATACCGAGGAGGCCATTCCACTGTTGAAGGAGGCATTGGCACGCGAGGCGATCGAGGCGCACCGCTATCTCGCGGACGCGTACGACGCGTTGGGGCGAAACGAGGAGAGTCGTGCGCATCGCGAGGCGTACAAGGCCGTCAGCGCGACCCGCGCGCGACAGGGTGCGCCGATTCAATGATGGGTGTAGCGGCTCGAACGGTCGCATCCTGCGGAGCGCTCGCCTGCATGTGTGCGACGTCGACGCTTCGCGGCGCACCGACGATACAGCCAGCGGGCGCCGCAGTGACGTTCACGGACATCACGCGCCAGGCCGGTCTCGAGTTTCATCCCGTGAACGGCGCGAGCGCGCAGAAGCACATCGTCGAGACGATGGGATCCGGCGCGCTGTTCTTCGACTTCGATGACGATGGCTGGGTGGACGTGTTTCTGGTGGACGGGGGATCGGTCAGCGAGCCCGCTGTTACCGCGCGCGCGCGGCATCGCCTCTACCGGAACAAGGCCAACGGTCAGTTCGAGGATGTGACTGGAGCCTCCGGCATCGAACATCACGAGTACGGGATGGGGGCGTGCGCCGCCGACTACGACAACGACGGTCGTGTGGATCTCTACCTGACCAGCTACGGACCCGACCAGCTCTTTCACAATGACGGCAACGGCAAGTTCACCGATGTGACCCGTCGAGCAGGAGTGGGATCGGAACTGCTCGGAGCCAGTTGTGCGTTCGCCGACATCGACAACGATGGCGACGTCGATCTGTTCGTGGCGAATTACGTCGATCCCGACAGCAGCAAGGTCTGCGGCGATGCGCGTGCGCGCGCGTACTGCCGGCCCGACGTGTATCGGGAGTGCCAAGCGCGATGTATCGCAACAACGGCGACGGCTCGTTCACCGATATCACGAAGGCATCTGGGCTCGATCGCACTGACGGCAAGGCGCTCGGCGTTGTGTTCGCGGACTACGACAACGATGGCCGCATCGGATCTGTTCGTTGCCAACGACCTGACGCGTAACTTCCTCTATCACAACGAAGCAAACGGAACGTTCAAGGAGGTCGGCTTACCTGCGGGCGTTGCGCTGGCAAGCGATGGGCGAGTCAGGGCTGGAATGGGAACCGACTTTGGCGACTACGACGGCGACGGCCTGCCCGATCTCGTCGTCACGAACTTCGAGTCCGAGACGCACAGCCTGTTCCGCAACCTGGGAAAGGGGCTCTTTGCCGATGCGACGTTCGAATCGGGCGTCGGTCCGGTGACACTCCCGTTTCTCGGATTCGGCGTCGCGTTCTTCGACTACGACAACGACGCGGATCTCGATCTCGCGATTGCCAACGGGCACGTCCTCGATAACGCACGTCTCTTCAGATCGACGTCACGCTACGCCCAGCGCAATCTCCTGCTTCGCAATGACGCGAACGGGCGATTCACCGATGTCGGGCGCCAGTCCGGCCCGGCCTGGGCACTGGAGAAAGTGAGCAGAGCGCTCGCGAGCGGCGACATCGACAACGACGGAGATCTGGATCTGCTGGTCAGCAACAATGGTCAGCCGCCCGACCTGCTCCGCAACGATGGCGGGGCGGGTTCGGGCAAAGCGCTGCTGATACGGCTGCGAGGTCGCGAGAGTAACCGGGACGGAATCGGGGCAATGGTCACGGCCACGGTCGGGTCGCTGCGGCTGGTCCGCGAGGTGCGCGCAGGATCCAGCTACCTCGGGCAGAATGACGTGCGATTACATGTCGGCCTGGGCCGCGCGCCGACCGTGGACCGCCTCGACATCCGATGGCCGAGCGGGCGTGTTGAAACCGTGAAAGGGGTTGCGGCTCAGCAGGTTGTGACCATTGGCGAGGGGGCGGGAATCGTCGATCGTCATACCCTGAATTAGGCGGTAGCCCAGCCTCTGGCCGGGCGCTATTATTTGTCTCGATTGGCGACGAGCGAATCACGTTTCGATATGCGAAAGCTCAGGCTTACACGCGCGCTGACCGCTGTTGCCCTTCTCGGTTTATGTTGGACGTGGGTGGATGCACGCGAGCAGACCGCCGCGCAACCCCGTCCTGCGACGCCCGCTCCCGCGAAGCCTGCTCCCCCGAAACCGGTTGCCGCATCCCCTGCTCCGACGCAGTCACACAAGGCGACGCTCGATCGCTACTGCGTGACGTGTCACAGCGATCGACTCAAGACCGCTGGTCTGACACTGGAGAGCATCGACACGACGAATATCGCCGGCGCGCCCGACGTCTGGGAGAAGGTCGTCCGCAAGGTGCGCGTCGGGATGATGCCGCCGCAGGGATCGCCCGCGCCGGATGCGGCATCGCGCGCCGCGCTCGTGACGCTGGCTGACTGGCGCGCTCGACGCTCACGCGGCCGCGCATCCCGATCCGGGCCGGCCGCTCGTGCATCGCCTGAATCGCGCCGAGTACGGCAACGCGATTCGTGATCTGCTCGACTCTCGAAATCGATCCCGCGGGTCTGCTGCCCGCCGACGACTCGGCGTACGGCTTCGACAACGTCGCCGACGTGCTTGGCGTCTCGCCCGTGCTGCTCGAGCGCTATCTCTCGGCGGCAGGAAAGGTCAGCGCGCTTGCGGTCGGCGATCCCGATAGCGGCGTGGCGAGCGAGACGTTCCGCGTCCGGCAGGACGCGTCGCAGGACCGCCACGTCGAAGGGCTGCCGATCGGCACGGTCGGCGGAATGCTCGCGCACACGACGCTGCCGCTCGATGGCGAGTATGTGATCCAGCCTCGCCTGTTCCGCACCAATCTCGGCGCGATGCGCGGCCTCGAATACGAGCACCAGCTCGAGATCACCGTCGATGGCGCGCGTGTGCACCTGGCGTCATTTGGCGGCGACGAGGACTTCAAGGCCTCGCTGAAGAATCCCACGCTGGCGGGCGACGATGTGGAGGCGCGAGCGCGGGCGCGCGTTCGTCTGACCGCCGGGCCGCACACGATTGGCGTCGCGTTCATCGAGAAGACCGCGGCGCAGAACAGCTGGCGCCTGCAGCCGTTCCTTCGCAGCTCGCACGACACGTTCGATCCGACCGGCTATCCGCACCTCGACGTGTTCTCGGTCACCGGGCCGTACAACCCGACGGGGCCTGGCGATACGCCGAGCCGCCGCCAGGTCTTCATGTGCCGTCCGGCGACGACTGCGGAGGAAGAACCATGTGCGCGCCGGATCGTGTCCACGCTCGCGCGCCTCGCGTATCGCGGGCAGGCCACCGACGAGGACATCCAGCGGCTGATGTCGTTCTACACGACAGGCCGCCGGGACGGGACCTTCGAGAGGGGCATTCAGCTTGCGCTGCAGCGCATGCTGGCGAGCGCGAAGTTCGCGCTGCGGATCGAGCGCGATCCGGCGAACGCGGCGCCCGGCTCGGTGTATCGCGCTCAACAGCCTCGACCTGGCGTCGCGGCTCTCGTTCTTCCTGTGGAGCAGCATCCCGGACGACGAGTTGCTGCGCGTCGCGGAGCAGGGCAGTCTGCGAACGCCAGCGGTGATGCGGCAGCAGCTGCGGCGCATGCTCGCCGATCCCAGGTCGGAGGCGCTCGTCACCAACTTCGCCGGCCAGTGGCTCTACCTTCGCAACCTGAAGAACATGGTGCCGCTGTCGACCGAGTTCGTGGACTTCGACGACAACCTGCGGCGGGCGTTCGAGCGCGAGGCGGAGCTGTTCTTCGAGAGCGTCATGCGCGAGAACCGCAACGTGCTCGATCTTGATGGACGCCGACTACACGTTCGTCAACGAGCGGCTCGCGAAGCACTACGACATTCCCGGCGTCTACGGCAGCCACTACCGCCGCGTGACGCTGGCCGACGAGGCGCGCCGCGGGCTGCTCGGCAAGGGCGCGATCCTGATGGTGACCTCGCACACCGATCGCACGTCGCCGGTCGTGCGCGGCAAGTGGGTGCTGGACAATCTGCTCGGCGCGCCGCCGCCGCCGATGCCTGCCAACGTGCCGCCGCTCGACGAGAACGCGACAGCAGGCGGGGCGCGTGCTGACGATGCGCGAGCGGATGGAAGTGCACCGGCGGAATCCGGTGTGCGCCAACTGTCACAAGATCATGGATCCCGATCGGCCTGGCGATGGAGAACTTCGACGCCGTCGGGTCGTGGCGGACGCGAGAAGGCGGCACGCACGGCACCGCGATCGACGCGTCGGGTGTGCTGCTCGACGGCACGAAGGTGGACGGCATCGTCTCGCTGCGCAAGGCGCTCATGCGCAATCCGGAGATCTTCGTCGGGACGTTTGTCGAGAAGATGATGACGTATGCGCTGGGCCGTGGCGTCGCGGCAACCGATATGCCGACTGTCAGGCAGATCGTGCGCGACGGCGCGAGCCAGAACTACCGGTTCGCGTCGATGGTCGAGGGCATCGTCAGCAGCCCGGCGTTTCAGATGCGGCGGGTGCCGACGGCGCAGGAGCAGTAGCTGAGTAGCTCGGTCGCTCGGTAGCTAGGTCAGTAGCAGGTAACTGGCGTGGCTAAGTCGTCTGGGCTCATACAAGGAGTGCGTCATGTTCATCACGAATAGGGCACTGTCACGGCGGACGATTCTTCGCGGCATGGGAGCGGCGCTGGCCTTGCCGTTCCTCGACGCCATGGTGCCCGTCTTCCGCCCGGCTGCAGCGGCGACCCCCGTGCGCCGCTTTGGCGCCGTGTTCGTTCCGCTCGGCGAGCGGCCTGGCTTCTGGGATCCCACGACGGTCGGCGCCAACTTCGAGCTCAACGCGATCATGAAGCCGCTCGAGGAGTTCCGCAGCCACATGACGGTGGTGTCGCAGCTCTGCGACCCGCTCGACGGCCATGCGACGACCGTCGCGGCCTGGTTGAGCGGCGCCATTCCGAAGCGCACGCTGGCCGAAAACGTGAACAACGGCGTCACGGTCGATCAGGTCATCGCGGATCAGATCGGACAGGAGACGCCGATGCAGTCGCTCGAGCTGGCCACCGAAGACTTCACCGGGTGGATCGGCGGCTGCGACCCGTCGTACAGCTGCGCCTACATGAACACGATCTCGTGGAAGAACGCCACCACGCCGATGCCGATGGAGATCAACCCGCGCAGCGTGTTCGAGCGCATGTTCGGGCGTCCCGGCACGAGCGCAGCAGCGTCTCGCGCGGATGGCCACCGATCGCAGCGTGCTCGACTCGCTGCTCGAAGAGCTCAAGGGGTTGAGCAAGGGGCTCGGCGGCAAGGACCTCAATCGTCTCAACGACTACCTGGAGAACGTGCGCGAGATCGAGCAGCGCATTCAGAAGGCCGAGAAGCAGTCGCTCACCGACGTGGAGGTGCCGGACGCGCCGGTCGGCATCCCGGAAGAGTTCGAGGATCACGCCGCGCTGATGTACGACCTGATGGCGCTCGCCTACGAGGCCGACCTCACGCGCGTCGTCACCTACATGAAGTCACGCGACGCCAGCCAGCGCGTGTATCCGAAGATCGGCGTCACCGAGCCGCATCACGCGATGTCGCACCACGGCAACAACTCCGAGAAGCTCGCCAACCTGGTGAAGCTGAACACCCATCACGTGGACCTGTTCCGCGGCTTCGTCGAGAAGCTGGCGAAGACGCCGGATGGCGACGGCACGTTGCTCGATCACACGCTGATCCTCTACGGCAGCGGCATGAGCGAGAGCGACACGCACAGCCGCTTGAACATCCCGACGCTGCTCGTCGGCAAGGGCGCGGGACTGGTGCAAGGGCAATCAGCACATCGTGGCTCCGAAGGAAACGCCGATGGCGAACTTCCTGCTCGACCTGGCGAACAAGTTCGGGTCCGATGCCAAGTCGTTCGGGATCAGCACGGCCGGTTCGAAGTCGCGTAGATGCGCGTCGGGAGGACCAGCCATGCGGAACGTCCTGTGCTGCTGGCGGCCGTGATGGTCCTGTCGTCGGCCGTCGCCTTCGCGGCCGCCGGTGCGCCGGTCATCGACGCGGTCAAGGCCGGGAACGTCGCAGGCGGTTCGCACGCTGCTGCAGAAGCGCGCGGACGTCAACCTCGCCGAGGCGGACGGCATGACCGCCCTGCACTGGGCCGCACGCAACAACGATCTGGCGTCAGCCCGACTGCTGCTCGCGCGCCGGCGCCAACGCGAAGGCGACGACGCGGTACGGCGTCACGCCGCTCGCGCTCGCCGCGCAAAACGGCAGCGCGCAGATGCTGGACCTGCTGCTCAAGGCGGGGCCGACGCCAATGCCGCCCTGCCCGAAGGCGAGACGGCGCTGATGACGGCGGCGCGTACCGGAAGCGCGGCGTCGATCAAGGTGCTGGCGTCGCATGGCGCCAACGTCAACGTCCATGAAAACTGGATGGGCGAGAGCGCGCTCAGCTGGGCGGCGGCCGAGAATCACACCGACGCCGTCAAGGCGCTGATCGAGCTCGGCGCGGACGTCAACGCGAAGTCGAAGGTGCTCCCGTTCCCGGAGTTCAAGTGGACGACGTCCGGCATGGTCAGCACGGCGCTGCCGCGCGGAGGCTGGACGCCGCTGATGCACGCGGCGCGGCAGGGAGCGCTCGAGGCCGGGAAGGCGCTCGCCGAATCTCCTCAGATCGATCTGAACATCGTCGATCCTGACGGCACCACTGCGCTGGTCGTTGCCATCATCAACGCGCACTACGACTTCGCCGCGATGCTGCTCGACAAGGGCGCCGATCCCAACGTGGCCGACAGCACCGGCACTGCGGCGCTCTACTTCCTCGTCGACATGCACACGCTCGGCGGCATGCAGGGGCGTCCAGCGCCCAAGCTGGTCGATGCCATCGACGCAGAGGGCCTGCTGAAGAAACTGATCGCCAAGGGCGCCAACCCGAATGCGCGTCTGCAGCGACCGATGCTGGGGCGCTATCACGGCTCCGGCGACGCCACGCTCGGCGAAGGGACGACACCGTTCCTGCGCGCTGCCAAGGCGGTTGACGTGCCGTTCATGCGCGTGCTGCTCGAGGCCGGCGCCGATGGGACGCTGACGAAGAAGGATCGGACGAACGCGGCGATGCTCGTCGCAGCGGGTCAGGCCAACGCTGGATATCTCGGCGCAGGTCCGGACGCCGCGCTGACGGCGACGCTCGAAGCGCTGCAGATGTGCGTCGATAAAGGCGTCGATCTCAACGCGTTCAACACGGCCGGACAGACCGCGATGCACGTCGCCGCCGGTCGCGGACTCGACGCGCGTCGTGAAGTATCTCGCCGAACACGGCGCGAAGCTGGATCGAACGGACAAGCAAGGACGGACACCCTGGACGTCGCGCTCGGAGTTGGAGCCGGTGCGGCTCGAGGCAATCGCAACGCGACCGGCCCGCGCGAGAGCACGGCTGCGCTGTTGCGACAACTCATGAGCGAAAGTGGCCGCACGAGCGCAACGCTTCAGTAAGGTTCTCGTCGCGGCGTCGCTCGCTCTGGTTGGAGCAGGCAGGCAGCAGCGCTTCAGGTGCCGCCGGTCAGGAGCCGGCGGCGAAGCGATCGATCAAGGACGGCGTCTACACGGAGGTTCAGGCCAATCGCGGTGAGCGCGAGTACCGGCCGAACCTGCGAGCACTGCCACGGCGCAGGCCTCGACGGCGATACGGGACGTGAGATTCCGCCGCTCGTGTCGGACCCGTTCATGCGCAACTGGAACGGGAAGAACCTCAAGGAGCTGTTTGAAACACTGAGCCGGTCGATGCCGGCCGACAACCGGGGCAGTCTCAGCGCGCGCACCTATACCGACTTGATCGCGTATCTCCTGCGCGCGAACGAAGCGCCCGCTGGAACGTTGGCCCTGCCGGACTCACTCGCGGAACTGGAAGCCATCTCGATCGAGAAACCTTGAGCAGGGGTCAGACCCCTTCACGGATCTGCACATGCGCCAACGAAACCAGAACGTCAGTCGCCGGTCTCTGCGGTGGAGCAGTCTTGCTGTGGGTTGCCGTGATGGCGACGACGATCCGTCCGGCGGTGGCCATCGCGCAGGAGGGTGGCGGTCGCAAGATCTGGGACGGCATCTACACGCAGGCACAGGCCGCCCGCGGCAAGCCGGCGTTCGAGACGAGTTGCGGTCGGTGCCATAACAACGAGCTCGTTGGATCCGAGCGGGCGCCCGCGCTCAAGGGCGACGGCTTCTTCTCGCACTGGGAGAACGACACCCTCGACAAGCTGTTCACCAAGATTCGCGACACGATGCCGGCTGGTGGAATCGAAAGCGTGACCGATGCCGGCAAGCTCGACATCCTCGCCTTCATCATCTCGATGAATGGCGCCCCCGCCGGCCGCGAGGAGCTGAGCATCGAACTCCCCGCGCTCGAAGCGATCACCATCGTCAGGCAGGGAGGCGTGCCGGAAGGCGTCTCGAACTTCAACCTCGTTCAACTGGTGGGTTGCCTCGCGCCCGCTGGCGACAAGGCATGGAAGCTGACGAACGCCAGTGAACCGGTTGTGACGAAGGAAGAAACGTCTACGCCTGCCGCGCTTGCGAAAGCAGGCGGTCAGCCGCTCGGCAAGCTCAATTTCGATCTGGTCAGCGTGATTCCTGGGTATCAGGCCGATAGCCGCGCCGGGCAGAAGGTGGAGGCGCGAGGTTTGATCTTCAGGTCGAACTCCGACAACGCGCTCAATCTGACGTCACTGCAGTCCGTCAGCGGCAGCTGCCCGTAAGCACACCATCTGCATCGTGCACGACGCGACGACGATCTTCCAGTCGTCGCCCGTCCTGCGCAGCGTATAGGTCTCGCCAAGTCGTTCCAGCTCGCGGTCTGTCACTGAACGCCTGACCCTGCTCACGCTGACGAGTGCTGTTGTCTCGCAGAGAACGTGGACGTGCGACTCGGCAATCTCGCTGCGCGCGTAGCCGCGCGCGTCGTTCTTTCCGGCCGACGAGGTCAGAGCGAACGTGGCGAGAGCGCTTCGCGTGAGAGCGACGCCCACGATTGTCCGCGCAGGCGCATCCATAGGTACATCGAAGTGCCGAGGGCGATGTACCCGAGCATGGGCAGCAGTCCCATCTCGCCTCTGAGCCAAGGCTGGTCGTCGCTGACGGTGAAGAACCTCGGGAACAGCCACTGCGAGATGGTGTTGTGAAAGCTGTGGAAGAAGACAGCCGGCCAGAGGCTGCGCGCACGGTACGACTCACTCGCCATAATGAACGAGACGGGGAGATCGCCGATCGCGAAGAGCACGAGGCTCGTGCCAAGGCCTGCGACCACGCCGTAGTCGGCGCCCGCCATCAACGGTGCGTGATAGGCGACCTGAAACAGCCAGACGATCGGGATGCTCGAGCGGACGCCGGCGGCGTCGAGGCGTGGCTGCAGGTACCCGCGCCACCCGATCTCCTCTCCCATCGCCGTGAACGTGCCGATGACGCCGAGGAGTGCGAGGTTGATGACGAGATTGGCGGCAATCTGCGAGCCCGTCGTCCATCGGCCTGCTCCAGGATTCCAGTAAGCGAATCCAGCACTCACGGCGATGGCATACGCGACGCCGTAGACCACGAGTGGCATGACGAGCGGCACGAGAATGACTCGTGCGCCCGTGATTCCCCAGCGCCCGAGCGGCATCCGCGTCAGGAATGGCGGATGTTCAGCACGACGCGCGACGAAGGCGGCGAGTGCCGGCGCCCACATCGCGATCGGGACGAGCGCACCCCATGCGGGTGACGTCACGGTCCATCCCATCCACGAAGAGACTATGAGCGCGGGCCGCAGTTAAGCTCCTTAGCGGACTGACATCCATAAGGAGACGATGATGACTGAGACCCGCACTCTGCTCGGTAGTGTAAGCGAGCCGACGTTGTATGTGGCGTTCGAGCTGGGAAAGAAGGACTGGAAGCTGGCGATGACGTCGGGCTTCGGGGTCGAGCCGTGGCTACGGACGGTGGCCAGTGGGGATCTCGGTGCGGTCGCGCGCGTGCTACACGAGGGTCGGCGGCGGTTGGGGTTGTCGGCGACGGCACGGGTCGTGAGCGGTTACGAAGCGGGCCGCGACGGGTTCTGGATTCATCGGGCACTGCTCGGCATGGGCGTCGCCAATCGGGTGGTGGATTCAGCGAGCATCGAGGTGAATCGGCGGGCGCGGCGGGCGAAGACCGATCGGCTCGATGCGTTGAAGCTGGTGCGAATGCTGGTGCGCGTGTGTTGTGGCGAACGCGGCGTGTGGAGCGAAGTGCGCGTCCCGACGGTCGCCGCTGAGGCCGCGCGCCAGGTGAGTCGGGAGCGGACGGCGCTGACGCAGGATCAGACCCGGCTGGTCAATCAGATGCGCGGGTGGGTGGCGACATGGGGCGCGACGCTGCCGTCGCGCCGCCGCGGCGAGTGGTGGACGAAGCTGCGCGATTGGGCGGGCGCAGTCCTGCCGGCGGAAGTGCAAGCGCGCCTGGCCCGCGCGGCCGCGCGGCTCCACGGGCTCGAGGCGCAGATCGCCGAGCTGGAGGCCGTGCAGCAGGCCGCCGTGACGACGGCCGCGCCATCGGCGGCGGTGCGTCAATTGGTGCAGCTCAAAGGTGTGGCGACGACGAGCGCCTCGATCTTGCTCGACGAGGGGTTGCTGTGGCGGGCGTTTCGGAATCGACGGCAGATTGGCGGCCTGCTCGGGTTTGCGCCGACGCCGTACGACAGCGGGGAGTCGCAGCGCGAGCAAGGGATGAGTGGCGCGGGCAATAGGCGGCTGCAGGCGGTCAGCATCCAGCTCGCCTGGAATTGGGTGCGGTGGCAACCGCAGAGCGCGCTCACGCAGTGGTATCAGGCGAATTTTGGGAAGGGCAAACGCGCACGGCGGATCGGGATTGTCGCAGTGGCCCGCAAGTTGGTGATCGCACTCTGGCGGTATATCACGCAGGGCGTCGTGCCGACGGGCGCGATCGTGAAAGGCGCGTAGGGCTCGCCCTGCGCGGCTCACGCGCGCGGCGCGTACGGTTCGTGAAGGGTCGTGCCAACGGCCGACCGCCACGAAGAGGTACCGTCGCACACGTGTTCGGGATCGAGACTGCACAGTCTCTGGGAGCCGTGCGCATGCGCGCGAGCTCGGATAGAAGTCGAGCACTGGGTCATTGACCCATGTCGTACCCGGACCCGCGTGAGGAGAGAAAACGAAGACGCGTTGAGAGGGAGCTTGACAGCGGCCCGCAACATAGAAGTCACGAGCGCTATGACTGCTGTTGTTCCTGTTGAGATGCAGAAGTAGACGAGCAGCGGTCGCGTCACTTTTGTCGCCGGCATTGTCGCAGTATTCGACGCGAGTCATTGGGCTATCGTGTGGAACGAGGAGACCTCATGGCAACGATCACGACGAAAGACGGCACGCAGATCTACTACAAGGACTGGGGCGAAGGGCAGCCGATTGTTTTCAGCCATGGATGGCCGCTGACAGCGGACGCGTGGGAAGACCAGATGCTCTATCTGGCGTCACGCGGCTATCGCTGCATCGCTCACGATCGGCGTGGCCACGGACGATCGAGCCAGCCGTGGAGCGGCAACGAGATGGACACGTATGCGGACGATCTCCTCGCGCTGGTCGAGGCGCTCGATCTTCGCGAGGCGATTCACGTCGGTCACTCCACCGGGGGCGGCGAGGTGGCGCGCTATCTCGGTCGTCACGGCACCGCCCGTGCGGCCAAGGCCGTTCTCATTGGCGCCGTGCCACCGCTGATGCTGAAGACCGCCGCGAATCCGGGCGGCCTGCCGATTGAGGCGTTCGACGCCATTCGAACGGGTGTGCTGGCCGATCGATCGCAGTTCTTCATGGATCTCACGATGCCGTTCTACGGCTTCAACCGGCCTGGCGCGAAGGTGTCACAGGGCATTCGCGATTCGTTCTGGATGCAGGGGATGCTTGCGGGGCACAAGAGCGCGCTCGACTGTATCAAGGCGTTCTCGGAAACCGACTTCACGGGGGACCTCAAGAAGATCGACGTGCCGACGCTCATCATGCACGGCGACGACGACCAGATTGTTCCGATCGGAGCGTCGGCGATGTTGTCGTCGAAGCTGGTCAAAGGCGCCGTGCTCACGGTCTATCCAGGGTTGTCACACGGGATGTGCACGATCAATAAGGATCAGATCAACGCCGATCTGCTGGCGTTCATCAAATCCTAGAGCGCCTTCAACATGTCCGTCGCGTCGGTTCACCGGCGCACCTTTCCGAAGCGACGACGGCGCGAGAGCGCCGTCGTCTTTCGAGCGAGCCGAGCGAGTGCGATCGCGCGCTCGCAGCAGCGAGTGTCAGCTTCCGATCTCGCCGCCGTCGTCTTTCGTGATCACGACGCACGCCGAGCGCGGGCGTCCGCCTTCGTCGCCGTCGGGCCACGAGCTGTACTGCTTTGGCGTCGCCGGATCGTTGCGCGTGTCCGAGCTGCTCGGCAGATCGGGTGGCTCACCAGGATGCTGGATGCCGACGAACATTGTTTTCTCGTCGGGCGTCGTCATCACGCCAGTGAGCTCGCACTGATTGGGACCGACGAGGAAGCGGCGGATCTCTCCGGTCGTCGGATCGGCGCAGAGCATCTGATTGTTGCCGAAGCCGGCGTAATCGCCGGTGTTGAGCGTCGCCGTCGACACGTCCGTCTGAATCCACAGTCGGCCGCTCGGCGCGACGAAGAGGCCATCGGGAGAACCAAACTTGTCGCCCACGATCGTCGAGCCGTGCGCCGATACCGCCGGGTCGCCGGCAAGCGCGAAGACATCCCAGGTAAAGTCGGGTTCGGTGAAGTCATGGTCGTACGTCCACGTGACGATATGGCCGTAGACGTTGGTCGCGCGCGGGTTGATGCCATCGACCGGCGGCCGCGCCGCCCCGGCGACCGTCGTCCCGTCCGGGTTGTTGCTCGACACCGGAGTCGTGCCGCGGCGATTGTTGTTGGTGAGCGTCGCCACCGCGGTCAGGGCCCGCGGGAACGTGTCGATCCACTCGGGGCGATCCATCATCGTCGCGCCGACGGCGTCGGCGGCGCCGCGTGTGTTGATCAGGATGTCGTTCATCGTCCACGTCACGAGCGCCGGATAGTCCGGCGTCAGCGGCAGCCACTCGCCCGTGCCGTCGGCCTTGAACTTGGCGACGTAGAGGATTCCGTCGTCGAGAGGATTGATGCCGCGCCGACGGGCGGCCTTCCACGGCAGCCGCGAGACGTAGCGGTAGATGTACTCGTTGCGCTCATCGTCGCCCATGTAGACGACGATCTTGCCGTCTCTGGCTTCCTGCACCCACGCGCCTTCGTGTTTGAGGCGTCCGAGCGCCGTGCGCTTCACCGGGGTCGAGCGTGGTTCAAACGGATCGATTTCGACCACCCAGCCGAACCGGTTCGATTCGTTGGGATAGTTGTCGGCGTTGAATCGCGGGTGCGTCGTGTGCCAACGGAAGCCGCCGTTGGAAGGACTGATCCCATAACGCTTTTCCTCCTTGCTTCGAGAATCCGGTGAGAGCGTTCGGAAGAAGAAGCCGTTGAAGTTCTCTTCGCACGTGAGATACGTGCCCCACGGCGTGAAGCCCATCGCGCAGTTGTTCAGCGTTCCCAGGACCCTCGTGCCGGTGGGATCGTCGATCGTCTTCAGTCGATCGTCACCAGCGGCAGGTCCGCCGATCTCCATCGGGGTCTGGCCGGTGATGCGGCGTGCGAAGCGCGAGTTGCGCACGATGCGCCAGTCGCCCTCTCCCTTCGACCCACGGTTGCGCCAGCGCGGACGATGACCGTGGCCGTTGCGCTCCTTCTTGATCTCGATGATCGACACGCCGTGGGCATTGAGGGCTTTCTTCGTCTTCTCCTCGTCCCAGTTGGCGACGCCGTCGGGGAAGAGCAGCCCTTCATCGGCGTATTCGTTGTTCTGCGCGAGGAGTCCATGCCACGAGCCGTCGATTGGGAAGTACACCAGGCCGTCGTTGTGCATGCCCCACTGCCTGGCCTGATCTTCCGCCGAGTTGCTGGCGTCTTGCTCGAACTCGGGTCCGTTTCCGACCGGATCGCCCCACGCGATCAGCACTTCGGCAGTGTAGCCCTTCGGGACGACGACCGTGTCTGCCGTCGAAACCGCGACGCGTTCGAATCCCAATAGTGGCCGGCGCGGTCCCCGCACGTCTGCCGACACCGGAACCGACTTCAGCAACGCACTTGCGCCGCCCAGAGTGATGCCGGCTGCTGCCGTGAGGCCGCCTCCGAGAAACCCGCGCCGCGAGAGGCGGGCATCGATTACTTGCTGAAATGTTTCGTTGTTCGATTCATTCGTCCCGTTGTCATCATCGAAATTGGCCATGCCTACCCTCTGAAACAGAATGCCGCTGTGTGCGGATGCATCGTGGATGGGGTTCGAGAAACGCGAAGGTACCAACGCGCGATGACGCGGTTACAACGCTGAGGCAACAAACCGATGAATCACGGTCGGTGTCGGAGATCTAGGAGGACAAACGGAACGGAGAGGTGTTGGGATGGGGACGATGCAGCTGGACGCGTCGAAGTTCCCGAGCCGCCGCCTCATTCAAAGCGTGAAATTTTCCGCAGTGATTCGCGGATCGATGGGCCACGGTCCAGGTGCGGCCGTGCCGATTTGCTCGTCGCGTTGTAGCTTGGTCGATCGTGTTCGCTCCTCCGGTATTTGGGAGTTTCTCCGTCGAGATGGAGGGCGACGTGTAACGACGATGCAGAGCGAGTCCACTTGATCTCAGTCAACTCACTCGCATTCAGCAACTTACGGCCCTCGATGCCCGCTCGCAAAGTTCGGGCACGCCCCATGCTCAAACCGGGTCCACAGCGCCTGCTACCCGCGTTTTGTGGAGGGTGATCGTGCGACTCGGCCTGCATCTCATTGCCATCTGCCTGCTGGCCGCGGCTATTTCTGTGCGAATCAGCGAGCCGCCGCTGCTGGCCGCGCCTTCAAGCCGAGCAGTCCTCGAGTTCGCAGGCTGCCGCGACCACTCCCGCGGTCGGTTACGTCGGCAGCGACACGTGCACGCTGTGCCATGCCGATCACGAGGACACGCTGAAGGGCACGCCCCACGGTCAGGCGAAGAACCCTCGCTCTCCGGCAGCAGCGCAGGGCTGCGAAAGCTGTCACGGTCCTGGTCAGGCCCACGTCGATGACGATGCGAAGGAGCACATCCGGAAGTTCGGCCAGATCACGCCTGGTGAGATCAATCAGACCTGCCTGACGTGCCACAACCGCGGTGAGCACGCCGGCTGGGAGGGAAGCGGCCACGAGCGCCGCAACCTGTCATGCACCACCTGCCACAACGTTCATAACCCGAAATCTGCGACGCACCAGCTCGTGAAGGCGACACAGACCGAAGTCTGCGCGACATGTCATCGTCTTCAGGTCACAAAGACCGAACGCGCTGTCGCGCACATGCCAGTGCGCGAAGGAAAGATGTCGTGCACCTCGTGCCACAACCCTCACGGTTCGATCAGCAACGTGAAGGCGCTCAAGGTCGGCAGTTCCGTGGCGGAGAGTTGCATGAGCTGCCATGCCGAGATGCGTGGCCCGATGCTGTGGGAACACGCGCCAGTGAGAGAGAACTGTGCAACGTGCCACGACCCGCACGGCACGTCGAACGATCGCATGCTCGTCGTGCGGATGCCGATGTTGTGTCAGCGTTGCCACGTCGCCACGCGCCACCCATCGTCCGTCTACGACAACAACGCCATTACGGTGAATAAGAGCAACCGGATGTTCGGCCGGTCGTGCGTCAACTGTCACTCGAATGTCCACGGCTCGAACCATCCGTCCGGGCAGTTCTTCATGCGGTAGCTCGGAGGAACGATGCGCGGCGTCCCCCGTTTTTACTTGCTGTTGTTTCTCACGCTCGCGATGCCCTGCGTTGCGAATGGGCAGGCAACGAGCCCTCAGCCTGCGCCAGCGGCGCAGCCCGAGCCGCCGGCTGCCGACACATCTCGCAGTCTGTTCGAGCCTGCTGAGCGGCAGTTCCAGATCGGCGGTCGATTCACCAGCGTTGATGGCGATCCGGCGCGCTTCCAACGCTATCAGGATCTGCGGGATGGCTTGCTCTTCACCGACGTGCGTTACGCATGGGCAGAGCCATCGGGTAGCTGGCAGGCTCGAGTAGCGGCGGACAACGTCGGCTGGCGCGATCAGCGCTACTCGGCAAGCTACGAACGCACCGGGCGATTCGTGGTCTCTGGTCTGTGGGATCAGATCCCGCAGTTCTACAGCGTCGACACCCAGACGCCGTACACCAGTTTCAACAGCCCGTTGCCTCTCGACGATGCGACGCAGCGCGCGATCCAGAACAGCCAGGCGACACTGTCTGCGTATCTGCCGCTCGCATCGCAGTTCGACCTTCGCGAGCGGCGGAACATCGGGACGTTCAGCGTCGTGGCAACACCGACGCCGCAGTTTGACGTGAAGGCCGGCTTTACCACGACGCAGCACGAAGGCGAATTGCCCTGGGGCGCCAGCTTCGGATTCAGCAACGACGTCGAGGTGGCGCTGCCGTACGACTCGCGCACGAACGACTTCAACGTCGGCACCGAGTGGACGAACGGCCGGCAGATGTTGCGCGTCGGCTATACCGGCTCGTGGTTTAACAACCTCGACGACACCCTCGTGTGGGACAGCCCGCTCCGGCTGGACGATTCGACGAGCGCGCCCGGCCGGGGTCGCATGGCGTTGTGGCCATCGAATTCCGCGCAGACCATCAGCGCTGCCGGCTACTCGAAGTTCGCGCATCGTACGCAGCTCACGGGCTTTGTTTCTTACGGATCCTGGAGCAACGACGAGCCTCTGCAGGCGTTCACCATCAACCCGACGCTTCCGCAGATCGCACTTCCGCGGGAGAGCGCCGCAGGCCGAGGCGCGTGTCTTTTCGACGAACCTCGGGCTCGTCTCGCGTCCGCTGAATGCATTGCAGTTCACCGCCCGCGTGCGCCGGTACGACTACGAGAATCAGATCCCGGCGACGCCGATCCCGGAGTTCATCAACTACGACACTTCGGTCAAAGTGTCGTCTACCGGTGGGCCGGAACCGTACGCGCACAGCCGCACGACGTTCGATGCCGACGCGATTTATACCGGCCTGTCGTCGCTTGCGCTGACGCTGGGCTATACACGCAACAACAGCGGCCACGATTTCCGCATCTTCGAGAGCACCGGAGAGAACGTCCTGCGACTGTCCGCTGACACGGTCGGTTCGGAGTGGGTCACGTTCCGCGCTCAATACGAACTGTCCGATCGGAGTGGCTCCGGCCTGGATGAGTCGCTCCTCGTGGAGATTGGCGAGCAGCCGGCCATGCGTCATTACGACGTTGCCGACCGTGGTCGCAACCGATTCACCGGTATTGTGGACATCGTCCCCAACGATCTCTGGACGTTCAGCGCATCCGGGGGCGTCGGCAAGGACGACTTCGACGACAGCTACTTCGGGTTGCAGGAATCGACATTCCGCACGCTGTCGTTTGCCGCCGACTACCGCGAAGCGAACGGCCTTGGCGGAGGCGCGACGTACAACTACGAGCGCTATTTCGGATTCCAGCAGTCGCGTTCCGCGAGCCCGGGACAGGAGAACGATCCGCTGCGCGACTGGACGACCGACTCTACCGAGACCGTCCACTACTTCTCGATTTACGCCACGCCGCCACGATTCGGACGCAACACCGAAGCGCGCGTGTCGTACGACTTCAGCCACGCAGAGGGAAGCTACTTCTATACGGTCGTACCAGGGGGACCGTTGTCACCACCCTCGCAGCTTCCGAACGTTTTCAACAAGCTGCAGCAATTACACCTCGATGTCAGGCATCGCCTGTCGAACAAGATGGCGCTGACCTTCTCGTATCTCTACGAGCCGTTCCGGGTTTATGATTTCGCGTTCGACCCGACGGTTGTCGACAGCATCATCCAGCCCAGCTCGCTCGTGCTCGGGTATGTCTATCGCCCCTACACGGCACACTCGGCGGTTATTAGCTTGAGGTATCTGCCGTAGAACTCCCACGCTCGTCGCGCCCTGGAGGCTTCCATGAAGACAGTTCAGGACTACAGGAACCCTGCTCACGATCGCCATCGTCTTCGTCGCACTCATGGCGATGTCGCGTCCGGCTGCCGCTCAGGGCGATCCCAAGAAGGGAGAACAGGTCTACACCGCCCAGAAGTGTTCGGTGTGCCACTCGATCGCCGGTAAGGGGGGCAAGGCGAATCCGCTCGACGGCGTCGGCGCAAAGATTTCAGCCGCCGAAACACGTCAGTGGATTACCAACCCGAAGGAGATGACGACCAAGACGAACTCCCAGAAGAAGCCGCCCATGCCCGACCGGTATGGCAAGCTGCCGGCGGAAGACATCGACGCGCTCGTCGCATACATGCAGAGTCTGAAATAGGAGAGTCGTGGCCTTCTCTCGAGCGCTCGCCCGCCACCCGGTCGCGATCATCGGCGCCATCCTGACGACCACGTCAGCGGCGCTGTTCATTGCGCTGGTGATCGCGGTGCTCGCGGGTTGGCTCGTCAACCCGTACGCAGGCCTGGTCGTCTTCATTGCCATCCCTGCGGCGTTCATCGTTGGACTGCTGCTGATTCCGCTCGGCATGTGGCTGGAGCAGCGCCGGCTTCGCAAGAACCCGAACGCCGTCTCAGACTGGCCGGTGTTCGACTTCAGGAACGCCAGCGTCCGGCGAACGGCGCTCGCGATCACGGCGCTCACCGCTGTCAACATCGTCATCGTCCTGCTTGCGGGCTACGGCACGCTGCACTGGATGGAGTCGCCAACCTTCTGTGGACAGGTGTGCCACACGCCGATGCAGCCGCAGTTCACCGCGTGGCAGGCGGGACCACATGCACGCGTGGCTTGCGTGGATTGCCATATCGGTGAGGGCGCGGCCGGATTCGTCCACGCCAAGCTGTCCGGCGTGCGGCAGCTCCTGCACGTATCCGTGAACTCGTATCCTAGGCCGGTTCCTCCCGGTGCCGAGATGCCGGCGGGAGCGCAGGCGCAGACCTGCGCCACGTGCCACACGCCCGGACGTGCGGTTGGCGATCGCATCCGCACGATTCGTGCGTACGGAGACGACGAAGCGAATGCCGAGACGACCACAGTGCTGCAGATGCACGTGAGCCGGACGCCTTCCTCGCCGAAAGCCATTCACTGGCACGCCAACCCGAATATCAAGATCGAGTACATCGCGACCGATGCTGAGCGCCAGACGATTCCATACGTCCGGGTGACGGACGCGACCGGACAGGTCAAGGAGTTCGTCGCGCCCGATACCCCAGAGCAACAGATTCGCGACGGTCAGCCGCGAACAATGGACTGCATCGATTGTCACAACACTGTCGGTCACCCGATTTCGCCGACGCCTGAGGGCGCCGTGGATGGCGCGATCGCGGCTGCGCGCGTCAGTCGCAATCTTCCGTTCGTGCGGCGCGAAGGTATCCGCCTCGTGAAGGCGTCGTATCCCGATCAGGATGCCGCGCTGCGTGCGATCGACGAGGGTCTCCGAAATTTCTACGCATCGCAGGCCGGCTCCGGTGATCCGCAAGCCGTCGCCCGCAGCGTGTCGGGCGTTCAGGAGGTGTATCGCCGTAACGTGTTCCCTACGATGAAGGTCTCCTTCGGGAGCTACCCGGACAACAAGGGCCACACGACGTCGAACGGTTGTTTCCGGTGTCACGACGAATCGCATACTGCGAAGGATGGGACTACGATCAGTGCCGATTGCGAGATGTGTCACAAACAGGTTGAGTGAAAGTGGACTTATGAAAACGCGCATGATTGCTGGAACGCTGGTGTTATTCGTGGCGTGTAGTCCGGCGAGGGATCAGGTGACCGCGAGCGCGCAGACGTCGGCGCAACTCCCGACGGCCACGCTCGATCAGCTGTTGGCTCCGGTCGCGCTGTATCCAGACGCGCTGCTCGCGCAGATTCTGATGAGCGCACAGGATCCGCCGAAAGTGGCGGAACTCGACAAGTGGTTGAAGACCAATTCGACGCTGAAGGGCACGCCACTGCAGGACGCTGCAGTGAAGGCGGGCTTCGATGCCAGTTTCGTGGCCCTGGCGCTCTTTCCCCAGGTCGTCGCGAAGATGGCCGAGCAGATTGCCTGGACCGTGGTGCTGGGGCAATCGTTCACCAAGGACAAGACGGCGGTCTTTGCGACCATTCAGAAGCTCAGGAAGCAGGCCCAGACCGTCGGGACGCTAAAGAGCAATGAGCAGCAGGAGGTCGAGACCAAGACGACGTCGAGCGGTGAACAGGTGATCGTCATCGAGCCAACCAATCCGCAGATCATCTACGTCCCGCAGTACAACACGCAGGTGGTCTATACCCAGCCACCCGTCACTAACACCACCGTGATTGTTCAGGAAGACAACGATGCCGAGGTCGCCGTCGCCGCGGGTCTGATTGGATTCACCGCGGGCATCGCGATCGGCGCGGCCATGGACAACAACTACTACTACGGTCCCTATGGCTGGCACGGTGGCGGCTACATGTACAACGACGCCTGGGATGACTACTACGACCATCGTGAAGACGCCCGGGAAGACTGGATCGATCACCGGGAGGATCTCACCGAGGAACGAACGGAGCGCCGCGAGGATACGCAGGAGCAGCGGAGCGATCGCACGGAGACCAGGCAGGAGCAGCGCACGGACCGTTCGGAGAACCGACCGGAGGCGACGTCTGAGCAGAAGGCTCAGGCGCAGCAGCGGGCCCAGGAGCGTCAGGGACAAGGCGCTTCAGCGCAGACCGCGTCGACACAACGCACAAACAATCGCACCGGCAGCGCCGAGGCGAGGGGCTATGGCGAGGGAAGCCGGACGACGCAGTCCGCGACGCCGCGCACCAGCAGCAGTGGCACTCGCTCTGACGCATTCTCGGGCTACTCGAGCGGCTCATCGCAGCGCGCATCGAGCTCTCGCGGCCAAAGCAGCCGAGGTGCCTCGCGTGGCGGCGGCGGCGGCGGTCGTCGTCGATGACTCGCATTCGAGAGGTGGTTGGTATGAACACCTACCTGCGTCGTCGCATCGCGGCCGTCGCGCTCCTCGGCGCATGCCTGATCACCGGCGTCGTGCTCGCACAGACCAAGGCCCAACGACGTTCCCCACCCCTGAGGACGCCGTGAAAGCGCTCGTGGACACGGTCAAGGCCGGGAACCTCGAGTCGTTGCTGGAGATCTTCGGGCCTGAGGGGAAAGAGTTGATCGACTCCTCTGAACCTGCGATCGCGCGTCAGAATCAGCAGGTGTTCGCCGTCGCCGTGCGTGAGAAGTGGCATCTCGAGGACGCTGCTCCCGATCGCAAGACGCTGGTGATCGGCAATGAAGAATGGCCATTTCCCGTGCCTCTCGTGAAGGCCGGCAACGGGTGGCGGTTCGATACGGCCGCAGGAAAAGAGGAAGTGCTGGCGCGGCGAATCGGACGCAACGAACTTGCGGCGATCGATGCGACGCGCGCCTATGTCACCGCTCAACGGCGCTACGCGGAGGCGGGACACGACGGGAAGCCCGCCGGACTGCATGCAGCGAAGTTCCAGAGCGATCCGGGCAAGGAGAACGGCTTGTACTGGCCAACGGCGCGTGGGCAGAAGCGAAGTCCGCTGGGAGATGTGGTCGCACAAGCAGCGGCGGAGGGACGTCCGGTTACGGGGAACGCGACGCAGCCTTCGCCATTTCATGGCTACTACTTCAAAATCCTGACCGCGCAAGGATCGGCTGCCCAGGGCGGCGCCAAAAGCTACGTCGTCAAGGGCGAGATGTCCGGCGGGTTCGCACTGGTTGCATGGCCAGCGCAGTACGATGCGACTGGCATCATGACGTTCATCGTCAATCAGGACGGCGTCGTGCGCGAGAAGAATCTTGGCCCGGGCACGGATGCGGCCGCACGGAAGATGACCGCGTACAATCCGGACTCTTCATGGCGGGTGACGCAATAGCCCGTCCCGCGGCATGGCACGTTACCCGTCGCTGTTTCAGATCAATACCAGAGTCTGGCTGACCGCGCTCGCCGGCGAGTTCGGCCGGCCAGCCACATTGGACGACGTTCCGGACGCGGCACTGGATAGCCTCGCTCGAATGGGATTCGACTGGGTGTGGCTGCTGAGCGTCTGGCAGACGGGCGCGGCCGGGCAGCAAGCATCGCGCAGCAATCCCGAATGGCGGCACGAGTTCGAACAGACCCTGCCCGATCTCCGTGAAGAGGACATTGCCGGGTCGGGGTTTGCGATCACCGGCTACTCGGTGCATACCCGCCTTGGTGGTGACGCAGCACTCGCTCGCCTTCGCCATCGCCTTCGCGATCGAAACCTGAAGCTGATGCTCGACTTCGTGCCGAATCACACGGCGCTCGATCATCCGTGGGTTCAGCTCGATCCCGAGTACTACATCTCAGGAACCCAGGCCGACCTCGAGCGCGAGCCGCACAACTACACCAGGGCGTCGCGTGCAGGTGGTGATGTGATTCTCGCGCACGGGCGCGACCCGTTCTTTCCTGGCTGGCCCGACACGCTGCAACTCGACTACAGCAATCCCACGACGCAGGGGGCCATGCTCGCCGCGCTCCAGAAGATCGCCGCTCAATGTGACGGAGTCCGCTGTGATATGGCGATGCTGGTCCTGCCCGAGGTTTTCGAGCGCACCTGGGGCCGTCGTCCACAGCCGTTCTGGCCGCGGGTGATCCGAAGCGTGCGCGAGCACATCAGCGACTTCTGCTTCATGGCCGAAGTCTATTGGGACCTCGAGTGGACGCTGCAACAGGAGGGATTCGACTACACCTACGACAAGCGGCTCTACGATCGTCTCCGCGACGGTCACGCACGGCCGGTTCGCGAACACTTTTACGCTGGCCTCGACTTTCAGAACAGGCTGGCGAGGTTTCTCGAGAACCACGACGAGCCGCGTGCGGCGGCGACATTTGGTCCGCCCGTTCACGAGGCTGCGGCGGTCATCACGTTTCTTTCACCAGGATTGCGCTTCTTTCATCAGGGACAGTTCGAGGGGCGCATGAAGCGGATTTCGCCGCACCTGGTCCGCGCGCCGACCGAGGTGCCGGACGAGTCGTTGCGGCAGTTCTACGATCGGCTGCTCTCGGTTCTGCGCCGGCCGGCCCTTCGCGAGGGCGACTGGCGCGTGCTCGAATGTGTGCCTGCGTGGGACGGCAACTGGACGTGGGACAGCTTCGTGGCGTTCTCGTGGCAGGGTGCGAGCGGCGGCATGCTCGTGGCCGTGAATTACGCCGATCATCAGAGCCAGTGTCATGTCCGGCTGCCGCTCGACGGAGGAGACGGTCGCTCCGTGCGCTTCACTGACGTGATGGGTTCGGCTGTCTACGATCGCGCTGACACGGATCTCGCCGCCCATGGGCTCTACCTCGACCTGCCGCCCTGGGGCTATCACGTCTTCGAGATGACGCCGTAATTCGCGAAGACGTTTCATGTCGCAAGACCGGGCGTCACGGGAGCATCGGCGGCAACTGTATCTCTCCGAGGCGATTGGGACGGCGCTGCTCGTGCTCGGCGGCCTCTCTGTTGTCATCTTCATGTTCGGCGCTGGCAGCCCGATGGAGCGCCTTCTGCCCAGCGTCGTGTTGCGACGCATGGTCACCGGTTTCCTGTTCGGTTGTGTCGGTGGATCGATCGCGCTGTCGCGGGTCGGGAAAGTGAGCGGCGCGCATATCAATCCATATGACGATGGATGCGCTGCTCGGAGAAGTGGTGACGACCTTCACCCTTGTGACCGGCCTGTGCATCTTCCTCGGACTTTCGAGGCCTGCGTCGCTTTACGCCCTACCTGATGCCACCGCTCTACGCGGTGATGGTGACTCTCGAAACGGCGCTCTCGGGTACGAGCACGAATCCCGCGCGCACGTTCGGGCCGGCGCTCATCTCCGGCCGCTGGGACGGGTGGTGGATTATTGGGTCGGCCCACTTGCGGGCACGGTTGCGGCGATCGTGGTATGCATTTCCCTCGCGCGACGAATCGAGGTCGCGAAGCTCTATCACTTCGACAGCGATCCCCGGCGCATCCTTCATCGGATGGCCGGCTCTCACTGATCTGAACGCACATGTCTTACGTGTGCGCCTGCCTTCCGGCAACCTGCTCGATCGTGACGCGTGCCTGAAGCCGCTCGCGCTCGGTTTCGAGGATCATTTTCGCGTCGATCCGTCCGAAGATGTCGAGCAACGGTGCGACCAGGCCTGTCCACCCGGTCTGATGGCTGGCCCCGAGCCCGGCTCCGTTGTCGCCATGAAAGTACTCGTGGAACAGGATCAAGTCGCGCCAGTGCGGATCGTCCTGGAAGATCGAAGTGGCCCCGTAGATCGGCCGCTTCCCCTCCGCATTCCGGAGGAACGCGCTCACGATCCGGCGGGTCAGTTCTTTCGCAACATCGAACAGGGTCATGTGTTTCCCCGATCCAGTCGGGCACTCGACGGTGAAGTCGTCTCCGTAGAAGCCGTACAGGTTCAGAAGCGATCGGATGATCAATACGTTCACCGGCATCCACACCGGGCCACGCCAGTTCGAGTTTCCTCCGAACATGCCCGTGTTGGATTCCGCCGGGAGGTACTGAACCGTGTACCCGTGAGGACCGACCCAGAACGAAAACGGGTGCTCGAGATGGTATCGAGAGAGCGACCGGATCCCATGCGGTCCGAGGAACTCTGTTTCATCGAGCATGTACTTGAGCACGCTTGTCAGCTTCTTCTTATTGAGAATCGCGAGCAGGCGCCGGTTCTTGTGGCCAATAAACCCGTCGTCGGTTGGAGCAATCTGGGCGATCACCTCGGGGTGCCGTTTCCGGGCGATGGCGATCAACTCCCTGAGTCTCGGATGGTCGGTCAGGCTGTGTTCCTCGAAGACCGTTGATGCACACAGCGGCAGCAGGCCCACCAGCGACCTCACGCGGAGCCGTGTGGCGTGCCCATCCGGAAGACGAAGCACGTCGTAGAAGAATCCATCCTGATCGTCCCACATCTCATCTTGATGCTCGCCGATGCGGTCCATCGCGTAAGAGATCCACATGAAGTGCTGCACGAACTTGTAGGCGATTTCCTCGTACATCGAGTCGAACTCGCACAAGATCAGCGACATCTCGAGCATGCATTGGCAGTAGAACGCCATCCACGCAGTGCCGTCTGCCTGTTCGAGCGAGCCGCCGGTCGGGAGCTCGGCGCTCCGGTCGAAGACGCCGATGTTGTCGAGGCCGAGGAATCCTCCGGCGAAGACGTTACGACCGCTCGGATCCTTCCGGTTCACCCACCAGTTGAAGTTGAGCATCAGTCCCTGGAACGACCGCTCGAGGAATCTGGGGTCGGCGCGGCCCAGCGCACGTTCCATCTTGAAGAGATACAACGTGGCCCATGCGTGCACCGGTGGATTGACGTCGCTGAAATTCCACTCATAGGCAGGAATCTGGCCGTTGGGATGGAAGTACAGGCTGCGCAGCATGAGGAGGAGTTGATCTTTCGCGAAGTCGAAGTCCACGAGCGCGAGCGAGATTGTGTGGAACGCCAGGTCCCATGCCGCGTACCAGGGGTACTCCCACTTGTCCGGCATCGAGATCACTTCGGCGTTCAGCATGTGGAACCAGTCGGTGTTCCGCACGCCTGGGCGCGGCGACTCCGTGAGCGGGTGGCTCCGGTGCTCGCTCAGCCACCGCTCGAGATCGAAGTAGTAGAACTGTTTACTCCATAGCATGCCGGCCAGCGCCTGACGGTGGACGTGCCGCTGATCGTCGTTGAGTGACTGCGGCGCGATCCGCGTGTAGAACTCGTCGGCTTCAGCCAGCCTGTTCTTGACAATCAGCTCGAACTCACTGAATGGCTTTGACGCCGTAGCGGCGGCAGCCGCGAGCCGCAACCGCACGGTCTGGCTCCCGCCGGCCGGCACGTCGAGTATGTAGTGCGCCGCAGCCTTCGTCCCGACTCGGGCCGGGTTCACGAACATGTCGTTGCCCGTGGTGACGCAGGTGTGGAACGCATCTTTCACGTACGGCGAGGTATTGGGTTGCCCCCAGAGGTGCTGCACGTTGCTCTCGTTCTCGGTGAAGAGCAATCGCGGCGAGCCGTCGCACGACAGCACGTACGTCCCAAGATCGTGATGCGTGGCTTCGATCTTCCCGGACCGGCCTCGCGAAGAGTGGGCTTGCGCTCGTCCTCGCCCCACGACCAGGTGTTGCGGAACCACAGTGTCGGCAGCAGGTGGAGTTGGGCGGACTCGGGTCCGCGATTGCAGACGGTGATCTGGACGAGGATGTCTTCGGGACCGGCCTTGGCGTATTCGACGAAGACGTCGAAGTAGCGGTTTTCGTCGAACACTCCGGTGTCGAGCAGTTCGTATTCGAAGTCCTCCCGCGACTTCATCCGGTTGGTCTGGACGAGGTCCCAATACGGGAACTCCCGCTGGGGATACTTGTACAGGTACTTCATGTACGAGTGCGTCGGCGTGCTGTCGATGTAGAAGTAGTACTCCTTGACGTCCTCGCCGTGGTTGCCTTCGCTGTTAGTGAGACCGAACAGCCGCTCCTTCAGGATCGGGTCACGTCCGTTCCACAACGCGAGCGCGAAGCACAACTGCTGCTTGTCGTCGCAGATGCCGCCGAGGCCGTCTTCGCCCCATCGATAGGCACGAGACCGCGACTGATCGTGTGAGAAATGCGCCCACGCGTTGCCGTCGTCGCTGTAGTCCTCCCGGACAGTGCCCCACTGGCGTTCGGACAGATATGGGCCCCACTTCTTCCAGGGGATGTGGGCTTCCCGCGCCTCATTCAATCGTTTTTGCTCGATGACATCGACGATGGGTGGCTTTGTCATGGTCTATCCTTCTGACCGTCATCAAACGCGGCGGCGACATGGAGTCTCGAGCGGTGTGTCTGAGCACACCTGATGCCCTCAATCTTCGCTCCACTGTAGCGGGTCAACTTCTTGAAAATGCAGGAATCCCGGCGAGTGCCGCCAACGACAAATGAACGCTGCCTCCGTTATTCCGGAGGGCCTCCAATCGGCAGTAGTTCCCACGATGCGCCACGACACCTTCGATCGCTGCCGAGCCAACGGCCTAGTGATCCACGCGCGTTTCGCCGTGCGGGGTGGGCATGCCCCTTGCCATGTGACATTGTCCGGACGTGACGATCGCCAAGCGCCTGATTGTCCTGTTGACGGTGCCGCTCGTGGCGCTACTCGGTCTTGGTGTCTTCTCTCGCCTGCAGCTCGCTGAAATCGAGGAGCGCAGCCGGTTCGTCGCCGAATCGCGCATCACCGCGCTCGCCACCCTCGGCAACCTGTCGCGCGGCTTCTCCGAAATGCGCGTGAACGTGCGCAGCTACCTGCTGGCGACGACAGACGTCCAGAGACGCGCGGCCAGAGCAGCGTTCGACGACGACGAGCAGGATGTGGTGCGTCTGCTGTCGACGTATGCCGACAACCTCGTCCTGAGCGACAGGGAGCGCCGCCTCCTTGGTGAGTATCAGACCCTCAGCCGCGAGTGGATCACCGACGCGAAGCAATCGATGCTGCTCGTGAACGAGGGCCGTTCCGTTGAAGCGATCGCGCTGCTCAACGGCCGGGTCAGCGATCTCGGGTTCAAGCTCAGTGGAGTGTCGAACGAGTGGATAGCGCTCGAACAGGAGGCGGCCACCGCCGCTGGGCAGGAGTCGCTTGCCGTCATCAACCGGTTCCGTCGCGACATGCTGCATCGCCAATTCGGCGGCCCTTCTCGTAACGGGTCTGCTTGGCTTCCTCACATTCCGCCGGATCGTTACGCCGATCCGTGCGCTCGAGACGTCGGTGAAGACGATCGCTGCCGGCGACTACGGCAAGGCCGTGCCGTTCGTTGATGCCGAAGACGAAACGGGCGGCCTTGCTCGATCGGTTGACGTGCTCAAACAGGGCGCTGCTGCGATGGATCAGCAGCGATGGGTGAAGGCCAACGTCTCCGAGCTGACGGGAGAGCTGCAGGGCGCGCATTCGCTTGCGGAGTTTGGCGGCCAGTTTCTCTCGAGCCTCGTGCCGATGATCGGCGGTGGCGTTGCGGGTTTCTATCTCTTCGATGAAACGCATGCACAACTGAAGCGCGTGTCCGCGTATGGCCTGCTCGAGACCGCCGGTTCTTCGGGATCGGTCAAGGTCGGTGAGGGGTTGGTTGGTGAATGTGCCCGAGGCCTCACGGTCGTCACGCTGACGAACCTTCCGGCCAACTATCTCCAGATCAGCTCGGGTGTCGGACACGCGCCGCCGGTGCAGACGACCGCCTTCCCGGTGGTGTCCAACGACGCGCTGCTCGGTGTGCTCGAAGTCGCCTCGCTTCGCCCGTTCAGCGAGCGAGAGCAGTCGCTGATCGCTGAGGTGCTCCCTGTGGTCGCCATGAGCCTGGAGATCCTCCAGCGCAACCTGCACACGCAGGAGTTGCTCGGTCAGACGCAGGCGCAGGCCGATCAGCTCGCGGCCCAGGCCGGGGAGTTGGAAGGCGCGAAGCAGAAGGCGGAAGAAGCCACCGAGATGAAGTCGATGTTCCTCGCGAACATGACCCATGAGATCCGCACGCCGATGAACGCGATCATCGGCCTCTCGCATCTTGCGCTCAAGACGCAGCTCACTCCGAAACAGCGGGATTACGTCAGCAAGATTCACAACGCGGGCACATCGCTCCTCGCCGTCATCAACGACATCCTCGACTTCTCGAAGATCGAGGCCGGACGCCTCGACATCGAGACCACCGACTTCCGGATCGATGACGTCATCACCTCGGTCACGACGCTGACCGCCCAGCAGGCGCACGACAAGGGGCTCGAGTTCCTGTTTCACGTCGCGCCCGGCATCCCGGAGCATCTGCTCGGCGATCCCGTTCGCCTCGGCCAGATCCTGACCAACTGCGTGGGCAACGCGGTGAAGTTCACCGAACGCGGCGAGATTCGCGTGGACATCGAAGCACTGGAACACACCGGCGGCAAGGTGCAGATCAAGTGCTCCGTGCGCGATACCGGCATCGGCATGACGCGCGAGCAGGCGGCGAAGCTGTTTCAGCCGTTCACGCAGGCGGACATGTCGACGACCCGCAAGCATGGCGGCACCGGCCTCGGCCTCACGATCTGCCGCCGGCTCGTCGAGTTGATGGGCGGGCGCATCTGGCTCGAGAGCGAACCTGGCGTTGGCACGACCTTCCACTTCACGCTCTGGCTTGGCATAGGCGAAGCGAGGAGCGCGGCACGAATCGTCCCGGCGAAGCTCGCCCAGCTCCACGCGCTGGTCGTGGACGACAACGAAGTCGCTCGCCAGATTCTGCGCGAGTCGCTGGACACGGTCGCCCGGCGCATCGATGTCGTGCCGTCCGGCAGCGAAGCCATCGCCGCAATCCGTGAGCGCGACTCGCTCGACCCCTACGACATCGTCTTCATGGACTGGCGAATGCCGGGAATGGATGGCCTGCAGGCAAGCCGCTACATCAAGAGCGACGAGACGCTGAAGCACCAGCCGGCGATCGTGCTCGTCACGGCGTTCGGGCGCGAAGACGTCCGCGAGGAAGCCGAGCGTCTGCAACTCGACGGCTTCCTGCTGAAGCCTGTGACGAGGTCGATGATCGTCGACACGCTGGTGAACGTATTTGCCGAGGAAGGCGCGACCACGGACAAAGCAGCCGACGGCGAGCAGGACACCCGACTTCGGGGCGCCCGGCTTCTGCTGGTCGAGGACAACGAGATCAATCAGCAGATCGCGATCGAGCTCCTCGAAAACGCCGGGGCAACTGTCACAGTTGCGAACAACGGGCGTGAGGCGTTCGAGACAGTCTCGAAGAGCGCCGAGGGCACGTCGTTCCACGTCGTGCTGATGGATCTTCAGATGCCGGAAATGGACGGCTATCAGGCGACAACGAAGATCCGTGCGGACTCGCGCTTTGCGAATCTCCCGATTGTGGCGATGACGGCACACGCGACGATTGAAGAGCGTCAGCGGTGCCTCGCCGCAGGCATGAACGATCACATCGCCAAGCCGATTGATCCTGTTGGTCTGCTCGAGACCGTTGGTCGGTACTACGAGCACGGACGGCAACGAGACACAGGTCCAGCCGTTGTGGCGGAGACGACCCTCGATACGAAGGCCGGGTTGTCACGCGTTGCTGGTAATCAGGCGCTCTATCAGAAGCTGCTTCGTCAGTTTGCCGAGCAACAGGCCACCGCAGGAGAACAGATCCGCGACGCGCTCCAGAGGAACGAGACCGCGCTTGCCGAGCGGCTCGCGCACACGCTCAAGGGAGTGGCGGGGAACATCGGGGCGACGCAGGTTCAGTCGACGGCCGGTACCCTGGAGAAGGCGATTCGAGACGGCGCGCCAGCCGATCACCTGCAGTCGGCCATAGAGCACGTCACAGCGGCGCTGACTCCAGTCATTAGTGAGATTCGCAGTCTGTTGGGACCGAATGTCCAGGAATCTCCGAAGGCACCCGTGACGAGCGCAAGTCCGGTGGACGTTAGTCAGTCTCGAGAGGCCGCCGCGAAGCTGAGGACGTTGCTCTCGGAGCTCGATCCGGCAGCCATCGAATGGTTGGAGTCCAATCAGGCCGCGCTGCGACCAGTCTTTGCCGACGCAGAGTGGCCGGCGTTTGAAGATCTCGTCCGAGGCTACGCGTTCGCCGACGCGCAGGCACGGCTGGACCAGGCACTCAAATCGGGCGGGGTCAGACCCCTTCACATATGAAACCGTGTGAAGGGGTCTGACCCCGTCTCAAGGTTGCACACCACGTGAAGAATCTCTCTGACAGCCGCGTCCTCATCGTTGACGACGTGAAGGACAACATCGACGTCCTGGTCAACGCGCTCCGTGACGAATACAAGCTGAGCGTGGCACTGGACGGAACCGCTGCGCTCCGCAGTATCGAGAAACAGCTACCCGACCTCGTACTGCTCGACATCATGATGCCGGGTCTCGACGGCTACGAGGTGTGCCGTCAGCTGCGCGCACGCGAGGCCACGCGCGAAGTGCCCGTGATGTTTCTCAGTGCGCTCGAAGACGTCAAGGACAAGGCGCACGGCTTCGAGGTGGGCGGCAACGATTACCTGACGAAGCCGTTCGAGTTGCTCGAGGTCAAGGCGCGGGTTCGCTCGCTGCTCAAGGCGAAGGCGTACGCAGACGCTGTTCGCGACGCGATGGCGCGAGACCTTCGTATCGCTCGTGAAATTCAGATGGGTATCCTGCCGGCCGACCCCGCGGCGCTGACGCGAGGAACCGGGCTCGACGTTCACGCGGTGATCGAACCGGCTCGTCAGGTGGGCGGCGATCTCTACGAGGTGTTGCGGGTGTCCGACACGCGTGTCGTCGTGGCGTTGGGAGACGTGTCGGGAAAGGGCATTCCTGCCGCGCTCTTCATGGCTGTCGCCGTGACCGTGCTTCGTACTCTCGCCCGCCAGATCGAGAGGCCCGACGAGATCCTCCGTCGTCTCAACGACGAACTCGTCGAGCAGAATCCACGCGGGATGTTCGTCACGTTGCAGTGCCTGGTGTTCGACACAAAGGAGCGACGTGTTCTCTGTGCAGGCGGCGGCCATCACGAGCTTGCGGTGCTGACGCTGAACGGCCCGCCGCGCCTGATGTGTAAGTCGACGGGGCGCCCGATTGGGTTGATGCCGGCCAATCACATCGAGTGCGAGACGATCGCGCTCGAGCCGGGCGAGACGTTCGTGCTGTATTCAGACGGCGTCTCTGAAGCGATGAATGCCAGGGACGATCTCTACGGCGAGGAGCGATTCCTCGCCACGTTGGCGGCACATCGCGACGCCACGCTTCCCGACATGCTGTCGCATGTCCTCACGGACGTGCGGGCATTTGCCGACGGAGCGAAGCAGTCCGACGACATCACGATGCTTGCCGTTCGATACGCGGGCTAATGCGTCTTCAACATGTCCGTAGCGTCGGTTCACCGGCGCACCTTGGCGAAGCGACGACGGTGTGGGCTGGGACTTCGCTCCGGTTCGTCGCCGCGGAAAAACGGCTCGTCCGCGCGCGTGCTGATCGATGACGGCGGCGGCTGATTGATCCGCCCGACCGTGCACATCGTGTCGATAACCAGCGGCCCACGCGATGAATCGCGATTCGTCACACGAGAAACTGAGGGGGAAAAGTCGCCGCCGGTATGATCGCCGTCCTCCGGGAACCGAGACCGCACCAGCATTGGTGTTCAGAGCCCGCAAACCAGCGTGGTCCGGGGATTCGCGGCATCGTCACTGGTGACACGCCGTTCGCGCGGCGTGATCCCGTTTAGGAGATTGCCTCTCATCCGCATCCCTGTTCCCGGAGGTGTCATCAGTGTAGAAGGAGGCCTCCGTGCAACACCAGCCCCGTCGCCGCGCCCCGAAGCCGCGTCACTCGCCCGCCGCCCTCGAACGGCTTCACCCGCACGCCGCCGGCATCGACTGCGGCGCAGCCGAACACTTTGTCGCGGTGCCGCCCGATCGCGACGCCACGCCGGTGCAGTCCGTTCCGACATTTACCGGTGATCTCCATCGCCTCGCCGATTGGTTGACGGCGTGCCGGATCACCCATGTGGCGATGGAAGCCACCGGCGTCTATTGGATTCCCATCTTCGAAATCCTCGACGCGCGCGGCTTTCAGGTGATCCTCGTCAATGCTCGCCACGTCAAGAATCTCCCCGGCCGCAAGAGCGATGTCTCCGACTGTGAATGGCTGCGTGACCTCCACATTCTGGGACTCTTACGCGGGAGCTTTCGGCCCGCCGACGGCATTGTGGCGCTGCGGGGATATCTGCGACACCGGACCACGCTGATCGAGAGCGCGGGCGCGCTCGTGCAGCGGATGCAGAAAGCCTTGGTCCAGATGAACGTGCAGCTGCCGCTGGTGGTCAGCGACATCACCGGGGTGACCGGCCTGCGGATCCTCCGCGACATCGTCGCCGGCCAGCGCGATCCGCAGCACCTCGCGCAGCATCGCGATGTCCGGTGTCGCGCATCCGAGGCCGAGCTCATCGCCGCTCTGCGCGGGAACTATCGCGCCGAACACGTCTTCGTGCTCCAGCAGAATCTGGAACTCTTCGACACCTATCAGCAGCAGCTCGCCGCGTGTGATCGCACCATCGAGGGCCATCTGGCGCACCTCGCCGTCACCGCGTCGTCCGCATCTCCCTTACCCGCCGCGCGGCGCCGGCCGCGCAAAGCGAAGGACAACGAACCGGCCTTCGACCTCCGGACGCCCTTACACCAGCTCACCGGCGTCGACCTGTCGCAGATCGACGGCATCGGCCCCTACAACGCGCTGCGTCTGCTGTCGGAGATCGGCACCGACATGACGCGGTGGCCGACGGTGAAGCATTTCACCTCGTGGCTGACGCTGGCGCCCCAGAATCGCATCTCCGGCGGCCGTCTGCTCAGCAGCCGCACGCAGCCGTCCGCCAATCGTGCGGCCACCATCTTGCGCATGGCGGCCATGGCGCTCGGACGCTCGCAGACCGCCCTCGGCGCGTTCTACCGGCGTCTGGCCTTCCGCATCGGCAAGGCCAAAGCCATCACCGCCACGGCGCGCAAGCTCGCCATCCTGGTCTATCGCACGCTCAAAGACCACCTCGTCTACAACGACCCGGGCGCCGAGGCCTACGAGGCACACGACCGGAGCCGCGTCGTCCGTCGGCTACGACAACGCGCCGAGCATCTCGGATTTGGGCTCGTCAACCTGTCGACCGGTGAGGTGACCCCGGGAGTAGTTTCTTAGGAGGTGGCCGGTGCGTCAGTGGCGAATCGCCGCCGCCGCCGATCGGACCGCTCCCGAACCGTTTTACCCACTGTCGCGTGTCGCGGCGTGAACAGTCGCTGCGCCCCAGCCACACCGTCGTCACAGACAGTGCGGCGGCGCACCGGGCGGGCCTGCGGTCGGCGACCTGTTCGCGGCGTGAGGAGCGAAGAGGGTAAATCGGGTTTGGAGGCGCGGCGAGCGCCGTCGCCGGGGATTCGCCACCGGCGTACGGGCCAGCTCGTGACCGAAACGATGCCTGCCTGTCCTTCGAATCATCCAAGGCGACGGCGTCATCGTCGGCACACCCGCCGGAAGACCCGATTTTCCACGCCGTCGAACCCCTGTGAATCGGGAGCCGATCCCAGACCGCCCGGTAAGCCGCCGCTACGAACATGTCGAAAAAGCGCTGAGCCGCTTTCACAGCGAAGAGACGGGTCTTCCGCCTTCGCTGAAGCTACGGCGGACCGCCGAAGCTAGGCGTAGGCTGGTCAGCCCGCCTCTACACGGAATTGTCAGTACGGCCAGGTCCAGTTCGCGATCTCCGGTCGATCGGTCCCGTGTTCGTGCGCGTAGCGCATGTTGTCGATGATCGCGTTCTTCATCTCCTCTTTCAGGTGCGCGGCCTTTGTGCGCAGCTTCGGCACGCGATCGATGACGTCGATGACGAGGTGGAAGCGCGAAGTCTCGTTCAGCATCGCGAGCTCGAGCGGCGTGTTGATGTTTCCCTTCTCCTTGTAGCCGCGGACGTGCAGGTGGTCGTGTCCCTCGAAGCGGTACGCGAGCCGGTGAATCAGCCACGGGTAGCCATGGAAGTTGAAGATGATCGGCTTGTCGGTCGTGAACAGGCTGTCGAATTCGCGCTCGGTCGAGCCGTGCGGATGCTCTGAGGCCGGCTGCAGCTTGAACAGATCCACGACGTTGACGAAGCGCAGCTTCAGATCGGGCACGCGCTCTCGCAGGATCGCCGCGGCGGCCAGCGCCTCCATCGTCGCGACGTCGCCGCAGCACGCCAGCACGACATCCGGCTCCTCGCCGGCATCGGTGCTCGCGCGCGCCCAGATGCCGACACCCTTCGCGCAGTGGATGATCGCCTCATCGATGGTCGCGAACTGCAGGTGCTTCTGCTTGTCGGCCACGATGACGTTGATGCAGTTCGTGCTGCGAAAGCAGTGATCGGCGACGGCCAGCAGGGTGTTGGCGTCGGGCGGCAGATAGATGCGCACGACCGAAGGGCCCTTGTTGGTGACGAGATCGATGAAGCCCGGATCCTGATGAGAGAAGCCGTTGTGATCCTGCCGCCAGACGGTCGACGAAAGCAGGATGTTCTCCGAGGCCACCGGGGCGCGCCACGGCACGTGGTTCTTCGAGATGTCCAGCCACTTCGCGTGCTGGTTGAACATCGAGTCGATCACATGAGCGAAGGCCTCGTAGGTGTGGAACAGCCCGTGCCGGCCAGTGAGGAGATAGCCCTCGAGCCATCCGAGCAGCGTGTGCTCGGACAACATCTCCATGACGCGACCGTCGCGAGACAGCTCGCCGCCATCGGCGTCTTCCGGCAGGAGGTCGGCCATCCACGCTTTCTTGCTGGCGCCGTAGACTGCCTGCAGCCGGTTCGATGCGGTCTCGTCAGGCCCAAAGACGCGGAAGTTTGTCGGGTTGTTCGCCATGACATCGCGCAGGTACTCGCCGAGCGGCTTCGTGTTCTCGTATTCGGCCGTGCCGCGCGCCGTCACTGGACGGCGTACTTGCGAAAGTCCGGCAGCCTGAGATCCTTTCGCAGCAGGCCGCCGTTGGCGTGCGGGTTGGCGCTCATGCGGCGATGTCCACGCGGCGCAAGCGCACGGAGTGTCGGGTCGAAGCGCTCCGTCCGTCGTCGAAGAGCTCTTCCGGCTTGTAGCTGCGCATCCAGTTCTTCGAGCAGCTTCAGGTTCGCCGGATTGTTCCGCACGTCGCGCGAAGGGCACCTGGTGCGATCGCCACGAACCTTCGACCTTGTGCCCGTTGATCTCCTTCGGCCCCGTCCACCCTTTCGGCGACCGCAGCACGATCATCGGCCAGCGCGGACGGCTGGCCGTGTTCGGAGTCGCGCGCCGCTCGCTGCGCCGCACGAATCTCGCCAATCGCCCGCTCCAGCGTGGCCGCCATCTCTCTGGTGCATCTCGTGCGGGTCGCTGCCCTCGACGAAATACGGTGTGTAGCCGTAACCGCGGAACAACGATTCCAGCTCCTCGTGGCTGATGCGCGCGAGGATCGTCGGGTTCGCGATCTTGTAGCCATTGAGGTTCAGGATCGGCAGCACCGCCCCGTCGCGTATCGGGTTGACGAACTTGTTCGAGTGCCACGCCGTGGCAAGCGGCCCGGTCTCGGCCTCGCCGTCGCCGACGACGCACGCGACGATCAGGTCGGGGTTGTCGAACGCCATGCCGTAGGCATGCGACAGGCTGTAGCCAAGCTCGCCGCCTTCGTGAATGGAGCCGGGCGTTTCCGGCGTGACGTGGCTGCCGATATGGCCGGGGAAGGAAAACTGCTTGAAGAACTTTTGCATCCCTTCGACGTCCGGGCTCTTGTCCGGGTAGATCTCGGAGTACGTGCCTTCGAGATAAGCCGGTCCGAGCACGCCGGGCGCTCCGTGGCCCGGGCCCGCCACGAAGATCACGTCGAGATCGTCCCTGACGATCAGTCGGTTCAGGTGCACCCAGACAAACGACAGCGCCGGACTGGCGCCCCAGTGGCCGAGCAGCCGATGCTTGACGTGGTCTGCCTTCAGCGGTTCGCGCAGCAGCGGGTTGTCTTTCAGGTAGATCATCCCGACCGACAGGTAGTTGCACGCGCGCCAGTAGGCGTCGCATCGAGGCGAGTTCGCGTGTCGGCGAGCGGCTGCGAGGTTCGACGTCCGGATGCGCGAGGTCGGTCTTCATAACGTCTTCTCAACGTGTGCGCTCAGGTGGGCGACAGCCGCGAGCGAGAACGCATGGAACGCGGCTGCACGAGGTACGTGGTCGTGGCGATCGCGTTGGCCGTATCCCAGGCCTGGATGTCGTGAGGCGAGGCGAGCGCCGTGTCGAGGCAGCGTCGCCAGGTGTGCGGGCTGTCCGCCGTGCAGCGGCGGCATCTCGAATGTCAGCGGCTCCCAGTACGCGTTCAACATGCCGTGCAGCCAGAAGCGGCCGCCGAGCGCTTTCCAGCGTGAACGCCAGCGAGTGCGAGTGGTCGGCTCCAGTCGGGGCGATCGAGCGCCACGCCGTGCCACTCGATGCGTGCGCGGCGAGCAGCTCGTTGAGCGTCTGAGCGGCGGCTTCTGCCGCACGACGTCACGCCGCTGGCGGAACGCGATGAGCACCTTGACGAAGCGGTGGATGTCGGCGATGCCGCTCGAGCAGGCTCCAGTCGAACCAGCTGATCTCGCTGTCCTGGCAATAGGCGTTGTTGTTGCCGCGCTGCGTCCGGCGCACCTCGTCGCCCATGAGCAGCATCGGCGTGCCGGCCGCGAGCAGTGCCAGCGCGAAGAAGTTCTTGACCTGGCGGTTGCGCAGCGCCTCGATCTGCCGGATCGTCGGTCGGCCCTTCTGCGCCGCAGTTCCAACTCAGGTTGTCGTTCGAGCCGTCGCGATTGTGCTCGCCGTTGGCCTCGTTGTGCTTCTGGTTGTAGGAGACGAGGTCGTTGAGCGTGAAGCCGTCGTGGCAGCGTCACGAAGTTGATGCTCTGCTCGGCCTCGCGCTCCTCGTGGCCGTAGAGTCGGGGCTGCCTAGCAACCGGGCCGCGATCGCTGGTACCGAGCCGTCGTCGCCTCTGCAGGAAGTGACGGACATCGTCGCGGAATCGGCCGTTCCATTCCTGCCAGGTGTCGCCGACGAAGCTGCCGACCTGATAGAGGCCGGCGGCGTCCCAGGCTTCCGCGATCAGCTTCGTGCCGGCGAGGACGGATCCGACTCGATGTCCCAGAGGATCGGCGGGTTGGGCAGCGGGCGACCCGTCTCGTCGCGCGACAGGATCGACGCGAGGTCGAAGCGGAAGCCGTCGACGTGCATCTGCGGTGACCCAGTAGCGCAGGCTGTCCTGAATCAGCCGGCGCACGATCGGATGGTTGGCGTTGAGCGTGTTGCCGCAGCCGGTGTAGTCGGCGTACCGGGACTTGTCGTCCTCGAGCATGTAGTAGAAGTCGTTGGCAAGGCCGCGGTAACAGAACGTCGGCCCGTCGCGTCCGCCCTCCGCGGTGTGGTTGAAGACGACGTCGAGGATGACTTCGATGCCGGCGCGATGCAGCGCCTTGACCATGTCGCGGAATTCGTCGAGGACGCCGAGCGGATCCTGTCCGCGAGCTGTAGGCGTGATGCGGCGCGAAGAAGGAGACCGGCTGATAGCCCCAGTAGTTCACCCTGCCTGCCGGCGCGTCGTAGCGGATCGAACTGGAAGACCGGCAGACAGCTCGACGGCGGTGACGCCCAGATCTTTCAGGTAGGGAATCTTCTCGATCAGCCCGGCGTAGGTGCCGCGCGTGCGCCGGCGAGACGCCGGAGTTCGGATGCTGCGTGAAGCCGCGCACGTGGAGTTCGTAGATGATCGTCTCGACGAAGGGCGGTTGAGCGGCGCGATCGCCCTCCCAGTCGTATTGGCCGGGATCGGCGACGACGCTCTTCATCGCGACGGCGGCGTTGTTGCCGGGCAAGCGTGCGGCCTCGCGGTCGTAGCCCTCGGGCACCGCGACCGCGAGCCGTACGGATCGAGAAGCACCTTGTCGGCGTCGAAGCGAAGCCCGCGTTCGGGCGCGAACGGCCCGTGCGCCCGGTAGGCATAGACCTGCCCGGCGCGGAGCCCCGGCACGAAGGCGTGCCAGTAGTGATAGCGTGCGGTGCGCTTTCGGATCGAGCGGGATGATCCGCGACGGCTCCGCGGCGTCGGCGTCGTCGAACAGCAACAGCTCGATCAGCGTCGCGTCCTTCGAGAACACGCTGAAGTTGACGCCATCCGGCCGCACAGTCGCGCCGAGTGGTGCGCTCGGTCCCGTCGCGAGCCGCGTCCGTCGTGCCACGCGTCGAGACACCGCGTCATCATTCAGACGTCCCGGCAGTCGTTATCGGCGCGGCGTGCCAGATGTCGCGACAGTAGTCGCGAATCGAGCGATCCGACGAGAAGCGTCCGGCTCTCGCGCTGTTGAGAATCGACATGCGCGTCCAGTTCGCGCGATCCAGATACGCCTCGCTGACGCGTTCCTGGCAGTCGACATAGGCCTGATAGTCCGCCAGCAGCAGGTAGTCGTCGCGGGTCAGCAGCGATTCCACCAGCGGCGGAATACGCTGCGATCGCCGCCGGTGAAGAAACCATCGGCGATCGAGATCGAGCGCTTCGCGCAGTTCGGCGTTCGACTCGTAGTAGCGGCGTGGTTGATAGCCCTCCGCCTGGCTGCGTCGACCTCGCCGGCCGTCATGCCGAAAAGAAAGAAGTTCTCGGCGCCCGACCGCGTCGCGGATTTCGACGTTGGCTCCGTCCAGCGTGCCGATGGTCAGCGCCCCGTTCATCGCGAACTTCATATTGCCGGTTCCCGAGGCTTCTTTGCCCGCCGTGGAAATCTGTTCCGACAGGTCGGCGGCAGGGTAGACGTGGTGGCTGCTCTTGACGTTGAAGTCGGGAAGGAACACGACCTTGAGGCGTCTCTGAGACCTGTCGGATCCGGGTTGACGACGGCGGCAACCGAGTTGATCAACTTGATGATCAGCTTTGCCATGCGATAGCCCGGCGCCGCCTTGCCGCCGAAGATCACCGTCCGTGGCACGCGCGGCCGGCCGGCGCCCCCTTCAGCCGGTTGTAGAGCGTGATGACGTACAGCACGTTCAGGTGTTGGCGCTTGTATTCGTGCAGCCGCTTGACCTGAATGTCGAAGAGCGACTGCGGATCCACCGCTGATGCCGGTTCGTTCGCTTGATGAACGCTGCCAGGGCGCGCTTGTTGTCATCCTTCACCGCTTGCCACTCGCCCTGAAACCACTGTCGTCGGCCAGAGGCTCGAGGCGCCGCAGCTCGTCCTCCAGGTCGGAGACCCAGCGTCGCCGATGCGGCTGGTGATGAGCGCGCTCAGTTTCGGATTGCTCAAGACGATCCAGCGTCGCGGCGTGACGCCGTTGGTGACGTTGAAGAACTTCTCCGGCGCCACCGCGTAGAAGTCGCGCAGCACGGTCTGTTTGAGCAGCTCGCTGTGCAGCGCGGCGACGCCGTTGATGGCATGGCTGCCGACGCTGGCGAGGTGCGCCATCCGCACGTACTTGTCACCCGACTCATCGATCAGCGAAAGGCGACTGAGCAGCTGATCGTCTCCGGGATGACGTTGCCGCACATCGTCCAGGAAGCGGCGGTTGATCTCGAGCACGATCTCGAGATGCCGCGGTAGCAGCTTCGCCAAACAGCGCCACCGGCCATTTCTCGAGCGCTTCGGCAAGCAGCGTGTGATTCGTGTAGCCGCATGCGCGCTGCGTGATCGTCCAGGCGCCATCCCACTCCATCGAGTGCTCGTCGACGAAGAGCCGCATCAGCTCGGCGATGGCGATGGATGGATGCGTATCGTTCAACTGGACCGCCCAGCACGCATCGAACTCTGCCAGCGTCTTTTCCGGACGAGCGTGAGGCGGATCATGTCCTGCAGCGAACAGGAGACGAAGAAGTACTGCTGCGCCAGCCGCAGCTGCTTTCCTGCGTCGGGTTCGTCGTTCGGATAGAGGACCTTGGAGATCGTTTCCGACTGCATCTTCTCGAGCACGGCGCCGTAGTAGTCGCCGACGTTGAACGCGTCGAAGTCGAACGACTCCGCTGCCTCCGCCTTCCACAGGCGCAGCACATTGGTCGTCGGCGCGCGGTAACCAGGAACCGGAGTGTCGTACGCAATCCCTTTCACCACCCGGTCCGGCACCCAGTTGACGCGGTGCCGACCCTGCTCATCGCGGAAGTGCTCGATGCGTCCGCCAAGGTTCACGTGGAAGGTGGTTTCCGTCCGCACGATTTCCCATGGGTTTCCGAAGCGGAGCCACTTGTCGGTCAGCTCGACCTGCCAGCCGTCGCGAATCGCCTGGTCGAAAATCCCGAACTCATAGCGGAGGCCATATCCGATCGCGGGCACGTTGAGGGTCGCGAGCGAATCCATGTAGCAGGCGGCAAGCCGACCCAGCCCGCCGTTGCCGAGGCCGGGCTCTTCTTCCTGCTCGAGCAGGCTGGGCAGGTCTTGTCCAACCGTGGCCAGCGCGTCTTCTGTGGCTTTCCAGATTCCCAGGTTGATCAGGCTGTTGCCGAGATGTGGCCCGGTGAGGAACTCGGCCGACAAGTACGCCACGACCTTGATCGGGATGTGCGTCGGCGATCGTTTCGAGCGTGCTGATGTAGCGCTGCAGCATGCGATCGCGCACGGTATAGGCCAGCGCCATGTACCAGTCGTTTCGCGTCGCGTGTCGGGGAAGTTTGGCCTGCTGACAGTGCAGGTTGTCGATCAGCGCTTTGGCGATCGCGTCCGCACTCAGCCCGGTGCGCACGTGCTCTGCGTCGTCAGGGCGTCCAGCCTGCGACTTACCGCGAGTGACGGACTTCATATCGGAAGGCCCCCTGACTTGAGCAGGAGTTGTTCCACAGTGCAGTGTCGCGCGGTCGCGAATTCTCGTCTATATGATCTGCGTGCGCGACAACGGCAGGCCGGCGGACCTCCGAGATTTGGGAGTGCCTCCAGCGCGGTGGAGCAATTCCCTGGCCCTTCCAATCGACTCGTGTGGTAGCCTTCGCATGCCGAAAAAAGGCGAACAGCCCAGACTCCGTCGAAATTTCACACAAAAGCCGCGCTGCGGCCAGGGTTCGAGGAGGTTTCAATGCCCCGAGGCGTGAGAGTAATTGCAGCAAGTGTCGGGATCTTGCTGCTGCCCACTTTGGTGTATGCCCAGGCCACGATTGCAGGAGTTGTCAGAGACCCGTCAGCTGCTGTACTTCCAGGCGTAAGTGTCGAGGCGTCCAGCTCTGCACTCATTGAAAAGACCCGCACCGTCGTCAGCGACGGCACGGGGCAGTACCGCATTACCGATCTCCCGCCAGGAACGTATGTCCTGACCTTTACCCTGCAGGGTTTCACGACGGTGAAGCGCGATGCGCTGGCCGTCTCGGGATCCGGTGTCACTGCAGTGAACATCGAGCTGCGCGTCGGCGCGCTCGAAGAGACGGTCACCGTGACCGGGGAGTCACCCCTGGTCGATACGCAGTCGGTGCGACGTGAAGTCGTGCTGGACAACGAGATACTCAACACGCTCCCGGCGACGCGCGGCTACGGCTCCGCGCTGGCAGCGGTTCCAGCACTGAACACCGGTGGTGTCGCAGGTGCGAACGCAACCACGGCGCCGACCACGCCTTCGATGACGTTCTTCAGCACACACGGTGGCGCCAGCGGCGAAGGGCGCGTCATGACCAATGGGCTCACCGTAGCGGCGCCTTTCGGCGGCGGCGGCGTCTCGGACGTGACATACGACACCGCGAATGCTGAGGAAATGCAGGTACTGATCTCGGGCGGCCTTGCCGAAGCCGAGACCGGAGGGCCGAGCATCAACATCGTGCCGAAGTCTGGCGGCAACGACTTCCGCGGTTCTGCGTTCTACAGCACGTCGGGTGACTGGGCCTCGTCGAACAATGTTGACGACGAGCTGCGAGCGGCGGGGATCACGCAGCCGCCAACCCTGCGGACCAACTGGGATGCAAGCTACAGCATGGGCGGTCCGATTAAACGGGATCGCCTGTGGTTCTTCGCCAACGCGCGTGGCTGGGCCAACGCGTCGGTTGTCGACGGCATCTTCGCGAATCGCTTCGCCGGCGACGCCTCGCATTGGGATCCGTCGCTCGATCAGTCCATTGAAACGCGCGTGGCCGAGGGCAGGAAGATCATCGCGGGTCGCCTGACTGCGCAGGTCACCCCGCGAAACCGTGTGACCTTCTCGCACGACTATCAGCGTCGATGCGGCGGTTCGACGCTCAAGGAAGGCGGCGATGGCTGCCGTCAGGCGGGCGGTGATTGGATCGCGTCCGGGCGAACCTTCGGCGCCGACACGGTGTCGCCCGAGACGTTCCCCGGTTATCACAACTTCCCGTACAACACCACGCAGGCGACCTACTCGTCACCCATCAGCAGCCGCACGCTGATCGAAGCGGGATACTCGCGATTCCAGTACGACTACGCGCGGTTCGGCATGGCCGCCCCGGACGGCTTGATGGATCTGATTCCGGTGACGGAGCAGACCGGTATCTATGGGCGCCCGAACTTTTCGTACCGCGGCGTCTTCGATCCGCTCGACTTCGGCTTCAACGACAACTCGGCGCTGAATACCTCGTGGCGGGCGGCGGTGTCCGTACGTGACCGGTGCGCACAACATGAAGCTGGGCTACATGGGTTCGTTCGTCGATGTGCGCAACGGGCGCGTGCCGAACCATACGCAGCTTCGCTACACGTTCAATTCCGCCGCGCCGGCGACGACGCCATGCACGATCCAGGACGGGAATCGCCTCTGTCCCATCAGCGTGTCTTATTTCCTGTCGCCGCGGTGGGACCAGCGCGATCGCACCCAGACGATGTCGTTCTACGCGCAGGATCAGTGGACGCTCGGAAAGCTCACCTTGCAGGGTGGCGTCAGGTACGATCGCGCGTGGAGTTGGGCGCCCGCCGAAGGTAACGGCACAACGGAGACGTCGAAGTTCAACCCGAATCCGATCACGTTCGAGAAGACCGTCAGCGTACGCGGTTTCAACGACATCACTCCGCGCTTCGGTCTCTCGTATGACCTGTTCGGCAATGGCAGGACGGCGCTGAAGGTGCAGGGCGGCAAGTATCTCGAAGCGGCAACCGGTGACCTCATCTACAGCTCCAACAATCCGGCGGCGCGCATCATCACGCGCATCGGTTCCGGACCTGCGCCGGCGCGTGCCTGGACCGACGGCAACCGCAACTTCGTCGTCGATTGCGATCTGCTGAATCCAGCGGCTCAGAACAATCTCGCGACTGGCGGTGACCAGTGCCTGGCGGTCGGTGGCGTGGGGCTGAATTTCGGCAATGCCAACCCGAACAGCACGACGGTCAATCCCGACATCCTCGGCGGCTGGGGTGTGCGTCCGCACGACTGGCAGATCGGTGCGTCGGTGCAGCACGAGATCGTTCCTCGCGTGTCCGTGGAAGCGGGCTACAACCGCCGGTGGTGGGGCAACTTCTTCGTCACCGACAACGTGCTCACGACCGCGGCGGACTACGACACCTACTCCCTCGTCATCCCCACTCACGACAACCTTCCGGGTGCGGGTGAGATGGCGCCGTTCGTTGCAATCACGCAGGCCGCGAGCAATCGCGGCGCGCAGAACTACATGACGAGCGAGAAGGACTACGGCGATGCGCGTACGGCGTATTGGCACGGCTTCGATTTCACCGGCACGGCGCGTCTGGCCAATGGCCTGACGGTTCAGGGTGGGACGAGCACGGGTCGCGCGGTTCGCGACATTTGCAATGTGACGCGGGCGCTACCCGAGTTGCTCGGCACCGCGCGTGTCGACTCCTGCGATGTCACGGAGAATTGGACCACCGTATTCAGAGGCCTCGCCTCGTACACGTTGCCGAAGATCGGTGTGCTCGTCAGCGCCAGCATGCGATCCCTCGAGGCCATACCCGGCGGCGGCGTGGCAACCAACGGGGGCTCGCTGGCGGCGAACTACGTGGTGCCGAACACGGTGATCCAGGACGCGCTCGGCCGTCTGCCAGCTAACGCGCAGGCGAGCGGAACGACGACGGTGAACCTGATGAATCCGGGGCAGCTCTACACGCTGAAGCGCACGAACCTGATGGACATGCGCTTCGCGAAGATCCTGCGATTCGGTGGCACCCGCACGGACGTTGGTGTGGACCTGTACAACTTGTTCAACTCGAACGTCACGACTGCCTATCAGCAGACGTACCAGTACCGGACCAATGGTGCTGCGTGGCTGACCCCGACGGCCATCGCTGCCCCACGCCTCGCGCGCATCAACCTCACGTTCAACTTCTAGGCACACCGCGGGGTCGGGCCACGATGCTGGCCTGGCCCCGCACGTCACGTCAGAGAGTATTCTTGAGGGTCGATGGTTCTCCTGAGCCTGCGAATGGCAGAGAGAGCGATAGGCCCCGGCAATGTCAGAGCGCTCTACGCCCAGTCTCGTCGACCGTCCAGCAGCTACCAGAAGCGCAGCCACGAACTACGCGCTGTCTTTTGCCGCGCTCGCGGCAGCGGTGCTTCTCCGCTACCTGCTCGACCCGTGGATGGGCGACGCCCTTCCGCTCGTCACGCTATTCGGTGCCGTGGCCATGGCCGTATGGCTGGGCGGCTACATTCCGGCGGTCATCGTCACGATTCTCGGATACCTCGCCTGCTCCTATTTCTTCATCGAGCCTCGAGGTCAAATCGTTCTCGCCGATCCCGGAATCCTGATCGGCCTCCTCGCGTACCTGTTCACGTGCTCGCTCATCATCGGATTCGGCGAGGCGATGCGCCACGCGCAGATCCGGGCTGGTCAGCGGCGCGAAGTGCTGCGCGTCACGTTGCACAGCATCGGCGATGCCGTGATCACGACCGACGTCGATGGTCGCATCACGTACATGAACGCCGTCGCCGAATCGCTGACCGGTTGGACGCATCGAGAGGCCGTCGGCCAATCGCTCGACGCAGTGTTTCGCATCGTCAATGAAGACACCCGGCAGCCGGTGCCGAACCCGGCGACCAAGGCGCTGCGCGACGGCGTCGTCGTCGGTCTCGCGAATCACACCATCCTTTTGCAGAAAGGGGGCGGCGAGTGCCCGATCGACGACAGCGCCGCCCCGATCAGTGACGAGGATGGCAATGTCTCGGGATGCGTGCTGATTTTTCGTGACGTCAGCGCCCAGCGGCGCGTGCAACGGGAACGGTCAAGTCAGCTGCTCGCCGCGCGACTGCTCGCGTCGATCATCGAGTCGTCGGATGACGCCATTCTCAGCAAGTCGCTCGACGGAATCATTCAGAGTTGGAATGCCGGAGCCGAACGGCTCTTTGGTTACACCGCTGCGCAGGCCGTCGGCCGGCATATCTCGCTCATCATTCCTCCCGATCGGATCGAGGAGGAAGACCACATCATCGCCAGCCTGAACGCCGGTCATCGCATCGATCACTTCGAGACGGAGCGCGTGACCTCCGACGGCCGGCGTCTTCTCGTCTCTCTCACGATCTCGCCCATCAAAGACGACGAGGGCCGTGTGATCGGGGCGTCGAAGATCGTGCGCGACGTGACCGTTCAGCGGCAGTTGGAGCAGCGCGAGCGTATGCTGCTGGTACAGGCGGCAGTAGCCAACGCCAAGTTCCAGGCGTTCTTCGAGCAGGGCGCCCTGTTCGCGGGAATCATGGAACTCGACGGCACGCTCCTCGAGGCGAATCGCTTGTCCTGGGAAGCCTGCGGCTTCACGAAAGAGCAAGTCATTGGCAAGCCATTCTGGGACGGTCCATGGTGGTCACCGTCGGCCCAGCTGTCGGAACAGATTCGAGCGGCTTCCGCGCAGGCCTCGCGCGGCGAGACCTTCCATGCGGAACTACCGTACTTCGTCGGCGACGGCAGCGAACGCATCGCGGATGTGACCATCCAGCCGATCCGGGACGCCGCAGGGCGCGTCCTGTTTCTGGCGCCGACCGGTGTCGACATCACCGATCGGAAAAGGGTCGAGGCCGAGCGCCGAGCGGCTGGAAGACAACCTCCGGGAACTGGCCGCGAATCTGTCCGAGGCCGACCGCCGCAAGAACGAATTCCTCGCCATGCTGGCGCACGAGCTGCGCAACCCGCTGGCGCCGATGAGCAATGCTGCTCGAGCGTTGCGCCTCGGCGGACATGAGGGAGAGTCGTTGCGCTCGGCTTCGGACATGCTGGAGCGCCAGGTCAGGCAGATGTCACGCCTGGTCGACGACCTGCTGGACATGAGCCGGATCACGCGCGGCAGGATCGAGCTTCGCAAAGAGCCGCTCGAGCTCGCGCCCGTCGTCAGCCATGCCGTCGAGGCCGCACGCTCTCTCTATCGCAGCATGGATCACGAACTGACCGTGACCATGCCCGACGCACCGATGCAGTTGTCCGCCGACCCGACGCGGCTAGCGCAAGTGATCGGCAACCTGCTGAACAACGCGAGCAAGTTCACGGACAAGGGCGGTCACGTCTGGTTGACGGTGGAGAAGGAAGGCAACGAGGCGGTCATCCGCGTGCGCGACGACGGCATCGGCATCGCGCAGGAGCACATCCCGGGCCTCTGGGAGATGTTCGCGCAGGTTGATACGTCGCTCGAGCGCTCGCGCGGCGGATTGGGTATCGGCCTCACGCTCGTGAAGACTCTCGTGGAAATGCACGGCGGCACGGTGCAGGCCCAGAGCGACGGGCTGGCGCGCGGAAGCGAATTCACCGTCCGTCTCCCGATTCTCTCCAACACGGCCCTGCCAGCTTCACACACCGGTGTCTCCGAGCCGCCGTTGCCGACGATGCGGCGTCGTGTGCTGATTGTGGACGACAGCGAAGACGGCGCGGAATCACTTGCCATGCTGCTGCAGCTGGGCGGGCACGAGACTCATATCGCTCACGACGGTGTCGAGGCGATTGAGGCCGCACGAGAAGCTCCGTCCCGATGTCGTGCTGCTCGACATCGGCCTGCCGCGCCTCAATGGCTACGAGGTCTGCCATCGTTTGCGCAAGGAGCCGTGGGCGAAGGACCTGACGCTCGTGGCGCTGACCGGGTGGGGCCAGGAGGAAGACCGTCATCGATCGAAAGAGGCGGGCTTCGATGCGCATCTGGTCAAGCCAGTGGATCACGATGCGCTTCTGAGACTGCTCGCGTCCTTGCCTGGCGTCGATCGCTCCAGCTCGTTGCAGACCTAGCGGGCGACGCGCCCCACGGCATGTCGTGATCACGCCTCGCCAAGGAAGTGGGAGTCACGCACCACAGGAGAAAACATTGATAACCTGCTGAAGTACGACGGAACGCAGTTTGTAGCACAGCACGGGGTCAAGGAGCCCACACGTATGCGACGCCTCTATATGCTGCAGATCGGGATCGTGCTGTTGACCAGCGTTGTCCTGGCGCAGAAAGACATCAAACCGCCCGAGACGTTTACCGCGAGCGCGCAGGTGCTCGGCAACAACGCCGGGTCGTCGGCCCAGGTCACCATCCAGATCAACCAGTACACGAGCGAGAAGGACCGCACGACGATCCAGGAGGCGTTGCGGATCGGCGGCTATCAGGGCTTCCTGCCCGCACTGCGCAGCGCGCCGGAAGTGGGCTTCGTCGAGATGAACGGACGAAAAGTGATCGCTCGCTGGGCCCGCCAGCAGCCGACGGAGAAGGGACGCACGATCTCGATCGTGACTGAGTCGCCGATGTTCTTCGTTGGCGGGGGCAACGTCGAGGCCAAGCCGCGTGCCGGGTTTGAAGTCGCGGTCATTCAGCTCGACGTCGATCAAATCGGGCTCGGCACCGGGTCCTTTGCCGCTGCCGCGCGCGTCAGGCCCGGCGGCCCGACCGGCGTGCAGATCGACGACTACGCCGAGATGCCGGTCAAGCTCGTCACCGTGCGGAAGTCGTTCGCCAAGTAAGCCGCGACTCCCGCAGTCGCCCACGCACTCCGAGGGAAGATCTGGGATACATTCAGAGCCCTCGGAGTCTGGATGCGCATTCGCAAGCTCCTCGATTGGCGCAAGCTGCTGATCTATTCGCACCGCTGGCTCGGCATCGTCGTCGGCCTGGTGTTCGTCGCGTGGTGTGTCTCGGGTGTCGTGCTGATGTACTACGGCGTCCCGCATCTGACGGCCGGCGAGCGCCTCATGCGGCTGCCGGTTCTTGATCTCTCCACCGTTCGTGTCTCGCCGTCCGACGCGGCCGCACAACTGAAGGAGCCTCCGAGACGCCTGCGAATGTCGATGCACGGCGATCGGCCCGTGTATCGCTTCAACACCGGGCGCGTGTTCGGCCGCTGGACGCTGATCTACGCCGACACCGGCGAGCCTGTCGCCCCTCTCGATCGTGATGCCGCGCTCTCGTGGCTGACGGGTTACCTTCCCGAGCACGCACACACTCCGATACGACGCGTATCTCCAGCGGCCCGACACGTATACGCGGCTTCCCGCGATGCAGACGCACTTCCCGTTGCATCGCGTGGCGCTCGACGATGGCGCGGGCACTGAGTATTACGTGTCGGAGCGATCGGGCGAAGCCGTCATGAAGAGCGATCGACGGACGCGCATGCTCGGGTTGTTCGGATACATCACGCACACGTTCTTCTTCTTCCGCCAGAAGTCGTGGTGGAGCGCGCTTCTTCAGTGGGCGTCGTGGATCGGGCTGCTGATGTGCATCGACCGGCGCGGTCGTGGGTGTGTGGCGCTACGGCCTGTCACCGCGATTCCGTCACAAGCGGATCCCGTCTCATTCGCCCTACACAGGTTGGATGAAGTGGCATCACTACGCCGGTTTGATCTTTGGCGTGTTCACCATCACCTGGGTCTTCAGCGGCCTGGTATCGCTTGACGTCATTCCCGGTATTCGCGAAAGCCGTTACTCACCGCAGCAGATCGCAGAAGGCGCTCGATCGGTTCAGGGTGAAGGCGCCATCGTCGATCTCAGTTCGCTCACGGTCGAGAATGTGAAGGCGGCAGCAAGCACGGTGTCTCGCTCGTTCGCCCCGAAAGAGCTCGAGCTTCTTCAGTTCGGGAGCGAACCGTACCTGATCGCCTATCGGCCCCCGACGCCCGAGACCGTGGACGGGTGGAGCAGCCGCAGCGGCATGGACTTCATCACACCCACGCCGGACGGTGAGCACGTGCTCGTGTCACCGCTCCATCCCGATCGGACCTTCCCGCGGTTTGACGATGACATGGTGATGAAGGTCGCGCGCGACGCGATGCCTGGTGTCGCCATCCGCGAAGCCGCGTGGCTGAATGAGCTACGACGACTACTACTACAAGACAGTGTCGTCGTTCGATCTCGGTCTGCCGCGCATGGCGAAGACCCTTCCGGTGCTGCGCGTGCGCTACGAGGATGCCGCCCAGACCTGGTTGTATCTGACGCCATCGCCTGGGCAGATTCTCAAAGTCGAGCGCCTCGATCGCGCGAATCGGTGGGGCTATTACGGCCTTCACGCGTTCGATTTCGCCTTCCTGTATCGCTACCGGCCACTGTGGGACATCGTCGTCGTCGCACTCCTCGTTGGTGTAGGCGTTTCGAGCGTGACGAGCCTCGTGCCCGCATATCGCCGCCTCGCGAGGCATGCTCGCAAACTGACACAACCTGCCCGTCCGCGTGCGACCGCAAGCCCTCTTGGCGCGAGTCGCACGCCGGCGTCTCAGCCTGAGTAGTGCTTGTAGCGTCCCGTCAGTCCGACAGCAGGAAGATCAGCGGGCGCACGTCCTCCTCCGGCGTCCATTCCCAATAGCGCAGCAGGATCGCGTAGACCATCAAACCGGTCTCGCCTTCACCAAACAGCAGGTAGCGGATCGCTTGTCCCGTCAGCCCCCGACGCGTCAGGCTGATGAAGATCGAAATTGGATCGATGGCTTCACTGATGAACGCAATCGTGTTGGCGATGGCAACCGCGCCGTAGATCTCCGCAACGAAGTCGTCGTCTTCTTTCCACAATTTGACGTCGAGCGGGGCCGTGAACTCGCTGCGATTGTCAACGAGATGGACGTGGAGAAAGAGGAAGGGGCCACCCACTTTGAAGTGGCGAGCGATCTCCGCTTTCTTTCTTCGGCGGTCGGCGGCTGACGAGTTCTTCATGGGAACCATGTGGACCTTCTTGCCGCGAAGCGTCGGACCAAGCGTCCAGCTCTCGAGGTCCACGAAGAACCCATAGGGGATGCGGAACTCCATCGATCGCAACGAGCGGCTGATACCGCACGCGACCATCAACAGCAGCGTGAAGACGGTGCCGATGATGAGGCCGTCTGGCCGTTCGATGCAGTTGTCGATCAGCGTGTAGGCAAAAACCAGGGTCAGGAGCCCGCTGTATAACGCGAGCGGATACCGCCGCTCGTGCCACAACGAAAGCGTGGCGGCGAACGCGGCAGAGAGAATCAACACCAGCACGCCGGTGGCGTATGCGCCACTCTGTGCCTCGACGTCCGCGCCGAAAATCAGCGTGATGACGATGTCCACACCGAGCAGCACGAGGATCAGCGGGCGCGAGAGCGCCGCCCAGCGTGGCGCCATCCCGTAACGCGGCAGGTAGCGTGGGATCAGGTGGAGCAGTCCGGCCATGGCCGATGCGCCGGCGAGGCCGAGGATGAAGATCGTCGACAGGTCGTAGATCGTCCCGAATATCGAACCGAGGTATTGATGCGCGAGGAACGCGATCGCGCGCCCGGCGGCCTTGCCGCCCTCCTGATAGTCCGCCGGCTGGATCAGCAGCGTCGTCACCATGCTCGACATGATGAGCATCACGCTCATGATTGCGGCCGCAGTGAGGAGCAGCTTACGCGTGTTCGCGATACGGCCGATCGGTTTGCCGTCCGTTCGCGGGTTGTAGCCTTCGTCCTGCTTGCCGCCGCTGATCAGCGGCATCACAGAGACGCCGGTTTCGAATCCGCTCAACCCGAGCGCGAGTTTGGGAAACACGAGCACGGCGCCCGCGATCAGCATGGTCGTGTCGCCTTGGGCGCTGAGCGCTGCGCGCCAGTTGGGGAGGAGCGCGGGGTGCGTGAGGATCTCGAAGATGCCGCGCCCGAGCACGATCACGTTCAACAGCAGGTAGGGAACGGCTGCGGCAGCCGCAAGACCGATCGCCTCTGAGAAACCCTTCAGAAAGACCGCGGCAAGAACGAGGAGGATCGCGAGCGTCACGAGAATCTGATGCTCGCCGAGCGCTTCGTGGAGATACGGGTTCTCGATCGCGTGTTTGGCGGCGTCGGCGGCTGACAGCGTCATCGTGATGACGAAGTCCGTGGCGGGCGAAGCCGAGGAGGATCAGGACGAGCGCTTTGCCCTCCCATCCCTTCAGGATGTTTTCGAGCAGGGCGATCGAGCCCTGGCCTGCGAAGCTGCGTCCGGCGACCTGCGCGTACACGGGCAACGCGCCGAGCAGCGTGACCAGGACGAGGATGACCGTTGCAATCGGCGCCACCGCGCCTGCAGCCAGCAGCGCGATGCCTGGCTGATATCCGAGCGTCGAGAAGTAGTCCACGCCCGTGAGCCAGATCACCTTTCGCCACGATGGGTGCCGACTGTCGCTCCCTTGTGATCCTCCAGCGGCTCGCCTCGTGCCAGCCACCGTCCGATGGTGGACTGGTACGAGAGGCTGTTCCTGTTCCATCTGCTCGCGAAACGGAACACGCGGCGGGTATTTGCGTGGCCCTTGATTCGGAGGCGCAGGAGCAACGGTTTCGGTGTGCTCAGACATGGCGAGATTGGTTACGTCCCCACGAGATGTCGCGGGTCGCTCGACGTAACACGCTTATTGCGTTGAGCAGAAGGCCAATCACAACTCGTCGCGCGTGGTGAGGCACATGGCGTGCCGAACAGCACTCAACCCGTACGGAGGTTGTCAATCGGCGGTTGCGCGGCTAGTGTGTGCGGATGTCTTCGAGTGCTTCCGAAACGTTCCGTCTCGAGGCGTTTGCCGACGCGGTCTTCGCGATCGCCATCACGCTGCTGGTGATTGAGATTCACCTTCCTCCGCACGAAGAGGTGCTGCGCCTCGGCGGCGTCGCTGCCGCCCTCGCGAGCCTCTGGCCGTCCTACGTCGGCTACGCCATCAGCTTCATCGTCATCGGCATCATGTGGGCGAACCATCACAACCTGATGAAGCTGGTGGCGCGCGTGGACCACGGCTTCTTGACGCTCACGCTGCTGTTGCTGATGTGCGTCGCGTTCCTGCCGTTTCCCACGGCTGTCATGGCGGAGCACCTGGTAGATCCCGATGCGCACGAGCGTGCGGTGGCCGTCGCGTTTTACTGCGGCTGTTTCACGGTGACGGCGATCTTCTATTTCCTGATGTGGCTTCACGCGGCGCGAGGCCGGCGACTGATCGCGAGCGACGTGTCCGACGACGCAGTCCGTGCGATTACACGCGCCTACGCGCCAGGGTGGATGCTGTATCTGCTGGCCACATTACTCGCCTTTGTCCATGTGGGGCTGAGTCTGGCGATCGTCGTGGGGCTGGCGATTCTCTACATGCTTCCGAGGGCCGGCGCACACGCGGCGGCGACCAGGTAGAAGAAGTCTGGGCGGTCCGACGGGGCGACGGGGCGAGGGTGCGACGGTCCAGTGCGAGGGTCCGGCGTACGATGGTCCACTCGCAACGTTTCACCTCGGGCTGGACCGTCGGACCACGCACCGGACGTCGGACTTCACCTCGGACCCTCGCACCTTCGGACTGGACCCTCGCACCTTCGGACCGGACCCTCGCACCCTCGCCCCGTCGCCCCGTCGGACCGCACGCGTTAGAATCCCTTCTGGAGGGACGTCACGATGAAGACCCTACTGGTGTCGGTAGTTGTCACTCTCGCGGTGGTCGCCAGTGCCGTTTCGCTGTCCGCGCATCACTCGTGGCCCGTGAACATGGACAAACTGGTCACGGTGAAGGGTACGGTGATGGAGTTTGCCTGGGAAAACCCACACCCGATGATCACCCTCGAGGTTCGCACCGACGATGGCAAGGTGGAGAAGTGGCTCATTGGCGGCCCAGCGATCAATCGGATGGAGGCGAACGGCTGGACCAAGACCACAGTGAAGCCCGGCGACGTGCTCACCGGTACCGGCTATCAGTTCAGCGACGGACAGAAGATCCTCAGGCTCGACCGCGTGGTGTTCGCTGACGGCAAAGAGATGCGTCTCTACGGCCGTTAGGGCGGTGACGATGCATCGACGTCGCCGCGGCGCCGACTGACAGTCGATGGATTTCGTCCCGATGCCGTGAGCTTCTCGTACAAAGTCCTGCTCGGCCTCGGGCTCGGCGTGGCAACCGGTCTCTTTCTCGGTGAGGCTGTCGCGCCACTCGCCGTGCTCGCGAACGTGTTCGTACGGCTGCTCCAGATGACGGTGCTGCCGTATGTGACGCTCTCGATCACGGCCAGCCTCGGCTCGCTCACATACGCGAAGGCGAGGGCCCTCGTGCTCGGCGCAGGCGCGGTCATGGCCGTGCTCTGGGTTGCGGCGATGATCTTCGCGCTTCTCCTGCCGCTCTCCTTTCCGCGCATCGAAACGTCCGCCTTTTTCAGTCCAGCCCTGGCGGAGCGGAGCGAATCATTCAACTTCATCGACCTCTATGTCCCGTCGAACCCTTTCAACTCGCTCGCGAACAATGTCGTCCCGGCGGTCGTGTTGTTCTCGGTCCTTCTGGGGCTGGCGCTCATCGGTGTCGAACAGAAGGGAACGCTCCTCGAGACTCTCCACAGCGCGGTCGCGGCACTCGGCCGGATCACCCGGTTCATCGTCCGCCTCACGCCAATCGGTATCTTCGCCATTGCCGCGCACGCAGCCGGTACGCTCGACGTGGAGCAGATCAACCGCATCGAGATCTATCTGATCTCGTATGTCGTGTTCGCTATCCTGCTCGCGCTGTGGGTGCTGCCCGGACTCGTGTCCGCGCTGACGCCGATCGGCGCCGGGGAGATGCTGTCGTCCACCCGCGACGCGCTGCTGACGGCGTTTCTCGTCGGGGATCTGTTCATCGTGCTGCCCTCACTCATGGAGTCGTGCTCGACGTTGATCGAAAAGCACATCGACTCGGCTGGGGACACACGTGATCTGCCGTCCTCCATCATCCCGGCGTCATTCACATTTCCCCATTCCGGCAAGCTCCTGTCGCTCAGCTTCGTGTTGTTCGCTGGCTGGTTTTCCGACTCGGTTATCCCGGTGCTCCGCTATCCGGAGCTGGCGGTCAGCGGCCTCTTTTCGTTCTTCGGGAGCTTGAACGTCGCCGTCCCGTTCCTGCTGGACCTGTTCAGGATTCCTGCCGACACGTTCCAGCTGTTCCTGGCGACAGGAGTGATCAATTCGCGTTTCGGTACCTTGGTCGCTGCGGTCCACACGGTTGCCGTCGGGTTGCTCGGCAGCGCAGCTATCGCCGGACGGATTCAACTGCAGCCCGCACGGATCCTGAGATTTCTCGCCATCACTGTTGCGCTGTCGACGGTCATCATCGTTGGCCTTCGAGTTGGCTTTGAGACGGCCATCGACGAGCGCGTCGATGGCCGTGCCGTCGTCTACTCCATGCAACCGGCAGTCTCGCCACCGGTCGACAACGCGCTGGTGATAGGGCCATCGGATGTTCCTCAGGAATCGATTCCAGGATCAGATCGTGTTCTTGCCGGCATCCGCGAGCGCGGACGGCTGCGCGTCGGGTTGATCGGCGACGGCATTCCGTACGCATTTCGCAACGACAGGAATCAGCTGGTGGGGTTCGACGTCGAGATGGCCCAGGACCTCGCCGCCAATCTCGGAGTCGCCATCGAGTTCGTCAGGTTCGCGCAGGGCGAACTCGACGCGCAGGTGCAGAAGCGCACCGTCGACATCGTCATGACTGGTGCGCGCGTCACGCCGGAGCGCGCCGCCGCTTTCGTCACGTCCGAACCTTACCTCGATGAGACGCTGGCCATCGTGACGCAGGACTACAGGCGGGGGAGCTTCCAGTCGTGGGAAGCCATTCGCAACATGGGAGCCGTGCGCTTCGGCGTCCAGAATCTTCCGTACTACGTCGGCACGATTCAGAGGCTGGTGCCCAACGCTCGTCTCGAGGTCATCACCGAGACGACGGAGTTGATCAACCCGGCGGCGCCGTACGACGCGTATGTGCTGCCGGCGGAACGGGGCTCCGTGCTGACGATGCTGAATCCGCGTTTCTCGGTGGTCATACCCGAAGGCGCATCCGTCAAGATGCCGCTCGCTTACCCGATTGCCGGCAGCGACGAGTCGTGGATTCGCTTCGTGAACACCTGGATCGGACTCAAGAAGCGCGACGGGTTCATTGACACGCTCTACGATCAGTGGATCCGTGGCCGGGCGGCGAGCCGAAAGGCACCGCGGTGGTCGATCATCCGCGACGTTCTCCACTGGGTGGAGTGACAACACCTGAACGCGCCACCAGATCATCGAGCTTAAGCTCAGCCGTTCGACGATAATCCATCCCCAGATGAAGTATCAGCACCGCGTCGTCGGAATGCTGTCGCTGCTGTCGATCATCACCTACGTCGATCGGGTGTGCATCGCGGTCGCCGGACCTCGCATACAGGAAAGCCTGCACATCAGCCCTGAACAGTGGGGATGGGTCACGGCCGTATTCTTTCTTTCCTATAGCGCGTTCGAGATTCCTTCGGGCGCCCTGGCCGACCGCATCGGCTCGCGGCGCGTGTTGACCAGAATCGTGCTGTGGTGGTCCGCATTCACGTCGCTGACAGGCATGGTTTCCAGCTACGCCATGCTGCTCGTCGTCCGTTTCTGCTTTGGGATGGGCGAGGCAGGTGCGTATCCCAGTGCATCCGTGGTGATTGCGCGTTGGATCCCCACCCAACATCGCGCGCGCGCCTGGGGCATCGTCTGGATGACCGCTCAGATTGGCGCTGCGAGCACGCCGCTGCTCGTCGTGCCGATCCAGGTACGGTACGGCTGGCAGGCGTCGTTCTACGTGTTCGGCGTGCTGGGAGTGCTATGGAGCGCGATCTGGTACGCGTGGTTTCGCGACTCGCCGTCGGAGAAGCCTGGAGTGAGTCCGCAGGAGCTGAGCGAAATCGGACCGGAGTCGTCTTCCGGTCATCACGGCATGCCGTGGAAGCAGGCGATGCGCAGCACCGTCTTCTGGCAAATCGCCGCGGTTGGCGCGTGTTACGTGTATTCGCTCGCGTTCTATCAATCGTGGCTGCAGACGTATCTGGTGAACGGGCGTGGGTATACGGAGGCGGCTCTCGTCTTGTCGTCGCTCCCGTATATTGTCGGCGCCTGCGCGAACGCCCTGGGTGGCTTTGTCAGCGACTCGCTGGTCCATCGCCTTGGCCTGCGGCGTGGACGCCGCACGCTGGGCGTCTTCGGTCTTAGTTTCGCGGCCGTTTCAATGGCGGCTGCTGTGCTCACGAGCAGCGACGGGTGGTCCTTGGCGTTTCTCTCGCTTGCGTACGCGGGCATCCTCCTGCAGCAGCCGAACCTCTGCGCCGTGTGCCTGGATACGGGCAAGGCCCATGCGGGCGCGGTGTTCGGATTCATGAACACCGCGGCCAATCTCGCCTCGTCTATCGCGGCAGTAGCATTCGGCTATCTCGTCGCCTACACGGGAAACTACACTGCGCCGTTCATCCCGATGCTCGCGCTGCTGTGTCTCGGCGCAGTAGATGTGGCTGAAACTTGATCCGTCGCGCGACATCTTCGAAGAAGAAACGACGGCGCCGAGCGTGGCGGCCGTCGAACCTGCTGTCTAAACGCGATCGACTGCGCGGTCAGGGGCGGTTCAGACTGCGGTAAGGCGAGCCTGACGCGGAGCGCCGTGGGGCCTGCGACTGAAGCTGCCGCCGGGCTTGCGGCCCGCATGGCGAGACTGCCAATGAGGCTTGAACTCGCGGCGTTGGTTGTTCCCGCGGTTCTCGCGCGGCTGCGCCGGGCGCGCTCCCACGTTGCTCACCTCGAACCCTTCGACAATCGTGTGCTCGAGCGGAGCAGACAGCAGCTTCTGAATCTCGTGCAGCAGCGGTTTCTCGTCAGCGGTGACGAGTGAGACGGCGTGTCCGGGCACTCCCGCGCGGCCAGTGCGCCCGACTCGATGGACGTAGTCGTCGGCCACGAGCGGCAAGTCGAAGTTGACGACGAGTGGAAGCTGCGCGACGTCGAGACCTCGTGCGGCAATGTCAGTCGCCACAAGCACACGGATGCGGCCGGCCTTGAAATCGGCGAGGCAACGGGTCCGCTGCGGCTGGCTCTTCCTGCCGTGGATGACGGCGGTTTTGACATCCGCGCCTTCGAGAAGCTCGCCAATACGATCGGCGCCGTGCTTGGTCTTGCAGAAGACGAGCGCCTGATCTCCCCGCGCCTGCGTCAGAACGTGGACGAGCAGCGCGCGCTTGCGACCGTGATCGACGGGATGAATGCGATGCGTGATCGTCGGTGCGACGGTTTGTTCGTGTGAGACGTCAACGCGCTGCGGAGCGCGCGTGAAGTCGGCCGAGAGTTTCACAACGGCGTCGGACAGCGTTGCCGAAAACAGCAGCGTCTGACGCGAGGGTGGCAGCGAGGGCAGCACGCGGCGCAAGGCCGGCATGAAGCCCATGTCGAGCATGCGATCGGCTTCATCGAGGACGAGCATCTCGATGCCGACAAATCAACCGTGCGCCGCTGCAGGTGATCGATGAGTCGTCCCGGTGTGGCCACCACGATGTCGACGCCGTTCCGCAAGGCGTTGATCTGAGGCGCCATTCCCACGCCACCGAAAATCGGTGTCACTCGAAGACGCACGGCCGCGCCATACGTGGCGAGCGCGCGTTGAACCTGGATGGCGAGCTCGCGCGTCGGCACGAGGACGAGCCCGAGCGGAGCGCGAGTCTTCGCGCGGCGCTCGCGCAGAAGCAGGCGCTCGATCATCGGCAGCGCGAACGCGGCGGTCTTGCCCGTTCCCGTTTGCGCACGGGCCAGCAGATCGGCTCCGGTGAGGATGATGGGGATCGAGGCCGACTGCACCGGCGTGGGTTGATGTGTAACCCATCTTCACGAGGGGTGACACAGAGAGGGCGTGAGCCCGAGTTTCGAAAACGGCATTGAGCGTTGCTCCTGAATGGCCTGACGCGCGTGTGTCGATGCGCTCGAGGCTGGGCGATACCCGCGCGTGACGCACCATGCGTCCGCTCTGCGGACGGAGCACACGCTCCGCGCGGATTTCGATTCGTGGCTAAGGACTTGAGGAGGAGCAGGCCCAGTAACGGCCCGAAACGCCTACAGGAAGCAGAGCGCGAGAGAGATCCGACACGTCATCGTAGCACAGCGCCGATTGAGGCATGGCCTTCGCCGTTGTTTGCCCCATTTATTGGGCTTTCAGCGAATGGGGTATAAGCGTTCACCATGATTGGTGGACGATTCCCGGTCGAGCGCAGCATCCTGATCAAGCACGGATACGTGCTAACGCTCGATCCCGCGCTCGGCGATCTTCCGGATACCGACGTGCTGATCGAAGGCGAGACGATCACGCGCGTCGGTCGCGATCTGGAGGCCCGCCGCACGCCAACGTGATCGACGGGCGCAACCGCATCGTCATGCCGGGCTTCGTCGATACGCATCGCCACACGTGGCAGACGCCGGTGCGCGGCGTGCTGCCAAGCTGCACCTTGGATCAGTACTTCGCCGGCATGCTCGACAACATCGGGCGGCAGTACCGTGCCGACGATGTCTACATCGCCAACTTGATGGGCGCGCTCGAGGCGCTGAACGGCGGCATCACGACGCTGCTCGACTGGTCGCACGTCAACAACACGCCCGAGCATGCCGACGCGGCGATTGCCGGGCTGACCGAGGCAGGCATCCGCGCCGTCTACGCGCACGGTGTTCCGGTGGGGAACGACTGGTGGGCCTACAGCTCGCGCGAACACCCGGAGGACATCCGCCGCATTCGCAATCAGTATTTCTCGTCGGACGATCAGTTGCTGACGCTCGCGCTGGCGGCGCGCGCACCCGGCAACACGACGCCCGAGGTCGCGACGCACGACTGGAAGCTGGCGAGAGACCTCGGTATTCGCATCAGCGTGCACGTCGGGATGCGGCTTGACCGGCGTCCACGTGAACCACGTGCTCTCGCTCGATCAACTCGGGCTGATGGGGCCGGACACGACCTACATCCACTGCACCGACTCCACCGATCAGGAGCTCGATCTGATCGCGAGCACTGGCGGATCGGCATCAGTGGCGCCCTACGTCGAGATGCTGATGGGGCACGGCGTGCCGCCGACCGGGCGCCTGGTGGCGCGCGGCGTGCGCCCGTCGCTCAGCATCGACGTGGTCTCCAGCGTCCCCGGCGACATGTTCACGCAGATGCGGACGGCACTGGTGCAGGAGCGGATCCTCGCCTTCACGGATTCGCCGGACATGCCGTTTGCGCCCACGCTCACGCATCGCGACGTGCTCGAGTTCGCGACGATCGACGGCGCGCGCGCCTGCGCGCTCGATCACAAGGTGGGCACGATCACGCCCGGGAAGCAGGCGGACATCGTCCTCATTCGGACGGACCAGGTGAACGTGGCGCCGGTGGTCGATCCGGTGGCGAGCGTGGTGATCGCCGCCGACACGTCGAATGTCGACACGGTGATGGTGGCCGGCCGAATCGTCAAGCAGAACGGTCAGCTCACACGTGTCGATTTGCCCAGCCTGCTGCGGCGGCTGGACGCGACGCGCGATCACCTGCTGTCACAGGCGGGGACGATCTCCCACTGGGTGCTGTCGCGTCGAGATTGAATCGAAGGCGCGCAGCCCTCAATGTATCCGTCACGTCTACAAACAGGAGACTTATGAAAACCCGGCTCACGGTCGTCCTCACCCTGCTGGCTTTTGGAGCCGTCGGTCTCATTGCCCAGGGCGGCATGCGTCCGGGCCGCTGGGAAACGACCATGCAGATGGAGATGGCGGGCTCTCCGGTTCAGATGCCTCCAATGAAGCAGACGCGCTGCGTCACGCCGGCTGAAGCCAAGGATCCTTCATCGCTGCAGTCGGGCCCTCCGGGTGGTCGCGGCGGGAAGAACGACTGCAAGGTCAGCGACCAGAAGATGTCTGGCAACACGATCAGCTGGAAGATCGCGTGCACGTCTCCGGATGCGATGACGGGCACCGGAGAGATGACGTTTGCCGACGACACCTATACCGGCACGATGAAGATGAACATGGCGCAGGGTGCGATGTCGATGAAGATGGAAGGCAAGCGTCTCGGCGACTGCGCGAACTAGGCTCGCGTCATCGTTTCGCTCGAACGCGTTCGCCGGAACCACGGCACAACAGACCTATGTCACGCCACTGCGCTTGCTGAGCTATCAAGCATCTGCACGGGCAGCGCTTCGCGAACTGCGCGCCTGACAATCGCCGCGGTGGCACGTCCCGCTCCGCGAGCGCGGGGTCTCTGCGCGCCGCTCGCCGCCGTCGCGACTGCCTCGGGATAGCCCGCGCCCAGCCTCGCCCCGCCGTCTTGTACCTTGGAGTGCCCCGTCTGGCACACCGACATTCGATAGAAGAGAACGTCTCGACTGACTGGTCCGAACATTGACCGACGCGGCTTGAGCTCATCGGTTCGCGTGACTGCAGCAGGCGAGACGACGCGTCTACGGCTTCCTTGTTACGATCGACGTCATCCAATACGGAGGAGTCATGTCGGACCCGCTTTCCGATCGCCGGCGAACGCACGAAGAGGACTACTTTCAGAAGAAGGACCGCGAGCTTGTCGAGAAGATGCGGCAGCAGGCGAAAGCCGAGGCGCAGCTGCGCGAGCTTGGCGAGACAAGTGGGGGTCACCGATCCGCAGCTGATTCACGAGCTCGCCGAATTGGGATTCACACCGGAAACGGTGAAGCTGCTGCCGCTCATCCCGGTTCTGGAAATGGCTTGGGCCGAGGGTGGGGTAACCGCCCCGGAACGCAAGATGGTGATCGACGTTGCGCGCGCACGCGGGATCGAGGCCGAAGCGTGGCCGACCGTCAGCTCGCGGAGTGGCTCGATCGGCAACCCACGGAAAACGTCTACCAGCGCGCTCGGCGTCTGATCAGGGCCCTGTTCGCATCTGGAGGACGCTTCAATCTCACGCCGGACGACCTCCTCAAATACTGTGAGGCGATCGCCGAGGCTTCGGGCGGGCTCTTTGGGATCGGACGCGTCTCGTCTGAGGAGCGAGCGACGCTCGCGCGCATCGCCGACGAGATCAAGACTCGACAGAAGTAGCGTGTGGCGGCCCGGAGATCATCAGGCTACAAGGACCCCTTCTCCCACGGGCCCGTGATCGCGTACGTCGGTCCGGGGTATTCGGTGGCAGAACAGCCATCGAGGTCAACGAGCCCGATGCGTTCTTCGACGCGCCTCAGCATGTGCGCACGCAAGCGTTCCTGAGTCGCGTTCTTCGTTGACGCGAGGGCTTACCTCGCGTGGGCCGGCAGGTAGTCCTCGACGCTGCCGACGATGAGCACCTCAGCGCCATCGGTCGTCGTAATCTCGCCATGTTCGGACTCTGCGTCTGCGTGATGGAAGTCACCGGCGCGCAGCACACGGCCATCCATCACCACTGAACCTTTGATGATGAAGCAGTCTTCCGGTCCATGGTGCTTGTGCGACGGGTAGACGGCGCCCCGCTCGGCGCGAATCAGCAGGGTGACGAGCGATCGTGCCTTGTCCACGGTCAGGATCCGGGAACGGATGCCCGGCATGCCGGTGTCGAGCCACTCGGCGTCGGCGGCCCACACGGTGTAGCGCACCGGCTCGCGCGTGGCGGCGAGCACGCGCTCCCGCACGTGCGCGGGCGGTTCCAGCGCGGGTGCGGTCAGCGCCACGGTCGACGCGATGTCGTACAGGTGGGCAACCTCCGATCGTTGTTCGGGCGTCAGCGCGTCGAGACGAGCCTGCAGTTCCGCCCGCTCGTCGGGGTCGAGCGCGCCGACCGAATCGGCCAGAACCAGAGCTTCGAGTTCCGCGGGGATCATGTGACCTGCTCCAGTCGGCCACGGATCGCTGCCAGGCCCGAGCGTATGCGCGTCTTTACCGTGCCCAGCGGTACACCGAACCGGTCTGCGAGCTCGGCGTGAGTGTACCCCTCGAAGAACGCGGCTTCGATGAGCTCACGCTGGGCGGGTGTGAGGGTGGCCAGCGCCGTCCTCACGACGGCGGCCATCGTCCGGCCCTCCAATGCTGTTTCCGGCGTGTCGGCTGTGATCGGCTCCACCGAACGAGACGCATCATCGCCGGCATGGGCCGCGCGTTCGACCACGATGTCCGCGCGCGCGCGGCGCGCGCGCAGCAGATCGATGGCGCGATTTCTCGCGATGCGCATCACCCACGCCGCCGGCGACCCCAGCAATGCGTCGTACGTATCGGCACGCGACCACACTCGCACGAATGTTTCCTGCAGCACTTCTTCCGCGTCGGCCGGGTTGCGGAGAATCCGCATGAGGACGCTGTAGGCGAGGCGGCTGTGTCGGTCGTAGAACTCTGCCAGCGCGGCTTCGTCGCGGATGGCGATGCGCTGGAGGAGGCGAAGATCGACCTCCGGACGGCTGAACTCCACGGGTAACCTGCGAATCGTTGCATGACCCTTGAAACCGAGACAAGCGCGGCCGTTCAAAGGCGTGCTTGCACCGCGGCGGGCCGAACCGCGACAAGACATAGATCGACATGCAGGGCGCCGGGGGACGGCATCTTTCACTACTACGCTTGTCGCGCCGGTTTGGATTGCCGGAAGCTGAAGTGATGCCGCCGTGCGCGCGGCCGCCACAACTCACGCGTGGCTTCGGCGTGGCGCGATCAGACGTGCCATCCTGGGTTTCTGAAGAGGGCCCTGCAGTCATGAGACATTTCGTCACGCAACTGTCGGTGCTCTTGGCAGCCGTCGCGTCGGTGCCGGCATACGCCCAGCAGCCTTCGCCGGAGGCATCAGCGCAGCCCGACGCCGCGGAGGAGTCGCGGTCGCCGTGGCTGCTCGTGCCGGTGTTCTCGTCGAGCCCCAAACTCGGCACGTCCGGCGGGGGACTGGGTGCCTACATGCGCACCTTCGATGTCGATAGCCGTGTATCGCTCTTCGGCGTCTCATACCGGTCCTCATCCACGCACTCTCACATCGCCAGCGCGTTTGCGAGGACGTCCTTTGCCGCCGACCACCATCGCACCGTCACGCTCGTCGTGTTTGGCCACATCGAGAACGACTACGAGGACTATCTCGGGACCGGCCAGCCGCTGAAGACCGAAGATGACTTGAAGGCGTTCGTGGGGCGGTACCTGTTTCGTGCGAAAGGAGACTGGTTCATCGGCGCGCAAGGGAGCGCTGCCAACTACCAGGTGCTAGGGGCGACCCCGGAAGACGATCTGGCGCTCGAGACACTCGGCGTGCGCGGCTTCGAGTCGGCGGCGCTGGGCGCGGTGCTGATGCACGATTCACGCGACAACGAGGACATGCCAGTGAAAGGCTGGTTTCTGAACGTCAACAACCTTGCCTACCTTGAAGCACTCGGCGGGTCGGCGTCGTACGATGCGTATCGCGTGGACTTTCGCACGTTCTGGAAGCATGGCAGCGGTCATGTGCTGGCGGTGCGACAGTACAACTGGTTGACCAGCGATGCCCCATCGGCCGCGCAAGCGACGGTGAACGTTCGTGGTTACAAGCAGGGTCAGTACCTCTCGCCGTACATGTCCTCGCTCGAAGTCGAAGAACGCCTGTCGTTCACCACGCGCTGGGGCGCCACGCTGTTTGCCGGTGTGGCGGGCTTGTACGGCGAGGCACCAGTTCCGCTCGATCGCAGCATCTATCCGACAGTCGGGGCGGGCTTGCACTTCGTCATCAAACCCAAGGAGCGCATGAACGTGAATCTCGAGTACACCCAGGGCGTCGGAGACAACCGGGGAGTCTATCTGAAGCTTGGCTACGCATGGTGAGTCTCGATCCGCGTCTATTTCTCATCGAATAGCGCCTTCCGCAGAGAGTCAGACTGCTTCTGCATGTCGGCGAGAAACGCCTGGAAGTGCGGATCCTGGCGGATCGGATCGAGGTTGGTATCGCGTGCGAACAGCGAGTAGCAGGGGAACCCTGTTTCGGCCGCTTCTCGCAGCGACTGGACGGCCTGCTCGGCGCGTCCCATCTGTGCCCACGCGCTCGCCGCGAAGTACGCGGCATGGTGGGAAGGATTGACCGCCTTCCTCATCGCAACTTTCTCGATCAGCGCTTGTGCTTTGAGCGGCTCGGACTCCGTCAGCAACATCGCCTCGATACCAGAGAGTGCGCCGCTCGGGTCGTTGGGATACTTCTGCTGCGCCTTCTGCAAGTGGAGCCACGCTTCGTCTCGCTTGCCCAGCCGAAGCAGGGCGAACGCGGTGTTCGCCTCGACGAGCTCCGGTAAGACGGGGCCGGGAATGCTCAAGAGGACGGCGAGCGCGTCTTCATCTCTTCCCATCCAGAGCAGCGCTTGCGCTCGCGAATTCAGCGCTTGGGCGTTGCTCGGGTTCAGTGCGAGCGCGATTTCAGCCTGCTCGGAGTGCCTCCTCGAAAAATCCCAGATGGACGTAGACACGCGCGAGTCGTCGATGTCCTTGATCTGAATTCGGTTTGAGTGCGACGGCTCGACGGAATTCCTGCGCCGCCCGTTCGTGCGCGAAGTGATGCGAGTGGGTCCACAGCAGGTCGCCACGCGCCAGGTACGCTTCTGCCACGTTCGGGTCGAGCAACAAGGCCTTCTCGGCCGCCGCGAACGCCTTCTGCTCCAGATCCCCGGTCTCTTCGGGAGTAACGAAGGTCAGCCGGGTGACATATGCGGCGGCCAGATCGCCGTACGCGACGGCGAACGTTGGCTCGAGTGCGACTGCGCGTTCGAGCAGCGCGATCGCTGCCTGGGTGTCGGCATCGGTGGTGCGGACGCTGAGATATCGCGCGCGCAGCATGGAATCGTACGCCGCGGGGTTGACGGAGGGCAGGCGACTCCCTCTGGGTCAGTGGCGTGGACCGGTCGCAGCTCGTACGTGAGTGTCGCGAGCGCGAGCGCCGCCGCTGCCAGAACGGACCAGCGACTTGCCGAGGAGTCCCCACGCCGATCGCACTTCCTGAATGGGCGGCGGGTGCGCGGGCGGCGATACGCCATTCCCGTTTTTCTCGCACCTCCGCGACGAAGCGATATCCGCGGGCGGGCACCGTGACGATGTACTGGTGGTCCTCCGGCTTTTCTCCAAGCGCTTTCCGCAGTACCGAGATGTTCCGGGTGAGCCCACCTTCTTCCACAATCGTGTCGCCCCAGACCTGCTTGAGCAGCTCGTCTTTCGTGAGCACGCGCTCGCGATTCTCGATGAGCGCGAGGAGCGTCTCGAGAACTTTTGGAGCCAGGGCTACCGGTTCGCCGTTGCGCAACAACAGCCGCTTGCCCGCATCCACGAAAACGGTCCGAACTCGTAGGACGCCGGCGATGGCTCGTTCATTGACGGCCGGACAAATCAGAAGAAAAACGAAGGCTGGTTGTAAGGACTTGTAACCCCCGCGACGGGTAGCGTCCTGCGATGACGCTCGGTTGGGTGCCGCGATTGTACCCCCAGGCCACGCGGCCTGTCGAAAACCGAAGCCGAGCGCCGGCCGGAACGGACCGGCCCGGAAATGGACACGTCAATTCGTCAGGAAATGCGATCGGGGGACGCCATGAAGCGGAACTGCTGCAGAGTCGGCTCGGCTCGTCTTTCTCGTTGCGTTGGCACTCCTTGGTTCTGCTCCCGTCGAGACCGCGCAAGAGTCTTCGGAGTCGTCCGCCCGCGTCAACCAGGTGCTGGAATGGAATCAGGTCTTCATCGACACGCTGATTGCGACGAGTACGGCGAACTCGTCGAGTCAGCGGCTCGGGGCGATCGTTCACACGGCGATCTTCGACGCCTACAACGGGATCGAACGACGCTACACGCCAATATTCGTTCGACACGACGGCCCCGCACGGCGCGTCGCGCCGCGCAGCGGTCATCGCTGCGGCGTACACGGCGCTGGTCGGCCTGTTCCCGTCGCGGCAGCCGGCGCTCGATCTGCGCTACACAGCGTCGCTCGCCGCGCTGAGCGAGGATTGTGAGCAGAGCGGACGATCGAACGACAACGGCGCTCGTGCGCAGCGCGCATCGAACGCGGCGTCGCCTGGGGAACTGAGGTCGCGCAGGCCGTGCTCGCCTGGCGCGCGACCGATGGCTTCACCGCGAGCTACCCTCCGTTCGCGGGAGGGACAGCGGTTGGCCAGTGGCGGCCACGTCACCGCCGCGACCGCGATGAGCGCGCAGGGGTTGGCATTCACCGATCCGTTCGTCCTTGTCAACAACACCCAGTTCGAGCCTGAGCCCCCGCGGGGTCTGACCAGCCGCACGTACACGCGAGGATTTCAACGCCGTCAAGGCGCTCGGTCGAAGACGGGATCGACGCGTACTGAGGATCAGACGGCGCTCGCGCCGTTCTGGGAGGGGAACGCCAGCGTCCACTGGAATCAGGCGGCGAACCAGATTGCGCGCGCCAACGATTTGTCGATGGCCGACAGCAATCGTCTGCTCGCGGTCTTGAACATCGCGATGGCCGACACGGCATTCACCATCTGGAGCGCAAAGCGATTCTACGGCGCCAATCCGATCGAAGTGACGTGGCGGCCGGTCACGTCGATCCCGCTCGCGGACACCGACGGCAATCCTGACGACGGCTCCCGATCCGAGCTGGCTGCCGCTCATCACCACACCGTCGCACCCGGAATACCCTGCCGGGCATCCGAGCCTCAACGGCGCGGCTGCGACCGTTCTCCTCAGCCACTTCCGACGACGACAGACGTTTACGCTGACGACGACCGGACAGCCGAGCCGCACGTATACCAGCATCAGGCAGGCACGCTCGGACGGGAACAACGCCAGGGTCTGGGGCGGCATGCATTATCCGAGCACGGTCGACATCAGCGACGCCCTCGGCGAGGCGATCGCCAAGTACGTCAATGGACACTCGATGACGCGGCTCCGCCGCAGAGAATGATGTTCAGGGTGCGAGATTCAGAGCCGCTCGCCCACGTGGCGTGAGATATCTGGCGCGTCAAGCCGTTCGGCGCGCCTCCTTTGCGATCTGTTGGGTCAACCGGTTCATCTCGTTGATATTCGCGTTGTACTTGCCGATGATGCCATTCCACTGCGCAACGTGATCGTTCCACTTCTTGACCGACGCTTCGTAGCCAGAGGACTCTCGGTCCTTCGATAGCGCGCCGTTGCGGATCCAGGCACGACCTGCGGCGAATGCCTGCTCTTGAAGGACGCGGTTTTCGGAGGCCAGTTTGTAGAACCGTTGAAAATTGGCAGACGGCTGGAGTCCAGCCAGCGAGTCAAACGACTGCCGCATGCTCGCGTACTGGTCTTGACCCGTGTCGAGCACGCTCGTCGCGTCATCGACTTTTCCCGCGTTCATGTTCTGCGCCACACCAGACATCGATTTACCGACCTCGTCGACGATGCTCCACACATTCTTGACGTGCGCCACTGCTGGTTCGAACTCAAGGACGTACTGCAACACGTCCTTCAATTCCGCGACGGTGTTGACGAAATAGGATTGACCTCCGACCGTGTCACTGATCTGCCGAATTTTCGGCGCGTCCTCGGCGGGCACTCCGAGGCCGATGAAGCGCATCTCCAGCTCGACTGATTTCTGCCCCGCCGTCTTCGGCAGCGATGCGAGTCTCTTTTTGAGTTCGCGAATCGGGTCCTCGTAGCCGCACTTGTCGGCATGGCCGGTGATCACGACGATTCGTCTTGTATGAGGCAGCGGTTGAATGTCGGTGAGCGCAGAGTTGACAGCCGCCAGCAGTGTCGCATCGCCATTGGGTCTGATCCCGCTCGACGCACTCTTGATTTGATCGCGCCGATTCGTGCCGAATGGAACCAGTAAGTGACTCGCTCCTTCGTTGTCGCAAGGACCTCCGAAGGCGCGCAGCGCCAGATTGTCCTCAACGGGGAAAAACAGCTTGCCGAGTTCGCCGGTTGCGGCATTGAGCTTCGACATCCCACTGTCGAAGGCGTCGTTCATTCCGAGAGACGAGTCGAGGATGATCTCCTGATTCATCCACGGCGGCGATTGTGACAGCCTCGGGAGGATCAGAGCACCTGCGCCGAGTGCTATGACCAAGCCGGCTGCCAGCGCGATCCCACGCTTCTGAGTTCGCGACGCAGGAACTCGGGGCGCCTGCTGCGGCGGGCGCCCCAGGATCTTGGCGATTGCAGCAGTCAGCGCCTCGATGCCTTCGCTACGACCGCCCTCCCACCCGATCAAGTCGATGGCCTGCACGCTGCCGAACCCGATCGGGAGCGCTGCCTTGCCGATCAGCACGGACACGAGGCGTCTGCGGCCGCGTTCGGCTTCGTCCAGCACCCACGTACTTTCGACGGAGGTCTCAGACCAGAGGACGACGACAGCGCCTGCACCGTCCAGTTCTGACTGCACGACCTCGCGCCAGTTGTCGCCGGCCGCGATCTTGCGGTCCCAGAAGACCGACCAGCCGCAACTCTCGAGGACCTTCGCAATCCTTCGCGCCGGCTCACGGTCTTCTTTCGCGTAGCTGAGAAAGATGTCAGCCATGGCGCGACCCTTGTAACACTGGAGTGCCCCCATCGGGCACACCTTCATTTGATAAAAGAGAACGTCTCGAATGACTGGTCCGAACATCGACCGATGCCCCTTGAGCTCATCGGTTCGCGTGACTGCAGCAGGCGAGACGACGCGTCTACGGCTTCCTTGTTACGATCGACGTCATCCAATACGGAGGAGTCATGTCGGACCCGCTTTCCGATCGCCGGCGAACGCACGAAGAGGACTACTTTCAGAAGAAGGACCGCGAGCTTGTCGAGAAGATGCGGCAGCAGGCGAAAGCCGAGGCGCAGCTGCGCGAGCTTGGCGGACAAGTGGGGGTCACCGATCCGCAGCTGATTCACGAGCTCGCCGAATTGGGATTCACACCGGAAACGGTGAAGCTGCTGCCGCTCATCCCGGTTCTGGAAATGGCTTGGGCCGAGGGTGGGGTAACCGCCCCGGAACGCAAGATGGTGATCGACGTTGCGCGCGCACGCGGGATCGAGGCCGGAAGCGTGGCCGACCGTCAGCTCGCGGAGTGGCTCGATCGGCAACCCACGGAAAACGTCTACCAGCGCGCTCGGCGTCTGATCGGGGCCCTGTTCGCATCTGGAGGACGCTTCGATCTCACGCCGGACGACCTCCTCAAATACTGTGAGGCGATCGCCGAGGCTTCGGGCGGGCTCTTTGGGATCGGACGCGTCTCGTCTGAGGAGCGAGCGACGCTCGCGCGCATTGCCGACGAGATCAAGACTCGACAGAAATAGCGTGTGGCGGCCCGGAGATCCTCGAAGCAGCGATCACACGCGTTTCATCTGAGTGTCGCAATCTGACTGCGAAAACGGCCAAAAGATTCAGTGCCATCGTATCCGTGTGCTCACGAGGCGACGCTGTCTCCCGGACGAAATACCTCAAACTGCGCGGCGCTCGGTGGCACGAACCATGTCAGAGGCGTGCGCCACCGGGTGCTCGCGTTCGCGAACGAAACGCGCCATCGGGCTCCACATGAACCAATGCGGCAGCTGCTTCGCAAGAGCAGGAAGCCCTTCGACAACCACCGAACGACAGCGAATGGCGGCGTCGTACTCGATATGGCCCAACCAGACACGATAGAAGAACGCGAGATCCGCCCGGACGATGAGATCGGAATCGAACCCGGGAGGCGTCACACAGACCGAGACCTCCCGAGGCTCGAGGAGCAACCACACTCGTCGTCCCCGAGGACCGGTGAAGTCGAACTCCACGACCGTACGCCGTTCCGGCAAGAGCTCGCGATTGATCCGCTGGTGAATCCTCCAGATCAATAACCCCGCATCCAACTCCTCCGGCCTCGGCTCGCCAAAGGCCCAGCGGACGCCCCACGCGCCAAGTGTCTCGATGACGGTCTTGAGATCCCTTCCAGCCTCGGAAAGGTGATACGCCATTGCCTTCGGTTGCGCACCGGGGAGGCGCTCGATGACGCCCGCGTCTTCCAGGTCGCGGAGACGCGACGCCAGCAGCGAGCGCGAGATTCCGGGTAGCCCCCGCTCGATCTCGTTGAAGCGATGGCTGCCGAGAATGAGCTCGCGCACGATGAGCGGCGTCCAGCGATCCGCCAGGATCTCCGACGCCCGCGCGACCGGGCAGTATTGCTTGTACTTCTGCATGCCGCATCCTGGCACGCCCGATTTACCCGTGCCAGTCCAAAAATTGAACCGCTTCAGTCCGCTCGTTGCACTTCCCGCGGACTCTTCATCCGCGTAGGTTCACGCGTTATCGAAACTGAATTGAGGTGATTTATGGGACGCGGATCTGGAAGGCTTGCGGCCGTGTTGGTGGTCGGGCTCGGCATCGCTGGAGCATTCGACGCGAAGACCTCCGCGGGCCCGGCTCAGCCCGCCGCACGTGGCGTGTTGGATTCGCGCCGGACTCAAGATGCCGACACGTCCAGTCAGGGACGCGCTGTTGCAGACTGGAGCCTGATCGCCCAGAACACCATCGTCGCCGTGGGGAGGAGGTTTCCCGGTGAGGCGGCCGTGTACATGGGCATCGTCCACGCGACGATCTACGACGTGGTCGTGGCCATCGAGGGCGGCTATCGCCCGTATGCGATCACCCCGACCGTACCGCCGAACACGTCGGTCGATGCCGCCGTCGCCGCTGCCGCGCACCGCGTGCTCGTGGAACGTTTCCATGATCAGCAAGCCACTCTGGATGATCTCTACGACGCCTATCTGAATGGAATACCGGACGGGGAGGCAAAGACCAATGGCATCCTGGTTGGTGAAGAAGTTGGGGTCGGGATGCTCCAGTTGCGGGCGAACGACGGGCTCGATAGCAGTGTGCCTTACGTCCAGCGACCACCGGGGCCGGGAGTCTATGAACCGACCGCACCGGCGCCGCCGCTTGGAACAAGGATGCCGGGCGTGCTGCCACTGGCCCTGGAGTACGCGTCTCAGTTCCGACCACACGGGCCCCCTGCACGACGCAGCGGGGAATACACGCACGACTTCAACGAGGTGAAGTACCTCGGGCGTATTGACAGCCGCGTGCGGAGCGCGAAGCAGACCGCGGTGGCGCTGTTCTGGACCGACCATGACATTCCTCAATGGAACCGCAACCTGCTGCGGCTCGCCGATGCCCGCGGCCTGACCGCGATCGAGACGGCGCGGATGTTGGCCATGACGCATGTGGCTGGAGGTGACGCCATGATTGGTTGCTTCGACGCCAAGTATCACTACCTGTCCTGGCGTCCCCTTCACGCGATCCTTCGCGCAGACACGGATGGCAACCCTCACACCGTACCGGATCTGACGTGGCAGCCCTTGTTGCCGACGCCGAATCATCCGGAGTATCCGTCGGCGCATGCCTGTCACACGACGGCCATCGCCGAAGCCCTCGAGAGCTTCTTCGGCCCAGGTCGCCTCCGCTTCTCCATCGACAGCCTTGTGACCGGTGAAACACGCCACTACAAGAGATTCAAGGAGGTGGTCGATGAAGTCAACGATGCTCGTGTGTGGGCGGGCTTCCACTTCCGCTATTCTCAGGAGGATGGGTCGAGGATTGGTCGGAAGGTCGCCCGGTTCGTGGTGAGGAACTTCTTCCAGCCGGTCGACTGAGCGTGAACGTCAGATGTTCATTCACAACGCCATCGTTGGTTCCAGCGACCTCGCCTTCATCACGCTCATCGCGGTGATCGTCTTCGGCACTGGATCCGGCGCGCAGGGCGGAATGTTTTCAGCAGGCGACGCGTACGAGCGCTTCATGGGCAGGTGGAGCCGAGCGCTCGCCCCGCTCCTCGTGAAATTCGCCGGAGTTCGCGACGGCGACGCCGTCATTGACGTCGGATCGGGAACCGGCGCATTGACGGCGGCTGTTGTTGCGGTTGCGCCATCCAGTCGCGATCATCGGTATCGATCCCGCCGCGTCGTATGTGGCTTTTGCCCAGGCGCGTCATCCGGTGGATCTGTCCGGTTCGAAGTGGGCGATGCCCAGCAGCTTCGGTTCCTGAACGGAAGCTTCGACGGGACTCTCTCCATTCTGGTGCTTAATTTTGTCCCGGATCCAGCGAAAGCGTTGGACGAGATGATTCGTGTAACGCAACCCGGTGGCACCGTGGCAACAGCCGTGTGGGACTACGGACAGGGAATGGAGATGTTGCGGGTGTTTTGGGACGAAGCGATTGCGCTCACTCCTGCCATAGACGCGCGGGACGAGCGGCACATGCCGCTGTCTCGCAAGGGAGAACTTGCCATGCTCTGGCGCCACCACGGGCTGCAGGAGGTGGTCGGAAGAGACGATCATGATCCAGACACGGTTCCTATCGTTTGACGACTACTGGTCGCCGTTCCTGGAAAAGCAGGGTCCGGCCGGCGAGTACGTAGCTGCACTGTCGACAAGCGAGCGGGACCAGCTTCGGCTACGGTTGCGTAGGCGGCTCCTCGGCGACGGCCCTGATCGCCCGATTACCCTTGATGCTCGTGCGTGGGGCGTGCGGGGCATCGTCCCTCGACGCCTGACTGCGTAGTTGTCCGCGTGAGCGGCGGAACGCTCACCGGTTCAGCCGTGGTTCCACTCCACTCGACGAAGCATGCGACTTCGTCAACGAAACACGCGGGAGCCCTTTACCCCTGAGCCCGTTCGGCCGTCTTCTGCACATTGCGATCTGAAGGCGGTGTTGACGAAGATGAGGAACGTTCCCGGATCTCTTCAATCCCTTGGTGGAGTCCCCCGAAGTCATTCAACACGCAACACATCTAGCAGCGACGACTGGCTGTCCGTCTCTGCTGCTCCAGCGACGCGCACCTGGGGCTGGGTCGCCGCACGAACGGCTTCCTGGATGGCCCTCGACTGGGTTTTGGCTGCCTACGTCACCTTCGTCGCGCTCGTCGCGGCCGTGTGGTCGGTTCCGTGGTGGCCGTACATCCTTGCAGGCCACGCCGCGATCGTCGTAGGGCTTCTGCTGTTACCGTCGCGAGGCGCGGCGTGGGAGCAGCCGCGTGCGGCTGATCCCCGCTGGCTGTTTTGGGTGAGGTCGGTTGCGCGATTCCTGCGATACACGTATCCCGCGCTGCTCTTGACGCCCTTCTTCGAGGAGGTGTCGCTCACGGTCAACGCGGTTGCTGCGGACGCGCCTTACTGGTTCGAGCATTACCTGTTCAACGCAGACAGCACCCTGTTCGGCGGCACGCCGGCGGTGATGCTTTCGCAGGCCGGCAATCCGGTGCTCGACGAGATCATGCACGCCTTCTACTTCTCGTACTTTCTCTTGATCATTGGCGGGATCGTCATCGCCTGGAACGGTGGCCGCCGGGGCCGCGGAACGCCAGGACGCGGGTTTCACACGGCGATGACGTGCATGATGCTCGGTTTCTTCCTGTCATATGTGTGGTATCCGTTCCTCCCCGCGCGAGGGCCGTGGGAACACCCCGAGGTCATGGCGGGTCTGCGTCCGTTTGGCGGCTGGGTATTCACCCGCGCCATCGAATTGATCATCGCGGGCGCGGCGGTTTCGGGAGGATGTTTCCCAAGCGCTCACGTCTCGGGAGCATGGGCGCTGACATTCGGCCTGTATGCCACTGACCGAAGAGCGGCGCTCTGGTTCGGACTGGTTGCGATCGGACTCAGCGTCGCCTGTGTGTATACGCGATATCACCACGCGGTGGACGTACTTGCGGGGTTGACGGTGGCAACAGTCGCCGCGATGATCGGCTATGGGCTGACCCGACACTCAATGCCTCCTAGTTATCACAAGGCGAAGATTCTTTACCAGCGTGTCGTCGAATCCGTGCCTCGCATCACGGCGATAAGTCTCCATGCCGACGGCGTCGACGGGTGTTGTGCCGTCCGGGGCGTTCTCCTCGGCTTGCTCCTTGCGCGTCGTTCTGGGTTGGTCTCTTATCTGATGGTCTTCTAGTTCGCCTCAGTCCTCTTCATCAGCCAATGCAGTCGGGAGTGTGTTCGCGACAAGGCTGGATGTTCCGTTGGCCCGCTTTCGGCGGGAGGCGCGTGCCGCATCGGCGCTCAATCATCCGAACATCTGCACTATCCACGACCTGGCAGAGCACGACGGACAGCCCCTCATCGTGATGGAATTGCTCAGGGGCGACACCCTTCGGGACCTTCTCGTGCGGGGAGCGCTCGCGCTCGATCGCGTCCTCGATCTCGGTGCGCAGCTGGCCGATGCGTTGGAAGCGGCGCACACCGAGGGCATCATCCACCGCGACATCAAGCCCGCCAACATCTTCGTGACCGATCGCGGCGTGGCGAAGATCCGGCCGGCTTGCCTTCCCTGGCAACACCACAGCCGTGATCCGGCGTGGCTTCGTTCACCATCCGTTAACGATCGAGAAGCCGAATGTTCCGGCCGCTCCACGGTAACCCGCGATTCGAGGACCTGCTGCGCAGGATCAAGACGACGTGGGAGCAGATGCAGCGCCTCGAGTAGCGGACGCCACAGTCCTCGAGGCAAAGCGCAAAACGGCGCAGCCGCTCGCTGGACGGTCCACTGAACTGCGTCTCGAGGCTCAAGGGCACTATGATGACGGAGAACATTCGCCTTCAGAGGTCCAGCATGCCGAGTCGTCTGTCGCGTCATGCCGTCATCGTGGCGGCCGCAGGACTGTGTCTCGTGGCTGCTGTCGCTCGCGCACAGCAGCCGCGTTCGCTCTACGACCGCTACACGGAGCCGATCCAGATCTTCAAGGTCGGGCTCGGCACGTTTACCAAGCCGATGTCGTCGACGAACAAGGAGGCACAGGCGTTCTTCGACCAGGGCTTCCAGATGATGTATTCGTTTGCCAAGCCCGAGGCCGTGCGGTCGTTCCGCGAGGCGTGGAAGCGCGATCCCGAGTGCGCGATCTGCTATTGGGGCGAGGGCTGGGCGTGGGGCTCGTACCTGAACGCCCCGATGACCGCCGAGGAATCACCGTACGCGTACGCCGCTGCGCAGAAAGCTCTGTCGTTGAAGAGCCGGGCCACGCCCAAGGAGCGCGCGCTCATCGACGCCCTCGCGGTTCGCTACGTCGAGAAGTTCGACGGCGCCAAGCGCGTCGAGCAGGACCGCGCCTATGCCGACGCGATGCAGAAAGTCTCAGCGCAGTATCCCGACGATCTCGAGATCGCGACGCTCTATGCCGATGCGCTCTTCCTGCTCGAGCCGCGCCGCGGCACGCGCGACGTCAACGACCCCAACGTTCGCCGGCTCCATCAGGTCCTCGAAGCCATCCTCGCGCGCGACGTGCACCATCCAGGGGCCTGTCATCTCTACGTGCACGCCACCGAGTCGACGATCGTTCCGGGTCGCGCGGAGGCGTGCGCCGAGTTCCTCGGTCGATCGATTCCCGGCGCCAGCCACATCAACCACATGCCGTCGCACACGTGGAATGAGGTTGGCCGCTGGGGCGACTCGGTGCGCGCGAACCTCGAGGCGTGGCATTCCGATCAGAAGGCGGCGATTGGCCAGGGCTTCGCGATCTATCCCGAGCACAACCTGCACATGCTGCTCTATGCGGCCTCGTATGACGGCCAGGGTGCGATCGCGATGCGGGCGGGCAAGGACTACACGAAGCTGACGGGCGAGTCGTTCTACGAAGTGCTGACGCTGATTCGCTTCGGCCGCTTCGACGAGGTGCTGCAGGTCACGAGTCGCCCAACACCGGAGATCCAGGGTGGGCTCTGGGACTTCGCGCAAGGCTACGCCCACCTCAAACAAGGGCACGCCGATTTCGCCAGCCTCTATCTTGGGCGCGTCAAGAAGGCGGCCGATTCATCGAAGGCGATGTTTCGCGTCCACGCGGCGAAGGACCTGCTCTCGATCGCGGCCGGCATCCTGGAGGGCGAGATTCAGCGGACCGCGGGGAATCTCGATGCGGCGATCGCGTCCTTCCAGCAGGCGGCGAAGACGCAGGAAGCGCTCGTCTACGACGAGCCGGAGCCGCTGCCGTTCTCCGCATTCCACTGGCTCGGCGCCGCGCTCGTGGAGGCGAAGCGGTTCGCCGAAGCGGAGCAGGCGTATCGCGCCGAGCTCAAGGATCACCCGCACAACGGCTGGTCACTGCTCGGTCTCAAGCTGGCGATCGAGGGCATGGGAAAAGAGTCGTCCGAGGTCTCCGCCGATTTGGCGTCGAGCTGGTCGCGCTCGGACACATGGATCCGGTCGTCGCGCTTTTGAGCGCGCGTCGCAAAAGATGACACTTCCCTGGCATTCGCAGCTAGAACTCAATCACAAACCCAGCAGACGGCACGATGGGCAACAGCGAATCGGTGACGTCATTCAGTTGTCCATTGCGGCCGACCGAATACGGCACGTTCCGCTCGTTGCGGCCGTTCAGTACGTTGGCGACTTCCACGAACAGCGTGACGCGGCGCCCCGACCACGACACTGCGCGGTCGGCGCGGACGTCTAGGCGTGCGTAGGCGGGCAGCCGCAGCGTGTTGCGCAGGTCATTAAGGCCAAAGAACAGCGGTCGCTCGCCGCCGAACAGCGGGGGAGCATTCGGCGAGAATGGTCCACCACATTGCCGGCGACGTTGTCGACCGACGAACGGTGGCTCGCATACGTTTCGAATGTATCGGGGCGGTCGGAGGTGTACGTGACGCCGTTTGCCATTCCGGACGCGGCGGCCTCGACGACGGAAGGGGCGGCCACCCGGCCTGTCGCGCAGCAGGTTCTCCAGGCGGCGGAACCCTTCCGCGGTGGCGACGCGACGGCCGGGAAATCTTCTACCTGTCAACGCCGCCGAACAGCGCCCTGATGGCGGCCGAGGTCGACGGCCAAGGAAAAACACTCACCGTCGGCGCCGTACGGCGGCTCTTCCCCTTTGATGTATCACCGACCGGTCAGGGCTGGCCCTATGACGCCGCGCCCGACGGTGAGTCGGTTCCTGATCATCAGGCCCAATCGAATCGAGACCGAGGCCGCCCCGCCGCCGCCGACGATTGTCCTCAACTGGAGTGCCGCGCCGCCGGAACTGAACCAGTCGCTTCGCTGAACGCTGGGTGACAGCGCCCAACGGGAGCGCCCTGAAAGAGCAATAAACGAGTCGGCTCGGCCCCCGTCGTTTTCTGGAAAACTGATCGTATGTTAGCTCTGGCTAGTGTAGTCGCGTGGTATCGTCTGGGCGCTGGGAAGCCATGGGATTGCGTTGAAACGGAGGTCCATGATGGCATCTTCATCTTTGATCCGAGCGCTGGCTGTCTGCCTCGGAATCGTTGTCCTGGCGGGGCCGGTGGCGGCACAGGGCGTGCCCCGGCTCGACTCCTACAACGGGGTCGCCGTACGAATCCTCCAGAGCAACAACGCTGGAAACATCCATCACATCATCGACCCCGCGACCAACCGGGTGACGGGACTCATCGGGGCTGTCCGAACCCGCACAATTTGACCACTCACCCGGATGGCCTCTACTACTACTGCTCGAACGAGGCGGAGGATACCGTCGACGTGTTCGACACGAAGACGCTCAAGCTCGTGACGCAGATTCGCCTCTCCGGCAATCCCAACAAGATCGTGGTCAACAAGAAGCACAAGAAGATCTATGCAGGCATCCGTGCCTGGACGGCTGACAAGCGCGCGGTCGTGGACGTCATTGACATCGCCACGCACAAGCTGATTCGCAGCGTCGCCGTTCATCACCCAGTGCACAACACCTACGTGACGCCGGATGACAACTTCGTCATCGCCGGTCTCTCCGGCGAGGTACGAGCCGGGAGAACCGACGATCCAGGTGATCGATCCCGTCAAGGATCAGGTTGTGTGGGGGATGGAATTGACTGGGTATCAGCAATACGGCCGCAACAATCACGAGGTGCGGCCGATGGCCTTCGAGGCCAACGCAGACGGTTCCACCAAGCGCATGTTCGCGCAGGCCACCGGCATCAACGCGGTCTGGGTCATCGATTGGAACAAGCGCCAGGTGGTCGACATGATCTGGCCGCCGAAACTTCCTCTCTGGAAACAGAATGCGGACGGAATTCAGACTGGCGACATGCACGGCGTCGAGGTGCTGCCGGATCGTTCCGCGGTGTGGGCATCGAGTCGCCTCGATAGTCGCATCTACGGGTGGACGCTGCCGGACTTGAAGTACATCGGCGCGGTGGAAGTCGGTCCGACGGCCAACTGGATGACGCCGACTCCCGACAGCAAGTTCATGTACGTGGCGATCTCGGGGTCCGACCACACTGTCGCGGTCGATCTGAAGAAGCTGGAGATCGTCGCCAAGATCAAGACCGGTGCGCGGCCGGCCCGGATCAGCACAGCGATCCTGCCGCTCAACCGCGTCAACGAGGCCCCAGCGACAACGTCGACCCAGCAGGGCTGGCGGGGAGGAGTAGCCGCCATGAACACCTCAATGCGCGTCTGTGCCGGCGCCTTCATCGTGGCGGTCCTGACGGTGTCATTGTCGGGAGAAGCACAAGCTCCCGCGACAGCCCTCGTCCGGGCCACCACGCCAATCCGACGTCGACTCCTTCCGCAAGAACATCGAGCCGATCTTCATGCGCGATCGCGGCGGCACGATGCCGGGCTATGCGGCCTGCGTGATGTGTCACACGTGGCAGACGAGCCTGCGATTCGATCTCGAAACCCCGGCGACGCGACGCGGGATGGACGGCGAATCAGTCGCGGCAGAACTTCGAGATGATCACGCAACTGGTCAACACGAAAACTCCCGAGAACAGCTACCTGCTGCTGAAGCCGCTCGAGCCGAAGGCCGGCGGCCTCGGACACACCGGTGGCACCTACTGGAGTTCTCGCGACGACGCCGAGTATCAAACTGTCCTGAAGTGGATTCGCAGTCTGCCGGCCGATCGCTACGCGCAGGCGCCAGCGCCGCGAGTGGACTTCGAGTTCTTCCGCTCGTGTGTGCAAAACGTTTTCGCGACTCCCCGCGAAGGACATCTCCGGTGCAGCAACTGCCACAGCGGAGGACCCATGGGCTTCGCCCCGCTCCCCGGTGAGGGCCGCAGCACGTGGAACGAGAAGGAGGCGCAGGAGGCCTTTCGCGTGATCGCGCGTCTGATCGTCCCGGGGAATCCGGTGCAGAGCCGGTTCCTGCTGAAGCCGCTGCATCCGGACGGCGGCGGATCCTATGCCCATAACGGAGTCCGACGCTGGCAGAGTCGTGACGACCCCGAGTGGCAGATACTGGCCGCGTGGGTTCGCGGAGAGCGCAAAGGCACGAGCTGCTCGTAACGCCGCGCCCGGAGGCGCGGCGTTCGTGCAGCATGTGACTACTTCGCGAGCGGGTCGGGACGCATCTGGAACTTCATCACCTTACTCGTTGTGCCCTTTCCCGTCTCCATGTGGAATGGCGTTCTGGTCGATATCGTCGTCCAGATGCCGCGGCCCTTCCAGCCGGCGTTGGGGTCGTCGATACGGCCGTCCATCCATTTCGTATAGAACCCCAACGGATACGGTACGCGCATCGTGACGAACTTGCCGTCCTTCAGCGCCAGTAATCCTTCGGACGCGTTGCCGGTATTGATCGGCACGTTGCGCCCGAGTCCGAGCGTGTCGAACTGATCGACCCACGTGTAGTAGCTGCCCTCGGTGCTCCCCGATGCGGTGACGCCTTTGAACTGCGGCGCCGGCTCGGTATACATCGTCCAGCCTTCGGGACAATGTTGCCCGGTGGCTGTCGGACCATTCAGGGGGCCCTTGCACTTACGGCGATCAAAGCTCGCGAGGTGGCCGCTTGCCATAGCCGCCCAGTACACGCCGTTGCGATCGACGTCGCCGCCGCGGGGCGAGAATCCCTGCTCGACGGGGGGCTGATAGATCTCCACGAGTGCGGTCTCGGGAGGATTCGCCCCGGGCGCGAGTCTGATGATGGCCCCTGGATATCCGAGCTGCGTGCCCCAAACCGAACCGTCAGGCGCCGGTGCCACGGCGTAGAGCGCGCCGCCGATTCGCTGATCCTTGGTCGGGTCGAGCGGCTGATCGGGTTCGACAGACGCGTCGCGCTTGCCGTTCCCGTTCGCGTCCCTGATCAGCGCGGTCCAGCCCTGCGACTTCATCTCGTCTTGCGTTTCGTCGAACATCTTTGTGTTCAGCCAGCCGATCACCTGTCCACCACCGCTGGTCCACAGCGTGTGATTCGCGTCCTCGGCGAACATCAGGTGATGCGTTCCGAAGCAGGTGCTGATGTGCGTCAGCTTCTTCGTCGCCGGATCGTAGACAGCGAGATGGCGGCCCGCGTTGGCCACGGGGAAGAGCTTCGCTGAGGGATGACTCGAGCCCTCCTTGCACTCAGGCGGGTTGGCTGCGGGCCGGACCGTTGAGGTGAGCCACACCCGCCCCTTGTGATCGAGCATCGGGTTGTGGACGTTGTTCTTGCTGGTCCAGATCACTTCGTCCGCCCAGTACGGCGAAGGCTCCGGCATCGCAGGGTTTGTCGGTGGAGTGTTGGGGTCTCGGACCGTCAACGGCACCTGGCTCGCGGTGTTGGTGACCGGATTCAGCACGGGAACGTAGTCGGCACTCAATTCGAGCGCTCCGTAGACAGGCCCGTTCGGATTGACGCGCGGATTCCGGCGGTCGGTCGACACGACATCGTGCAGGTATGCCTTGGGATCGGCCCAGTCCCACTGGGTGATGACCACGTTGCGTTCGATCCCCTGCGGCCGCGGCGGGGCTGGTGGAAGGGCTCCGGCCTTGATCTGATCGGTCCAATCCGCGAACATCTTCAACACGCGCGCGCGACCGAACGGATTCAGCCCGTTGTTCATCTGAGCGCCAGCCTGCCCGGACTTGACGCGGCGATCCCACGCGGCGACGCTGGTCGGAAACGGACCGAGCGCCGCCGGGATTTCCCGCGTGCCCTTGGTGCCGAGCGCGTGGCACGCGGTGCAGCCGCCTGACTTCACGCTGCGGATCCAGTCGCCCTGGCTCTTCATGTTTGGCGAGATGCCGTTGCCGCTGTCGCCGGTACCCGGGAATTCGCTCTTGGCCGGCATCTCCATCAACGAAAGCCAGTGCGCGGCTGGATAGTAGTGCGCCGCCTCTGCTGGAGAGCTCGCCGACACGGCGCGAAGATCGAGGTTCTTGCCAGGAGTCGTCTGGATCTTTGGCGAGTCGACCAGTCCATATCCGCGCACCCAGACCCTGTAGCTCGCCTTGGGCAGATCGGGCACCAGGTATCGTCCGCGATCGTCGGTGACGACAATTCTCGCGAACGGCGTGGGCAGGTCGGTCGTCTCGGCAATGACCCAGACGCCGGCCTCAGGTCCGGAGGGTCCGGTTACGGTCCCTGCCAGGTCGTCGCTATCGATCGCGATAGCCTCGCCTTTCGTTTGCGCGGCACGCGTACCGCTTACGACGCCAGCGCAGACCACGAGCCCTACGATGATTCCGAGGGTGAGTGGTTTCTTCGGCATGATGGTCTCACCTTTCGTGTGGTTGTCAGAGTTGCACGCCTGAATCGTAGACGATGTCAGCGTCGACAGAGCGAAGATCGCCTCGATGAACCTCCCGATAGGACGGCTCCCACTGAAGACCCACCATTCCGGCCCGTGTCCCGCGCGGTTCGGCGAAGGCGGGGCCGCTAGTGGTGTAGATTCAGTCAGCTCGTCTGTTAGAGTATCCGCGGCGTTCGGGACATGTCCTATTCGACCGCATGTTGAAATACATGCGCGAGCTTGCGGCGGCAGCCGGAGAGGACTACTTCAGTGCAACAGCGAGCTCCGAAGCCTAACAGGGGCTGGACCCCTCGGCGGTGGCGCCCGTGGTCCGTCGTCCTGCTTCTCGTGCTTGCATCGGCCTGCGGCGACAGCAGCACGCCGACGGGGCCATCGTCCAGTCCTCCCCCTATTCCGTTGCCGGGAAACGAGGTACTCACCGGGCAAGTGGCTGATCGCACCACCTCAGCACCGCTTCCCGGCGCCACCGTTGTTTTCTCACAACCACATCCTTCGCCTCGTGCGACGACTGACAGTTCGGGACGTTACAGTTTGACGGGCTTACCAGGACCGGGCGGCGGTGCCCTGGTCTGGGCTACTGCCGAAGGCTACGACGAGGATATTCACTACTATCGTGCGACGTCTCAGGATTTTCGTCTGTATCGCATGGAGCGGATTCCGGCGGGCGGCTCCACGGTGGTGACCGTGCGCTCGGATGACTCACTGTGCTGGAACAATATCCACTCGCCGGGATGGGGTGTCGACTTTGTGTGCCGAAAGGTGCGCATCGTGCCCACCGACGGTCTCTTGACAGTGGAGGCACTCCCCATCGGCGGAGGATCTCGCCCTCCACTTGTCGTTGCGGTTTATGCTGGCAATCGAGTGCTTGATGAGCGCCTGGGCAACCCGGTGTCAGTCCAGCTCACAGGCGGAACAGAGGTCATCGCATTCGTCGAGATGGTCTCCGGTTCGCCGACAACGCAATCGTTCACGTTGACGACGTCGATCGCTCCACGATGACCGGCGAAGGCCGTCGGGGGATGTCCGGCGAGACTATCCGACGGTTCGCAGCCGTGTCGCAACATCGGCGAGTTGCCCCAACCTGGCGTTCGCCTGTCGGTCAAAAGTCGTTTCTTGATTCTAGGGCGTCCGTTTGCAGATGCGCGCACGCCCGGCATATGCTCCCGATCCGTCTCAACAATTCGACACCGAGATAATCCGTCGTGGCACGAGACATGATCGGGCGGACGGTATCCCATTACCGCATCCTCCAACGCATCGGCGGCGGTGGTATGGGAGAGGTCTACAAAGGCGAGGACCTTCGCCTGCAGCGTGCCGTCGCGCTCAAGTTCCTTCCTGAACGGCTGACCCGAGACGACGCGGCCAACGAGCGGTTCGTGCGGGAGGCGCGTGCCGTCTCCGCGCTCGACCACCGCAACATCTGTACTCTCTATGACATCGATCACACCGATGACCAGGTGTTCATCGTCATGGCCTACTACGACGGCGACACGCTCCAGTCGCGGATCGCGGCAGGTCCGCTGACGGCGGAGCAGAGCCTGGACATCGCCATACAGGTTGCCGATGGCCTCAGCCACTCGCACGCGCACGGCATCGTGCACCGGGACATCAAGCCGGCGAATGTTCTCATCACGCCGGACGGCACGGCGAAGATCGTCGACTTCGGCATCGCGAAGCTCCGGCAACAGACGCTGTTAACGACCGAAGGGGTGCTGCTCGGGACGGCGGCGTACATGTCTCCTGAACAGGCGCGCGGCCGTGGAGTCGATCACACGACCGACATCTGGTCACTGGGCGTCGTGCTCTACGAGATGTTCACGGGGCGTCGCCCGTTTACGGGCGAGGTCGAGATGGGCGTGATGTACGCGATCGTCCATGAAGACCCGGAGGTCATCACGACCTTGCACCCCGGGCTGTCCGTGGAGGTCAGTGCCGCCGTCCACAAGGCGCTGGCGAAGAACCCGGCAGACCGGTATCAGAGCATGGACGAGATGCTGGCCGATCTGCGCGAGCTGCGCTCGACGGGCGGCACGTCGCGGCGTTCGCTTGCGGCGGCGCCGCGTCCGCAGCTTCCGCGGTCGATCGCGGTGCTGTCGTTCCTCGATCTCAGTCCGGCGAAAGATCAGGCAGGTACTTCTGCGACGGGATGGCCGAGGAGCTGATCTCGGCGTTGAGCCGGATTCCCGGGTTGAACGTGGCGTCGCGAACCTCGGCGTTCGCGTTCAAAGGAAAGGAGCAGGACGTCCGCAGCATCGGGCAGCGGCTGCAGGTGACGCACGTGCTCGAAGGAAGCGTGCGCAAGTCCGGCGAGCGTTTGCGGGTCACGGTGCAGCTGACCGCGGTGAGGGACGGATATCAGCTCTGGACCCAGCGCTACGACCGCGATTTCACCGACGTGTTCGCGATTCAGGACGACATCGCCCGGTCGGTGGTGAATGCGCTGAAAGTGCAGCTTGGCGATCAGACGACTGGGCAGCTGTTCCAGCGTCGCGCCGAGAATCTCGAGGCGTACCACCTTTACCTGAAGGGTCAGTTCTTCTGGAATCAGCGGCACAAAGGGGGTCTGAGGAAGGCGCTCGAGTGCTACAACGAGGCGATTGCCATCGAGCCCACCTATGCGCAGGCATACGCGGGGCTGGCTGGGTGCTTCGTGACGCTGGCCGCCTTCACCTATGCAGCGCCGCAGGAGGCCTTCCCCAAGGCGAGGGCCGCCGCCCAGAAGGCGCTGCAGCTCGACGAGAGCCTGGCCGAGGCACACACGACGCTTGGTGTGATCGCCCTCCTCCACGACTGGGATTGGCCGACAGCCGAACGCGAGCACCTTCGCGCGCTCGAACTCAATAGCGGCTATCCGACCGGGCACTCGTGGTACTCGTTCTGCCTGATGGCGGTGGGGCGCGTGGAAGAGGCGCTCGCCGAGCAGGAGCTGGCGCGGGTGCTGGACCCGCTGTCGCTGATGATCAACACGCTGTCCGGGGCGGCGTTGTACTACGCGCGGCGATTCGACGAAGCGCGCGACCGCCTGCTCAAGACCGTCGATATGGATCCGAATTTCGGCACGGCCTACTCGTACCTCGGTCTGGCGCTGGAGCAGCTGTCGCTGCACGACGACGCGATCGCTCGTCTGCATGAAGCCAGGGCGCTGATGGATCTGCCGATGGTCGTGGCCAACATGGCGCACGCGTATGCCGTCGCGGGGCGGCGGGACGAGGCCAGGGAACTGCTGCTGGAACTCGACGGGATGGCCACACAGCGGTACGTTTCACCGTTCCACACTGCCGCTGTTCATGTTGGCCTGGGCGATCACGATCAAGCATTGACGTGGCTTGCAAAGGCGGTCGCGGACCGCGATGCGTGGGTCCAGTACCTGACACGCGATCCGCGACTCGATCCGCTGCATACCGATTCCCGGTTCACGAAGTTGCTAATCGAGGCGGATGCTGGTGTATGAGCACAGTGGAGGCACTCGGCGAAAAAGCGACAACCGAACACGGTCTCGGGGAATGGCTCACCCGCGCGGCTGCACGCCTTTCCTCGGTACCGTTTGCGCTTCGCACGCCGGATGGCGTGGCGCGTCGGTTCGGTAGCGGTCCTCCGGCGTTCGAGGTCCTCGTGCACAACGAAGGAGGACTGGGCGCGCTTCGTTCACTCAACGAGCTCGCCGTGGCGGAAGCGTACATCCGGGGTGACTTCGACATCGAGGGCGACTTCGTCACCGCGCTGTCGCTGCGCGACGTGCTGTCGGACCGGCGTCCCTGGCTGAAAGCCTGGCGGCGGATTCGAGCCGCTTCTCCTCGGACGCCAGCGATGCAATCCGGCGTGGATTGCCAAGCACTACGACCTGGCCAACATTCAGTTTTACGCGACCGACACCGACTACCGCACGTACACGCCGGGAATCTACGAGCACGACGGCGAAAGCCTCGAAGTCGGTGCGCGGCGCAAGCTCGACTTCGCCTTCCGCTCACTCGGTCTCAAGGCCGGCGACACCGTGCTCGACGTGGGTTGCGGCTGGGGCGGCTTTCTGCGTTTCGCCGCCGAGCGGGAGGTGCGTGGAACGGGCATCACCTTATCGCGGGATCAACATGCCTTCGTGAGCAGGATGATCCGCGACAACGGCTACTCTGCGGAAGTCCACTACCAGGACTTCTTCACCCTCGAACCGCGGCAGACGTTCAATGCCATCGTCATGATGGGGGTTATCGAAGACCTGTCGGACTATCACAAGGTCTTCCGCATCCTTCCCCGCTACCTCGTGCCGGGAGGACGCGTGTATCTGGACTTTGCCACTTCGAAGAAGCGCTTCGACACGTCGAGCTTCATCACGCGGTATGTGTGGCCGGGCACGTTCCGTCTCGTGTACATGCCGGAGTTCATCGAAGCTGTGAATCAGTCGGCATTCGAGGTCATGGGCATCTACCGCGATCGCCACAACTACTACTTGTGGAGCAAGCACGGACATGACCGGTGGATGGAGAACAAGGCCGAGATCCTGACGAAGACGAGCATCGAGCAGTGGCGGATGCTGCGCTTGCTCATCGCCGGTTCGGCGGCGTTGATGCGCAACACCGCGCGCGGCGCGGGGGCCTGCCGGGTGGTGCTGGAGCTCCCGGCGTAGTCCAATCAGCCGGATTGCTTGGGCGTGGAGTGGTCTGTGGCGCCGGCGAAAGTTGCAGCGGTGCTACACTCCGTCGATCGCAATGTCGTCCGCGTGCAGGCGGATACAGCAATGCGCGCGTCGGGAACCGGTTCGCTTCTGTTCACAGGCGGCGGCGCGGCGTGGCACTCCTTTCGATCCTGACAGTATCGCCGCTGCGTTGGTGCGCCTTCATCGAGGAACGAACGAAGGCTCGCCTTCACACCTTGCGCTCACCGCCGAGGCGGCAGGGCAACATGAAGAGGCGATGGCGTTCGCGCGTCGTGCGTGGGATGACCGTGAGCCATCCTTCATCCTCTGGGCGCGCCACTTTCCGCAATACCGCACGCTGCACTCGGATCCGCGGTTTGCCGCGATCCTGCGCGAAATGGATTTGCCTGGAGACAACGAGGGAAGGCGGTGAGACGAGGCACGACCTCTCCTTGCAAGTATCTTTGGTTGCGGGGGACCGATGCCGCCACTACTTGACGACTGTTGGATTGCGGCATGAGCCGAAGACCGGCCGGAAATCCTTGATCGCTGTTGCTGCAGACTACGAGAGATCCGTGAGCGTGAGTCCCTCGGCCCGCGCCGCGTTGTTAAGACGTTCGTCGAACGCGGCAAACGAAATGCGTTCGCCGGTTTCCCGTTGCAGATATAGACAGCTCGCGAGTTGGACCGTATCTCCAGAGCGCAGCGGATGCCTGAGGAGCAGTGCCTGCGCGTCAGTCGATAGTTCTGCAGTCAGTTCGACGAGAATGCAGGCGGCAAGATCGGTGTTGAGTTTTCTGACGGCGCGATCACGTTCAGCTGTCGTTAAGCCGCCTTCGCGCTCGCGGCGTGCGAGAGCCGACGTGATCTCAATCGCCGACAGGCGACTCGTGGCTATGCGACCTGTCCTCATCTGCCGACGGACGCTCGCGCTGCCTGGTTCGTGGACGTAGCGCTTGGCCAGTGCGCTGGCGTCGAAGTATTGAATCAGAGTCGATCCTCTCGATCCTTCCGGACCGCATCAGATACGGAGGCTCCACGATTCCGGATAGGTCTGAACGTGGAGAGCGCGTCAACCGTCGGCAGTGTCACCGCGCCCGTTGTCGACAACTTGAGCAATGCGGAAGGCAAGGAATCGTCCGTGGGCAGCGGGCGCAACTCCGCCACCGGTTGCCCACGGTCGGTAACGACGAGGGTACGCCCCTCCCGCACGCGCTGAAGGTAGGTCCCGAGCCGCGTCTTGAGTTCGCGCGCTCCGACCGTGTCTCGAGCCATGTAGTCATTGTGACCACATCGCGCGCGCGCGTCAAATGGTCGCCGTGCAAAAGGCTATGGTCCGCAACTATTCACAGGTGGCGGGGAGGGATCGCCCACGCCCCGCTGATTGGTTTTTGGGTTCACCGGATTCGCGCGAACCAACAACCAAAAGGCGACGTGATGGCGGCTCTCTCTCGAGCCCGAGTCAAGTTCTGTGACAACTGAATATCGACGGGGCTCCGACTGCGGCCTTGTCGCTACCGAGTCGAGCACATTCGACTTTGTGATTTGCAGGGGCGGCGAGAACAGCGTCTGGGTCGAGGCAGACCTCCCCGTGAAAGCTGCGTATCAATGCGCGGGATTTCGTGACGCGTGGTTTGCAGTCCTGTGTTCGCGTGGAGGTATCTTCGGAATGCCGAATGCGCGGACACACTGCCCGTATTGCAACAGCCAGGCAGTGAAAGATCTCGCGTATGTCCTACGCATTCCCGGCGTCGATTTGTTTCTGTGTCACACATGCCTCGAGATCTGGCACGTTCCGAAAGATCAGAATTGGCCGCCGGGTCGGGACTTGCTGGGACCCATGAAACTCGAAGGATGGAGAAAAAGGACGCGCCTGGAGCCGGTGCAATTTGAGTGGGAGGAGGAGCCGCAGCTTCGCGCGGTGCGTCTGGTCAGTAAGTCGGCGCAGGTCGGCGATCCCGTGCGAGTGACTGTCGCAGGCGTCGAGGTTGAAGGTCAGGATCGAGGCTGTCGAGTCCTCTACGCTCCATGTACGGATCGGCCGTCGCCTGTTCTAGGACTTCTCAGTAGCCATAGCCTTATTGGCCAGGCGCCCCGCACAAAAATGCGCTGAGATAGTAAGACGTCCCCATGGCCGATTTGGCGTCGCCGAGTGTCGGCCCCTGGCGCGCCGTGACAAATCGGCGCAAGGCTTCCGCTTGCTCGAGTTCATTGCGATCGGCCCTGATGACGTCGGACTGGATCCGGTATCCCGAGCGGGCGTTGGTGGTTTCGTCGAGCGTCCGGACTCGAACACGGCCGATCGGGAATGCGAGTCCCACCCCGGAAGGGGTGCCGGCTTGTGACTGTCGTTTCTGCTCCTCGATCAAGATCCGTTCGATCGCCTCAGCCTTGGATTGATTCTGCGCCGCGGCGTCGCCGGCGCACCAGAAGAGGTCGATGTTCCAACCGAGATCGACACGGGCCTGCCGCACGAGGTCCTGGGCGGCGGCCGTGATCTCGCTCTTCGCCGGCGTCCCAGACTTCGCGGACGTGTCTTGTACGCTGCTCAGCTTCGTTGCTGCGCTGAGGAGCTCGGCCTGCTTTTGTGCGAGGAGCGTGTCCTTCTCTTCGATCTGCTTTTGCAGTTCAGCCAGATTGGCATCCTTGTCGGCGAGCTGATTCGTCGTGTTCCGAAGAACGACCCAAAACACGAGGACCGCGACGAACAACGCGATCACGATCGTACCTCCGATGAGTGTGAGCCGCGTCAGGCGTTGAAGAGCCCGCCCCCGATCGGCCTGAGCAGTGGCGATCTCCTCGAGACGCTTTCGCTCGACGCTGGAGCGTGTGGTCTCGGCGGCCTCACTCTCGTTGATGAAGTCCCGCTGCTGGACAGTCGGCTCGGGGGCGCCCGATTTCCAGCCAGCGATCCACGACGTCGCCGCACCGAGCTCCGCGCCGCGGAGCAGGAGCTCCTCCGGCTTGTTGCGATCACGCCACCGCGCCGACAGTTCCGCCAGTCGCGTGTGCTCGCGGACCCACGCCAGGTCGGTGCGCAGCGCCGCGGACAAATCCCGAAGCGCCGTGCCGAAGCTATGACCCGGAGAGAAGAAGATGTAGTTGAGGCGCTTGAGCCTCGCCGGCGTCGCAGCTTCGGTCACATCTATCGCGACAACAGGAATGATGCGCTTCGAAAGTGCGTCGGCGAGATCGATCTCCCAGCCGCAGCGCGGTGAGACGACAGACGCCGGTGACAGCACGTAGACCACCGTGTCCGCCTGCTGGATCAGATTCCGAAGGCGGGCCTCCCAAACCTCGCCGCCGCTGATATCGTGACGATCCAGGAACGCATCAAACCCCGCCGCTTCGAGGCCGGCCAGCAGCTCCTCTGCAAACGCGTTGCAGTCGCTGCGGGCGTAGGAGATGAAGACCCGCAAGTTGCGAGCGGCCTCGCTCATCTCGTAGAAGTTACCTCAGAAAGGGCGTGTGCTCTGAGCGTGGCTGGCACCGGCGCTTCATGTCGTGCAGCCGGCGGCGCCTGCAGCACGCGCAGGAGCTTGCCCTGCATGCCGAGCTCCAGATCACCGATCTCGTCGAGGAACAGCGTGCCGCCATCAGCCGAACGAACGAGGCCGCGGCGATCCTGCGATGCCCCGGTGAAGGCGCCTTTGCGATGTCCGAAGAGCTCGCTTTCCGCGAGGCTCGCGCCGAGCGCAGCGCAATTCAGCGGCACGAAGGGCCCTCGACTCCGCTTCGGGTCGAGACCGTGAATGCGCGCGCGATCAGTTCCTTGCCTGTGCCGGTCTCGCCGCTGATGAGAACGGGAAGGTCGCTAAGCGGACTGACCTTCAGAATCCATCGACCGAGCGACAGCATTGCCGCGCTCTCGCCCACGATGCCGAACCGCGCCATCGCTTCACCGAGATGTTGTTTCTCCTCTCGCCGCCGTTCGTTCCTCCTGGATCGCGACGAGGAGGCGACGGCCGAGCTCCGCTTGGAAATCCGGCCGACCGCTGTCGAGCACTTCGTTCACGCCCGCGAGCAGCGCCCCACACTTCAGCCGCAGTGGCGCACGGTCCCATTCGTGGGCGTGCACCACCACATTGCAGCCGCGGTCGCACAGTTGTCCCACGACCGCGAATTCCGCTTCGTCGTGTCTGCTGAATCCGACGAGAGCGATGCTTTCCGGTGAGATGTGTTGAAGCGCGGCTGTTCCGATAGTCGGAGGGTCGAGGATGTCGGCATCGTCCAACAGCGGACGCAGAGCAACGATGATCGCTTCGCGTCTGGACCTTGACGAATCGATGAAGCAAATTCGGTTCACGACCGCCAACAACGCTTAGGGGAGACGGTCCGGCATCGTACATCAACCAGTCGACATGGACCCTTCGATTTCCTGAACAAAGGTGTGTCGCATCAGTCGACTGACCTTCTGTAACACGAGTCCCGAGCCGATCGCGGGGCAGCGTAACGAACACGCAACTGAAACGATCACAGTTGCACGAATCGGTGGTGGCTCGAACAGAGAGGATAACGACGGAGCCCGTGGCTTTGAACAAGCTCAACTGAAGTAAGAAGTCTCGCGTGAGCTCGACGCCCGGCGGGCAGGCAGACGCCACGCTTCCGGCCAAGTCGTGAAGGGAGCGCGTTCAGCGGGAGAGAGAAACGTCACTCCCCTACTGCGATCAGTTTGTACGTTTCTCGCGGTGCGTAGTTCCGTAACATAGTGCGGATGCCTGAGTGTCTCGAGGCCTTGTTGAGGACCTCTGATCGCGGCCGGCGACAGGCGATGACTGCATTGCTCGTGATCTCGTGCTTGTGTGCGGCAACTGGCGCCGCCTCCGCGCAAGGGGGGAAGGCGGAACCGCTTCGGATCGAGTTCGCGCCTGGCCGCAATTCGGCCAGCGTTGGCGGCACGCTGCGAGGGGATGCGCAGCGGGAATACGCGTTCGTCGCCCGGAAGAACCAGCGGTTGACGATTGGCATGACCGCCACGCCTGCTGGTTCAATTGCCGTTCAGGTGAAGCAGCCTGGCGGTGTGCGCCTGCCGCTCGTCCCCGGCGAAAAGCAAACCTGGTCGGCCGTGTTACCTGAGGGCGGGGAATATTTTCTCTGGGTGAACCGCAGCGGGGCTGCGACCGGCCGTTCTCAGTACACGTTAACGGTGACAATCCGGTGATTAGATCGTTATCGCATTGGATAGACAGGAGGCCACGTCATGGCCAAGGTCTCGTTTACGACATCTTTGAGCGACGAGTATCAACGGCTGTTCGATACGTGTCGGATTCGCAGCGAGCGGGCGAGTGAGGTGAATGGGCTGGTCAAGAAGGTCGTTCAGAACAAGGCCCGTTACGATGCGGTTAGCGTGCCCCTTGGCATTCCATGGTTCTTCGTGGGCGTGATCCACGGCATGGAGGCAGGTTTCCGGTTCACCGGTCACCTCCACAACGGCGATCCCTTGACCGCGAGGACCGTCCAGGTTCCAGCAGGTAGACCCAGATCGGGTCAGCCGCCATTCACGTGGGAAGACAGTGCAACCGACGCGTTGCGCCTCAAGAAGCTGGAACAGGTGACCGACTGGAGCGTGCCGCACATCCTCTACAAGCTCGAGGAGTACAACGGCTTTGGCTACCGCATGCACCACCCCGAAGTGTTCACCCCCTACCTCTGGAGCTACTCCGAGCACTACACCTCAGGGAAGTACGTGGCCGACGGCACGTTCTCGTCGTCGGCCGTCTCGAAGCAGTGTGGCGCGGTCGTGATGTTGCGCCGCATGGCCGAGACCGGAGTGATCACATTCCACACCGATGGCACCCCAATCATCGCCGAGGTCGGTCCGGCCGGCCGCACGTTCGACGATTTCGGGCCGCTCATTCGCTTCTCGACGACCAAGAAGTCGAGCGCTGCCGAGGAACTCCAGACGATGCTCAACACGATACCGGGGATCTTCGTGAAGGTGGACGGAGTACCAGGGGAGAAGACGTCCGATGCCTTCAAAAAGCTGACGGGGCACTTTCTCATGGGCGACCCGAGAGCCGACTAGTGCCGGATCGCGCGAGCAACTTGACAACGCCCCGGTATGCTCCACACACCTGCGACCACTGGCTCGTGCGTTCGATTTCTCCCGGCTGGGCGTTCTATATCCGGTAGCGCGCCCTCGGCCGTCACATCTTCACACAGCGAGCACGCAAGTTCGACCAAGGTTCGGAGATTGCTTCGGAGGTGCTATGCCGAAAGTGTTCAAGGGAAACATCAAGGTAGGGACCATTTCGGCCAAGTTCCTGTCGGATTTTTCCAATGTCGACCCCGACTTGCTCATTGCCAGCTACGCTGAAGCGAGTGGGGCCAACCCTCAGACGGCCCATGAGCCGATAGCGCCGGGTGGCGCGGCATCCGTCAGCATCACGGCCACCAAGAAAGGCCTTCTGGATGTCATGGTGGTGACCGGTCACGAGGAAGAGAGCGGTCGTCTTCAGGTCTCCAGGAACGGGACGATCGCCAACGACGAAGCCATCAAGGGACCCATGGAATGGGTCTACACGGTGATCGAGTGAGGACCAGACCTCTCACGAGCGCCCTCTTCGCTTGGGTAATCGTCCTCGCTCCGACACTGGCGCAGGCTCAGAACGAGGACGCGTGCAAAGCGGTTCTCGACGCTCGCAGTCCAGGCCACACGAACACCGAACAATTCTGTACAGCGCTGTCAGGTTTCATTTTCGTGAAGCTGAGTGCGGGCGAGGGAGCTGAGGTCCTCAAGCCAGACGCCCTGCGTGTGACGGACATCTTCAGTCAACGCGATCTGCAAAACCGAACGCCGCAACCACCCGAGTTGTCGAGCACGCCCGCCCAGGGACACTCGATCCCCGGTGTGCAGCCGGCAGGTGTGGCATCAGGAACAATCGCGGCGCTCGGGACTAGGGCCGGTCAAGATGCGATCGCAGCGCTGAGCGTCAATCCCGCTGTCCTCTTCCTGGCCGAGGCCGCCACCGAGCAGCTCGCGAGGCTTTCACGGCTGGCCGACGTCACCGTGTTCATCCCCGTTTCCGGCATCACGACAGAGGATGAACCCGTAGGAACGGACGAGGGGAAGCTTCGCTACTTCGGGACGCGCGTGCGCCTGAACTTCACCGGATTGTCCTCCGGCAGCGCGGTCTGGAAGGAGGCCGATGAGCTTCTACGAGCCAGAATCTCGGCGAGCGCGAAAACGGTGACGGCTATCGAGGATCTCCTGAGGACGACGTCCAACCCCAAAGCGTGTGCTGACGCGCTGTTGGACAGCCCCACGACGGTCGCGGTGACGACTGCGTGCGGAGCACCGTTCGGCTTTACACCGGACATGGCCCAGGCAGCGCGTCTCAGAGAAGCGCTCGTCAACGTTCGTCGAGCGGCTGACGCGAAATATTTTGGCGTCGATGTCCGCATCGACTTCGGTGACCCCACAATGGGCGAGGTCGTCAATGCGCGCGGCCGATCGCTGTTTGCCGGCCTCGCGGTCGGACGTCGTTTCATCGGCCGTGGATCGTCGAGTAGCGGCGTTCGTGCGCGACTGGGTCTCCGCCACGCGAAGTTGGATACCGAGGAAGAAGCGGAGTTTGCCGCCGAGGGTGGTGCCGGCGTCGAGCTGTCCCGCTTCATCGGTGACGACGAGTTGAATCTGTCGACGGGGATTGAATTTCGATTCGGAAATGCGCCCGATAACCTGACGGACCAGTTCCAGACGAACTTCACGATGCTGCGCGGGTCGATCCTCTTGCCCATTACGAGCGGCAACAGCCTCAGTATCAATGTCGGCGCGCCGATCTCGGGAGATGTTTCTCCGATTTTCAGCGTCAACTTCAATTGGGGGCTGCTGCTTTCCGATCGACCGGGTCTCGCTCGGTAGCTGTTAACTGGAAGTGAGCGCTCAGTACCTGACTCGACGTTGTCCTTACCAGAAGGCCGGTTATCCCTACTGAAAACTCCGTTCTCATGGTGTTTACTGATGTTGCACTCCCGGTCAGGACATCAAACACAGCCGTGAAATTAATCAAAAGAGAGGAATCATTCACTTTAGAATAAACGCCCGTTCTCACCCCTCATGAGCCGCTCCCGTCACGACAGCCACGTAGGCCGAGCGGCAAGGAGGCCACATGGCGAAGAAGAAGAGCAGCGCAAAACGACGGCCGCCGGCGTCGAGTCGCCGCGCGCGACAGACGATACTGACCAGCAAACCCAGCAAAGATCCCCTTCCACCAATCATCTACGCGCAGGCCTCACCGCGATCCGTTTCCGGCGTGTCGATGTTCGAAGGACAGGAACGGATCACCTCGTCGACCGTGATGAACTTCATGTCGGAAGGGGACGTCGTGCAGGGCGCCGTCGCGCGTCTGCAGGAGGCGGGACTGACCATCCTGCAGATCTCTCCGCTGACGATCAACATCGCGGGGACACCGGCCGCGTTCCGCAAAGCGTTCAACACCGACATCGTCGTGCTCGACAAGCCCGTCATCAAGGAGTTTGGCAAGAAAGACATGGGGCAGTTCCTCGATTCGCCGGATACGGCGATGCCGGGGCTGATCAACACGCGCAACACGAAGTTCGAGGATGTGCTCGAAGGCGTCGCGCTCGAGGAGCCGCGCTATCCATGGCGGCGTCGATGCTTCGCGCCGCTCAAAGCCGTACTGGCACCTCGACGTTCCCGGCGACGTCTCGCTGGGCTGCAACGCCGACCAGGCGCACCGCGCCGGGATCACCGGGCAAGGGCATCAAGGTCGCGATGGTCGACTGCGGGTGGTTCAAGCACCCGTTCTTCGTCGACCGCGGCTACCGGGCGGCGCCGGTCGTGCTCGGGCCCGCGGCGGCCAATCCGCTCGACGACGAGAGCGGGCACGGAACCGGCGAGTCGGCGAACATCTTCGCGGTCGCGCCCGACATCGATCTGCTGCCGGTGAAGATCAACTTCGTCAACATCATCGGCGCGTTCAACGCCGCGGTCGGACTCAGCCCGGACATCATCACGTGCAGCTGGGGCAGCAGCATCGCAGTTCGGGCCGCTGAGCGCCGCCGAATCAGGCGCTGGCGGCGGCGATCGCGGCCGCCGTCGCCGCCGGCATCACCGTCATCTTCTCGGCCGGCAACGGCCACTTCGGTTTCCCGGGCCAGCATCCCGGACGTCATCTCCGCCGGCGGCGTCTTCATGAAGCCCGACGAGTCGCTGCATCGCGTCGAACTACGCCAGCGGATTCATCAGCAACATCTATCCGGACGTCGGCTGTCCGGACCTGAGCGGCCTGGTCGGGATGCGTGCCGAAGGCGATCTACATCATGCTGCCGCTGGAGCCCGGTGACGAGATCGATGTCGGGAACGCCGGCGGCACGCATCCGAACGGCGACGAGACGGCCAGCAACGACGGGTGGGCGGCGTTCAGCGGCACGTCCGCGGCGGCGCCGCAGCTCGCCGGCGCCGCGGCGCTGGTCAAGCAGGCGTGCCCGAGCGCTGACGCCGGCGGACAGATCAAGGACATCCTGCGGAAGACCGCGCGCGACGTGACGACGCGGCACCTGCAATCCGCGACACCGGTGCAGCGGCAGCCGTCGGACCCGACACTCGCGACCGGCGACTGGCCTCGTCGATGCGCACAAGGCGGTGATGCTCGCCAAGGTGCGGTGCCTCGGGCCGATCACAGCCGATTCAGCCGATCACGATCCACGCCGGTCGCAGCCGATCCGACCGATCCAACCGATCCAGCCGATCCAGCCGATCAGCCGATCCAGCCCGATCAGCGCCGATCGCCGGTCGAACCGATCCAGCCGATTCAGCCGATTCAGCCGATCCGCCAATCCGCCGGGCCAGTCGTACCGCCGTCGGCCGATCAGTCCGATCGCGCCGATCGTGCATCCGGCGACCGCGTCGGCGAGACCGCGCGTCGGCGCTCGAATCGGCGAGCCGAGCCGCGGCCTGACCAGCGGACGACGTCGCTGCGCTCGAGCGGATGATCGTCAAGCGATCGGACGGATCGGTCTGACGACCGGCTGATCGACCCGCGACGCATCGCCGCGAGGTGATCGTGCAAGAGTCCTGCTCGTCAGCATGCCGTTCGGAGCGCTCGAGCGGCCCGGCACTTGGGCTGAGCCTGCTGAAGGCGCGCTACGCGGCGCGGGCGTCGCCTGCGACGTCCGCTACCTCAACGTTCGCACTTCGCCGAGCCTACATCGGGCATGACACGACTATCAGTCTGGATCACGCACCAGCTGCCGTACACGGCATTCGCCGGCGACTGGATGCTTCACCGCTGCAGCTCTACGGTGAACGTCCCGCGCTGCGACCAGCGCGTACATCGACAGTCGATCCTTCGCGGGACGTGGCAGCTGGCGGAGCACCGATATCGGCCGCATGCTTCGCGTCCGCGTCGCTCGTCCCGCACTTTCCTCGCCCATTGCCTGGCCGCCGGTCCTGGCACGACTACGACATCGTCGGCTTCACGTCGACGTTCGAGCAGAACATCGCGTCGCTCGCGCTGGCCAAGCGCGATCAAGGCGGCTGCATCCGCGCATGCAAGATCGTGTTCGGCGGCGCCAACTGGGAAGGCGAGATGGGGCACGAGCTCCACCGGCGGTTCGGCGTTCGTCGACTACGTCTGCTCCGGCGAAGCCGAGAACAGTCTGTTCCGGCGCTCGTCCGCCACGTGCATGGACCGCCGAGCGGACGACGACATGCCGGCCGACGATACCGGGCCTCGTCTATCGAGCGGAAGGTGCAACTCGGTCGCGACCGGACCCCTCGGCTCGTTCGCGACCTGGACGAGCTTGCCCGTGTCCGGACTTCGCCGACTACTTCCGCGATCTCGCTGCGAGACGCGTGCGGCTCCGACGTCGTGCCGACGCTGCTGTTCGAGACGTCGCGCGGCTGCTGGTGGGGCGCCAAGTCGCACTGCACGTTCTGCGGTCTGAACGGCGGGCGATGGCGTTTCGCAGCAAGAGTCCGGGACGCGCGCGCTCGAGGAGCTGAAGCAGCTCACCGCCAGCGGGGCGTCACGAGTGGTCGAGAGCGTGGACAACATCCTGGACATGCGCTATTTCCAGGACTTCCTGCCGGCGCTGGCGGCCGAGCGGCGGGCCGCTGCAGCTCTTCTACGAGGTCAAGGCCAACCTGACCGAGGCGCAGGTGAAGACTGCTGGCACGAGGCCGGCGTCTATCGCATCCAGCCCGGCATCGAGAGCCTGAGCGATCACGTGCTGAAGCTGATGCGCAAGGGCACGACGGCGCTCCAGAACATCCAGCTCCTGAAGTGGTGCCGCGAGTATCAGGTGTCGGTCGAATGGAACCTGCTCTACGGGTTTCCCGGCGAGACGAGAGAGGACTACGAGCGATGCTCGGCGATGCTGCCGGCGATCCGCTTCCTCGGTCCGCCGTGCGCGTGCGGGCCGATCCGGCTCGACCGATTCAGCCCCTATCTCGATCACCGGCCGCGTTCGGTCTCTCGCAACGTCCGGCCGATCGGCGAGCTACCGGTACCTGTACCCGTTTGGCCCGGAATCGTTGCGGCGGATCGCCTACTACTTCGATTTCGACTACGCGGCCGACGCCGACCCGACCGGATATGCCGCGGACGTGATCGCGTACGCGGCGCTCTGGCAGCGCGACACCAACAGAGGGACGCTGACCTACGTGACGGCGCCGGACGGCCGGTTGACCCTCCTCGACACGCGGCCCGAGCGGACGATCGCTCAACTGACGCTGTGCGGCCTGGAACGGGCGGCCTACGAGTACTGCGATGAGCTTCACGCGGTGGCGGGTGTCACTCGTCACCTGCACGACAGGTTCCCGGATGTTGACTTCACCGAGGCGCAGGTGCGCGAGTTCCTCGATTCGCTCGTCGCGAACCGGCTGATGGTCACCGACGGCGCCAACTATTTGAGCCTGGCGATCTGCGCCGACTTGAATGATGCCACTGCCGCCGACGGCCTGGCGCCGAATCACCGCGCCGTCGAAATGCAGGGCCTTGACCGATGGCGCGCCATTCAAAAAGCGTAGTGTCGGCGCAAGTCGTGCTGCGCCCGGCGAGCGGCCGGCGCGTCACCGGTGCCGTCACCTCGCAGAACGTTCGCGAGGTCATGCCGTCGGGCGCCGACGCGGCGCTCGCCAGCGGAAGGTTCGAGCAGTTGGGGTTTCAGGTCGGTTCTCTGGTCGCGAACAGCTTCTCGATTACAGGTCCGACGACGCTGTTCGAGAAGGTGTTCAAAACTCGATTTCGCCCGGAGACGCTGGAGCTGCCGAGCGACGCCCTTCCGAACGAGATCGCCTCGATCATCGAGGCGGTGACATTGACGCCGCCGGCCGACTTCGGCCCGGCAAACCCCTGACATGCGGGTTCAAGGCGCGGTGCTCGAGTCTCGACGACCGGTTTCAGTGCCGGAGACCGTCTGGCGCTCGCAGTTGATGAAGCGTGGAGGCTTCGGCATCTTCGCCGGCCTTGTCGACGGCGTAATCGGCGAGCAGCTGCTCGCTGAAGCCCTGCGCCTGTACCCCTCGGCCGTGCCGTCCGAGATACGGGAATCCGACGCGGAAGAGCGGGGCGGCCGGCCGGCGCGGCGTTTCCTGAACGTGTCGGGCGGCCCCGTGAACGGCAGATCTACAACGCTCCGGACATGCTGGCGTTCATGCGCCGGCTCACCCATCGCTCGATCGAGCCCACCGGCGAGCTGGGCACATATTCGTACTACTCGCGGCCCGGCGACTTCCTCGCGATTCACCGCGACATCGTCACCTGCGATGTCGCCGTGATTACGTGCTTGAGCGACAGCCCCGATCACGCGGCCGGCGGCGCGTTGTGCCTCTACCCGGACCGGATGTTCGAGCCAGTGGCGGCGATTCGTGCGACCCCGTCCGAGGGCGCGCGCGTGGTGCGACTACGGGAAGGACAGACGATCGCGTTGTTCGGTGGGCTCGTGCCGCACGCGCTGTTGCCGGTCGATGCTGATCAGGTGCGGATTGTCTCGGTGCTCTGCTACCGGATACCCTGATCAGCGCGCGCTTCTCCCGATTGTTTCTTGCGGGCGATTGTCTTTCTGTCGCTGTGGTTCGCCAATACTCCTGGCGCGCCGCGGGAATCAACACGGCGGCACGTGCATCGCTCACCGAGTAAAGCAATTGTCGCCTTCCGAGAGCGTCAGGATGTCATCGCGGAGAGAGGTTCAAAACTTCCGAATGGCGGTCCAGCGCTCACGAGAGCTGATGACGTGAACCGGTCGAAGTCTCCTCCGCCCATAGTCCTTGAAGACTAGCGACACGTGCGCCAGGAGATGTGCATTGGAATGACGGCCGCCACTCGACAACGACCCACCGACGAATGACACATAACTGTGACTATCTAAAAGTCGATACGAAGACAATGCAGGCGGTTTGATGCCCGCCTCGGAGCCCGCGAGTGATTCCTCGGTGATTGGGACAGGGTTGGAGGTGGACGTCGGGGGACGGCTATGCGGCGATGCGGTCGTAACGGTGGTGCAGACCGCCGACTTCTGACGTGGCGACAATGCGTCCGTCTGACGGCGCTGAGACCGGGCGCTTGATCGGTGTGTCCTTGCCAGCGCCGGTGTGCGCGCGAGCGCATGTACGCGCTCGGTCGGTGTCTCATCCGTGAGCCCGCGGTGAAGGCCATGCGACGCGTGATCCGTGACGTATGACGTGCACTAATCAAGGCATCCGTCGGGATTGAGCCGATGACCGTTCGCGTAAGCGTTCGCCGCGGCGATGCGGTGCCGTGCGACGCGCTCAACGGTTGGGCGGGCTTCTCAACTTCTATCATCGCGCCGCGTAGAGAAGAGAGGTGGATCGAGTTTCCGGACACTACGGCATCACGATGACGCCGCCATAAACCATGGGGGAACCGGACTATCGCGTGCTGATCGCAAAGCGGGGTGAGGTTGTCGTGATCTCGGGGTTGACGAGGCTGGTGACGCGGATTTTCGCGCCAGACGTCGGCACGCCTGTCCCAGTCCAGTCGTAGAATCCAACGTTGTCAGCCTCTTCGGTCAGTCTGGTCCAGGTCGCACCATCATCGCGCGACAGATCGACACTGACGCCGCCCGTGACGCCGCGCAAGGTCCACTGCACGGTGTTGTTGCGTCCGATCCAGAACGTCGTGTCACTGACCGGCCGGCGCAGTGTGAGTGCCGGCGCGTACCTGATCGCGCGCGTGGTCGTCAGTGCCGAGGACTCGCGAGCGGAGCCGTCGTCTGCTTTCGCGCTCGCAATGGCCGTGCTGATGTAATCACGTTCGCCAGCGGCCCTGACTGTGGCGATCACAAACGCCTGCGACCCCGGCGCCAGGTTTCCCAGATCGCACGTCGCGATGGCCCCAATCGAGCACTGACCCTGCGACGCTCGCACCGACAGGAACTGCGCGTTCCCGGGTGGAGTTTCGATCGCGCGCGTCTCTGTCAGACGACCTGGACCGTGGTTCGCGACCATCATGACGAACGACCAGTCCGAGTCGATCGGTGCGGCGTTGCCAGGGCCGGCGATCGTGACCTCGAGTCCGACTGGCTGGCCTTCCGGCACGATGCGGGGTCTGACGACGAACAGGCCCTGCTCGATGCCATTGACCACCACCGTCCCGCTCGCGAAGAACGGATACACCGACCACGCGCCGTTGTACGCCGGTGCATCGTCGGCGGGGAAGACGTCGAAGAACCCAACCTCGCGCAGTACTCCTCCGGCGACATCGCTCGCGTCGAGTACGCGCAGGCCGCTGCGATAGTTCGACTCGTAGACGAGATTCCCACGGATATAGAGGTTGTGATCGATCGACGGGGTGGGGCCGTCGTACAGGCTGGCCAGCACCGGTGCGTCGAGATCCGACACGTCCCAGATCCAGGTTCGCGTCGGGTGGCGGAAGGCGAGCTCGTCGCCCTCGTCGTTCACCAGGAAGAACCGCTGGTCCTCGGTGAGCCATCCCTGGTGAGTGTACGCGCTGCCCCCGTAACCGGTCCGCGACAGCTGAACTTGTTCGAGCGTGTCCGTGGCGTCGACCACTGTCAGCGTGTCCTCGTTGGAGTTGAAACAGATCTCGCGGTCGCGATACACCGTGTCAGGTCCCGCATAGATCACGCACTGCGTTTCGTGTGTGTAGCCGTCGAAACTGAAGCACCCGGCCGCCCGCGGGGCCGCAGGCGTGCGGACGTCGACGACGTGCAGACCGCCTTCACACGTGCGTGTGCCGACAGCATAGGCGAGCCCGGTGCGACTGTTCATCGCAAGCGTGTGCGTCGACCCGAAACCCGCGTAACGGGCAGTCTCTGCGAAGGTCACCGGAGGAGACGTCACCGCACGAAGCTGCGTCAGATCGAAGACCTGCATGCCGTGGTTGGCCGCTTCGCTGACGATGAACGCGTGATCGGCAAAGACCTTGATGCCGCGCCAGACCGAGTTGACCGTGCTGGTGGGCAGGGTTCCGAGATATACCGGCGCAGTCGGGTCCGACACGTCCACGAATGCGGTGCCAGTCGAGTGGCCGACGAGCGCGTACTCGCGACCGGTCAGCGGATCGGTCCAACCCCAGAGGTCGTTCCCCGTCCCACCGCCGATGTCGCCGTGCGGCAGGAATGACATCAGGTCGATGTCACGACAGGGGTACCCGCCTGCCATGCCGTCTGCACAGGAGACGCCGACCTTCGCGTCGAGCTGCTGCACAGGCTGCGCGTCCGCCCGTTTCGCGCACCCGCACGAGCAGCGCCGGCCGTTCGAATCGAGCGGACAGATTCCGCGCTCGCATGAGCAGTGGGAGCCGAGAGGCGGATCAGGAACGGGAGTACGGGCGAGCGACAGCGCGATCAGCGCGATCCAGGAGACGGCCGCCGCAAGTTTCGCAACCATGGCTGCACCCGGCAGGAAGGCCCGCAGATCGTATCAAAGTTCATTGGTGCGCGTGCGTGCGGCGTTCGATGACCATCGGCATGCCGAACCGCGGCCGAAGCGTGATGAGAGGCCAGGGTTCCACCCGGTGTCCGGGCACGAGGCGCAGTCGATAGCGCTGGGCAAGCGTTGCGACGACGAGATGCGCTTCGATCAGCGCGAATTGATTGCCGATGCACTGTCGTGGCCCGGCGCCGAAGGGCAGGTACACGAATTTGGGGCGATCGGCGCTCTGCTCGGGTGAGAAGCGATCGGGATCGAACGCGTCCGGATCCCGCCAGTAGCCGGGCAGCCGGTGGAGCACGAACGGGATGACGAAGGCGAGCCAGCCACGGGGCAGGCGGAACCCGCCCAGCCGATCGTCGGCGAGCGCCTGACGCGAGAAGCCCCAAGCCGGTGGATACAGACGCATCGCCTCGTCGATGACCATCCGAGTGTAGGGCAGGTTCACGAGATCGTTGAATTCAGGAGGACGTCCTTTGAGTGCGGTGTCGATTTCCTCTTCGAGTCGCCGCTGCGCATCGGCGTGTTGTGACAGCAGATACCACACCCACGTCAGCGCCAGGGACGTTGTCTCCTGACCCGCCAGGAGAAACGTGGTGACCTCGACACGCAACTGTTCGTCGGTCATCGCCTCGCCGGTCTCCTCGTCGCGCGCCGCCATCAGCATGGAGAGCAGGTCGGTCGCGTGGTCAGACGGATTGCGGCGGCGTTGGCTGATGACGTGATCGACGGCACCGCGCAGGACGGCTCGCGCAGCCTGGAATCGCCGGTACTTCGACGGTGGGAACCGGTCGAAGAAGCCGAGCGACCAGAAACTCTCGCCGATGTGCTGATTGAGGATCGTCCACGCCTCGTCGATCGTGTCCGTGAAGGGACCGAGGTCCGCTCCAAGGAGGGCACGGACGACGACCGTGCGCGTGAGGCGCATCATTTCTTCGGCGACATCGACCGGCTGTCCGCGTGACGCGAGCGTCTGCCACTGGTTCGCCGCGTCTTGCGCCGCGTCGGCCATCACGCTGGCCAGCGCGGCGACGCGCTGGCGATGAAACGCGGGCTGCGCGATGCGCCGCTGGCGCAGCCAGAATTCATCCTCACTCGTCAGCAAGCCATTGCCGAGCGACAGCCTCAGTTTGTTGTAGAGCGGACTCTTGTGGTAGTTGCGCGCGTTGTCCTGTAGGACGTGACGGACGTCCGCTGGGTTCGTGATGAGATAGCCGCGTCTTGGGCCGATCTTGAAATAGGCGACGTCGCCGAAGCGACGAGCAGCGCTCATGAAGACGCCGGTCGGGTCGCGCCGGATTGCCGGCAGCATCCCGAGGATCGGAAGTCCGCGCGGGCCTGGTGGAACCGCCTTCATGAGCCGTGTTCAACGTTATGGGACAGCGCTCTCCAGGTCAATGCGGCCTGCCGGCATGTGTTGTGATTGTCGAAAAGTCGACTCATGGGCGAGGATGACGAGGACGAAGAGCAGCCGGAACGTGACCGTCGGTACGACAGATCGGCGGCCATGATTTGGTTCGCGTGATTGGTCAGGAAGGTCCGCCGCGCTTGCGACGGTGGTCGTCGGCTGGCACTCCCGGCCGGCCCGAGCGACGTCGGCTCTTTCACGTCCAGAACAGACGAAACCCACGCCGATGCCACGCCAAGACGGTGGCCGGCTGCACGAGATGGAGCGCCGCGCGCCAGCCATGCCATTTGCTGCGATAGCCACGCCCACAGCACACGATCAACGGTGGTGAACTTTCGAGTGACAAGGCCGCAAAATCCCGATACCGTCAATACCCTGTTCGGTAGCCGCAGTCAGATCGTTATTACCTGTCAAAACCAAGTTCTGGCCGCCAAGTTCGCTCCTTCGAAAGGAGGCTCGCCGTGCGTGTGCTCTCAAGAACGCGTTCGCTCGACCGCCAACTCGCGGATCTACTCGATGCCCAACGGGACTAGGTGACGCCCTACGTAAACGTTGCCGAACTGGCAAAGCGGCAGGAGACACGTGTCATGGCTAATCGGCATGCTCCGTACCACCCGATCATCTATGTCCGTGGTTTCGCCGGTACCCAGGGCGAAATCGACGAGACGGTGGCTGACCCATACATGGGATTCAACATTGGCAGTACCAAATCCCGTCAAGTATGGGACGGCAAAATGCGACGTTACTATTTCGAATCACCGCTGGTTCGTCTTAAAGACGAACGCATCTGGACAGCGACGCCTGGCGGACCAGTACCGTCCGATGCTCGCTACGACGACGTCTACGTGAACGGCGACGACTTGACGGCGCCTCATCCAGACGACCCAGCGAGGCCGCTGCGCTCCGACATCACCCTGCCCTATCAGTCGATCACGATTCTGCGGTACGACGACGACGCTTCGGCCGATTTCGGCGACGCCCAGCCACATCCGATCGAGCAATTCGCCAGGGGGCTCAGTCAGCTGATCGCACGGCGACGTACGCTTGTTTGCAGAAAAGGTGGCGTACATCCGCTTCGTGAGGACGAGACGCTGGACAACGGTGTCGACCCTGCGGATTTCAAGGTGTATCTGGTCGCACATTCGATGGGTGGACTCGTGTGCCGAGCGTTCCTGCAGAACGAGACGCTCGATACTGCCGCTTCACGCGCGGCCGTCGACAAGGTGTTCACCTACGCGACGCCACATGACGGCGTCGACTTGCGCGTTGTCCGCAATGTGCCAGGTTGGAGCTCGCTTGGCGAGGCGACGAACTTCAATCGTGAGCGCATGGCGATCTATCTCGGCTTACCTGTGGGCACAAAAGAGGTATCCCGCCTTGACGGATTTCCACCGGAGCGCGTATTCAATCTTGTGGGCACTAACCCCGCCGACTACTTGGTTCTCAAGGGTCTGTCGTCATGGGCAGTCGGTGAAGCCAGCGACGGCCTAGTCCGGATGGACAACGCCACCACGTATGCCATGGTTGATGGGGTCCGTGTCGAGTCGCCGCGTGCCTACGTGCATCGCAGCCACTCAGGTCACTACGGCATCGTCAATTCCGAAGAGGGCTTCCAGAATCTCACCAGGTTCTTATTTGGAAGCGTTCGTGCCGATGGGTTCTTGGACGTATTCGATGTATCGCTGCCCGATGAGGTCGAGGAGGCATATCGAAAGAACAATAATTCGGTGAGGGCCTCGTACCGGTTTGAGATCGTGGCGTCTCTGCGGGGGAGCCAGTGGCAGCTGCACCGCCGAGTCGTTCGTGAGAATTCGGCCATTCAACGTACTTACAACGAGCTCTTCCCGCTGTGTCCCGACGGGAAGCGCGCGCCGAGCGTTCAGAACAGTCCACATCTATTCTCGGTCTTCTTGGACCCCACCAAGAGCTCGACGAACAGACACCGGGCCGTGGCATTCGCCTTCGACGTCGCGATTCTCGTTCCTGACTACGAGATCGACGGTGTTCTATGGCTGAAGAGGCATTTCGAAGGTGGACATCTGGTGCGTAAACTCATCGTGGTTGAGGCGACGCGAGACGACGGCGCCACGGCGGGTTGGCGTATCGGTACGGGTTTCAGAGCGAGACTCCTAACATGGCCAACATAGTGGCGAACACTGCACTCGATGGCGGAGTGCTCAAGTTCGCGATTCCGGTCGAGTCCCCAGCAAATGCCAAACCGGGCGTTCGTGGGCAGCTCCGCTTAGAAATACGGCAATGGGTTTAAGAGCCGGAAGCAGAATTCCGATCGAGTTTTGGAAGCTCGTTGCATACCCTGCAGCTGTTGAAGGACGTCCAGAGCAGCGGTACACGCGCGACTGCAGGTTACTCATCGAGGCAAGGACGATGACGGCCGGTAGATTCACTTCGGAAGTGGCGAACGCGGAGCTTCAAGTGGGCCTTCTCCCTCCAATAGAAGCGTATTAGCTGGAGATTCAGCGGTTCGCCGTGGCAGCTCCTGCTAAACGTCGCGATCAACAATCTGATAGCTATAAGGGTTCTCCGCAGAATTTTTCCAGAATTTTTCGTGATGTTTTTTCTGCTAGAGAGAGGCCGATTCACTGACCTGACGGCGGCCCAGTGGGGTGGGCCGAATGCCCAGCAAACTGGCGGACGCGTGGGCCTAGCGCGGTGCGCCTCTACCAGATCGAGGAGATGACCGTCATGCCGGGTAAGCGTAGTGCGGTGCCGGGCGGTGGATGTCACCGACCTGATTCCTGCCGAGCGATCCTTACAGCCGAGCACCGCGCGCATTATCGCGAAGCTACTGCTTTGAAAACACCCTCACGCTCGCATCGTTGGCCGCATTCGGTGCGGGCCTCGGTCAGTCTCGGTCAGCGATTTCCCATCGGCCGACAGCGCCAATTCCACGCGACCGAGGTCCTTCCCATTTCGGCTGGTCGTGATCTGGATCGTCCGATCACCTGTCAGGCGCACCGCCTGCATGGTGCCGGTGATCACTGATGGTCCGGTCACCAGAACGGGGTTCCCATCGAGCGTCGCGGTAAAGCCTACTCCAACGGCATCCACATACTTGATTCGGTTCGAACCGACCCGCTCGATGTGTCGCTCGAAAGGGTGGGTGCTTTTTAACGTTTGAATCATCCAGCGTCCGACCAGTCCCTTCTGTCCGTCCGCTCGCTGAAAGACCCTCGTGACTGTCCTCGGTTTTCCATCGGCCCTCGTCTGGTCAGTCTTCTCCGTGAGCATCTTCTCGTCTGGGGACAGCGTCAGCGTGCGAGTGGTGACCAGCTTCCCGTTCACCGTGAGCTTGCGCTCGTAGGTATTCGCATCGCTCTGTCGCCACGCGATGGACGTGTCTGCGTCGATGACCTGCGTCTTACCGTCGAAGATCACTGGCTGCGCGACGGGACTGACGTCCCCGCCGCGCAGTTCTTCGATGCTCTTCGCGCCCTCTCGGAAGACCAAACTCACCCCGGAGACTTTCGTCTTGGACTCGTCTTCCTTCCACATCCCGGCGAACCGATCCAAGGCACTCGTGGGGCTCTGAGCAGATCCAGAACTGCTCAGGAGCGACGCTAAGAGGACGAACGCAAAAATCGCAACTGCGGGAAGGCGCATAGTCATCTCCAGTAGCACTGCACGCGGCAGCGCTGATGGTTTTCAGCGGGCGTCGTCAATGCCGGGGTGGCGGGAGCGTATATCCCAACTCAACCGTGGTCAATGTGGAAATACCGCGCGGTACATATAGAGCGACTGGGTTCCGGTGCTCGGGGCGCTAGTGATCCCTGCGCTTGATCACTTGATCAATGGAGTTACTGGCAGCGATGGGTTGATCCGAGTCTCAGCCGCCAGCGTATAACCCCAGCATGTCCTCCACCCCGTTCATCGTCCCTCTGCCCGACTGCACATATGGACTCCCCCCCATCCGGGACGGCCCGGCTACCGCGACTGCTGGGCACGCTACGGCCAGTGGTGCTACACGAAGCGTCAGCAGGAGAGCGCCGCACCCACAGCAAAGGCCGGGCGCTCGGCGGCGGCAAATCCGCCCGCAACAAGGGCCGGAAGGGGCGGCATCTGTGGCGGCGCTCCTTCGACAGTCGTTTCCGCAGCTCGACGCGTCGGGCGCACGAACACGCTGACCATCGCGCGAGACGAGGTCGAGCAGCGCGTGCTCGCCGCCCTGCAGGAGAAGCTCCTCCCTCGCGAGCTGTTCGACGAGTTCTGTGCGGAGTACACACGCGAGGTGAACCGGCTGCGCGGCGAGGCGCGTGCGGACATCGTCGCCGCCGAGCGCGAACTGGTGAAGCTCGAAGCCCGACGCAAGACCCTCGTCGCACTGGTGATGGACGGCGTGCCCGGCTCCGAGGTCAAGGATGAACTGCTCGCCATCGTCGCGCGACGGGAGGAACTGCAGCAGCAGGTCGCCCTGCTCCGTGACCTGAAGCCGCTCATCCTCCACCCAAACATGGCGACGCTGTACCGCGAGTACGTCATCGAAGCCCGTGCTGCGCTCGCGCCCGACAGATACCGGGCAGGAGGCGGTGGCCGCGCTCCGCAAGATCATCGACGTTATCATCCTCACACCGGGGCAGTGGACGACTGGGGATCGTGGTGAAGGGTGAATTGGCGAGAATGCTGGCGGCGGCGGTTCCGGCTGGAGCCGAAACCCTCCGCCGCGTATCGTTGGTTGCGGGGGGGGGATTTGA
>CAVWST010000031.1:0-180705 GCA_963757735.1 uncultured Acidobacteriota bacterium
TCGTGAAACTCGGTCGTCGTATGCGGCTTGTGCTTCCTGCCCTCGGTGGTCGCATCGAACACGAGCCCGACAGCGCCTTCAGCGATACGGACGCGATCCCGTTCGGATATCGCGGCCGTCGGCACGTTCGTGAAGTGACGATCGTTACCGCAGCTGAAGACGATCAGATCGGGATCCGGTTTTCCGGGACCCGGCGTGATCACGTCCACGCGATCGTCGTGGATGCCTTCAAACAGATGTCGCCCCGGCGTGGCGACGAGGACGGTGATCGGCCCGCGGTGGTCGCGGCTACTGAGCGCCGAATCGCTGGTTCTCGAGACAGATGAATTCAATCAGTTCCTGGTCCGGCATGATCCGCTGGTTCACGCGGACAGTCCATGGACGCGTATAAAGCTTCGTGTCGTCCACCGTGATGTCGATTTCCATCCGTCCGTAGCTCACGCGCCGGAATCGTTCCGTGAGCCTTGCTACATCGCTCAGTGGCGTCCCGACGATGTCGAGCCAGCCGCCATCTCTCAGCCCCGTGGTTTCGACGACGAGCGTGTCGCCGTCCCACTTGCCAACCGAGTATCCGTACCACCAGGGCTGCGGATCGTTGTTCGGCAGCGCACGTCCGTCGATGAATATCTGACGCACTCCGGAGCTGGCTTCGTACAGGATCACGAGGAGGCCTGGCGTCTGAATGAACTTTCGCGGCGCCCCCTGCGTGTGGAACTGGACGATACCCATTGGGAGGCAGTGCGCCTCCGGATTGTCCTTACTGTTGCCGGCTTGTCGCTCCTTCAGAAGCGCGGCGCCTTCCGGCTTGAGGGGAAGCCCTTCCTTGATGTTCTGCGCGACGTCACGGAAACCCGCGAGCGGCGGACCTGCAGGTGCATCGGTCGGGGCCGCCTGATTCGCGGCGTTTCCGCCTTGCCAGACGCCAAGAGGTCCGGCTTGCCATCTGTCGTTCTCGGCACCGGCCCATTGAGATCGGGCTCACCCTTCGCGTTGCGCGGAACGCCTTGCGGCGTGCGGACGTCCCACTGCGCGACCAGCGCGGAGACGCAGCAATCGCCGCGATCAGCACACTCACCCGGATGAACGACCTCACATCGACCTCCGACATCCCACGAAGATTCGCATCAGGTTATCATCCCGGAACCTGGAACCTGGAACATGGAAGCTCCAGGTTCCGAGTTCCAGGTTCCGGGTTCCAGGTTCCGGGTTCCAGGTTCGTGTTCGGTGTCGGTGTTTTCGAGGGAGTGAATCATGAACGGTCGAATGGTCCGTTTCTCGCTGGCCTCGCGATCGCCGGGATGACACTCCCTGCGAGCGCGCATCATTCATTTGCCGCCGAGTTCGACCGCGACAAGCCGATCACCCTTACCGGCACGGTGACCAAACTCGAGTGGACCAATCCCCACGCACGCATCTACATCGACGTCAAGGACGACAAGGGCAAGGTCGTCAGCTGGGACTGCGAGCTCGGGCCGCCCAACGGGTTGATGCGACGCGGATGGAATCGGAATTCGCTCAAGCAGGGACACGTCGTGACGATCAACGGCTTCCTCTCGAAGACCGCGCCGCACGTCGCGAACGCCAGGACGGTCAAGCTCGCCGACGGTCGTGAAGTATTCGCGGGGTCGTCCTTCGACACAGGTCCGACGGAGGGAGACGCGCCGGCGAAGTAGCGACAGGCGCGGTCACGAGTCTTCTCCAGGCGGAGGGGACACAGCTTCGCACGGAAATGCACGAACACTCGCGATTCCTTGCACCATCGCGGGGTGTCACGGTGGAGTTCGTCGGTCGATAACTGATCTAGCTTGTCGACCGAGAACACGACGCCGAAACGAAAATCGGGAACTGGTTACGCCGACTTGACCGCGGTCGAAGGAGCGCTGCAGCTCCTGGCCCGGGCGATCCGACAGTTCCACACCTACCCGGCGACGAGCCCGATGTGTGTGGACGCCGTCATGGCGTGCCACGACGCGCTGAAGTCGATCCAGCATCGCGACCGCGTCGCCTCACGCGTCGGCCCGCACGATCTGATCGTCGAGGAGATGCAAATCGGTGCGGGCACCGTCGTCGAGCAGGAACTGACGCGACGGTTGTTCAAACTTCGCGTGGCGGCCCTCGAGATCGAGTGCGGAGTTACGCCTCGCGATCTGTCGCGCTTCTGCATCGACCTCGTCGAATCCGAAGATCCTCAGACCGGCGATATCACATTCGCTGAGAAGCTGGCCGAGCACGGTGTGGGCGCCATCATTCCGGAAATGGCGCAGCGTCCGGTCGTCATGGAGGTGGGCGTGCCACGAGCCCACACCACTGAGCTGATCACTCACGAGCGCCGTAGACAAGCAGAGCAACAACTCGCGCAGCCCGATGCGCCGGTCAGTTATCTCTATCCGCCCGACCGTGGCTGGGTGAGAACCGATCCGGCGCAGGGACTGTCTCAGGTTTCGCTGCTCGACCTCGTCGTACTCGTCGACGATCCTGCCGATATCGCAACGATGCTCGTGCGCCTGACCGACGATGACGTGAGCGGTCCGGACGCCAAGCAGACCGCACTCGAACGGAAATACAGCGACGTCACACGACTGTTCTCGGCGCTCGATCCACGACTGGCGGGGGTGATGTTCGGCAAGCTCGCCAGAGCCGTGCTGAACCTCGATACGGACCGCCGCAACAATCTGCTGCAGCGAACGATTCTTCCGGGCTTGCTCGACGGCGACGCGAACGGCAAGGTCCTGCGTGACTTTCCCGACATGGATCTCGCGGAGTCGATCTGTCTGCTGCTCGATCTCGAGACCGCGGCGCCTGAAGTGCTGTCGGCCGCGCTCAATCGACTCGATGTCTCGACTGAGCGCCGTGCGGCCCTTGTTCCGCTCATCGAGGAGCGGATGCGCACTGCCAACGGCGGTGCGCCGAACGACGTCAGCCTCGGCTCGTCGGGCGTTGAACGTCATGCCCGCGAGTTGATTCGCATCGACACCGCGGGCGAGACCGACTTCTCCGAGTTCGCCGCCTTCGATCTCTCGATGGACGCCCAGGCCGAATTGGCCGTCGTCGAAGTGCGCGCGGGAATTGCCGCGACCGATGTGCCGCTGGCCCAGTTGCTGTGCGCAACGCAATTGGTGCGCATCGAGCGCAATCCCGGCCTGGTTGAAGCGTTTATGCGTCGCGCGCTGGAATTGCTGGGCACGCTGGAGCGCACCGGACGGTGGAACGATCTGATCGCAGCCGTCGAAGGTTACAGCCGCCTCGGCGAAGAGTTGCGGACTCGCCGGCCTGACGTCACCGACGTGATCGCCAAAGCGATGGGCGACTACTGCACACCGACGCGCCTGCTCGCGCTCGCGACGCTTCACGAGCGCGACGATGAGGGGCGCGCGCTCGCACAGCGGATGCTGACGGCGCTCGGACCCTGGCTCGTGCCCGGCCTCGTCGAGCTGATGAATCGATTCGGCGCACGAGGCCAGAGCTCGCGTACTCGTGCCGTTGATGTGCGAGATGGCGCCGACGCTTGCCGCCGCGCTGGCCGCCGAGCTCGACTCGTGCGGCGCCACGGCTGCCCGAGTGATCGTCAAAATCCTCGGCTTCGCAGGAGCGGGACAGGAAGTCGTCGTCGGCCAGCTGTCAGAGCACCAGGATGGACAGGTTGCGCGTGAAGCGATGCGCGCGCTCGCACGCATCGGAACACCGACGGCAGCGGCACTGGTTGCGCGCCAGATCCGCGAGGCGCGTGGCGATGGACACAGCGCGGCCGAAGACGCGCTCTGGCACTTCCCGCCCGCACAGACGGCCACGCAAGTTCGTGAATTGCTGCGGTCGCGCGAGTTCGTCCTGAGTCACCCGCAGACGGCCGCGCGCTTGATCGATCGCGCCGGTCAGTCGCGCGTGCAGGGACTGGACGAGACGCTCACGAGGCTCGAAGGGCTTCGCTTCAGATTCTGGAAACCAAGCCTGGTGCAGGTGGCACTGAAAGCGCGGGAGCTCAGAGCCCGATGACGACCCCCACTCCCGCGCCGGCGCTCGATCCGCTCGCCGTACTGCGGGGATTGCCAGTCTGCGTAAGCTGGCCGGGTCGTATCCGGCCGGACACCCGATGATCGGGCAGAAGCTCAAAGAGCTCGAAGACGTGATCGCCGGGCTGCTTCAAACAAGCAATCCGATTCGCATCGATGTCATCCGAGGCGACGTGTTCCTCGACGGGATCGCGTCGAATAGCGAGAACCAGGCAAATCAACAGCTGCTCACGCAGCTGTCCGCGCTTGGCATCGACAGCATTCACATCGTGGAAGGCGTGCAGCGCGACGAGCTGCTGGCCGTCGCCGAATTCCTCTGGCAATACACAGAGTCCGGCGAGTCGATGTCTGCGCAACTCGCGGCGCGCAACGTTCAGCACATCAGTCTCGGCCGATTGCTGCCGCTCGATACGCGATGGCGCTCGCAGCAATGGGCGGATGCGCCGACGGGGCCGCTCGATCCCGATTACGCCGAATCGTTGATGATGGCGCAGAAGACGTGGGACGACACCGCCTCGGGCAAGCCGCTCGACGTCGTCACCGTGCGCGACCTCGTTCAGTTGCTGATCTACAAGGTCGCACGCAGCAACGCTGCGCTCGGTCAGATTCTCGCCGTGAAGCAGGACGAGAACCTGACGTATTGCCACTCGGTCAACGTGGCGATGCTCAGCCTGCTGCTCGGCAAGCAGGTCGGCCTGGACGAAGCCGCTCTCGCGGCACTCGTCGAAGCCGCGCTGCTGCACGACGTGGGCAAGACGCAGATTCCGCTCGACATCGTGCGCAAGCCGGGCGCGCTCGACAAAGCCGAACGCCGAATGATCGAGGCGCATACGACTCTTGGTGCTGAGATCCTGATCCAGACTGAAGGGCTGCACCCGCTCACACCGACCGTCGCACTCGAACACCATCGCAGCGTGAAAGGCACGGGCTACCCGGATCTTGGCGAGGCGATCCCGCATCCCATGAGCCAGATTGTGTCCGTCGCGGATATTTACGAGGCGATCACCGGCGCGCGCACATATCAGGCGCCGACGCCACCGGAGCGCGCCTGCCTGATCTTGGCGCGCATCGCCGGAGAGAAACTCAACACCGGCCTTGTAAAGAAGTTCGTGAACGCGATCACGTTCTTCCCAGTGGGGTCACTGGTCCGCACGAACAGGAATGAGCTTGGGCTCGTCGTGCAGATCAACCGTCGCGAGCCGCTGCATCCAGTGCTCACACTCGTCGACGAGGAAACCTACAAGCCCACGGGGCAGGTGGATACGGCCGAGCGCGAGTCGTCAGGAGGCTACGCACGTCACATCACGCGGAGCCTGCCCGCGCCCGACGCCCTGGATCTGCGCGAGTTCCTCGAACCCGCCAAAGCAGCGTAGTCCGCGTCTGAAGTCGTTTGACTTCGCCCTGCGACGATGGCATCGTCGTCAGCCTCGCAGGACGCAAAATGGCTCACGCCACATCGAAAACCCGGAGGGAGTGGCTTCGTAAGTGAAGACCATTCCCTTCGATCGAACCTCATCGAAGAAGATCTCGTTCGGCGTCGAATTGCAGACGACGAAGAGTTTCGCAAAGAGCACCCTGACTCGTGGAAACGTATCGAGGCGACCCGCGTGGCGCGCAATCGTCAAACGGCTGCCCTGAATCGCCGCCTCCGCGGTGCCGGGCTTTGTCCAGTCACTTTGGACTTGTCGTTAGAGCAGCGAGTGAAGGAACTACAGAAACTCGAATCGATGAACCGTGCGGAACTGAATCGGCGGCGGCGGGCCCAAAGACCCGCCGCTACTTGACTCCCTTTAGCTTGCGAGGGCTTTCGCGATCGCGGCGCGGAGAGCCGGATCCTCTGGTGTCACCGCACTCGGGAAGAACGCCACCACCTTGCCGTTCTTGTCGACGACGTACTTGCTGAAGTTCCAGGCAGGGAGGTTGCCGGTCTCGCCAAGGAACGTGTACACGGGCGACTGATCCGCGCCCTTCTTCGTGACGACCTTCTCGAACATCGGGAACGTCACGTCGTAGGTCAGCTTGCAGAAAGTGGCGATCTCCTGCGCCGTCCCGGGTTCCTGACCGCCGAAGTCGTTGCTCGGGAAGCCGAGGACGTTGAACCCCTTGCCCTTCATCTCGCGCTGCAGCTTCTCGAGCCCCTCGTACTGGGGCGTGAACCCGCACTTGCTCGCGACGTTGACCACCAGGCTCACCTGCCCCTTGGACCTGGGCGAGGTTGCCGGGCTTGCCGTCGAGAGCCATGGTCTTGAGGTCGTAAAACGAGGTCACAGCACCTCCCGCGGCGCGCGCTGCTGAGCCGCAACCGGTGACACAGCCACGATGGCCGCCGCGATGAGCGCTGAGGCCAGGATGACGCCAACTGTTTTCCGCATCGCCTTGGTCCTTTGAAGAGCCGCCGGATCGGGCGGTTTCCAGATATTACGCGAAATCAGACCGGCCGGCGTTTCCGCAATCGCCGGTTTTTGGCCGGAAATTACCCAAATGCGGTACAGCGCCGCGCCCCCGATTGGCCCGAGAATCTGGCATATTGGTGTGTGCTCGGAAGCCTATGATCAGACGTGTCTTCACTTGTACGTGGATTCTGTGCGCGGCCCTCATTGCCGCACGCGCGGGGCTGAGCGCTCAGGCCACGAGCGCGCCCGCATCCCAGGTCTCGAATCCCGAATCCCGAATCCCGGATCCCGGCTCAAAGTCCACGATCGACCAATACTGCGTCACCTGCCACAACGCGCGCCTCAAGACGGGCGATCTGGCCCTCGAGAGCCTGGACGTCGCCCGACGTCGCGAACAACGCCGAGTGTGGGAGAAGGTCGTCCGCAAGCTGCGGGCCGGCGTGATGCCGCCGCAGGGCGCGCGTCGGCCCGATGACGCGACGCTGCAGGCGCTGATCGCGTCGCTCGAGACGAGTCTCGACCAGCGCTGCGGCGGCGCGGCCGAACCCGGGCCGGCCGCTGCTGCATCGGCTCAACCGCGCCGAGTACGCGAACGCGATCCGGGATCTGCTGGCGCTCGACGTCGATGCGGCCTCGCTGCTGCCGCCCGACGATTCGGCCTACGGCTTCGACAACATCTCCGACGTGCTCGGCGTGTCGCCGTCGCTGCAGGAGCGCTATCTCGACGGCGGCCGCGCAGAATCAGCGCCGCTCGCCGTCGGCGATCCGTCGATGCGCGCCGGGCAGCGACACGTATCGCGTTCCGCAGGATCTGTCGCAGAACCAGCACATCGACGGGCTGCCGCTCGGCACGGTCGGCGGCCTGCGCGTGCGCCACACGTTTCCGCTCGACGGCGAGTACGAGCTTCCAGACCAAGCTCTATCGCACGAACCTGAACATCGTGCGCGGCCTGCGAGTATCCGAGCGAGTTCGAGATCGCGATCGACGGCCGGCCGGTGCACCACGTCACGCATCGGCGGCAACGACGATCTGGCGGCGATGTTCGACAAGCCGACCGATACCGGCGACGCCGTGGAGCTGCGCATGCGCGTGCGCGTGCCGCGTGCCGGCCGGCCCGCACGAGGTGACGGTGGCGTTCATCGAGCAACTGGCGGTGAAGGACACGGTGCGGCTGCAGCCGTTCCTGCGCAGCTCGGCCGACAACTTCGACTGGGCCGGCCGGCCGCACATCCAGACGTTCGCCGTCACCGGCCCGTTCGACGCCGACGGCGCCGGCGACACGCCGAGCCGGCGCGAGATCTTCACGCTGCCGGCCGACGCAGTCGCGGTGCAGCGCGAGCGCGCCTGCGCCGACGCAGATCCTCGGCCGCCTGGCGCGCCGCGCCTATCGGCGGCCGGTCGGCGACGGCCGAGCTGCAGCCGATCCTCGAGTTCTACGACGCGGCGCGCGCGCAGGGCAGCGTTCGAGGCCGGCATCCAGCGCGGGCTGCAGCGCATCCTGGCCAGCCCGCGCTTCGTCTTCCGCGTCGAGCAGCGATCCGGCCGACGCCGCGCCCGGGCACGCCGTACCGCATGTCAGCGACGTCGAGCTGGCGTCGCGGCTGTCGTTCTTCCTGTGGAGCAGCATTCCGGACGACGACGCTGCTGACGTCGCGGCGCCGCGGCACGGCTGCAGCGATGCCGGCGGTGCTCGAGCAGCAGGTGCGCCGGATGCTGGCCGACCCGCGATCCGAGCGCGCTGGTCGACCAACTTCGCCGGCCAGTGGCTGCACCTGCGCAACGTCCGGAGCGTGCTGCCGAACTCCGACGAGTTCCCGGACTTCGACGACAACCTGCGGCAGGCGTTCCGTCGCGAAACCGAGCTGCTCTTCGAGAGCATCATGCGCGAGGACCGCAGCGTGCTCGACCTGCTGCGCGCCGACTACACGTTCGTCAACGAGCGGCTGGCGCGGCACTACGGCATCCCCGACGTCTACGGCAGCCAGTTCCGCCGCGTGCCGGTGACCGACGACGCGCGGCGCGGGCTGCTCGGCCACGGCAGCATGCTGGCGGTGACGTCGCACGCCGAGCGCACGTCGCCCGGTGCTGCGCGGCAAGTGGGTGCTCGAGAACCTGCTCGGGCCTGCCGGTGCCGCCGCCGCCGCCGGACGTGCCGTCAGCTGAAGGCGCAACGACGAAGGGCAGAAGCCGACGACGCTGCGCGAGCAGATGGCCGAGCACCGCGCCAACCCGGTGTGCGCGAGCTGCCACAAGGTGATGGATCCGATCGGCTTCGCGCTCGAGAACTTCGACGCGGTCGGCGCGTGGCGGACGCGCGAAGCCGGCGGGCCGATCGACGCGTCGGGACAGCTGGCCGACGGCACGCCGGTCGACGGCGTCGTGACGCTGCGCAGCGCGATCCTCGCGCGGCCGGAGGTGTTCGTCGGCACGATGACCGAGAAGCTGCTGACCTACGCGCTCGGCCGCGGCGTCGAGGCGCGCGACATGCCGGCCGTGCGGCGTATCGTGCGCGACGCGCGGCGCGACGACTACCGGTTCTCGTCGATCGTGCTCGGCATCGTGCAGAGCGTGCCGTTCCAGATGCGCGTGACGCCGGAGCCGTCGAGTCGCGACAGTACGCAGACGCCGTAGCTGCACAGTGCAGCGGACGAGCTCGGACTGCCGGCTCGACGAGCTGGACCCGAATCGTAGGCCGAGCTAGGAGTCGACTGATGTTTGTCATCCAAGAACGTCGCTGCCGCGCCGCACGTTCCTGCGGGGCATGGGCGTCGCCGTGGCGCTGCCGCTGCTCGACGCGATGGTGCCGGCGATCACGCGCGCTGGCGCGGGCGCAGGCGCGGCCGCGGACGCGCTTCGGCGCCGTCTACGTTCCCAACGGCGCGATCATGGAGCAGTGGATCCCGGAGCGCGTCGGCGCCGGGTTCGAGTTCAAGCCGATCCTGAAGCCGCTCGAGCCGTTCAAGGACCAGATCGTGGTCGTGTACGAACCTGACCCGGTCGCATCCGGGCAGCCAGGTGGGCGACCACGCCGTCAGCGCCGCCGGCTTCCTGACCGGCGTGTGGCCGAAGCGGACCGAGGCCGAGGACGTGCTCGCCAACACGACGATCGACCAGGTCGTGGCGCAGCAGATCGGCCAGGACACGCCGTTCCCGTCGCTCGAGGTGGCGACCGAGGACTTCACCGGCTACGTCGGCGCCTGCTCGCCCGGCTTCAACTGCGCCTACCTCAACACCATCTCGTGGAGCACGCCGACGACGCCGCTGCCGATGGACATCAATCCGCGCGTGGTGTTCGAGCGGATGTTCGGCCAGGCGCGGCAGCCCGGCGCAGCGCGCGGCGCGCATCGCGCGACGAGCGCAGCATGCTCGACTCGGTCGCCGAGGAGGCGCGGCAGCTGCAGCGCGGGCTGGGCGCGCGCGACCGGCAGCGCGTGTCGCGAGTATCTCGACAACCTGCGCGAGATCGAGCGGCGCATCCAGCGCGCCGAGGCGCGCAACCGCGGCCGACGTCGACGCTCGAGGCGCCGGTCGGCGTGCCCGACTCGTTCGAGGAGCACGTCGCGCTGATGTACGACCTGCTGGCGGTGGCCTATCAGGCCGACGTGACGCGCGTGTTCACGTTCATGCTGTCGCGCGAGCTGAGCCAGCGGACCTATCCGAACATCGGCGTCACCGAGCAGCACCACTCCGTGTCGCACCACGGCAACGACGCGCAGAAGATCGCGCAGAACGTCAAGGTCAACACCTATCACATGACGCTGTTCGCGAGGTTCCTCGAGAAGCTGCGCGCGACGCCCGACGGCGACGGCTCGGTGCTCGATCACTCGCTGATCTTCTACGGCGGCGGCATGGGCAATCCGAACGGCACGCCAGCGATCCGCTGCCGGTGCTCGCCGTCGGCGGCGGCGTCGGCAAGGGACATCGGCACATCCAGCTGACGCCGCGGACGCCGGTCGGCAATCTGTGGCTGGCGGTCGCCAACAAGTACGGCAGCCGCGATCGAGACGTTCGGCGACAGCAACGGGCGCGTCGAGGATTTCTTTGCTGATGAGACGCGCCATCGCGCTCCGTGCCCCGTGTGGTCGCTCGTCGCTCTGCTGTCGGCGGCGTCACTGGCGCCGGCGACGACAGCGCGTCGCGGCTCGTCGAGGCGATCCAGGCCGGCAACCGCGAGGCGGTGCGCGCGCTGCTGCAAGGCCCGGCCGAGGTGAATGCGACCGAGGCCGACGGCACGACGCCGCTGCACTGGGCCGTGCGCGCCGACGATCTCGAGACCTCGACGGCGCTCCTCAGGCCGGCGCCAAGCGCGAACGCGGCGAACCGCTACGGCATGACGCCGCTGTCGCTGGCGGCCGTCAACGGCAGCGCCGCGATGATCGAGGCGCTGCTCTGGCGGCCGGCGCCGATCCCAACCGCATCGTCTCGCGGGGCCAGACCGTGCTGATGACGGCGGCCCGCACCGGGAACGCCGCCGCCGTGCGCGCGCTCCTCGACAAGGGCGCCGACGTCAACGCGCGCGAAGACGCAGCTGGGTGAGAAGGCGCTGATGTGGGCGGCGTCCGAGAACCACGCCGAGGTCGTGACGCTGCTGGCTGCGCGCGGCGCGGACGTCAATGCCCGATCGAGCACGCTGTAAGTTCCCCAAGGATCGCTTCGGCCTCGAAGGCGTGCTGACGCATCCTGCCGCAAGGGAACTGGACGCCGCTGATGTATGCGGCGCGTGACGGCGCGCCGGATGCCGCGCGCGCGCTGGCCGAGGCCGGCGCCGACCTCAACGCGCCGGATCCCGAAGGGACGACGGCGCTCGTGCGGGCGATCATGAACTGCGCACTACGACACGGCCGCCGTGCTGCTCGAGGAGGGCGCCGATCCGAACATCGCCGACACGGCCGGCATGGCGGCGCTGTATGCCGCCGTGGACATGAGCTCGCTCGGCGAGGTCTACGGCCTGCCGGCCCGCGCAAGGTGAAGGACACGTCGACGCGCGCTCGACATCATCGAGCTGCTGCTCGCCAAGGGCGCCAGGTCGGACGCGAGGCTGAAGTCGCGCGACGCTGCAGCGCAACCACACGCCGGGCGAGCCGCTGCTCGGCGCCGGCACGACGCCGCTGATGCGCGCGGCCAGGAACGGCGATTACCGCGGCGATGCGGCTGCTGCTCGCCGCCGGCGCCGACCGTCGCTGACGCAGCCGCAACGGCACCACCGCGCTGATGCTGGCCTGCGGCTTCGGGCGCGGGCGGGCGTCTTCGCCAAGGACTACGGCACCGAAGCCGATCTGCTCGAGGCGCGTGAAGCTGCTCGTCGAGCAGAGGCGTCGACGTCAACGCGGCCAACGACCAAGGGCATCACCGCGATGCACTGCGCGGCCCAGGCCGGGCTCGACTCGGTGGTGACGCTGCTGGCGCAGGCCGGCGCCACGCTCGACGCGAAGGACAAGCAGGGACGAACGCCCGTCGACGTGGCGATGGGCGTCGGCGGCCGCGGCCGCGCCGGCGGACCGCCACCGGTTTACGATCGCACAGCAAAGTTACTCAAGGAACTGGGTGCACCTTAAATGTCGATTCCGAACCTTCGCCGTCATCATCCTCGCCACCGTCATAGCCATTGCCATTGCGTCGAGCGGCATCGTCGCGCAGACGCCGGCTCCGCAAACGCAGCCGACACCGATCAAGGAAGGTGAAGTTCCGCAGCGTGAAGAAAGTCGCGCCGATCCCGAAGCGGGAACCTTCGTCCCGCCGAAGACGCCGTGGGGCGATCCGGACATCACCGGCGACTACAACAACAGCGACGAGAGCGGCATCCCGTTCGAGCGGCCGGACGAATTCGCCGGCCGCGCGCTCGATGACATTCACGCCGGCCGAGCTCGCGAAGCTGGTCGCAGCAGCGGCAGCAGCAGACCATCGAGCGCACGCCGGCGCTGAGCGAGTTTCCCGGTGCGACCAGCCCGATGCACTGGTTCGAGAACTACTACGCGGTCAACAGCCGCGCCTGGCTGGTGTCGGAGCCGGCCGACGGCAAGGTGCCGCCGCAGACCGCGGAGGCACGGCAGCGTGCCGGCGCGCGCGCAGCAGGCCGCGCGCAAGGGTCGCGGCCCGGCCGACTCATGGGAAGACCGCAGCCTCTACGACCGCTGCATCACGCGCGGCATTCCCGGCTCGATGATGCCGGCCATTTACGGCAACTCGTATCACATCCATCAGCGCCCGGGATACGTGACGATCACCTACGAGATGGTCCACGACACGCGCGTGATTCCGCTCGACGGCGCGCCCGCACCTCGCCGGGGCGATCCGCCAGTACCTCGGCGACGCGCCGCGGCCACTGGGAAGGCAACACGCTCGTCGTCGAGACGACGAACTTCACCGACAAGACGCCGTACCGCGGCTCGAGCGAGCAGCTGAAGAATCATCGAGCGGTTCACGCCGCTCGGTCCGGACACCGTGGAATGGTCGGTGACACTCGACGATCCGCACACCTGGGCGCGGCCGTGGACGTTCGCGATGAATCTGACGGAAGACGAGAGCCAGCCGCCGTTCGAGTACGCATGCCACGAAGGCAACTACGGGCTGCGCAACATCCTCGACCGCGGCGCGGGCCGAAGAGAAGGCGGCGCGGGGGATCGAGCAAATGAAGGTGAACATCGCGCGAGTTGGCGGCCGGCATCTGCGCCGGCGCCGTGGTGATGGTGGTCGCCGCGGCGCAGTCGAGCGCGCAGAGCTACAAGGCACCGAAGACGCCGTGGGGCGATCCGGACATCCAGGGGAACTACACGCAATCTCACCGAGGCGGGCACGCCGCTCGAGCGACCGAAGGAATTCGAGGGCAAGCAACTCAGCGAGATCACCGGCTGAGGAACTGGCGCACGCTCAAGCGCCAGGCGGCCGAACAGACGATCAGACAACTTCCTCGGACCGACCGAGGCGCCGGACAACTGGTGGCAGGTGGCGTACCGCAACGCGAAAACGGCGCGCAGGCGTGGCTGGTGATCGACCCGCCGGACGGCAAGATTCCGCCGCTGACGCCCGAGGCGCAGCAGCGGCAGCGGCCGCCGCCGAGGCGCGGAAGCGGAACACCCGCGGCCCGGCCGACTCCTACGACGACCGCAGCCTCTACGACCGCTGCATCACGCGCGGCTTCCCGGCTCGATGATGCCGGCGATCTACGGCAACTCGTACCAGATCGTGCAGGGCCGGGCTACGTGGCGATCACCTACGAGATGATCCACGAGACGCGCATCATCCCGCTCGACGGCCGGCCCGCACGTCGGCAAGGGCATCCGACTCGACATGGGCGACGCGCGCGGCCACTGGGAAGGCGACACGCTCGTCGTCGAGACGACGAACTTCCGCGAGCGCAGCGTCTACCGCAACGCCAACCCGGACAGCTGAAGATTACCGAGCGGTTCACGCCGCGTCGCGCCGACACGCTGCGAGTGGACGGTGACCGTCGACGATCCGACGACGTGGACGAGGCCGTGGACGTTCTCGATGCCGCTGACCCAGGACCGACCGAGCCGCTGTTGCCGTACGAGTGCCACGAGGGCAACTACGGCTTGAAGAACATCCTCAGCGCCGCGCGCGCAGACGATGCGAAGGCCGCGGCGGCGAGCCAGAGCTCACAGCCCTAAATTGTGCGGGGTCAGACCCCTTCACAGAGTTTCACATGGATCATGAACTGCGCCGCGTGTTCGTCGCAAGCGGAGAGATTCACGCACAGCAGGTTCGCGCGTTTCTCGAGGCCGCTGGCATTCACTCCTCGGAACGCGGCGAAGCGCTTCGCCACACGCACGGCCTGACGGTTGACGGGCTCGGCGCCGTCGAGATCATGGTTGCCGAACGAGACGCAGAGCGCGCCCGCGATCTGCTCGCCTCGGCAGAAGCCGGCGCCTTCCGCATCCCGTAGAGGACGGGTACGTTGACCCAACGAACCCGGCCTGATCGTGCGTCAGCCCTTGACGATGAAGTTCCGCTTCGTCAGCACGTCGCGGACACGCTCGCGCATGTCGCCCTGGAGCTCGACGCCCTCCTCTGTCGCCGTGCCGCCGGTGCCGCACGCGCGCTTCAGCTCCTGGCTCAGCTCTTTCAGGAACTCGGTATTCTGTGGCAGGCCGTACACTACGGTCACCGTCTTGCCGCCCCGCCCTTTCTTCTCCACTCGCAGCTTCGCGACGATCCGCGCCGGAATGGCAGCGGCGACGTCGCGCCGGCTGCTGCACTGGCAGTTCCGCTGCGGCCATCCGCACACAGGACACTTACCGGCAGTTTCCGTCGAATACACGACGCGCGCGTTGGGCTTGCCGCTCATCACTTCATCATCCGCGAGCCGCGCCCGTGCTTCAAGGCTGGCGATGCCGCGCGAGTAGACATGGCGCTCACAGCCACCATCTACAACTTCGACGTCGAGCTCGCGGACACGGACCGTCATGTCTACGAGTCACTGGCGTTGCGCCTCGCGCGTCATCCGTCAGAGTCCGAGGAATATCTCGTCGCGCGGCTGATCGCCTACCTGCTGGAGTTCGCCGAAGGCATCGAGTTCTCACCCCGCGGCCTGTCGAGTGCGGACGAGCCGGCCATCGCCATTCGCGATCTGACAGGTGCGCTCACGGCGTGGATCGACGTGGGCACGCCTGATGCGGAGCGGCTGCACAAAGCATCGAAGCTGGCCGGCCGAGTCGCCGTGTACACGCACAAGGACCCGGCGCAGCTCCTGAAGCAGCTGGCAGGCAAGAAGATCCACAACGCTGAGGCGCTGGAGATCTATGCGCTCGATCGCGGGCTGGTGAACGCGCTCGCCGCCCGTCTCGAGCGACGCGTCGCCCTCACCGTGTCGGTGAGCGGGGGCGAGCTGTACGTCACGATCGGCGACGAGACGATCACGGAAGCAGCGCACGCCTGCGGCGGCAGGAATGAAACCCGGGTGGCGGCGTCACCCGACGCATCACTGGATCTTGTCCAACCCCTCGGTCAGCTCGATGTAGGTGCCCCACGGATCGGTGATGAACGCGATCGAAATATCGAGCGCGGGCACCTGCCGATAGGGCGACGCGAGCTTGATGCCCTGCGCTTCGAGCTTCTTGGTGAACGCCTCGAGGTTCTTCACCTCGAACCCGATGTGATCGATCGCGCGGCCCTGCGTTCCAGCCACCGGCGCCTGTGACGGCGAGAAGTTCATCGTCAACCCCGGCAGGCTCGCGCTGATGAACGCCGGATTTGCCGAGGCGAGCGTCGAGGCGCCGAACGTTTTCATGTACCAGGCCTGCATCTCCTTGTTCATGCCGAAGAAGTGCAGGTGATGCGAGGCGATGGGCGCGGCCTGCGCCTTCATCTCCACGAGCTCTACCTTCGTATCGTCGGGAGCCATCGCATAGGCGATGCCGCTCACCGGCCCGCCTTCGACGATGCCGATGTCGTCCTGGACCTTGACGTTGGGCGGCGCCTCTGAGGAGGTGACCATGCGGAAGCCGCCCGCCTTGACGCGGTCGACGACCTGACGCAGGTTCTTCACGGAGAACCCGATGTGATCGACGGTCGAGCCCTTGCTCCCGCCTGTCGGCTTCTGGGCGCGCAGCAGCATCAACGCGTTCGGGAACTTGATGATCTCGCGATTCTCCGGGCCGACCTTGATCAACACGCCGCCGAGCGCGTCCACCCAGAACTTCTTGGCCTCGTCCACGTTCGTCACGTTCAGGTGGTGATGGCCGTAGACGATCGGCCCGTCCTTGGCGGCCAGCAGCTGCGCTGACGCGTTCGAGGCTGGGCGCGAGGAGCAGAGCCACGAAGACAACAGGAACAACGTGTCGCATGGGCATTCTCATAGAAGAAGATTACGACACACCGGGGCACAGAGACACGGAGAAAACTAATGGGACTCGCCTGTGCCTCGTTGCCTCTGTGTGTCGTGATTGCCAATTGCGCACGCGATCATCGCTGACCTCGTGCCGCAACCAATCGATCGAGGTGCTGACGCGCGGCCGCCGAGTCAGGCTGGATTCGGAGCGCGGTGCGCGCCTCGGCGATCGCCTCGTCGAGCTTCCCCTGCAACCCATAGGCGACAGACAGGTTGCGATAGGCCTCACTGTTCCGCGGAGTGAGCTCAATCACTCGCCGCAGATGAGCGATGGCCTCGTCCAGCCGGTTCTGCGGGCCGAGCAGCATCGCGAGGTTGAAATGCGCGTCGGCGTTCTCGGGGTTGATGGCGATCGCGCGCTCGTATTCGCGGATCGCGTCGGCCGGCGTGCCCGCGGCGGTCAGGCCGTTCGCGAGGTTGAAGCGGATGCGATCGTCGTTCGGCTTGAGCCTGAGCGCCGTCGCGAGATGCGGCGATCGCTTCGGCGAGCCGGCCCTGCATCTGCAGCACCGTCCCGAGGTTGCTGTGCGCCTCCGCATCGTCGGGCGCCAGGCGCAGCGCCTCGTCGAGGCGCGCCTGCGCGTCCTGCATGCGTCCCGCCTGCACGTACTTCAGCGCCAGCCGATTGTGTGCGGCCGGATCCTGCGGGTTGTTGCGCAGCCTGCATCTCGGCGCTCGCGATGTCGGTGCGCAGCGCGCGGCGGAAGTAGTCCTGCGTGAGGACGCGCGGCATCCTCGCTGCGGCGCGGAATGACCTCCACCCACAGCGCACCCATCTCGTCGGTCGAATTCTGCCCCCACGTCACGCGCCGTGCCGGACGCGGACTTCGCGCGTTGGCCTCGGAGTTGTCGTAGGTGAAGCGCATGCGCAGCGTCGTTCCCTTCGGCAGCACCATCGGATCCTTGTAGCGATACTGATCCTGCCAGCGGATGTCCCACCGCTTGATCCAGATGAGCGGCTTCTCCGTGCCGTCGGGAAGCGTCGCCGTGCCCCGCATCTCCTTGGCGAGATAGTGCGCGTGCGGATAGACGCTGACGACCGAGACGTCGACCGGCAGCACGTAGCTGTCCTCGACCACGTAGTTCGCCTCGCCTGCGGGAATGTCGATCGTCTTCGACTCGAGCTTGACGACGATCGGCACGCGCGTCGGCGGAGTCGACGCGAAGAACAACCCGATCGAGGGCTGAACCGTTTCGGCCTTCGTCGCCCGGCACCATGTGCAGCTGGACGACGAGATCGCTGCCCTCCTCGAGCGCCCAGGCCGTGTCTTCCGGTTCGAGTATCGGGACCTTGCCCGGTGACCAGCCGAAGACGTTCTGCACCTCGTCCTCGGGCATCGTCGCAAAGCCGGGTCCGGGGTCGGCGCGATCGAGCCTGCGGGACACGCGCGCCGGATCGACGGCGACGTTGGCGTGGTGCAGGACCTTCGGGTTGTCGGCGCGGAACTCGATCGCGCGAACGTAGCGCGTCGACGATCGCGGAACCGGGATGACGAAGTTGCGAAAGACTTCGCCCTTGCCGGGCTGCAGCGTGTAGGACTCGGCGCTCTTGAGCACGACGTCCGGCGTTCCCAAGCTGCCATCCCTCGGGAAACGCCGGCGGCTTCGGCTTCTGCGCGGGATCGCCCTCGGGGGCGCCCTGCTCGACCCACTGCTGGATCAGTGCGATCTGATCGTCGCGCAAGCGGCGCGGGTTGAGGAACTCGCCGTGCCCGCTTCGGGAAGCCACGGCGGCATGGCGCGCGTGAGCGTCGCCTCGGCGATCTCGCGGGCGCGCGCGCGTGCGCTCTCGTAGTCGAGAAGGCTGAAAGGCGCGCCGGCGACACACAGCACATCGCCGCCCTTGACGCTCGGACCGTCCTCGATCGGGCGATGGCAGGTTGCGCAGTTCTCGAAGAGGATCGGCGCGATGTCTTTGTTGAAGGTCACTGGACCGTGGGCCCGGGATCGCGGGATCCGGCGCACTCGGCGATCGCGGCGATCCGGCGCTGCGCTGGCAGGCGATCAGAAAGCAGAGCCCAACTCCCAACCCCAGCAAGGCGAACCTCATTGGGAGTTGGGAGTTGGCGAGTTGGGACTTGAACACACTGATCTAGAAGTCTACTTGCACTCCAATGTCGACGAACCTCGCCTGCATGATGACCGTCGGCGACAGCCAGGCAGAGCCGTAGGTCGTGTTGTAGGTCTGAACCGGGTTCGCATTGAACAGGTTGTAGATCGACACCGTCGGCCGAATCGACCGTGCCGCCGCTCCGGAACGCCTTGCTGATCCGGAGATCGGTCTGGTAGATGCGATCGCCGTACATCGTGCCGTTGGGCAGCAGATTGACCGTCGGCGGAACGCCCGTGAACGGCCGGCCGAGCGATGGCGCCACAATGCGCGTTGGTCAACGGGTAGTTCGCGTCGAGCTGCGGACCCGACAGGCTCTGGAACGTCGCCGAGAGGCTGACATCCCACCACGGCAGCGGATAAGCGACCTGCCCCTTCACCTGCGGCTGGAACGGCGGCGTGACGTTGCAGTAGTCGTCCGTCCGCGGCGTGTTGACGCCGAGTCCCGGACCGTTTGTCGTCAGGCTGAGATCGTCCTTGAGGTTGCAGTAGTTGATGCGCTCACGGCCGAAGGTGACGCCACCCGACAGGATGATGTTCCTCGCCAGCCGTGCGTTGACGTCGAAGTCGAAGCCGTCATACACGTCGTCGATGCCGCCGATGTCGCTCGAGTTGAAGATCAGGTTGTTGGGCGTGATGATGCGGTTGACGTCGAACAGCCCGCACTGCTGGTAGCCGCCGCCGTTCTCCAGGCGGGAATCGACTGGAACCGGGAACGCAGTACGGCGAGAAGTCAGCGTTGGTCACGGCCTGGTTGCGCGTCGCGGTCAGGTTGCCGAACCACCGGCGTGTGTAAGCCGCGTACACCGACACGCGCGGCACGATCTCGCGCTGGATGCTCACCTGTCCTTCCCAGTTGTTCGGGCGCACGTGCCAGCCGTTGACGACTCCCGGGTCGTAGTTGGTCGTGCGCGCCGTCACCTGTCCGAACGCCGGGTTGTTGATCGGCACCGCACTGCGATCTGTCCGGGACGCTTGGTGTTGGCGTTCGGGTTGAACAGGTCGCAGTCGTTGTACGGGTTGTAGTCGCCGTTGTAGATCACGCCCGCTGGCGGCGCCCACGTCCGCGTCACGTTGTTCACGCTGGACTGCACCGGGTTGACGCGCTCGCGCGATCGTGTAGGACTCGCCGACGACATATCGACCGACGCTGGCCTTGACGGCCGTCTTGCCGTCGCCGAACAGATCCCACGACGACGCCGAAGCGGGGATCGACGTCCTTCCAGTTCGGCACGTTCTCGACCGCGTCGAAGTTGCGCGCGGGCGTGAACGGACCGGCGGCGATGTTCTGCGCATCGACGCGCGCGTTGAGGAAGTCGAGCCGCACGCCGTAGTTCACCGTGAAGCGATTGATGCGCCACTGATCCTGGGCGAAGAGGCCCATGTTGTAGCGCAGCGTTTCATGGAACTGGATCGGCGTGGCGTACTGCGTCAGCGAGAACGGCTGCGTGCCACGAACGCTGAGCGTCACGGAGTTGTTCGGCTCCTGCGTGTTGTAGCGCCACGAGTGCATGAGCGTGAACCCGGCCTTGATCGAGTGCGAGCCGGTCACGTAGCTCGCCGACGCCCGATAGTTCGATCTGGTCGCTGCGGTTGTAGCCGTAGCCGGTCGGCCGACGAGCCCCACGTCGTGCGGCATATCCGGCCGGCGCCGTCGGGTCGTTGCATCGCAAACTGCGTCTCCGACACGCCCGGGCGCCGATAGCCGTGGAAGTCCTGCGGCGTGATCGTGCCGCCGGCTTCGAGCAGCAGCTTGTTCGTCACCGGAGAGCTCCAGCTTCCCTGCAGGATGTACTGCGGAATGTTCTTGTATTCAGGGCACGCGCTGATGGCCGTCAGATAGGTCGGGACGAAGCAGTTGCCGAAGTAGGTGTACTGCCAGTCGGTGTAGACGTTGAACTTGTTCTTCTGATTGGCCTGCATCGTGAAGCGCGCGACGGCGCTCTGATGCCAGACCGGGAACAGGTTCTGCTCGGTCGTCGGGTGATAGAAGATGTCGGAGAAATCCGCGTCCTTGAACGAGCCGGCGACGGTGTTGTACGTGCCCCAGTGACGGAACCCGCCGTAGACCCAGAGACGATCGCGGACGATTGGCCCGCCGACATTGGGGTTGATGTCCCAGATCCGATCGATGCGATTGCCCGTCTGCAGGCCCTGGGCCATCTGTTCGTCGGAGAGATTGTCCGACTGCCACGACTCACCCGCCCAGCGGCCGAAGAACGAACCGCGGAACGTATTCGATCCTTCCTTCGGGATGAAGTTGGAGTAGACCGTCGCGCGCTCGAACTCGGCGTTGTGCGAGTCGGTCTGGAACGTGATCTCCTGCGCCAGCCCGTTGTTGAGATAGTTGCCATACATCAGGCCGCCCGTGCCGCCGCCGTTGATGATCGGCATGCCCTCGACGGTCACGAGGCTGTCGCTCGCGCGGCTGCCGTGCACCACCAGGTTCATGCCGGTCTCGGGAATCGATCCGCCGACGTTCTGTCGCACGCCGGTCACGAGCACTGACGGCGTCAACGCCGCGAAGCTGACGAAGTTGCGGTCGGTCGGCAGCACGTCCATGGCTTCACGAGTCGCCGTGGCCAGCTTGGTGGTGCTCTGCGTGTCGACGATGGGCGATTCGCCGGTGACGGTGACCGTCTCCTCGATCGTGCCGACTTTCAGGTCGGCATTGACGTTCGCCGTGAATCCAGTCGTGAGCTCGATCCCTTCGCGCCTGACGGTAGCGAACCCGGGAAGGGTGAACGCGACGCTGTAGGTGCCGGGACGCAGATCGACGATCGTGTACCGCCCCTGACCGTCGGTCACGACGGTTCGGCTTTTCTCGATGAGTGCCGGGCTGGATGCTTCAACTGTGACGCCTGGCAGAACGGCGCCCGACGTATCTCGTACGACGCCGGCAATCGAGCCGGTTTGTCCCTGGGCGTAGAGCCCCGGGCGCACTGAGGATCAGAACTGCAAGCGCGAGGAGACCGAGAGTGGCCACGCGTCGAACCGGCATGAAGTGCCTCCCTATGATCAATTCCAATGGGACCTTAATGACAAAGCTTTGAAGTAAGTGGAAGACGCCGGGCACTTGCTTATAACTGCTGCACCGGGCGAAGTCAACGCTGCGAACTCCCCCTAAATCGGGTGAGTGCGGGTCTGACCCCCTTCACAGGATGTGCGTCGGACGCGCGAGGGTCAGTGGCGCGCGTGCCGCGCCGGCTCGATGTTGGGAAGGAACCAGGTCAGCAGCCCGATCGCCGGCAGGAACGAGCAGACCTTGAAGACGGTGTCGATGCTCGTCGCGTCGGCGAGCTGCCCGAGCATCGCCGCGCCGAGGCCGCCGGCGCCGAAGGCAAAGCCGAAGAACACGCCCGGCACGGTGCCGACGCGGCCCGGGCACCAGCTCCTGCGCGAAGACGACGATCGCCGAGAACGCCGACGCCAGAATCAGGCCGATGATGACCGTCAGGACCTCGGTCCAGAACAGGTTCGCGTACGGCAGCAGCAGCGTGAACGGCAGCGCGCCGAGGATCGAGACCCAGATCACGTACTTGCGCCCGATGCGATCGCCGACCGGGCCGCCGATGAACGTGCCCGCCGCGACCGCTCCGAGCAGCACGAACAGGTGAAGCTGCGCGCTCTGCACGGTCAGATGGAACTTGTCGATCAGATAGAACGTGTAGAAGCTCGTCAGGCTCGCCAGGTAGACGTTCTTCGAGAACACGAGCAGCACGAGGACGAGCAGCGCCAGCCGCACGCGGCCGGTGGGAAGCGCCGCGCGAATCGCCGCGCCCTTCGCCTGCACCAACTCGAGCAGACGATGGCGGTACCAGCTGCTGACCTGCATCAGGATGACCATCGCCGACAAGCGCCGCCACACCGAACCACGCGATGCTGCGCTGGCCGTACGGCAGGACGATGTACGCGGCAAGCAGCGGGCCGGTGGACGAGCCGATGTTGCCGCCAACCTGGAACAGCGACTGCGCGAAGCCGTGCCGGCCGCCTGACGCCAGCCGCGCCACGCGAGACGATTCGGGGTGGAACACCGACGAGCCGATGCCGACCATGGCGACCGCCAGGAGAATCACGCCGTAGGTCGGCGCGACCGAGAGCAGCAGCAAGCCGACCAGCGTGAACGCCATGCCGGTCGGCAGCGAATACGGCTTCGGGCTTCGGTCGGTGAAAGTTCCGACGACCGGCTGCAGCAGCGACGCCGTCGCCTGGTTGGCGAACGTGATCAGGCCGATCTGCCCGAAGTCCAGGCGATACGCGTCCTTGAGGATCGGATAGACGGCCGGCAGCACCGACTGCATCAGATCGTTCAGGCCGTGGCAGACGCTGATCGCGGCCAGGATGCCGAGCGCAGTTCCGTGCGTCGCGGCTCGTGACGATGGCGTCGTCGGGAGTGGCTGCGGGTGAGGTTGGTGTTCGCGGTGTTGCGGCGTCAGGTACTCAATAGAAACGGCTACCGAAGGAACGGGCTCCAGCCGTTCTTTGAGTATAACGGGAGCGTGAACCCCATCGCTTCGATCTCGTGAATCTTCCCGGCTGAAATCTTGAAGATATGGGCCGCTTCCAGGTCGAACGGGTTGAAATTCCACGGCCTTTGCGTGGTCGTGCCGTCGTGGTTGAGGATGGTGACGAACTTCTCGGTCATCGGGTGCCGGAACATGGTGAGCCCGAACACGAGCCCTTTTTCTTCGTCCGCAATCCAGACGCGGCGCAGGTCGATGCTGGTGATGTAGCTCATGGCGCGCGAGGTCAGTTGCTCGGCGCACCCCTGTATTGGCAGAGCCCCTGGCTGCGGTGGAGGCGCCCCGACACCCGCCGTGTGCATGCCGTTCTCTCGGCGGGCACAGTCCTCCGCAAAAGGCGCTGCTTCACCGTCGCTCTGCATGAGCGAGTCGTAGTAGGCGTTCCCGATCAGCAACATGATGTCGCGCGAGCTTCGTTGTGCCGGCGGAACCGTCGCAAAGAACGCGGCGCGCGGTTTCTGCAGATTCGCAAGCTGGCTTGCTGCAGTGATACGCGCATATATGTGCTCCGCCTCGGTGATTTGCTTCTTCTGAACTTTCAGCCGGAACGCCAGCTGCACGTCCGCCGGACCTGGCGGAACAGGCGGCGCGGTGCCAGTGATTGGATTGACAGGTGGCGGACCGAGATCGGCTTTCATCATCACGATCATGCCGACCTGCCCCGCGATCGGGTCGGCCACCGCGATCTTGAACGTCGTCGGTCCCTGTGTCGTGGTCTTCCAAAGGCCTTCGCCCACCTTGAGCACCTGCGCCTGCTCGGTGAACTTCACGTTGGAGGCCAGCGGCGCTTTGGAGGCATTGTGCGCGACAAGCGCGGCGATGTACGCGTCGGCGATGCCCGTCAGGCACGCGCGATCGCAATCGCCCGTCCCACCCGTCCGCTGTGCAGCGACTGGCGCGGCAAGGCCGAGCAGCAATCCGAGCACAGCAAAACCACGAAACATCGTCCCGCTCCTTCCCAATCCCGAATCCCGAATCCCGAATCCCGGATCTGTACGCCTTAGAATGAAGGTTTGATGACCCTCGCACTGGTCCTTGCCCTGATGGCCGCGCAGGCCACATTCGTGCCGGTGACGGCGGAGGAACGCTATGTCGCCGATCTCCGCGCACAGATTGCCAGGGGTGATGTGGAAGCGGAGGTCGCGCTCGGCAACCTGTACGAGGCCGGCAGTGTGTTGCCACAGGACCCGACGCAGGCGGCGGCATGGTATCGGCGGGCTGCGGACAAGGGTCACACCGGCGCACAGATGAATCTCGCCATGATGTATTTCGATGGCGAGGGCGTTCCGCGAGACATTGTGCAGGCGGTCGCGTGGTACGAGAAAGCCGCCGAACACGGAGAAGCTATCGCCAGCTTCAGCCTTGGCTCGATCTACGAGTCGGGTGCCGATCGCGTAGGGCGAGACGAGGCCAAGGCGGCGACGTGGTATCGCAAGGCCGCCGCGCAGGGCCTGGGTATCGCGCAACATCGCCTGGCATTGATGTATCGAGATGGTCGGGGAGTCTCACGCGACACGGCGGAAGCCATCGCGTGGTTTCGGAAGGCGGCCGATCGCGGTGAAGCGGACGCGCAGATCGAGCTCGGCGTTCTTCTCAGCCCCGGCAATGGCGCCGTGACTGACATCATCGAGGCGCACACCTGGTTCAACCTCGCAGCGTCGCGATGGAAGGACGAAGGCAGGCGCGTCCAGGCTGCCAACCTGCGAGACGAGCTCGAGAAAACGATGACGCCGGATCAGCGCGCAGCGGCGTATCGCCGCGCGACTGAATGGCAGGACGCGCACTCCTGGCAAAGGCAGAGCGCGGCAAAGCGCGGGACTCGGGATTCGGGATCCGGGATTCGATGAATTGAGCCTATGACTACAACAGCCCCACGAGAGACGCTCGGCTTTCAGGCCGAGGTAAAGCAGCTGCTGCACCTGATGGTGCACTCGCTGTACGGCAATAAAGAGATCTTCCTGCGCGAGCTGGTGTCGAACGCCTCAGACGCCGGCGACAAGCTTCGTTTTGAAGCGCTCGCCGATCCTGCGCTTTTCGAGAGCGATCCCGATCTGAAGATTCGCGTCTCCTTCGACAAGACCGCGCGCACGATCACGGTGTCGGACAACGGCATCGGCATGTCGCGGCAGGAAGTGATCGACCAGATCGGCACGATCGCCAAGTCGGGCACACGCGAGTTCTTTCAGAGCCTCACCTCCGATAAGGCCAAAGACGCACATCTCATCGGACAGTTCGGCGTCGGCTTCTACTCCGCGTTCATCGTCGCCGACCGCGTGACATTGACGACGCGGCGCGCAGGCCTGACGGCCGAGCACGGCGTGCGCTGGGAAAGCAGTGGCGAGGGCGAGTACACCGTCGAGACCGTGACCAGGGAGTCACGCGGGACGGACGTCGTGCTCCACCTGCGTCCTGAGGAAGACGAGCTGCTGGCCGGCTTCAAGCTGCGGGAGATCCTGCGGAAGTACTCCGACCACATCACAGTGCCGATCGTGATGAAAAAGGAACAGTGGGACTCCACGGCAAAGGCGCAGGTCCTCACGGACGAGGACGAACAGATCAATCAGGCGTCTGCGCTGTGGGCGCGCTCCAAGTCCGAGATCACCGCCGAGCAGTACGACGAGTTCTACAAGCACGTCGGCCACGACTTCGATTCACCGCTGGCGTACGTGCACGCCCGCGTCGAAGGCCGCCAGGAATACACGCTGCTGCTCTACGTGCCGAAAGAGGCGCCGTTCGATCTCTGGAACCGCGAGCACCGTCGCGGCATCAAGCTCTACGTCCGTCGCGTGTTCATCATGGACGATGCGGAGCAGCTGATGCCGCCGTACCTGCGCTTCGTCCGCGGGGTGATCGACTCGAACGACCTGCCGCTCAACGTGTCGCGCGAGATCCTGCAGCAGTCGCGTGACGTGGAAGCCATCAAAACGACATCCGTGAAGCGCGTGCTTGGCTTGCTCGAAGATCTCGCAAGCAAAGAGGCAGACAAGTTCACGACGTTCTGGAAAGAGTTCGGTCGCGTGCTCAAGGAAGGAGTCGTCGACGACACCGCCAATCGCGATCGCATCGCAAAGCTGCTCCGCTTCTCATCAACCCACGCCGAGACCGCCGAGCAGACGGTCTCGCTGTCCGACTACGCCGGCCGGATGAAAGAGGGCCAGACCGCGATCTACTACATCACCGCCGACGGTTTTGCCGCGGCGAAGAACAGCCCGCACCTCGAGATCTTCAGGAAGCTGGGCGTCGAAGTGCTGCTGATGCACGACCGCATCGACGAATGGGTCGTGTCTTCGCTCACCGAGTTCGAGGGCAAGCCACTGCAGTCGATTGCCAAGGGCGGCCTCGACCTGAGCGCGCTCGGCGACGAGGCCGTGAAGAAAGAGCAGGAACAACAGACCGAAGGCCACAAGGGTCTCATCGAACGGATGCAGAAGGCGCTGGGCGATCGCGCCAGCGCGGTACGCGTTACGTACCGGCTGACGGACTCACCCGCGTGTCTCGTCAGCGACGAGCACGCGATGAGCACACACCTCGAGCGCATGCTGAAAGCCGCCGGGCAGAACGTCCCCAACGCGAAGCCTGTGCTCGAGATCAATCCTGGCCATCCCATCGTCCGCCGGCTGAACGATGAGACGGACGAAACCAGGTTCGCGGACTGGAGTCAGATCCTCTTCGATCAAGCCACGCTGGCCGAAGGCGGTCAGCTCGAGGATCCGGCGACCTTCGTGAAGCGTCTCAACGAATTGATGCTCACGCTAGCGGGCAGCGGACCATCAAGGATCTGGACACCGATGAAGTTACTTTTCGCCCATGAGTTGCCGGCCCTGCGTAATCGCCGGCACCGTGGAGCGAATGATGTTCCAGCCCTCCTTGACGCGGCGCGCGACGTCGGTGCCCGAGCCAGCTGTGATGCCGCAGGCAACCTTGTGGGACTTGCACGCGCTCAACACCTGCTGGAACGCCGCTTCGACCTCGGGTGTGTTCGGGCGAACACCCAGCGAACGCGACAGGTCCGAGCCGGCACCAAGGAACAGGGCGCCGACTCCGGGAACCGCGGCGATCGCGTCGAGGTTCTTCAGACCCTCGACCGATTCGATCATGACGATCGCGAACAGATCACCGTCCGGATTCAGCGGCCACACATCCGCGCGACGTTCGTATTCAGCAGCGTTGACGCCCCAGGCCCAGGTCGCGCCGCCCGTGCCATAGCCGCGGATCCCGACAGGTTCGCGACGCGTCTCCCCTCTCAGGGGTGGATAACGCATCGAGCGGACCGCGGCGACCGCCTGCTCTTTCGTGTCCACGCCGTTGAAGATGACTCCCATGAGGCCGATGTCGAGCGCCTGTTTCACTACCCAGGTGGACTCGTCGGCTTCCTGAGGGAAGCGCGCGAAGAGTGCGACGTTCGGTTGAAGATTCCCCTTGCTGACGATCGCGGCCTTGTCCGTCAGGCCGAGGAGGAACGTCGCGAGGCCGGGAAAGTCGAGCGGGTTGTGCTCCATGTCGGCGTAGACGAAGTCCACCGGAGCGCGAGCCGTCTCGCGCGCGTTGACGAGCGACAGATCGCCCGAGTTGATGAGACCGTAGACGGTCTTGCCGGCGGCCAGCTTGGCGATGACAGGGTTGAGATGAACACCGGTCTGCGCCACCGGTGCGCTGGATGAGCCGAGCGCCAGGGCTACGACGAGTGCGGCGAGATATCGGTATCGCATAGGCGCGCATTGTAATCTCGGGATCCGGGATCGGGCCCGGGATCCGGGCTCGGGCTCGGGGTTCGGGATTCGGGATTCGGGTCGGGATCCGGGATTCGGGATCGGGGCCCGGGATCCGGGGCCCGGGATTCGGGGTTCGGGATTCGGGATTCGGGATTTGGCAGGGAGGAGACCATGGAAAAAGACGTCGTGTGCGGAATGCAGGTGGACCCGGCAAGGGCCGCCGCCACCAGCGAGTACAAGGGCAAGACCTATTACTTCTGCGCGAAGATCTGCAAGACGAAGTTCGACGCGAACCCGAGTCAGTACGTCAAATCTTGACCACGACGCATCACCATCCGGAGCCGGCCGAGGGCGTCCTCGATCCCGTGTGCGGGATGACGATCGACCCTGCCGACGCCGCCGGACACTTCGACTACAAGGGGCAGACGTACTACTTCTGTGCCGAGAGCTGCCTCGAGCAGTTTCGAGAGAACCCGGAGCACTTCCTCAATCCTGATAAACGCGCCGCTGCTTCGGTCGATTTCGAAGCCGAGTATACGTGCCCGATGCACCCGGAGGTGCGTCAGAAGGGTCCCGGCTCGTGCCCGATCTGCGGCATGGCGCTGGAACCGGTCGATGCGGCGCACGTCGAGGAGCGCAACGTCGAACTGGAGGACATGACGCGACGCTTCTTCGTGTCGCTCGTCCTAACCGCGCCGATCCTTGCGTTCATGGTCGCGGAGCTTCTGCCGGGTCGCCCACTCGATCGCGTCGTCTCGCATGGCCTGCGCAACTGGATTGAGTTCGCGCTCGCGACTCCAGTTGTCTGGTGGGGCGGAGCGCCATTTTTCGAACGCGGATGGGCGTCGATCGTCAATCGCTATCTCAATATGTTCACGCTCATCGCGTTGGGCGTGGCAGCCGCATATACCTACAGCGTGGCCGCCGTCCTGGCGCCTGGCCTCTTCCCCGACTCTTTCCGAATGGGCGCTGACGTGGCCGTCTACTTCGAGCCAGCAGCGGTCATCGTCGTACTCGTGCTGCTCGGTCAAGTGCTGGAGTTGCGCGCGCGCAGCCGGACGAGCACGGCGATTCGGGGCCTGCTCGGTCTGACGCCAAAGACCGCGCGTCGAGTTGAATCCGACGGCACTGAACATGACGTGCCGCTCGAGCATGTGTCCGTCGGCGATCGATTGCGCGTTCGTCCGGGCGAGCGCATTCCGGTTGACGGCATCGTCCTCGAAGGCACGACCACAGTAGACGAATCGATGGTGACTGGCGAGCCCATTCCGGTCGAGAAAGTGGCCGAGGCATCTGTCACCGGTGGCACGGTCAACGGCACCGGAACTTTCGTGATGCGTACCGAGCGAGTCGGTCGCGACACGCTACTTGCGCAAATCGTGCGCATGGTCAGCGAGGCCCAGCGATCGCGTGCGCCGATCCAGCGGCTGGCCGACGCCGTGTCGTCATGGTTTGTGCCGATCGTGATCGCCGTTGCGCTGATCACGTTCATCGTCTGGTCGGTCTACGGACCGGAACCACGACTCGCCTACGCGCTCGTGAATGCCGTGGCGGTGCTGATCATCGCGTGCCCGTGCGCACTTGGCCTCGCGACACCGATGTCGATCATGGTCGGCACGGGTCGCGGTGCCGAGGCAGGCGTGTTGATTCGTGACGCCGAAGCGCTCGAGACGTTGGAGAAGGTGACGACCATCGTGGTGGACAAGACCGGGACGTTGACCGAAGGCAAACCGCGCCTCGTCACCGTGGAGCCAGTCGGACAGTTCGACGCGTCGGCAATGCTGCGCCTGGCCGCGAGCCTGGAGCACGTGAGCGAGCATCCGCTTGCCGCCGCCATCATGGCGGGTGCAAAAGAGCGGAGTCTGCCGCTCGCCGACGTCAAACAGTTCGAATCCGTCACCGGGCAGGGAGTATCCGGCGTCGTCGATGGCCGTCGCGTCGCGATCGGAAACGTTCGGCACCTTGAAACGCTGCGGATCGATCCGGGGCCGCTTCGCGATCGAGCCGACGATCTCCGGCGTCAGGGGCAGACAGTCATGTTCGTCGCAATCGACGCGATCGCCGCGGGTCTCGTCGGTGTAGCCGATCCGATCAAGGCCACGACCGGGGAAGCGATTCGCGCACTGCACGACGATGGGGTCAAGGTGGTGATGCTGACGGGCGACAATCGCGCGACGGCAGACGTGGTTGCGAAGGCCGTCGGCATCGATCGCGTCGAGGCAGACGTGCTGCCGGATCAGAAAGCCGTGGTCATCAAGCGCCTGCAGGCGCAGGGCGAGCGCGTTGCGATGGCCGGCGATGGGATCAACGACGCCCCCGCTCTTGCGCAGGCTGACGTTGGAATCGCGATGGGTACCGGCACGGACATCGCCATGGAAAGCGCCGGCGTGACGCTGGTCAAGGGCGATCTGCGCGGCATCGTCCGAGCTCGGCGGCTCAGCCGCGCGACCATGGGGAACATCCGGCAGAATCTGTTCTTCGCGTTCGTCTACAACGCGCTGGGCGTGCCGGTCGCGGCGGGCGTCCTGTATCCGGTGCTGGGAATGCTCCTCAGCCCGATGATCGCGAGCGCGGCGATGACCTTCAGTTCCGTGTCGGTGATCGCCAATGCGCTGCGGTTACGACGCGCGCCGCTGTAATCGGGTGACAACATGAGATCGTCCATCAACCTCGCAGAGAAACTCGCGCAGGTCTCCGAGCACTGGTCGCCTCGAGTCGTCGCTGAATTGAACGACTATCAGTTCAAGGTGGTGAAGCTGCGGGGCGAATTCGTGTGGCACACTCACCAGAACACCGACGAAGCCTTCATCGTGGTCGATGGAGAGATGGAGATCGGCTTTCGAGACGGCGGGGTTACGCTGCGCGCAGGAGAAATGTTCGTCGTGCCGAAGGGCGTCGAGCACATCACTCGCGCATCGGGCGAGTGCCACGCGCTCATCATCGAACCGAGAGGCGTGGTCAACACCGGCGATGCCGGCGGTTCGCTGACGGCAAAGAACGACGTCTGGGTGTAGCCTGTTGAGCAGCCGGACCGAGCAGCGACACGGTGTCGTTGCATCTCCTATGTAACATTAGCGCTGGAAGACGAACGTGCCCAACAAGCGTGCTGGTCTCCCGCAACAGGCGGCCGCGGTTGCCGTCCGGTGGAAAAGCGACACCCTCGAGGTGTGTCTCATTCGAAAGATGGGGTCGAGAAACTGGGGAGTTCCGAAGGGGCTCGTCGATCCGGGTGACACCCGCGAACAGACTGCACTGAAAGAAGCCAAGGAAGAGGCCGGGATCTCGGGCCGGCTGGTCGGCAAACCCCTCGGCACCTATCAGTACCGACAAGTGGGACGCCACGTTCGAGGTGACGCTCTACCTCATGGAAGTTCTCGAGCAGCACTCCCGCTGGCAGGAAGCCGGTTTCAGGGAGCGACGCTGGACTTCCTTTGACGAGGCGGCTTCGCTTCTGTCCGAGCATCCGGTCTACGCGTTCCTGGACCGCGCGAGAGTCCTCGCCGATTCGATTGGCGCCGACGCCCGCTCACTCAACAGAAGTTAGGGTGCCTCAGGGCCCGACGGCGGGTGTAGGATCCGAGGTCCTATGTTGCGTTGGCTCAAGGCTTTTGCATCGCGCCACGCGCCATCCGCCGTCCAAGCATCAGGTAGTCCCTGGCAGGGTCCCGAGCCGCCCTGGACGCAGTTCGATCCTGACAGTGGAGTAAGAGTACCCAGACCGCATGCTCCGACGACCCTTAGTGGCTCGGTCGCCGTTGACGAACCTGACGAGGACGAGGAATGCCTGGCAGCGCTGGGGAGCTTGCACAGCACAAAGATCTAGGCACGACAGGCACGTTCCGCACGGCGCTGCTCCACACGCGCGATGTCGTGTCGGCCGCTCGCTTCTACGGCGAAGTCTTCGGCTGGCAATTGCAGGACGGCGCGAGGCTATCGTTCGCGCTGCGTGGTGAACGTGTAGCGGGCGTTCGACGCACTGATGCGGACGACAACCTCTGGTTCCTGTACGTCGCAGTAGACGATGTCGGTGCGTCCGCAGATGCAGCGATGAACGCCGGCGGAACGATCACCGCAACGAGGATCGATCCAGAGGACGCGAATCGCCGCGCCATCATCGCAGATCCCGAAGGTGCCGTCATTGGTCTCTGCGCTCAAAACGACGATCAGGCGGTTGCGCTCACTGAAGGTGTTGGAACCATCTGGTGGGCGGAAGTTCTGTCGAACAATCCATCGCTTCTTCAAGAGTTCTACCATCGTCTCTTCGGATGGCAGTTCACTGAGCAGCCGCTTGCGCCGCATCCGCGTTACGTTGTGTGGAAGCGGGGCGAGACGTCGGTTGGCGGGCTGCTGCCAATCGGACCCGGATGGAACAGCTCTCCGCGATGGCAGGTGCTGTTTCAGGTGGACGATCTTGAAGCCGCGGTCCGCAGGGTCGTTGACGCTGGCGGCACCTGCGAGTTCGGACCGCTCGACGTCCCGCGAGCAGGGCTCCTGACCAGCGTTCGCGATCCAGGCGGTGCGCTGCACGTCCTCATGCAACCACATCAGAAGTGAGTTGATGCACGTGGCCTTGGAGGATGGATTCGTCGTATCCTCCACAATGATCATGGGCTATTGGCTACGGGTTACCTCCTTCGGGCTGATCATCGCTATCAGCGTTTCTTTTGCTTCGGCGCAGACTGCTTCGACACAGGCTCCACAAGCGACCTTCGCAGCGACGTCTGCGCACGTCGCTCAACCGGGGAGTCCCGTCAGCATCAGGATTTTTCGCTGGTCAACGGAGGAAGAGCGCGCGCCGCTCATTGCCGCGCTGAATACACCGCCGCCACCGCCACCTGCGCCTGCCCCGCCCCCACCAGCTGCGACTCCGGCTCCGGCGGCTCCGCCGCCCGATGGTGACGCGGCTCCCGCTCCCGACCGCGGCAACGCCGGGCGCGCAGGTCGAGCCGGACGTGGAGGCGGACGAGACGGTCGCGGTGGTCGTGGCGACGCGCCTCCACCCCCACCTCCGCCGATCACGCCAATCGGAGCGTTGACGAACGCCATCGCCAAGGCTCCAACCATCGGATACATCTGGACCGACGAAGCAACGGGCTATTCCATCAAGTACGCCTATCGCCTCCCGCTGCCAGCAGGTGGTGAACGCGTCGTCCTGGCAACGAGTCGTGTGCTCGGAGGAGGCTCGATTCAATGGAAGCCTACCGAACCGACCACTGAGTACCGAGTTCACGATCATCGAGCTTCGACTGAACGCCAAGGGGCTCGGCGAAGGCAAGACGTCACTCACGTCCAAAGTGATCGTCGACAACGACGCCAGGACGCTTGCGATCGAAAACTACGCAGCGGCGCCAGTGATCCTGCAGAACGTCAAAAAGGGCTGATGAGCCGGTCGCTTTGGGACTGACGCGACTCCTGTTCGTCGCGATCGCCGCGACGTTGTTCACCCCGTCAAGCGCAGCCGCGCAAGGCCGACCCGGAGCGAATCCGTGCGTCGGGTCTGGCTCGCGCGTCGCTCCGATACTGCGGCCTGTTGACGAAGGATCACGCAGAGCGGACTTCCTCGAATTTCGTCGCCGGCTTCAGGACGCAGTTGCGCGCAAGGACGAAGCGGCGGTGCTCGCCATCCTGGATCCAACCGTGCGAATCAGCTTTGGCGATTCGGGTGGCGCGCAGGCCTTCAAGGCGCAGGTCATCGGCAATCGCAACGAAGATTTCTGGGGAGAGTTCGGCACGATTCTCCGCCTCGGCGGTCGATTCCGCACGAATGACGCATTCGATGCGCCTTATACGTTTTCCGCGTGGCCGGAGAATCTCGATTCGTTCGAGTGTCTGGCGATTACCGGCAGTCGAGTGCGAGTCCGCGCTGCAGCAGGACTCGGCGCGCGAGTCGTGACGCAGGTCGACTTCGCGATCGTGCGCGCCAATCCTCCGCAAGAAGCGGGCACGCCGGGATGGAGAGGCATTGAGCTGCCGGCCGGGCAGACAGGATTCGTCTCGTCACGATACGTGCGAAGCCCGATCGATCATCGAGCCCTGTTCCTGTTTCACGACGGTCGGTGGTGGCTGATGGCTTACGTCGCGGGCGACTGACGTCAGTCCGCCCGCAACACTGTCACCGGATCGACTCGAACAGCACGATACGCCGGAATCAATGCGGCGATCGTGGTCACGCCGAGCAACGCGACGCCGGCGATCCCAAACGACAGAAGATCTCCGACCGCACGCCGTACAGGATCGCCTCCAGCGTGCTGCTGAACATGAATGCAGCAAGCCCGCCCGCGACTAGTCCTGCGAGTCCGGTGGCGAGCACTTTGCGCGTCACGGTTGCGATGATCCCCATTGGCGCCGCACCCACCGCGATTCGGATGGCCACTTCACGGCGACGGTACGCAACGGCCTGGGAGACGATCCCGTAGACCCCGATCGCCGCGAGAAGCAGGCTCACGATCGACAACGCGAAGAGCAGCCGCATGCGCAAAGCCGGCTGTCTCGTGGCATTCGCGATCGCGTCGGAGGCACGCTGCAGTTCGGTGACCGCGGCACGCGAGCTGACAGAGCTCGCCGCTGCTCTCACGTCCGCGAGGGACAGAGCCCGGTTCGACCGCATGTGCAGGTTGAACCCGAAGCTTGTCGCAGATGGATTGTCCACGGTGCTGAAGGCTTGCGCAGAGGGCCGATACAGAATTGGATCGGTTCGCCACTCGAGCGTGTTGAAGAACGACGACCGCACGTTCCCGACCACGCCAACGATCTGCCGCGACGGTTCGGTCGCCGAGGCGAAGGCGTTGACCAACCGCCGCGGTCGGCCCGCCAAAGAGTTGCTGCGATGCGCGGGCGTTGACGATGAGGACCGGGACTCCGTCGGACACATCTCGCGAGTCGAAGAAGACGGCCAGCAACGAGCGGCACCTCGAGCGCCGCGAAGAACGTCGTCGTCACGTCCTGAGCGCTGATGCGAGGCGCTTGCGGAGAGTCTGCCGGGCCCGTGTTGACCGTTACGACCGGACCACTATTGAGTGGCGGCGCCGTGCTCGCGGCAACGGCCGTGACACCGGGGATCGCGCGCACGGCCTCGTCCAGCTGACGATAGTAAGTGTTGCGCTCCTCGGCGGTGTCGAACGGATCGTTCGGAAGGTTGACTGGAGCGACCCAGAGGTTCGTCGAGTCGAAGCCGAGCGGCTCCGCGTTGAGCCGCATGAAGGTCTGCGTCAACAGCGTCGCGGCAACGAGCACGACGACGGAGATCGCCATCTGACCGACGAGCAGTACCGTCTGCGTGCGCTCGGTCGGCACAGTCGCCCCGCGTTCTCCACCTGCATGAAGCGCATCGTTCGGATCGGCAGATGACACACGCAACGCCGGAACGACGCCGCAGATGGCAGTGGTAACCAGCATGGCCGCACCAGCGATGACCAGAGCGCGAAGGTCGATCTGGATGGTATTGGCCGGCAGGGTCCCGAGCGGATTCCACGCGATGAACAACTTGATGGCGACCAGGGCGAGCGCGATCCCGGCCAGTCCGCCGAGCAATGACACGAGCAGACTCTCTGCAAGAAACTGGCGAATCAATCGGGAGCGTCCGGAACCGAGCGCTGCACGAACGGCGGCCTCCCGCATGCGCCCGATGCCACGTCCAAGCGTGAGTGCACCGACGTTCATCGCCGCAATCAGAAGCAGAGAGATGACTGCAGCGGAAACCGTGAGGAGCGTCGAGCGGATCGTGCGTGAGTTGTCCGCCTGAAGTGAACTGAGATTCACCACGAACTGGTTGAAGTTCATCTGGTAACCAGACTCGATGGTGCGCGTAATCCGTGCGACTTCCGACTGCGCCGCAGCGATCGACAGTCCCTCACGCAGGCGCGCAACGATCGCCACCGGTCCCATGCCGTCCTCGGTATACCCGGCCGTCTTGTTCCTGAGTGGCGTCCAGAACTCGAGCCCCTCCGGACGATCGAGGATGCGGACGTCGAAATCGCGAGGCATGACGCCGACGACCTGGTGGGCACGTCGCTGAGCCTGATCGACGTGCCGATCACGCCAGGCGAGCCGGCGAACTGCCGAAGCCACAGGCCATGGCTCAGGACAACGACTGGCGGGCCGGTCAGATCGGACTCCGTCAGCGTGCGCCCCAGCAGCGGCGCCACTCCGAAAGTCTGGAAGAAGTCCGGACTGACGTCGAGCCCAACGGACGAGCGCGCGTCGTCCGGCGTGGAGATCGTCACCCCACGGAAGAACGCCGCTGAAATGGAGGCGAACGACCGGCTCTGCTCCTTCCACCCCAGATAGACGCGATACGGCAGCCACACCGCCGGCTCAGACGGCTTGTCTGGCGCCGCGGCAAACGCAATCACGAGGCGATCGGCGTCTGGGAAATTCAGCGGCCTCAACAGCCAGGCATCGACGATGCTGAAGACGGTGACGGAGGCGGCAATGGCCACGGCCAGGGTGGACACGATGACGGCGGCAAACCCTTTATTCCCGCGCAAAAGCCGGACGCCATGAGCCAGGTCACGCGAAAAATCATCGAGAATTAATCTCACTGGTCCGTTGGTCCGTTAGACGATGTTCCACCTGGCACGGCCGGGGGAGAATAGGACAATGCGTGTCGCTGGCATGTCTGATTTGACAGGCCTGCGTCACAGTGAGAGATTGTCGGGCACGGGTGCCGGAAGCGATGGTGCCTTGGAGAAGGTCGGGAGAATCCGTTATGAATCGAACACTACTCATCGCGATGTCGGTCGTTCTCGGCGTACTCGTGTGGTCGAGCCGAGCTGGCGCTCATCACGGCGATGCCGACCGTTACAACCAGGACGTCATCACGGTGACCGGCACGGTGGTTGATGTTCAGATGGTGAACCCGCACGCGCGCGTCGTCTTCGATGCGATGGAAAACGGGAAAACCGTTCGCTGGCAGGCCGAGCTCGGTGGCCCGCAACAGCTGATCAAACAGTTCGGCTGGACGCCATCGACGATTAAAGCTGGAATGAAACTGACGTTCATCGGTCGCCGCCTGAAGAGCGGTGCGCCGTATCTCAACCTCACCGAGCGCGCCAACATCGTCGCCACCGACACCGGAAAAGAGATTTACCGCACGCCTAACTTCGGTGAGAAGCCGCCTGAGGGCCCCAAAGGCACGGTCGCCAATCCATAGCCAGGTGACGAACTGTGAAGGGGTCTGACCCCGCACATATGCGTCAGTGGCGCGGCGAGGATGGCGGCGGCCGCGGCGGCGAAGACCGCGGACGTCTACGTCAGGAGTCGAACCGGTAGGCGGTGTCGTTGGAGACAACCGCCATTGCGCCAGATGGGCCAAAGGCCACGCCGATGAACCCGTTGCCTGCGACGAGAAGTTCCGGCTCGGCGTCGATATCCTTCAGTCGATAGAGTCCGCTGCGACCGGCAAGCGCGTCGACGACATGAAGATTGCCGTCGACTGGTGAGAACGCGAGTCCTTGAGGGCGACCGAACGTCGCCAGGACGGAGCGCACGGTGCCGTCCGAGCCGATGCGATACACGTGATCGTAGGTGGAGAGCGTCGGCCCGCTCGCGAACAGCTCACTGCCGGGACTAATCGCGAGATGAAATGCCGCGACACTTGCGGGCAGCGTCGCAAAGGGCTCCGCCTTCCCATCGCGAACACGAAAGATCGTTCCCGATCGGTCGCCGACATAGAGATCTCCCTCGCTGTCGAAGGCAAGACCACACGCCACACCCAGCTCCGACACAACGACCTCGTGCGAGCCTTCGTGTGTGACGCGATAAACGGCTCCTTCGAATCGGCTCGAGACGTACAGCTGTCCATCTGGTCCGATCGCCATCGACGTTGCATTGACGATGCCGGAGACGAACGGTTCGCGCGTGCCTGCACGCGTCACACGAAAGATGGAGACGGGCGATTCCTGACCGCGCGATCCGCTGTAGGTGACGAAGAGATTGCCGTCAGCGTCGAAGACCGGGTTGTCGACTTGGTGGAGACCCGTGGCCCACGCGCCGCCGACCGTGACGTACGCAGTGGCCCCCGGAAGATCTTCTATGCGAATGGGCGCCGGCCCCGGCTCTACGTCCGGAGGAATAGCCACGACGATTCGCGTGCTCGACGCGAACGCTACGAGCGCACGTTGGCCACCAACGGTTACTTCGGGAATCGTGTCGATGGGAAACCCCGAGCCTGTGAGCGTGATGCGCCCGCCTTCGACGGCGCGCAGTGGGGTTACCGAGGCGATAGTAGGCCTCAACTTCCTCCTAGGTATCGTCCAGCTCGACGTTCCAATACAGATAGTCACGCCAGCTTTCTGGCGCGTCGCGCAGCCCAACCGTGATGCGAATCGCCGGCGCGGAGTCAGGTCTCCGCGGGGGTCTGAGCAGTTTCATTCCGGCTTCCGACGGCGTACGTCCGCCCTTGAGCCGGTTGCAGCCAATACAGCAAGTGACGATGTTCTCCCAGTCTTTGCGGCCGCCTTGCGCGACGGGCACCACGTGGTCGAACGTGAGGTCAGCCGTCGAGAACCCCCGGCTGCAGTACCTGGCAGGTGTGATGGTCGCGCGCGTAAATGTTAGCGCGCGAGAAGGGAACGTAATCGAAGCGGCGTTTGATTTTGACGAAGCGAAGCAGGCGGATGACGGAGGGAAGCTTGAAGGTGACAGAGACCGCCCTCACCTCGCGGTCGTGAACCGCGATCACCTCCACTTTTCCCTGGCACCACAGCGTAATGGCCTTCTGCCAGTGAACTACCTTCAGAGGCTCATAAGAGGCGTTCAGAAGAAGCGCCTGCTGCATAATCTAGAGCCAATCATGCCCGTTGCGCGAGAGGACTGTCAAGGCTCTGACACCATAAACTCTAAGCAACAAGAGAGTTACGACGATACACTGATATGGAGATGACGAACCGAGCCGGTTGGCTCCTCGCTTCGGTGCTCGCATCAGCCATCGTCACGGGATGTGCAAGCGGTGGTGCAGTCCCCCGGCCGCAACCGTTCCCGGGCGCAAACACCCCTCCACCTGAGAGTCGCAGTGCGCCTTCGACCGCGGACTCGGCCGGACGCGCCGATCTCATCGCGACCGCGATGGCCCTTCGAGGAACGCCGTACCGGAACGGCGGAACCGAGCCGTCACGTGGGTTCGACTGCAGCGGCTTCGTGCAGTGGGTCTTCGCTCAGCACGGGGCTATCCTTCCGCGCGGAACACGAGAGCAGTACGACGAAGGACGGAAGCTCGATCGTGACGACGTGCAGGCGGGGGATCTGGTGTTCTTCGAGACCGTCAGCCGCGGTCCCTCTCACGTCGGGATCGCGCTGGGCGCTGGCCAGTTCGTCCACGCACCGAGCTCGCGCGGAGTCGTGCGAGTGGAAAGCTATACGAGCGGATACTGGGCGTCGAGATGGGTGGGCGCCCGGCGCGTTTCGAGGTCCGGCTAAAGCCCGACGCTACGCGGCGCGGACCTTCGCCTTCCGGGCAACCGCCCGGCCGTTCTCTGCCCAGAATCTCCGCGTCACCAGATCCCTTTCGGTAAAGAGCGTCGTGGCTCGCGGCAGTTCGAGCGGCTCGACGGGGCAGTCATGGCTCACTGACTCGGGCTGCGGCTTGACGACCTCGATGTAGCGGCGCGGATACGACGATGCCTTGAAGGTCGTCGCCACCACCCCACCATACCGTGCGGTCAAGCCCGCGAAGTCGTAGCCGAGGAACTCGAGGATCTGCGGATCGGGGTCGCTGGTCAGATACTGAGTGACCATATCCACGACATCCTTGAAGAAAGCCGGGCTGTGGCACTTCGTTGAGGGTGTTCCGTCTGCACGCTCGATTCGGCGGATCCCTGGCTGGTGCGGATCGATGTGGTAGAGCTCATGGATGATGGTGTCGAGCTTTGCCATCCACAGGGGATGGCCGGCGTAGCGCGCGCGTTTGCTGGCGCTGATGCGCCGCTGATCGCAGAATCGCGGCAGCGTGAACGACACCATGTAGTCGATCTGGACTCCCGCACACACGCACGCTCGGCGATTTCGTGACGAACCACTCCGAGCGCCGCGTCAGCGCTCCCGTCGTCTGATCGCGCCAGAAGTAGTAGCCGGGATCGCTCGGTGGCAGGCAGATGCAGTGACACGTGGCGTAGGGGCCTTCCCTGTCGGCACGTCCGGATCGCGCGAACACGAGGACGCGGTTCATGTCCAGAAACGACAGTCTGGGCACTCGCTGGACGATGTCCGACATGAGCTGCCGGACGTGCTCGGTGTAGTTGATCATGGACATTCACACTTTTCGGCGCCAACCCTTCCGACCTTCACTGAGCCGTTCGCACATTACTGCTCACGCCGGCGGGCTCTGCTCGACGGGCGTGTCAGGCGCCGACTCTGCCGGAACCTCCGCTTCCCCGCCATCCTGCTCGGCCTCTTCCTCGTCGACTGACTGTGGAAATCGCGTCGGGGGCGCCGGCTCGGCCTCCGCGTCGGGCTCCAGATCGGGAGTGCTCGCCACGTGAGGCGCGGGCCGGTCCCCACTGCCCATGCGGGCGAGGATGATGCGTTGGCGTCGCAAAAGGCGGCGTGTCGGCCGCGCTGGCGTGAGCAGCCTGGGATTGACGATCGCGCCGGCGAGAAGAGCCGACTGTTGTCGTGAAAGCGAGGCTGCCGGAGACGCCGAAGTAGGCTCGTGCGGCGGCTTCAGCACCCCAAACACGGTCGCCCCACTCGATCACGTTCAGATAGATCTCGAGGATGCGCGCCTTGGACAACGCCGCCTCGAGACGCCGCGCGATGATCAGCTCCTTGATCTTCCGCAGCGGATCGTACGAAGGCGAGAGGTAGAGATTCTTCGCCAGCTGCTGCGTGATCGTGCTGGCGCCGCGGGGCGCCTGCCCCTTTGCGAGACCGTCGTGAATGGCGCGGCGAATCTCTTCGACGTCGATCCCTTCGTGATCCCAGAACGCACTGTCTTCGGCCACGAGCACGGCGCGTTTCAGGTTCGGCGAGATCCGTGAATACGGAACCCAGCGGTACACGTACCTCGGCTTCAGTCCTTCGGCGTCTGCTTCGCGCTCACGCAGCGCATGAACGCGGTGGACGTCGGGTTGACCGTCGCAAGAGGCCGCACGTCTGGAAGCATCAGGTAGACGTACGAGACGAGACCGAATCCGACCCCCGCGACTCCAGTCAGGATTCGCAGCGGACGCCTGGAGAAGCGGATCGCGGCCAACTAGCTCTCCACTACGCTCTTGATTTCCGCGCACACGACGGAGCGTTCGCCGGCCGACCGACGACAGTAAATCGTCATGGCAAAGTTCGGACGTCCTGAAAGCTGCGAGCTGGAGGCCACGCGTTGTCCTCCAGCTGAACCCACCCGCGGGCCAAGTCCCGCGACCAGCAACCTACGCCGTTACGAGCGCGGACCGCAGCGACGCCGAAGCGGCAGCTACGCCAGCACCTTCGGGCACGCGATGTCCGTGCGTCGCCAGCGCGCCTTCGCACGCAGCGAGGAATTGAAGCAGTGTTTGCGGCGTCGAGCTGGCACCCATCAGGCCCACGCGCCAGATCTTTCCAGCCAGTGGACCGAGGCCTGCGCCGACTTCGATGTTGTAGGTCGTCAGCATCGTGCGACGAACGGCGGCCTCATCGACTCCGGCCGGCATCTGCACAGCGTTGAGCGTCCAGAGACGTTCCGCCTCTGGTGGAAGGAGCGAAAGACCCATTGCCTCGATGCCGGCCACGAGCGCGAGGTGATTGCGCTCGTGTCGCGACTGCCGTTCGGCAAGGCCTTCTTCCTCGACCATGAGCAGCGCCTCGCGCAGCCCGTAGATCAGCGTGCTCGACATGGTGTGGTGATACTTGCGCCCGACCCAGTAGTCCTCGAGAAGCTTGAGATCGAGATAGAAGCTTCGGCACGGGATCAGCCGTTCGCGCGCGGAGCCCGATACGGCGATCGGCGCCAACCCGGATGGAGCGCCAATGCACTTCTGCGTGCATGAGTACGCGATATCAACGCCCCAGCCGGCGAGATCGACTTCGTGTCCGCCGAGCGACGTCACCATGTCGACGATGGTGAGCGCACCATGCTCGCGCGCAACTGCCGCAAGCTCTTTGATCGGATTGCGAACACCGGTTGACGTCTCAGCGTGCACCATGCCGATGACGTCAGCACCCTCCCGCTTGAGCTCTTCGCGGAGTCGCTGCGGATCGACCGCGCGTCCCCATTCGACGTCGATTCGGCGAACTTTCGATCCGTATCGCTGGAAGATCTGTGCGAGGCGATCGCCGAAATAGCCGGTCACGATGACGATGCCGCGAGAGCCGTCAGCGACTGCGTTTGCGACAGCCGCTTCCATCGCGGAGGTGCCGGTACCTGAAGTCGCGATCGTGAACGCCTTGCTGTCGGCGCGGAACACGCGCTGCAACGAGGCACGTACCTCGTCGAGCATCGGAACGAAATCGGGATCGAGATGGCCGAGTACTGGTGCGGCCATCGCGCGCATCACGCGCGGCGGTATCAGGCTCGGGCCTGGGCCGAGCAGAATGCGTTCAGTTGACGGTAGTGGCATACAGAGAGAAGTCAGCGCGACACGGCAGACCGGCCAGCAGGCACGAGTGGGAATACACCGAGCGCCTCGAGTTGACCACGAATGGTATCGATGGTTGAAGGAGCCGCGGAACGAAGTGGCGGCCGCGGCGGTCCGCTTGCAAAACCCAGTAAGTGTAACGCAGCTTTCAGTCCGGGCACACCATATGTTCCGCCGACGGACTTCGCTAGCGGCAACAGGCGTTGCTGCAGAGTTCGCGCCTCATCCAATCGGCCTTCACGCACGAGCGTCGCAAGCTCAACGCATGCATCCGGCACTAACGCGGCCAGGGCGAGAATCGCACCATCGCAGCCCGCGCACAATGCGTGAACGAACGTCGTCGCCGATCCTGCGAGCACAGTGAAGTCATCCGGCGTGCGCGAGACGAACTCTGCGATTTGTGCGATGTCACTCCCGGATTCCTTCATCCCGACGATGTTCGGATGTGCTGCCAATCGTTCGACAGCGTCGGGCTGCAGATTCACTCCCGTGAACATCGTCACGTTGTAGAGCATCACGGGAACGGGTGACGCCTCCGCGACATCGGTGTAGTGGCGAACAAACACGTCGGTCGTCATCTGCGACTTGAAGAACGACGGCGTGCGCACGAGCACCGCGTCGACGCCGGCAGATGCGGCTCGCCTGGTCGCCTCGATCGTCGCACGCGTGGACTCGCGGCCGGTGCCGGCGATCAGCGGCCGATCGGACGGGACGTCTCCGCGAACGATGTCGACGATGCGATCGGCTTCGGCGTCGTCGAGTTGCGCGGCCTCACCGTTCGAGCCGAGCACAACGAGTCCGGTGAGCGACGTCTCCATCCATCTCGCGACGTTGCGACGGAGTCCGGTTTCGTCGAGTGTATCGTCGGATTGGAAGGGTGTGACGATCGGCGTGAAGATGCCCGTGAAGCGCTTCATGGCTCCAATTGTACAGGCGCGCGCGCCGTGCGCTCTGTGCAAGCAGGTTGACGCCGAGAACGACGGCGAAAATTGCGGCCGCCGGCGCTAACGACCAGGGTGCGTCACCGAGCAGCGCCACGTTCGACGCATCCTGAAGCATCGTTCCCCACGTGGGAATCGTGTTCGGAAATCCGAGACCAACGTAGGACAACGTGGCCTCTGCGAGCATGAAAGCCGGCACGAGCAGCGATGCCTGCGTTTGCAGGAACCCGGCCGATGCCGGCAGCAGGTGGCGGAGCAGGACGCGGCCGTCGCTGGCACCTGCGGCACGCGCCGCGATGGCGTACTCGCGCTCTCGCTCGACGAGCACGATCGCGCGCACACCGCGCGCGACGATCGGCCATCCGAGAAGCGTGAAGATGCCGATCAACAGCGCGAAGACCGTCGATGGTGGCAACACCAGCGGGAGCACCGCGCGCAGAACGAGCGCGACGTAAATCGCCGGCAGCACCAGCACGAACTCCGACACGCGGGACAGCACGCCGTCGAACCATCCGCCGACGTAGCCGGCGAGGCCACCGATGCAGGCTCCGAGGATCGTTGTCAATAGCGCCGACACGAGCGACACGGCAAGCGTCGGCCGCGCGCCATAGAGCAGACGCGCGAAGATGTCGCGACCGTAGCCGTCTGCACCGAGGAGAAGCAGCGGCGCGTCTGCGTCAGGATCTGCGGTCACAAGCGTACCGCCGGTGAACCATCGCAGCGTGACATGTCTTGACGCATCCGCCTCGAAGCGGCGTTCGAGGCGGCTGACGAGGCGCCATGGGATGAATGAACGGAGCGCGCAGGCCATCCTGCAAGACGTGGACAGGCGTCGGCGGCGCGTAGAGCAGATCGTCGAATCGTCGATTCGGCGGGTTGGGCGCGAGCCACGGCGCAGCCAGCGCGGCGAGCGCGATCAGCACGAGCAGCGACCACGCCGCGCGCTTCATCCGCACTGACTCCTGTCTCGACTCTCGGATCGGCGGCCGCCAGCAGCAGATCTCCCGTCATCGTCCCGAGCGCGAGGAACGCCGCACCGCGTCGCGGCACACGCGGCAACCAGGTACACGTCGCGTGCGCGCAGCGCCTCGAACGTGAGGCGTCCAAGGCCCGGCCACGCGGTGACGAATTCGACGATGAACGAACCGGAGAGCAGAGCCCCGATCGCCAGGCCGTAGACTCCGCAGATCGGCCGAAGCGAGGACGGCCACGCGTGACGCAGGAGCGTCGCGTCGCCGGCACACCGCGCGCGATCGCGGCCAGCACGAATGGCTGATGTACCGCGTCCGCCATCGACTGCGACTGCAGCCGCTCGAACGTCGCGGCCATCGGCAGCGACAGGGCGAGCACCGGCAGCGGCAGATGCCGGAGCACGTCGAGCATCCAGCGGACCAGCGTGTGATCGCTGGCCGTCGCCGACACCATGCCTCCGGCCGGCAGCCAGCCGGTTCGTGCGGCGAGAAAGACGAACGCCAGCGACGTGACGAGCGGAGGCAGCGAGACGCACACCAGCGACACGCTGCGCACGAGCATCGGCAGTGTTCCCGAGCGAGCGCCGGTAAAGACGCCGAGCGAGAGACCCGACGAGCGTCGCCGTCAGGAGCGAGACCACTCCGAGCAGCGCGGTGTTTCGCCGCGGCTCGAGCGACGAGCGGCGCGACCGGCCGGTTGTAGAGGAACGACTCGCCAAAGTCGAAGCGCATCGCCCGACTCACCCACAGCCACCACTGTGAGGCCGGGCTTCGGTCCAGATTGAAGCGCGTCCGCGTGTTCTCCACTTCGACCGGCGAGGCGAACGGCCCGAGTTGCGAGGTCATGTCGCCTGGCGCCAGCCGGGCGAGGAGCAGCGCCGACGAAGACGTGATCGCGATGAGGACGCATGCGAACAGGAGTCGACGGGCGAGAAAGCGCGCCATCAACGAGGCGCTCGAGACGCTGAACGAGTCGGCGTTCCACAAGACCGGCGGACGCAGGATCGATGGCACCACGCCACGCAGCCGGCGGCTGTGCGCGTAGTAGAGCCGCGGCGATGCGAAATAGAGGACGGGCACGTTTTCGGCGAGCACCTTCTGCACCTCGGTGAAGATCTCCTGCCGGCGCTGGAGATCGAGGCAGTCGACTGCTCGTGCATCAGCGTGTCGATGCGCTGCTCCCAATCCGTCGCCGGCGTCTTCTGCTGCATGTTCCAGAGGTGCGCGGATCCGGAGCTGAGCCAGTAATCCAGGTTGCCGGCCGGATCGAGATCGGTGGTGAGCGGACGCATGTAGATCGCGTCGTAATCGCATGCAAGCAGCCGCGTGACCATCGCAGAGAACTCGAGCGGAACGATGTCGAGCGCGATCCCGACGGCGGCGGCCTGTTCGCGAAGAACCGTCGTGCCGCGCTCGTAGTAACCGATGCCCTGCTGCGTGATCACCGTGAAGCGCGCCTCGGTCCCGGCTTTGTCTTCGACGACGCCGTTGCCGTTGCGGTCCTGGAGGCCGATGCTCTCGAGCAACTGCGCGTGCGCGCGCCACGTCGAACGGATACCGCGGCACATTCGGTGAGAACCAGAGCCGGTTGCCCGGACGTGATCGGCCCCCAGATCGGAACGGCTTCGCCGAGAAAGACGGTCTGCGCGAACGTCTCACGATCGACCGCGTGAGAGATGGCCTGCCGGAACTCACGCTTGCCGACGAAGGCAAAGCGCGGGTCTCGTGCTTTCTTCTCCGGCTTCAGACAGAACCAGAACGCATCTGCATCGGGCGACACGCCGAGTTCGACCATCGTCAGCTTGCCTTCTTCCTCGGCGCGACGCACAGGGATGTAGTCATCCGAGCGAAGCTCGCTGTGGGTAAGGTCGGTAGCACCCGATTGCAGTCTCAGGAGCTCCGCATTCTGATCGGGCACGAGCTCCAGAACCAGGCGATCTATATAGGGAAGCGCCTCACCGTTCGCCGCCTTCCGCCAATACCGGGGATTCCGATCGAAGACGAGACGCTGACCGGGCTGATACTCGCGAAGGAGGAACGGGCCCGTGCCCACGATCTCGTCCGGGCGCGGTCGACGACCCCCACGCCTGCGCAAACCTGCCAGAAGACAGAGCCGATTCCAGCTTGTGCTTCGGAAGGATCGGCAGCATGTCGAGCAGGCGAAGACCCGGGCCGGAAGGAGACGGGTATGTCAGGACGACGGTTGAAGCGTCCGGCGCCGTCGCAGCGATTGGCTGCCCGCCGATCATGAGGCTGCTGGCCACGGCGCTCTTGACGTTCGGGTCGTAGGCGGCGCGCAGAGAAAAGAGGACGTCTTCGGACGTAAATGGCGCTCCGTCGGACCAGGCGACGCCCTGGCGCAGGTGCAGCGTATGAGTGCGCCCGTCGTGCATTCGATTCCCATCGCTCGGCGAGCCACGGCTCCAGCTCGAACGTTGACCTGTTGACGCGAACGAGCCGACCCTGCATCAACATCGCAAGGGTTTCGGTGGTCTGGTCGCTCGAGGCGAGACGATTGAAGGTTCGTGGCTCCGCCCTCAACGACGCGATCACCTGCCCGCCACGCTCGCGCGGCTCGTTCGCCGGCGGCGAAGGTTTGCCAGCCAGCGACGATGGCGCGGGATCGCAGCCTCGCCACCAGACGAGCGCGCCTACGAAGACCACGCCCATCACAAGAATGCCCGGCAGCCGAGAACGAGAGGGCGTCAATCTTGGCCACTCCGGCCAATTTGTTGGCCGCTCGAAATATTCCGTGCAACCCTCGACATATCGGGCCTCTTTTCACTGCTGAAGGAAGGTGTCAGCCAACGACCTGCCCAGGTGCGCGAATCTTTTGTAACAGCTGCGCTGAGCTCTCCCCGTAGAAACCCGTGCATATCAGTAGCTTAAAGGATTCACCCGATCACTTGTTTAGGTTGGCACCCCGCCTGCGATAGGGGAATTCCCGTAGGAGTTCCCAAATGTTTGAATCCCCCCTGGCCACAGACTCGACGAGCTTCGAGCCCAGACTCGGTCGCAGCGTCACCATCGATCAGGCAGCAGCGCTTCTTGGCGTCTCACGTCGCACTATCTACAACCGCATCCGCGACGGCCGGCTACGGACTATCCGCACGCTTGGCGTTTCGCAGCGGGTTCTCGTGCAGTCCCTCTTCGAACTGGGGTTCAGGCCGCAGGCGTTTTCGACCTCTGCGTCGGGCGCGTCTCTCGGACTCAGCCCGGCAATTCGACTTTAACTTCCGAACAAGAAGAAGCCACGCTATGGCGAGCTTCAATACCCGGAACCTTCGATTCACCTCAGCACTGTGTGCCGTGGCTTTCCTATTATCGGCCGATGCGGCGTCGGCCCAAGGGCGGCATGCACGCTTTCCAGCGATCTCGCGGAGCGCCTGCGCGTAGGCGACGTTCGGGAGGCGAGCGTCATCGTCACCGGAACGTGTGCGCAGGTGCAGGACCTGGCGGTGCGTCACGGGTTGCAGCATCAAGAAGTGTCTGGCCACGGGAGCGGTAGTCGAGGTCCCCGCGGGAGCGTTGGCGGCACTTGCCGATGATCCCGCGGTCGACCAGCTTTCGAGCAATTACGAGGTCATGGCCGACATGGCCGTGACCAATCAGTCGATCGGCGCGGACCTCGTCCACGAAGGCGGCTGGGCCGACGGCATCGGGCCACTCACTGGCAAAGGCATCGGAGTCGCCGTCCTCGACACCGGTGTGGCGAAAATGCCGGAGTTCCTTGGTCGCCTTATCGCAACGCTCAACTTCACGGACGATCGTGGTACCGAACTTGACCAGAACGGCCACGGCACGCACGTGGCGGGGATCATCGCGGCTGCCGGCCGCAACCGCTTCGACGAAATCGAGGGCGTGGCGCCGGGCGCGAACATCATCAGCCTGAAGGTCCTGGACGCGAAGGGCCGAGGCTTTGCCGGCGATGTGATCGAGGCCATCGACTGGGCGATCGCCAATCGCATGCGCTTCAACATCAGGGTCATCAACATGTCGCTCGGCGGGCCGGTGACGCAAAGCTGGCGAGAGGACCCCCTGAGCCAGGCGGTCGGGCGCGCCTACCACGCCGGCATCACGGTCGTCGCATCGGCAGGGAACTTCAAGGCCGAGGACGGGCGGTCCGTCTATGGCTGCATCAACGCGCCGGGCAACTCTCCGTTTGCGATCACTGTCGGTGCGCTGAACACGAAGGGCACGGCGTTCCGGAGCGACGACGAGGTGGCGAGCTACAGCTGTAAGGGCCCGACGATGTACGACCTCCTGGTGAAGCCTGATCTGCTGGCGCCGGGGAACAAGATTCTTGGCCTGGCCGCGCCCGGATCGACGCTGGTGCGGGAGCATCCCGAGCTCGTCGTGTCGTTGCCCGGGGGGAAGCGGCTGCAGCTGTCCGGGACGAGCATGGCGGTGGCTGTCGTGTCAGGTGCGGTGAGCTTGTTCTTGATCGTCAGGCCCATCTGTCACCCCTAGCGGTACGCGGTCTCCTGCAGTACTCCGCGGAGGCATCAGGGGAGGGAATGCTGGTAAGCGGTACAGGGCGCCTGAACGTTTTGGGGGCTTTGTCTATGCCCCAACCCGAGCTGGCACCCCCGATTGCTGGCGAAGCCCAGGTCCCGAGTCGGTTACTTTCGGCGGCGCGCCCGGCCCTCATGGACGCGAGTGGCAACAACATCCTCTGGGGTAATGCGGAGAACATCCTCTGGGGTAACGCGGCCAACATCCTCTGGGGCAACGCGGCCAACATCCTCTGGGGCAACGCGGCCAACATCCTCTGGGGTAACGCGGACAACATCCTCTGGGGTAACGCGGACAACATCCTCTGGGGTAACGCGGACAACATCCTCTGGGGTAACGCGGACAACATCCTCTGGGGTAACGCGGACAACATCCTCTGGGGCAACGCGGCCAACATCCTCTGGGGTAATGCGGAGAACATCCTCTGGGGCAACGCGAACAACATCCTCTGGGGTAACGCGAACAACATCCTCTGGGGTAACGCGAACAACATCCTCTGGGGTAACGCGAACAACATCCTCTGGGGTAACGCGGACAACATCCTGTGGGGCAACAACATACTGTGGGGAAGCGGCGTTCTAGCGGGCGACTGATTCATCTCGCAACCTCAGCCATCCAAATTCAGTCAGATTTGCAGGAGGAAAACATGCGCAGATTAATCATCTGGGGGGAGTAGACCGATATAGCGCTAGGCAGCTTCATCTGGCTGGCGATGAAAAAGGGTGCACCTCCTTCGTGGCACGGTCGTCTCTATCTTGGCGTGGTCATTTTCGCCGGGACAGGATTGGCTGCTCTTTCAGCCCGCGACCTCTACTCCAGAGACGTTTGGGGCGAATGGATGGTCCTCGCCGCCCTGACGCTGCTGACCGGATCCTTCACAGTAAAGATTCCAGGTCTCCTCGCCAGGATCTCCGTATCCGACGCCTTCGTGTTTACGTCGGTTCTGGCATTCGGTCCGTCGGTAGCGACCGTCATCGTGGCGATCGACTCGATAGTCGCCACCTTCTGGATGCGACCAGAGCACCGCTCGATCCTAAGGTCGCTCTTCAACCTAGCCAGTGTCGCACTGGCCATCTGGGTAGCCTCGAACGCGTATTACTGGCTGGCTGGCACGGCACCAGGCCAGAATCTTCCTCTATCCCAGCTTGTCGTACCCCTGTTCACACTCGCAGCTCTCTATTTCCTGATTAATAGCTGGCTCGTAGCTTTCGCGTTGAGTTTTGAAAAGAACATCAGGGTCGTTTGGTTGTGGTGGGAGAACTTTCCCTGGCTTAGCCTCAACTACTTCGGAGGCGTTTCCGTAGCGGCGCTGCTGGTTTCGCATTCCAGCTCGATCGATCTCAACACGGTCGGCATCATCCTGCCTCTGCTCGTCATCACGTATCTAACCTATCGAACATCGCTAGCGCGACTCGCTGATGCCCAACGACACATTTCGCAAGTAAACGACTTGTATCTATCGACGATCGAAGCGCTCGCGATGGCAGTGGACGCGAAGGATCAGATCACTCACGGCCACATCCGACGAGTGCAGGTCTACGCGGTTGAACTCGCGAAGCGTCTTGGAGTGAGCGAAGAACGTCAACTCAAGGCCATCGAGACAGCCGCCCTTCTTCATGACATGGGCAAGCTCGCAATACCGGAACACATCCTCAACAAGCCTGGAAAACTTACTGAGGCAGAGTTTGACAAGATGAAGCGACATGCCGACATCGGCGCGGACTTATTGTCGTCGATTCGATTCCCGTATCCCGTTGTTCCTATCGTCCGCCATCATCACGAAAACTGGAACGGGTCCGGCTATCCTTCTGGCATCGCTACAACTGACATACCCCTCGGGGCCAGGATTCTTTCGGTCGTCGATTGCTTCGACGCCTTGACGTCCGACCGACCGTATCGACCGCGCCTGCAGAACGACGAGGCGTTTCGAATCCTGAGTGAGCGCAGCGGATCCATGTACGATCCGTTAGTCGTCAGCACGTTCATCGAAGTGTTCGATGAAATTGCTCCCATAGCAGTGCGGGCCGGACAGCTCGCAAAGAGCATTATGGTATTTGGTGACGACAGACTGTCATTGCAAACACCGATCGACAAAACGATCCGTACGACCGAAGCAACGAGGGCTGCTCTGGCCGAGATGCGCAAATCAGTTACAGCCGCTCCTTCAATTGACATTGCAATGAGAAGAGCGCTTACGCACATACGGCAACTCACTCCGTCGCGAGTGTGCGCCATCTACGAGTATCAACGGGATCGAGACGCATTTCGATGCACTAGAGCGCTGGGAGATCCATCGGAGTTGCTGACGGAACTAGTCATTGCCAACGGAGATCGAATCACCGGATGGGCAGGCGCAAATCGTGAGATGGCTGTCAATTCAGACGCCGTTCTTGACCTGGGTCCCCTAGCCGAGTTGTTCGATCCTCCTCTGCGTCGCGCTATTAGCTGCCCGATACAGCTCGGGGGGCAGACGTCAGCAGTTTTGACTGTATATTGCGACTGCGAAGAAGGCTTTTCGGAGAGTCACGTGGCTGCGCTTGAAGAGGCGACTGCGAGCATCGCACTCAGGCTAAAGGCAAGACAAGAGTCGGAAGTTTTGATCTAAAGCCGATTATTCCGGGGCACATATCGCGGGAGAACCCATGGAGTTCGACCTCGAGAAAGCGCGGGAACTGTTCGAGACCGGCCAATTTGCAAGCATCACGCGCGCACTTGGCCCCGCCTCAAACTATATTCGTCAGATCCACCCCCATGGACGCAGCCTTCTAGCACACGCACTGGTCTATACGGGGCGCCTTACTCTCGCGTCCCAACTCGCCAACTCTATTGGCAATGTAGACTCTCCACCTTCGGCGCAGGCTGAATCGCATATAGCCCTCGGGCTCTTGAGGAAGCGGGAAGGGCGCATAGACGACGCGTGCGCCGAGTTTCAGCTAGGAGCGCGTCTGGCAAGAGAGAGTGGAGACTATCGACTATTCGCCTGGGCTCAAGCACACCTTTTTCGAGTGCTGGCGGACGGCCTACTCGAGCCCAGTCTGACGGCGCTCTTGGCAGAAGTTCGGAAGAGTGTGTCAAATGCGGGTGACCCACATCTCGCTGCTTACCTGCACGACTCCGTCGCGGCGATGGAAGCGCAGCGAGGGAGGACTTCTGAGGCCGAGCGCCACCTACGTGTCGCCCGAAGTCTTTTGCAGCTTCGACCAAATGCGTGGATCGAGCAACTGGTGGCAATTAACTCGTCCTGTATCGCTCTTATTGAGTGTGACGCGCAGCGATTTCAGCGACACGCGGCTGAGGGAAGACGACTAGCTGTAACGACTGGCCACACAACCTCAGACGCTGTAATGGACACAAACGACGCACACTTTGCCCTAATTAGCGGCAACTTCGACAAGGCGTCGACACTCCTCGAGAGAATTCTCCAATCCCCTGGCAGCATCTACGTCGAACTGGCGGCTCTCGAGGGTCAAGCCCGGATGTATCTAGCTCTCGGTCGGCTCGCTGAATGTGATCACGCCCTAAAACGGATCGAGTCAGTTCGACGAGACCGTCTTCAGCTAGCTTACACAGTTCGTGGGGCCGCAACATTACGTGTAAAGCTACTGATTCGTCGTGCGGAGTGGAAAGAGGCTGCGGAGACCGCTCGGGCGGAACTGGCCGAGTTTGCGAAGGTAAATGATTCCGCGTCTGCAGTGGCACTGACCATGTCCCGTGCGCTTGCCTCGGCGTGTTCAGGCGACAAAGCGGAAAGCGCACGAGACATCCTTGACGCCGGCCTTCTTGGCGGGGCAGCGCTGCACGAGCATCAAGCTGAGTACTTTCATACTTGTGGAACGATCTTGGCGCAGACGGGATATCTGCAGTCTGCTTCAGCTCAACGAGAGCGCAGTTCGCGTATTTGGGCCGAGCAGAAGAACAAGTACGGACCTGTTGATGCGCGCGCCACCGAACGAGCCGTAGGCGTGACTGCTCGCCCAGAGCCGTCCGAATCAACAGCGTCAAGGATTAGCGCCAATCCACCAGAACTTCCCGGAGTTCTGATTGACTGCGTGGCGTCGGCGTTCGACCTCGCGTACAACGCGAAATTGCTCGGACAAGAGTTAATGGCAGCAATTCAATGCCTTGACCTGTCGACGGAACTTGTTGAGTCACATTCAAGCGCGAAGCTTACCGGTCAAGTGGAGTCGCGAACACTCTTTTTGGGTGAGCACCGAGGACGGAAACTCACGCTTGTGTGCGGCATTCCCGAAGATCCCGGCAAGGCCATCCTGCTGGGCAACATCCTTCGCCTCGGTCGTGCCGCGGTTGCACTCGAACACGCGCGCCAGGAGGAGCGGAATCGCGCAGCGCTGTGGCCGGCCGATCCCATCGAGAGTCAGGGCGGAGCCATCTTCCTCGCCGAGGAGATGCAGAGCATCCTCAACGTGGCGCGCCGGATCGCGTCGACCAACGTCCCGGTCCTCATCACCGGCGAGACGGGCACGGGCAAGGAAGTCCTCGCCCGGACGATCCACGCCTGCTCCACCCGCGCGCAATCGATCTTCCTGCCGTTCAACTGCACGTCGACGCCGAAAGATATGCTCGACTCGCAGCTGTTCGGTCATCGCCGCGGCGCCTTTACCGGCGCGGTTGACAACTTTCAGGGTGTCGTGCGCGCGGCCGCCGGAGGCACGCTGTTCCTCGACGAGATCGGCGACACCAGCCTCGAGGTCCAACCAAAACTGCTGCGATTCCTCGAATCGAACGAGATTCATCCAGTCGGTGAGGCCCAGCCGAGCAAAGTCGACGTGCGCCTGATCGTGGCCACCAACGCCGACCTCGGCGCCCTGGTCAGCCAGGGACGCTTCCGCGAGGATCTCTTCTACCGTCTCAGCATCGTCCCCCTGCACCTGCCGCCACTGCGCGAACGGCGCGTGGAAATTCCGACGCTCGCCAATCACTACCTGCAGAAGTTCGCGCAGGAGTACTCGAAGGGCGATCTTCGACTCGCCGAAGAGACGCTTGAGTATCTGGTGCTCTATCGCTGGCCGGGCAACGTCCGCCAGCTCGCGAATGAGATGCGCCGACTCGCCGCGCTCGCGGAGTCTGGCGCGGTGATGATGCCGGAACATCTGTCGCCGGAAATCGCCGCGTCACGTCGCACGATCCCGGCGTCAGAACGGATGCTCGATCCGACTGAAGTCGTCGTCCGCCTCGATCAACCAATGGCGGCTGCCATCCGCCATCTCGAGCAGACGATGATGCAGTACGCGCTCAAGAAGTGCGGTGGACGGATCGAGGAAACAGCTGCGATGCTCGGTCTGTCGCGAAAAGGGCTCTATCTCAAACGACAGCGATTCGGCATCGAGCCCCCGCAGAGCCAGGCGCCACCGGCGGCAACCGCGTAACACGTCCCGGGTTGCGCGCGCGGCGCGATCCACGGCAGGATAACGCGCTATGTCGGAGCATCGCTGGCGCATCCCGGTTGGAGCCGTCCTCGTCCACATCTGCATCGGCTCGGTCTACGCGTGGAGCACGTTCAACCGCCCGATCCAACAGCTCTTTCCTGACGCGCCGTGGTGGTTCAGCCCGCCCTACACGACGTTCACCACTGCGCTCGTGCTGCTCGGCCTGAGCGCAGCGTTCGGCGGCCCATGGGTCGGACGACGGGGCCCGCGCGTCGCAGCGACAGCCGCGGCGCTATTCTTCGGCACCGGCCTCCTCGTCGGCGGTCTCGGTCTCCTGCTGTCGCAACCGATCCTCGTCTTCCTCGGCATGGGCATCATCGGCGGCATCGGCTGCGGCCTCGGCTACATCTCGCCCGTCAGCACGCTCGTGCAGTGGTTTCCCGATCGACGTGGCATGGCCACCGGCATGGCGATCATGGGATTTGGCGGCGGCGCGTTTCTCGCCGGCTATCTCAATGTCTACTTCATGGATCGGATCGGCGTCGCGAGAACGGTGATGGCGCTCGGCGCCACGTATCTGGTGATCATGCTCGCCGGCGCCCGCCTGCTCCGTCGTCCGCCTGAAGGCTGGCGCCCCGAAGGCTGGACGGGACCGACGAAGAAGCGCACGATGATCACCGACGTCAGCGTCACGCGCAATCACGCCATCCAGACGCGTCAGTTCTATCTGCTCTGGGGCATCCTGTTCATCAACGTCACCGCCGGCATCGGCATCCTCGCCCAGGCGTCGCCGATGATGCAGGACATGTTTCATCGCACGGCCGTGCAGGCCGCGCTCGTCGTCTCGATCATCAGCCTCTTCAACGCAGGCGGCCGGTTCCTGTGGGCGTCCGGCTCCGACTACATCGGACGACGAAACACCTATCTCGTGTTCTTCGTGACGCAGTTCTTTCTGTTTCTCCTGATTCCGAACCTCGCCTCGTCAGCCAACTGGGTGCTCTTCCAGATCGCGCTCTTCATCGTGTTCACGATGTACGGCGGCGGGTTCGCCACGATTCCGGCGTTTCTCGCGGACATCTTCGGACCAGAGAACGTGGGCGCGATTCACGGCGCGCTGCTCACTGCGTGGAGCGCAGCTGCGGTGGCTGGGCCGGTGATCATCACCGAGCTCTCGAACCGCGCCAAGGCGGCGCTGCCGGAAGGCGCGGACCGGATTCACATCTACGACACGCCGCTGCAGGTACTGGCGGGGCTGTTGGCGATCGGATTCGTGCTCACGCTGATCGTGCGGCCGCTGCGGCCCGCACCGGTCGTGGCGGCCAGCGCCGACATGAGAACGCGCGAAGCTCACTGACGTCCGGAGATATCCAGCAGGATCGGCCGATGATCCGATTCGTAAGTGTGGGATAGCGTCTGACACGTTCGCGCCACGCCCGCCTCCAGCGTGCTGAACATGAAGTCCACACGGCCGATCAGGAAGAACAGCGGCACGTCGAGCCTCCAGGGCCAGCGAACCGTCCTCCCAGTGCCACACGACTCGAGCGCGATCCGGCGACTGATCGCCGTGACCGATCGATCTCCAAAGCCGCGACGCGAGTTCAAATCACCACCGAGCAGGAGCGGCAGATCGCCGAGCGACTCCATTCGCTGGGCCAGCGCTTTCGCCTGGCCAACCCGATCGCCGTTCGTATCGAAGTGCGTCGTAATCACACGCATCGCGCCCATCGTCGAGCCGCGCGGGGTGATCGTCGCGGCCACTGCCACACGGCGCTGCTTCCCGAACGGCAACTCGATCGCGCGGACGTCGCTGAGCGGCTCCGTCGAGAGGATGGCGTTGCCGCGATCCTCTCGCGACTCGAGCGCCGTCGCCGAGCCATTGCGCATCGACGGCACATAGGCAACCGACATCCCGAGTCGTTCCGCCAAGCCGACGATGTCCAGCGCGGGGCGACGCGGGCGAACGGGCGAGGGCACACGAAGGTCGCGAGGCAGAAGCTCGGGGACATCGACGCCCGCCCGAAAGGCCTCCTGCATCAAGACGACGAGCCCTGTCTCGCTACTTGAAAGCGGACCGAGAGCCTTCGCCATCAACTCCTCGACGTCCGCTCCTCCGACGTGCACGTTCCAACTGAGAACGAGAAGACGCGAAATCTCTGTCGCTCTCTCGGGACCTGACGTGAAGACCGGGGGGCCGACAGTCTCGCACCACAGATCCAGCCTGGGCTGTTCGTGCTCCCAACGAAGCCACGTCACGCCGGAGACCTCGCGTAGACACGGCAAGGGATCGGCGCGCAACGACGCAACCGCTCCCGCAAGGAGCGCGATGGCAACAAGCGGCGACACGTACCAACGTGTCATAAGCTTCCGATCGACATCCGCTGGCGCGCGTCATCCCAGCGCCAGAGAGGTGCGTCGTTCCGGAGCTGCACTCCCCCGAGCCAGCGATCCGCGACACCACATAGCGACACTCGATCCTGGTCGCCTCTGAGCACCGCGCGACCAGCGGCGGTGATGCTCACCGAGCCGGCAAGCCATCGATGGCTGGATGCTCCATCAGAACTGTGCACGAGCAGTGGAGGCGACGTTCGTGACAACGTCTCGACGAGCTCGACGAGCGACGTATCGGTCACGTAGTAGGCGCTCTCGTCTTCGTGCATCCGGGGAAAAGCCGTGGCGAGCGTAATGCTACATGGTTCAGTGAGATGCAGAAGCCGCCGCTCGGTGCGGGAGAGTCCGTCGATGGTCCACGGATATTCCTGGAGAAAACGCAGGAGCGCGGGCGCGAGGTACGGCAGTGCCGACGTGTCGGTTCGCCTGAAATCGTCCAGCGCGTCGGGCGTTGGCTGACGAAATGCGTTCCACGCCCGCTGCGCCAACACGTACTGCGGTTCGGTGACAGGCTGCCGCGTGTCGAGCAGAGGCGACAGCTCCGCTGTCGTCAGTTCCCCGAGCCCCTTGAAATCTGGACGACCTGGATACGACCCGATGCACACCAGGCTCACAACTTTCGACGAGGGAAGCCGGCGATGCAACCAGCTCAGAAGTTGAATCAGGTTCAACTGATCGAAAAGATCGTGTTCGAACCAGAGGACAAGCTCATCGTAGGCATCATTGCGCTCGATGATCTGTCGCCACGCCTTGAGGCCTTCCACCGGATCGATGCCCGGGTCCTCGGCCGGAGCGCCGAGGAAGCGCGCGCGCACTTCCAGGAGCGCATCGTCGGTCAGATCGCCGGGGACCGGGCCGTCGTGAAGCGGATCGGCCCAGATCGACAGCAATCCCGGAATGCCGGCGTCGGCAATCGTTCGCGTTGTACTGCTGCCATTGGCCACGTGCAGGAAGCGCGACATCACAGCTCAGGATAATATTCCTCCCCGCGGGGAGGAACAGGACCATGGAAAACGATGAGCTCACACGACGAGACTTCGTCACGACAGTGGCGGCAGGCATCGTCGCTGCGACGGGCGCCGATCTCGCCGGTCAGCAGCAGGTAACGGAAGCGAACGTCGAGATCAAAACGCCTGACGGCACGTGCGATGCCGCCTTCATCACGCCGGCAACCGGCGCGCATCCTGCTGTCATCATCTGGCCCGATGCATTCGGGCTGCGGCCTTCGATGCGGAACATGGCGAGGCGGCTCGCTGGCGCGGGCTACTCAGTGTTGGTTCCGAATCCGTTCTATCGAGTCGCGAAGTCGCCGATCTGGGAGGATGCGTCCAAGGTGAACTTCGCGAACGAACTGCCGAAGCTCAAGCCGCTGATGAGCTCAATTCAGGCAGACGGCACCGTCGAGAAAGACGCGCCAGCACTCATCGCGTGGCTCGACATGCAGAAGCAGGTCGATCGCAACAAGAAGATCGGCACGCAGGGCTACTGCATGGGCGGCGGGCTCGTGGTGAGGACGGCGGCCGCAGTGCCCGAATCGCGTGGGCGCGGGCGCCTCATTCCACGGTGGCGGCCTCGTCACGCAGAATCCGAACAGCCCGCATCTGCTCGCACCGAAGGTCACGGCGCGGATGTACTTCGGCATCGCCACCAACGACGACATGCAGCAGCCCGATGCCAAGACGAAGCTGAAGGAAGCCTTCGACGCGGCCAAGGTGCCAGTGGAAGTCGAGGTCTACTCGATGGCGCAGCACGGATGGTGCGTGCCGGACATGCCTGCGCAGGCGAACGGTCAGCCGATCTACAAAATGGACGATGCCGACAAAGCGTGGGGCAAGTTGCTGGCGCTGTATAAAGTAGGACTCGTCTGACGCCTGTCAATTCCCAACTCCCAACGCCCAACTCCCAAGCCACCAGGTAATTGGGAGTTGGGAGTTGGAGGTTGGGCGTTGTCTCTACTTTCGTGTATCCGAAACAATCCGCCCGCCTTTAATCGTCACCACGACCTTCGTCAGATCGTTGATGTCGATGAGCGGATTGCCATCGATCAACACCATGTCCGCGAGCTTGCCCGACTCCAGCGTCCCGATCTGATCCTGTTTGAGCGTCGATCGCGCCGCACCCTGCCCGAGGATCTTGCCGATGTCGCGCGGCGAGAATACGAGGCGCAGCGCGCGCAGTTCGTCCGCGAGCGACTCCTTCGGCGGCCAGCTCGTATCGGTGCCGTAGCCGTACGAGATGCCGGCCTCCCACAACACGCGCGCGTTGACGGGACCCTGCCCTGCGCTCGCGATCGTCTCCCACGGGAACGGCATCGCGTCACGGAACAGCGGCGCGTTGTCTCCACTGAAATGAGGGACGAAGACCGCCAGCGTTGACGTCATCGGGATTCCGGCGCCTGCGATCCGCTTCACGGCGGCCGCATCCTCCTCGAGTCTCCCGATATGAGGCGTGTGCACGAGCACGTCCGGGCGTGCGTCAATGGCGGCGAGCGTGTCGATCACCGAGACCGCGTGTGTGATCGTCGGCAGGTTGTGCTTCTTGCCTTCGGACACGATCAGCTTCAGCGTGTCCGTCTCCGGTCCTCCGGGTGTCGTGGTCATGACTGTCTTGATGTAGTCGTACTTCTTGCTCGCCACTGCCTCGACGGCCTTGATCGTCTCGGCCGCGGGAATGCCCTCTGACGCAACTGTCGGACGGAGGGGAGGTCGCGAGTTGTCGAAGCGGGCGGGATCGCCGCCGCGGCCGCCTCCACGCCCGGCACCGGCGGGCGCTGGAGCGCCCGCTCGCGCGAGCGGAATGATGCTGCCAAGATAGAGGCGCGGCCCCTTCACCGCACCAGACTCGATTCGCTGCCGCAACTCGATCGCCTGATCGGGACAGATCGCGCACAGCACGGTAGTGAAACCGGCATCCAGAAACTCCTGCATCTGCGGCGCCGCGCGCTTCGCCAGCCACTCAGCCGGATCGCCCTGCCCGATGTGTCGATGCGCATCGATGAAGCCCGGCATGAGCGTGCGGCCCTGGGCATCGAGCGTCTGCGCGCCGGACACTCTCGCCGGCGCGCCTGAGGAGACCGACACGATCTTGCCGTCCTGGACGACGACAGAGCCACGCTCGATGACGCCGCCCCTGCCGTCGAGAATGCGTGCGTTGGAGACGATGAGATCCTGGGCCGCCGAGTCCCGAACGGGAACAAGCACGGCAGTCACGGTGACACAGGCAACGGCGACGAGCGTTCTCATGGACGTTTCTCCCGCGGGCATTCTCAGTCGAGCGACTTCACGCCTCGTGCTTGACGTTCGCACCCTGAGCTGATTTCCCCGGCCCCTGCACCTTCCGGGGCAGGAGGGATCGATGACTCGAGTCGTCGCCATTACGCTCGCAGCATGCCTGACGGCATCGATCGCAGCCGCCCAGGAGCCGACGTCAGCAATCACACTACTTCCTGCGGCCCCATCGCGGTGGGACGTCGCAGCACACATCACATGGCTGGGTGAACGTCGCACGGGCCCATCGTTCGCATGGGATCGCTGGATCAACGTGGCCTCCGGCGGCGGCATCGTCGGGTACTACTGGACGCCGCATCTCAAGACGGAACTCGACATCTCCACGTCCGGCGAAGACGAGATCTACTCAATCGAACCGATCGCGCTGCCAGGGACCAACACGCTCTTTCCGCTGCAGCGCGATCACACGTTCCGCGTCTCGACCGTATCCGTAGGGCTCGTCGCCCAGTTCTTCGAGAACGCCTGGTTCCATCCCTTCGTGAGCGGAGGGATGGAGATCGTGCGTGAGCGGGAGCACGTCGAGACGACGTTGCCACCCGTTCCGCCGAGAGCGGTCGCGCCGCCGATCGTGACCGTGCCGGAAACCCTGGTGCAACACGCCGCACGCCCATATGTCGCGACGGGGTTCAAGGCCTATGTGTCCGAGCGGGCGTTCATCCGCACTGATGTGCGGACGTCATGGTCTACCGATGGCCTCGCTGCGCTCGGGTGGCACAGCGGGGTCGGCTTTGACTTCTGAGAAAGGACACACCGATGCGTAAGGTGATTCATCTCGCAACGACGACAGCACTGATCGTGTTCCTCGCCGCTCACAGCGTTGCCGCACAGACGTCGTCAGAGATTTGGAGAAGCTTTGCCGAACAGATCGACGTCGGCACCGAGCTCAACGTGCGGCTGAACAATGGCCGTCGTTTTCGAGCCACGCTCGTCGGCGTCCGCGACAACGCGATGATGGTGCAACCAAAGACTCGCATCCCGGTTCCGATCCAGGCGGTCCGGTACGAAGACGTCATCCAGATCGAACGAACCAAACCAGGCATTGGCGCGGGCAAGGCCGTTGCGATTGGCGTTGCCACCGGCGTTGGGGCCTTCTTCGGCGTCCTCGCGCTGTTGTTCGCGGTCAGCGATTGAAAAGGCGCGATTTGACGGCGCCCGCGCACAGGAGTAGCGTGGATATACGCCTAAGACGCCAGCAAATGGCGGCGCGGGGGACCCAGGTTATCGGGGGCGAATCGGCCGGGCGGCGCGCTGTGCGCGACACCAGGCCGTAGAAGACTTCCAACTTCGAGCCCGTCAGCTAACCCCGTCGGCGTGATTGGAGGCTCGTCATGTCGTTCCCGTCCCCACTGGAATACGGCACCGGTCTGTCTTCACGCCTGCGCAATTCCCTGGTCATCGCCGGCATGGTGCTGGTCGTCTGCGCCGGAATGATCTGGAAGCTTGGCTCACGCAATCCGTACACCCCGGCGGGCTACGTCGGGTATCTCACACGCGGCGCGGTATTCGGCAAGTCGATCTCTTACGGCACCCAGCGCGGCCCAACGTCGGCGGGGCGCAAATGGCTGCTGGACGTGACCAACGTCAGTGTCACGCCCTACACCTACACCGAGGACTTCACGGGCGAAGACGCCGTCCTCAGCAAAGACAACCTGCAGATCGCGTTCAGGGTGCACACGGTCTGGCGTGTCGATGAATCGCGCGTGCCGTTGTTCATGGAGCGCTACAGCACGACGGTGTCGGATGGCGGCCACGAAAAAGAACCCGACACCATCGTCAAGGTGGCGTACGGCAACTTCATTCGGGAACCGCTGCGGACCTTTGCGCGCGACGAGGTGCAACAGCGCAATGGTCTCGAGGTGAAGGATGCCCTGATCGCTATCGGCGACAACGTGCTCGCTCGAATCCGCGCCTACGCCAGCGACAGCCCGTTCACGATCACGAGCGTCGTCGTCGGCAACGTTCAATACCCCGCGGAAGTCGCTGATGCCGTCTCTCGCAAGCTGGCGGCCACACAGGAACTGCAGCGAAAGGATACCGAGATCGAGATCGAACGGAAGGAGCGCACCAAGCGCGAAGTGCAGGCGCAGGGCATTGCCAACGCGATGCAGATCATCCGTGGCCAGTTGAGCGGCATGTACATCCAGCACGAGGCCATCGAGGCGCAGAAGGCGATGGTGAATTCGCCCAATCACACTGTCGTCTACATTCCAGTCGGGCCGATGGGCGTGCCGATTACTGGAACGTTCCCGACGGCGCCATCGACAGAGGCCGTCGCTACACGATAGCTGTGGCGCTGATGTCAGCGTCGATGATGCGCTGATCGAAGGACAGCTTCGTGACCACGTGGACCGGGACCCTGACCTCTTCACCGAGGTCATTCCCGACCACGAGGGTCCAGTTGTCGAGGATGTGCTTCCAGCGCAGCTCGACGAGCGCGCTCGCATGCGCCGGCACTTCGACGCTGACGCTTTCCTCGAGCATCTGCATCCGGCTCTCCGAGTACAGGTACTCTCGCGGTACGTGTTCTCCACGCTGCGCTTCACCATCGACGATCGCGTCACTGTCGGCTCGAACTGCTTGGTCGTGGTCTGCGCTTTCTCGTGCTCGATGACGTACGACTGACGCCATTCCTTCCGGATCTTCAGACTGCGATTGACAGCTCGTTGCCCTTGACGATTGTCGATGCGCAGCGTCTCCACGCCGAGGAACTCCTCACTGAGTCCAAGCGGTTCGACTCGCAGAGCCTTCCAGGATGCTCCGACCGCCGGATTCCAGAACCACTCCCATTCACCGACCTTTCCATGTGTCTGGAACCGTCCACCGATCACGTACGCGTCGTAGATGCCGATGACGATGACGAAGATGCCCGGCAGGATGAACACGAGCCCAACCAACGCGGCGCAGATGATGACGGCGCCCTTCTTCTTCTGGCCGATGCTGATCTGACCTGCGCCGCCGAAGACGCAGCTTAAAAGCGCCGTTCGGGTTGGGCTCGGCAGCGCGTCGAATCGCTGGCGGGCTGCTGTGCTCTGGCGCAGAAGTTCGGAGCTGACACGCGAGACCGTCGCCTTGCTCGACGCGAGTCCCGCATTCCAGGTGTGCAGCAGATCGTCCGGCAACGTGTGCGGCAAGTTGCGCTGCATCGTTTTCGCCCCTCTGTGCGGGGTCAGACCCCTTCACATGTGAAGCCGTGTGAAGGGGTCTGACCCCGTCTAGATCAGAAAACGACGAGGGTCTTCGAAACGAACGGCGGGCCGGAGTCTGGGCTGCTCTACGACTGGGGACCGGACGCGTCTCGTGGCGGAATCGGCATCCCGCCAGGCACGCCAAAGACAAGCGTGGTGCCTTCGATGCTGCTCTGCCACTTGCAGCGCGCGCAATTGCAGCAGCTGAGGGTTGCGCTCAACCATCGAGGCCGCATTCGCGAGATTGCGCAGCGCAGCCGTCTCCCCGCGCGCGCGTTCGAGAGTAGCCAGCCCTTCCTGTCGCGCCTTGACGACCTGCGTGAAGAGCTTTTTCAGTTCGCCCGGGAACGTCAGATCGCGGACGGCCACCTGCTCGAGCACCAGGCCAAGGCGCTCCGCGGCAGGCTGACACTGCGCAAGAATCTGCGGACCGATCTCGCCGCGGTTCGTGAGGAGTACTTCGATGTCGGACGTCGAGACCGCCGTGCGGAGTGCCTGCTGCAGTTCGGTGTAGAGGCTCGCGGCGAAGTCGGCAACGGTCATGACTGCCGTTCGAGGATGGGCGATGCGATACGTCGCAGTCATGCTGACCTTCACGGCCACGCCGTCCTTGCTCAGAATCTCCTGGCCAGCGACGGCCACCTGGATCGACCGGAGATCGAACTTGCGAATGAACGTGCGGCCTCTCAGGTACCGGTAGCGTCCGGGCTCGAGCTCATTACGAAGCCTGCCGCGCACGAAGCAGAGGCCGCGCTCGTACTCGAAGACGGTGATCGATGCGAGCAGCCTCTGCACCGCAAGCAAGAGGACAGAGACGACGAGGACGGCGAGCAGCAGATACAGCATGTGCAGGTCCGGAGAAAAAGAGCCGCCCGGGCCGGATACCCACGGCACTCAGCGGAGGCCGAAGCCTGCAGGACCGAGTGACGTGTGCGATGGTTTGCTGGCGCCGAACCCAGGCAGCCGCAGGGAGTCGAACCCTTGTGTCCAATGGGAGGGGCAACACGCGAGGCCGTTGCCCGCTACGCGGGCTCGGTCGCTTCCGTCCTCCCATAACCTGCTTTTCGGCTTCAGAGCCGGTCAGTTCCACACGCGGTCGTGTGCAGTGCCAGGAAGCAAGGCACGGCAGGAGCCGACCTTCACGCGAGAACGCGGCGCAATTTCAGGGCTGCTTTGCGTAAGGACCAACCTCGGGCTGACCCTGCGTATTGGCCAGCGGACCGAGCTCCGCAGCCACGCCGCGGGCGATGGCCGCCGTCTCACTCCCGGCCTGGAAGCAGGTGAAGTCGGGACGATCGCGCCAGGCAATCGGACCGCACAGCCGAACGCCCGCCTTCAGCGTGGCGTCATGGACGATGTTGATGGCGCGCTCGTAGTCGGGTGTGCCCTGCCTGAATCCCGAGAAGTTCCCGAGGTCGCCGCTCGCAGCGAACAGCGCGGACACGCCTGGCACCTTCGCGATCTCGTCGGCGTTCTTCAGCCCCTCCAGTGTTTCGATCATCAGGATGAGGACGATGTTGTCGTTGATCGTCTGACGATAGCCGCCGGGCACACCGCCCCACATGCCGGGATCGAACGCCTGACCGCCACCGTTGCTGCGGCGGCCGAGCGGCGGGAAGTAGGTCCAGTTGCGCGCCTGGATCGCCTCTTCCACGGTATCAACGGTCGGCACGACGATGACGAGCGCACCCGCGTCGAGCGCGTGCTGTATCTCTCGTTCGTCGGTGTAGGCCACGCGCACGCCGGGCACAGCCTTCGCCGTCGGGCACGTGCGCCACATGCGAGACGCGTTCCCCCAGTCGCGCTGGTCGTGCTGCATCTCGGTCCAGACGAAGTCGTAGCCCGCATTCGCCATCGCGCAGTAGGTGGCAGGATCCGTCGCGCTGAACAGCGTGCCGCCCGTGACCTTGCCGCCCTGCATCAACTTCAACTTGGCGGGATTCCAGATCTTCGAACCGGGAGGCGCGTCGAACGCCGTGCCGTACTTCCAGGCTGCGGGGTCGAACGGACCCGTATTGACGGCGCCCATCGGCGCCACGTTCTTGGCGTTGCTGTCCTTGCCTGCGGGCGCGGCGAGCGGGAACGTCAGCGTCCCGGGCGCCGCGTTGTTCACGTACGGATCTGCGCCACCGGCACGCCCGCGACCCGGCTGCTGCCCCGGGGCCTGACCTGGCGGCGGGTTCTGCGCTGGCGCGTTCTGGGCGGGGGCCTGCTGCGCATGCGCGGCATACACCGCGATCGCAATCACGACGCTCATCACCAAACCTAGCAACGGCTTTCTCATGATCAATCTCCTCAGCGCCCACGCTCGGGTCGTTCGCGCAGGGAGACTATGCACCGTGTCTCTCATCCGGGGCAAGGCCGGCAGCCACGCCCGCGATGAGACTTTGCCGTTGCGTTTGCCATCCCCTGCTCGCTACGCTGCTCACACCTGGAGGATTTGATGTCTCTTCGACTCGCGGCAGTAGCCGTCCTCTGTACCGCTACCCTGGCCACCGCACACGCGCAGTGGCTCAACTATCCGGCCGCGGGCATTCCCCGGACCAAGGACGGGAAGCCGAACCTCACGGCTCCGACTCCGCGAGCGAATGGGAAGCCGGATCTGTCCGGCGTGTGGACGACCAACGGCTCGCCGCCCGGGGAGATCGAGAAGCTGTTTCCCGGCATCGCCGATCTCGCCGTGCCCGGCGACGATCCGCGCGGCTTTTCCAAGTTCTTCCTGAACGTCTTCGCCGACTACAAGAACGAAGACGTTCCGCTCAAAGCAGAAGCGTTACAGGTCTTCCTCGCGCGCGCGAAGAGTCTGGGCAAGGACAACCCCACCTCGCATTGCCTGCCCGCCGGAATCCCGATGGGCGATCTGCTGCCCGTGCCGCGACGATTCATCCATCTACCGAACCTGCTGGTCGTCCTCTACGAAGGCGTCAACCCGCAGCGCATGATCTATCTCGACGGGCGCAAACACATTCTCGAGCAGCCTGCATGGCTTGGCTACTCAGTGGGCAAGTGGGAAGGCGACACGCTGGTCGTCGATACGCGCGGTTTCAACGATCGGACGTGGCTGGATGCGTTCGGTCACCCTCGCACGGATGCCATGCAGATCGTCGAGCGCATCACCCGCCGCGACTTCGGTCACATCGACGTGCAGATGACGTTCGAGGATCCGGGCGCGTATACGAAACCGTTCTCGATCACGTTCACGCAGACGCTGACGCCCGACACCGACGTCATCGAAGGCGTGTGCAACGAGAACGAAAAGGATCGCCAGCACCTCGTGGGCCAGTAGCCCGGCGTCGACTACGGCTGCGTCACATTCCAGGGATGAAACGCGCTCTCCTTGTCTTTGAGAGCAGGCGCAAGCTCCGGAAAGTGCCGCTTCAGCACGGTGATCATCGAGTTCTCTTCAACCCAGTCGATCCCTTCCCTCGTGTACACCTCGGGGCGATAGTCTTTCGACAGGAAGCGATCGCTCTTGAGTCGTCGGGACGCCATCACCAGGAAGATGCGAAACGCCGTGTCGCTGAAGCCCATGCCTTCAGGCAGCGGCTCCGCCATCAAGCCGACCATCAGATCGACCTTCTCGATGTCGTTGTTGTACACGTGTCGAATCTCCTGCGCCCACTCCGGGTTGTCCGTCATCTCCTCGAACGTCTCGAATGGCGCCTTGTGCACCATGCGACGGAAGGCGTTGTAGCGAGGCACACCCCGTTCGCGATCGCGAAGGATGTCGATCGTGGCGAGATCGAAACGCTCGCCGTTGTCCTTCACGAGATTCTGGAGATGCCGCGGGAAGTTGTGCAGACGAATGGCGCCAGGATTCGTGATGCCGAGTGAGTAGAAGAGATCAGCGAGATTGAACCGCTTGATGATCTGCCGGCCGCGCTGACCTGCCATCTCCGGCAGTTCGTACTGTCCCAACTCGGCGTTGGTGGCCACCGACCGCAGCGTGTAGTCGTCCGGCATCAGCGGGTGCATGCGATAGACGGAGGCGAACTCCTCGGTCAGCGAGTACGGTGCGGTGTGGTGATCCGTCGGCGATCCGGGAACGCCGGCGAGCAAATCGTTGTCGTTGAGACCGGGAAAGATGTTCTGCGCATCGCCGAGGAGGCCGTGCCAGTTGGCGCGGAGGCCGGTCGACACGAGGCGATTCGGCAGAATCGAGGTGGACCACTCGACGGTGTGAATCTTCGCGATGAGCGCGGAGACGACCAGACGCGCCTGCTGGAAGAGGCGCTCGTCGGTCCATCCCGGGTTGCGCTGCTTGAATCGATCGCAGACCGCGTTGTGCTCGAGCGCGAAGAGACCGTGCAGCAGGCTCATTCCCACCCAGCCGTTGTCGGTCATGCCCGTGATCTCGAGACCGGTGACCGGATCGATCAGCAGGCGACCATCCGAGCCGACCTTGATCCTGCCGTCCTGCCCCGTGCGGACGGCAGCCTGCGCCGCTGCTGTGGAGCCGTACACCTGGGATCCATCCCACCAGTGTGAGTTCTCGTTGATGTACGCGGGCGGTCGCGTAGAGCCTGCGACCGGTGGATCCGCCTGCGTGATCGGCACGCGCATCGGACGCTCGTGCCACGTGTCGCCGGCGGCGACGGGGATGTTGTGGGTATGGTCCCACGATCCCCTCTTGTGAACGAACCAGTCGTGCACCTGGAACTGAATCCACGCAGCGGCGAGTACGTTCAGGAACGGCACGCCTTCGAACTTCTTCCGCGTGAAGAGCTCCAGGCTCACCGTGCGGGGACTCGGGTTCATCAGGTTGGCTGTGTCAGGGAACGTATCGGCGAGCGGCGTGTTGCGTCCGAACCGCGTGCCGGACTTCCCCATGAACGGGCACGACAGATCGTTAAACGAGCCATCGGCCGTGCGCCCCGTCACCGCGTCCGCCGGCGCAGACGTCTGCGCTTTCGCATGCGGCGGCTCTTCGGTGTCGTGAAGATTCTTCTCGCGCAGCTCGTTGCGCGCCTCGTAAATTTTCGGCCCGCCGATGCCCGGGGGAAGCTCGAACCACTCGCGATCGTGAACCTTGTCGAAGACCATGGTGGACACTCCTGTTGGTAGATCGGCGGGCGTTTTTTGATTTAACGTATCCGGGAGTACGGGCGAACGGGTTGGATGCCGCGACAGCTATACGCGCGCGCCGAAGGGCTGTCAAACACAGCTATTGCGTTTCTGGAGTGCCTCCAGTATTTCGTGGGTGCCCCCACCGCACGAACATGAGGACCCTTCCTAACCTGTGGAATTTCAACGATCATGGCCGACAGACGGGCGCGGTCCCTCGGTATGCCTCATGCACCGATTACGCCAGGATTGGCCTGAACAACGAGGAGTTGACTGCCATGATTCGGAGCCTTCTTCGTCCCGCCTCGGTCGTCATCGTACTTGCGCTGGCGGCGTTGCTGCCGGTGGCTGCACAGGTAACGCTGCCCATTCGCATGCGCTCCTTTGCAGTGAACATGAGCAACAACCTGACCGGTGCCAACGGAATCATCCAGATCACGTTGGACCAATGGTCCACCGAGCAGGAGCGCGCCGCGCTTCTCCAGACCGTGCCCAAGGGTCAGGACGACCTGGTGAGGGCGCTGCAGAAGGCGCCCGTGAAGGGGCGCATCAATATTCCCGGTTGGCAGGGGCCGGACCCTCAGAACTATCGCCTCGGCTGGGATCTCCGCTACGCGTGGCATGAAACGTTGCCTGATGGCGGAGAACGGATCGTGCTCGCCACCGATCGCCAAATGAGCTTCCGCGAAGTCACCAACAACCCGCGGACGACCGATTACCCCTTCCTCCTGATCCAGATTCACCTGAAGGGTGACAAGGGTGAGGGGAAGATGGCGCCCTTCACGCAGATCCGCTACGACAAGAAGAAGAACGTGATGGAGATCGAGAACTACGGGACCGAGCCCGTGCGGTTGAACAACATCACCGTCGAGAAGAAATAGCCGTAATGACCCGACGCGCGATTTGTGCGTGTCTGCTCCTGATCGGTCTTGCCGGCGCTCCGACGTCGGCACAATCTCCCGCGCCTGCTGCACCAGCCGCGCAGGCTCCTGAACCACCGAAGGACCCCCTCGGGCGCGATACACCCCGAGGGACCGTCCTCGGTTTCATGACCGCAGCCCGCGCGAACAAGCAGGAAGTCACTCCGCTCTATCTGAACTCAGGTCTCAGCGGGAACGCGGCCACCGAGCTCGCGCAACAGTTGTACGTCGTCCTCAACAGCCGGCTGCCCGTTCGCGTGAATATCCTCAGCGATCGCACAGAAGGATCGCTGGTCAACCCGCTCAAGCCCGATGAGGACATCGTCGGCACCATCAATACCGCGCGCGGCCCGCTGGAATTGATCGTCGAGCGCGTTGACGACGGCACCGGGATGCGCGTCTGGCTGTTCTCGCGACACACACTGCAAGCCATTCCGGATGTCTATAACGAGATCGATCTGGTCACGGTCGATGGCCTGCTGCCGCGGTTTCTGGCGCGGCCGCGCATCGGCGGCATTCGCGTCTTGGACTGGTTCGTCCTGATCGCGGGCATCCCGCTGCTCTATCGGCTGCTCGGTCTGCTCGGCCCGTTGTTCAATCCGCTGATCGCCCTGTGCCGCCGTCTGCTCGGCAGACCACAAGGGCAGAAGCTGACACAGATTCACGGGTCGGTCCGACTGCTGCTCCTCGCGGCGATGATCCGTTGGTTCGCCCTCACGATCGATCTGCCACTCCTCGAGCGGCAGCTCTACGCGGTCATCCGTGTCGCGTTTCTCATCTGCGGCACGGTGTGGCTGCTTCTGCTGCTCAACGACTTCGCCGAGTTGTACCTGCGACGACGGATCCACGTGTCGCACCTGGGCGAAAGCATCGCGTTGCTGCGACTCGCGCGGCGGGTCGCTGACGTGCTGGTCATCTGCGTAGGGGCCATCGCCGCGCTGGCGTATCTCGGTGTCGACGCCACCGCAGCCCTGGCGGGGCTCGGCATCGGAGGCATCGCCGTCGCACTTGCCGCACAGAAGACGCTGGAGAACGTCATCGGCGGCTTCTCGCTCGTCTTCGACAAAGCCGTGCGCGTCGGCGACTTCCTGAAGCTTGGAGATACGTTGGGAACAGTCGACCGTGTGGGGCTGCGGTCGACGCGCATCCGCACACTCGACCGCACGATGCTGAGCGTGCCGAACGGACAGATTGCTACGGCAAACATCGAGACGTTTTCGGATCGCGACAAATTCTGGTTTCGTCACGTCATCGGCGTGACCTACGGGACGACACCCGAACAGATCCGGACGATCGTGTCGCGAGTGCGAGAACTGCTTCTCGGCCAGACCGGCGTCGAGCTCGATTCCGTGCGCGCGCGATTCTTCCGCGTGGCTCCCTCGTCGCTCGACATCGAGATCGTCTCCTACATCTTCGCCCGCGACTGGCCGGCGTTCCTCGAGGTCCAGGAGGGACTGCTGCTCCGCATCATGGAGATCGTCGAAGAGGTAGGAACGTCGCTCGCGTTCCCGTCGCAGACCGTGCACCTGGCCGACGACCGCGAGCAGACGCGCGTGCCGGACGCGCTCGGCGCAGAGGCAGGTTTACGAGTTCGAACCTGACAACGCGCGGCTGGCGAGTGCCGCACCCTCAGACAACGCGCGCAACTTCGCCCAGGCGATCTGCGGATGCGTGCGCCCGCCGAATCCACAGTCGGTACTGGCAATCACGCGCTCAGGCCCCACCAGCTTCGCAAACCGCTGAATCCGTTCGGACACGAGCTCCGGATGCTCGATCAGATCAGTCGAGTGCGTCACGATGCCGGGCATGATGACCTTGCCCTCGGGCAGCCGCACGCGTTCCCAAATCCGATACTCGTGCTCGTGCCGGACATTGGCCGCTTCGAACGAGTAGTACTTCGCCTTCACCGCAAGCATCACGTCCGCGATGTCCGCGAGCGGCAGGTCGGAGGCATGCGGACCGTGCCAGCTTCCCCAGCAGAGGTGATAGCGAACGAGGTCCTCAGGGATGTTGCGCAACGCGTGATTGAGCGCCTCGATGCGAACCATGCAGTACTTCTTGAACCGCTCGAGCCCCATGTCGATACCGATCCGATCCCACAACGCCACCAGCCATGCGTCGTCCACCTGCAGCTGGAAGCCGGCGTACACGATCGCCTCGTACTCGACGCGAAGCGCCTCGGCAAGCGCCAGGACGTACTCGTCCGATGTCTTGTAGTACTCGTTGCCGCGATACACCTCGAGACTCGACGGCGCGGTGCTCGTCAGGAAGCAGCGACGCGGGTCGCTCACCACAGTGCGCAGCACGTCGATCTCGAGCGTGAGCTCGCGCATGCCGACGTATGACACCGGCGCTGTTGCCACGGTGTAGCGCCTCGTGAGCGTGATGCGCTCGTCAGGCGTGAAGAAGAGCGTCTGACGTTCGGTCGCGTACTTGTAGAAGTCGGCGAACTCCCTGCGATCCTGCCCGCGCGACACCATCGATCCACCGGGCGGAAACGGACGCTCCTCGAAGCCGCCAAGCCGACGATCGGCGAACGAGAGCCAGTCGCCACCCTTCGTCAGCTCGCCTTCGTTCATGATGTCGATACCCGCAGCGCGCTGCTGCTCGACGACCCACTCGACGGCCGCGCGTAACGATTCCTCGTCGTGCAAGGCCGTCGCGTCGAAGTCCGGTGGCCCGGGAAGGCTGCCTACGTGTGTCGTCTGAATCCTGATACCGGCCATCGCGTTCTCCGAGTATCCTTCCACGAATCAGAGGAGCCGTCACATGTCCGACGACGATCGCAGCAGACGTGGATTCCTGAAGGGCGCCGGGATAGTGGCGGGCGGCCTGCTTGGTGAGTCAGTGCTTGCGGATGCCACAGCTCAAGTGCAGAACGGAAGCGGCGCTTCGTCCATGAGCAAGGGCGCACGATTCCGTGCAGCGCTCGCGAAGGGTCAGCCGCTGCTGCTGCCTGTCGTCGAAAGCATCGTCCTGACCCGGCTGTGCGAGATCGAAGGCTTTCAGGGCGGGTTCATGGGCGGCAGCGGCATGGCAGCGAGAAACGCGCTGCCGAACACGAGCATTCAGACGGTCCAGGAAGTCATCGACTACGAAGTCCATGTCATGTCGAACACCGATCTGCCGATCGTGGCCGACGGCGAAAACGGCGGTGGCAGTCCGGTGACGACCTATCGCACGGTCCAGAAACTGGAGCGTGGTGGTGCGGCGGTGATCATGCTCGAGGACTCCACCGGCCCCGAGAGCGAGTACGGCGGGAAGGGCGTTGCGATGGCGACCAAGACGGTGATGGTCGGTCGCATCAAGGCCGCGGTCGATGCACGCCGCGATCAAAGCACCCTGATCATGGCGCGGTGCGATCGGCCCGCGAAAGGATATGGCGAAGCCGAGACGCTCGACCTGCTGACGGCCCTCTCAGAGGCAGGCGCTGATGCGTTCTTCATCAACGGCTACACGCTCGATCAACAGCAGCGCACGAAGACAGCCTTGAAGAAGCCGCTGATGATCGGATCGAGCGGCCCGGCAACCGAGTGGCACGCCAAGGGCGTCGACATGGCCTTCTACCATATCGACGACATCGGCATCGGCGCGATGTACATCGCGCTCAAAGAGCTGAAGGCCAAAGGCGGCCCCTTCGACGAGGCCGCGAAGATGCGGCTTCCGCGCGACGTCGCGGCGAAGGTGATCGATCAGGCCGACTGGCTCGCGCGCGCGAAGAAATACGGCGTCGTTAACTAGTAGGCAGTAGGCTTACTTCAAGGCAAATACAACGTACTCGCTGCCGCTTCGTCCAGGCGACTGCCCACTGTCGTCGTCTTGCGTGCCGGCAGCACCCACTGCGACAGCAAGGTACTGGCGTCCGTTCATCTCGTAGACGGCGGGCACGCCGTTGATCGGCCCGCTGACCCCCTTCTCCCAGATCACCTTGCCGGTGTCCTCATCGTAGGCACGCATTTTGTGATCGGGGGTGCCGATGAAGACAAGGCCGCCCGCGGTGACCACCATGCCGGCGCGCGCCTGATGGCTGCCCGTTCCACGCACGCCGCGATCGATGAGTTGCAAGCTGTCCCCATTCGGAACCTGCCAGAGGATCGTGCCCTTGTTCAAATCGTACGCAGTGAGCTGCGACCATGGCGGCGTGAGCGGCGGCAACCCCGTCGCTGCGTCTCGCATGAACCCATACGGGTTCACAGCGGTATATGGCACGAACCCGCCAGGCGCGTTCGGAGACAAGCTGGTTCGGGTCGGGTCCTCGATCGTCAGGCTTGTCGCCAGGTTTCATCGCGCGAAGGGTCAGCAGCGCCGGCGCCTCCTTCGACATCACATAGACCCTGCCCTTCACCGGATCCGCCGCCAGACAGCCCCCAGTTCGCGCCACCGCTGTTGCCCGGCATCTGAATGCTGCCCTGGAGACTCGGCGGCGTGAAGAGTCCCTTGTTGACCGAGTTGCGCAACAACTGCCGCAGCTTCTCCTGGGCCTCAGGAGCGAAATGCGGGTTGATGTCTTTCTCGGTGAACGACTGTCGCGCGAACGGCGGCGGCAGCGTCGGAAACGGCTGCGTAGCCGACGTCTGCTCGCCAGGTACGTCTGACTGCGGCACAGGCCGCTCCTCGATCGGCCACAGCGGCTTGCCGGTATCGCGCTCGAGGACGAACAGGAATCCATGCTTGCTGGCCTGTGCGATCACGTCCACATCGCGACCGTCGTGCTTGACGGTAAGCAGCTTCGGAGACGTCGCGAGGTCGTAGTCCCACAAGTCGTGATGCACGGCCTGGAAGTGCCACTTGCGCGCGCCGGTCTGTGCGTCGAGTGCCACCACGCTGTTGGCGTAGAGATTCGCGCCGTGACGATTGCCTCCGTAGAAGTCGTAGCGCGCCGTACCAGTCGGGATGTAGACGATGCCACGCGCCTCGTCGACGGTCAGCTCGCTCCAGTTGTGAACGCCGCTGCCGGTCGCGAGCGCTGCATCGGGCCAGGTCTCGGCGCCTTGCTCACCGCGCTCGGGCACCGTGTGGAAGACCCACATCAGCTTTCCGGATCGCACGTCATAGGCGTGGATGTCGCCCGGGCTGGCCACGTATCCCGCGCCACCGGCAGGCAACGAGACGATGAAGAGATCCTGATAGATGCGTCCGGGATTGTTGGTTTGCAGCCGGCGGATGTTGGAGAGGTCGCGATGCAGACCGACCCGAACGTCCACGCGTCCCTTATCGCCGAACGACGGAATCGCGGCGCCGGTACGCGCGTCGATCGCGGTCAGCGATCCGGCGTTGAGATACAGCAACCGGCGGTCGGATCGATCGCTGCTCTCCCAGTAGTTGATCCCGCGATCGCTGACTGCACCGTCGTTGGCGTGCGACCACTTCTCCTGCCCGGTCACCGCGTCGAGCGCCACGATCGAGTTGTTCTTCGCGAGCACGAACATCGTGCCGTCAACGACGATCGGGTTGAAGCGGTAGCTCCTCGAATCGCCGCTCGAGTAGCGCCAGGCGACCTCGAGCCGCGACACGGTCGACTTGTTGATCTGGTCGAGCGAGGAATACTGCGAGGAGTCGGCGCCGCCGAGATATTGCGACCACGTCTTGAACGATCGACTGACGCCGGCAGGCTCCGTGCGAACAAGAGCGGTAAGAGAAGCAACCAGAAGAATGGCAGCCGCGATCGAACGACGCTGAATAGTAGTCATTGGCCCCTCACTTCGTGGGACGCACGATGTGCCGGGAGGATATCGCAGTTATACTCCCTGCGTCTCGCGACGGTTCGCATCGTTCGCTCACAACAACAGGAGGGATTTATGTATCGAATCATCCTCGCTGTCCTTGCGTGCGCCCTGCTGACACCGGCCAACGTCTCGACGCAGTCCTCGCCACTGGACGCCGCGGCCAAGACGCTGGGCACCGCAAGCCTGCGCTCCCTGCAATACACCGCAACCGGACAGACGTTCGTACTCGGCCAGCCGCCCACGGCTGCCGAACCGTGGCCACTCAGACCGATCAAGAGCTACCAGGTCTTCGTGGACTACGGCAGCAACAGCATGCGCCTCGAGCAGGTCATCACCATGCCAACCCCGCAGCCGCGCGGTGGTGGCGCGCCGTTCGCCGGCGAACAGCGTCAGGTGCAGTTCGTCCGCGGCGCGTTCGCCTGGAATGAAACGCCACCGGCCGCCGGAGCACAGACACCCGGCGTGCAGCCCCAGCCAGCGGCGGCCGCCGAACGGTTGTTGTGGATGTGGGCCGCATCACCTCAAGGACCGATCAAGGCCGCCGCCGGCAATGCCCGCGTACGCGACGTCGCCAACGGCGCGGAACTGACCTTCACCGTCGGAGGCCGCTATCCGGTCGTCGCGCTGATCAACAAGATGAACCAGGTCGAGCGCGTGACCGCTCTTCTGCCCAACGACGTGCTCGGTGACATGCAAGTTGTCACCACCTACTCGGGCTATCGCGACTTCGGCGGCATTCAGTTCCCGTCGCGCATCGTCCAGACGCAAGGTGGACATCCGACGCTCGACCTCACTATCACCGCGGTTCAACCGAACGTCTTCGTTGACGTCACTGTGCCGGACCAGGTCCGGAATCCGGCGACTCCAGCGGCGGTGACCGCAACGTCGCAGAAGGTGGCTGATGGCCTCTTCTGGATCACCGGCGGTTCGCATCACAGCCTTGCCGCCGACATGGGCGATCACGTCGTCGTCATCGAAGGGCCGCAGAACGAAGCGCGGTCGGAGGTCGTGCTCGCCGAAGTGAAGACGGTGATCCCGAACAAGCCGATACGGTTCGTGGTCAACACGCACGTGCACTTCGATCACTCGGGCGGGCTGCGCACCTTCGTCGATGACGGTGCAACCGTCGTCACGCACCAGGCGAATGTGGCGTTCTACGAGAAGGCCTGGGCCGCACCTCGGAATCTGATTGGCGATCGGCTCGCGAAGTCCGGCAAGAAAGCCGCGTTCCAGGCAGTCACCGATCGCTCGGAGCTGAAGGGAACGAACAATCGGGTCATCGAGCTGCACGTGTTGCGGGGGAATCCCCACAACGAGCAGGTACTCGTGGCGTGGCTGCCGGCCGAGAAGGTCCTGTTCCAGTCGGACATGATCAATCCGCCGGCGCCGAACGCGCCGGTGCCTCCACCGACGCCAACCATCACCAACTTTGCCGAGAATCTTCAGCGGCTGAAGATCGATCCGGAGCAGATTGTGGGTGGACACGGTGGCCGGATCGCGACGCGAGCCGACCTGAATGCTGTCACAGGGAAAGCCGGCACGAACTAGTCGTGACGAGACGCGCGGTCCGAGGGGGCGAGGGCGGCGGTGCGAAGGTTCAGTCCGAAGGTGCGAGGTGCGAAGGTCCAACGACATTAGACGGGAACGAGGACCCTCGACTGCGTGCATCGGACCGGACCTCGGACCGGACCCTCGGACTGGACCCTCGCACCGTCGCCCGTCGCCCCATCGGACCGTAGGTCGGTCTACTTATTCCGCTCTTAGCGCCTTCGACGGATCGATGCGCGACGCACGCAAGGATGGCAACAACGCCGCGACCATCGTGGCTACAAGGACAATCAGCACACCGACCACATAAGGACGTGGGCCAAACCGCGGCATGATCTCGCTGGCCGCGCTCAACGCACGCACTACCGCCATCGCGAGAGCGAGACCCGCGCCAAGGCCAATCAGGGCAACTTTCAGCGTTTCGTTCATCATCGCCGACACGATCTGCCGCACAGTGGCACCAAGCGCCATGCGAATGCCGAACTCGGGCGTTCGCTGAGCCACGAGAAACGCAACGACGGCATATGTGCCGGAGAACGCGAGCAGCAGGCCGACCACGCCGAGCAACGAGGCAGTCGTCGAAAACGCCTGGAACGTCCACGTCATGAGACCCAGCAGATCCCGCATCGGCATGACTCGATAGGGTGCATCAGGGTCGAGTGCATTGACCGCGTTGGTGACCGCGGTGCGTACGTCGGCAACATCGGCGCGACTCCGCACGAGGAGCGACATCTCCAGCGGCGATCGCACACTCGTCGCGAAAAAGACGCACGTGGTGTCGACCTTATCGAACAACATGTCGCTCGCGACATCCTCGGTGACGCCGATGATGCGCACGCTGGTGTGAGTCGGGCACCCCTTGCGATCGCGCATCGAGCCGCCGTATCTCCAGCGTCTGACCGACTGGATCGAGGCCGGGCCAGAACGCATGCGCGGTCGCCGCACTGACCAACGCCACCGCGCGCACCCTCGTCGGCTTCGCGGGATGTAAAGGCGCGGCCCTGCACGACCTGAATGTCGAGCAGCGGAAAATACTCCGGCGACACGGCCATGAATCCCGCGGTCTGCTCGAGACGCGTCGCCGACGGAACGACGCCCACACGTCGCAGCACGCCGGCGAGCGACGGCTGCCAGGCCGCGGCGACACGCTCGATCAACGGGTCCGACGCGAGGCGTTCGGCAACTTCCGCGCGGAAACGCGACGCAATGCGAACCTCCGCAACACGCTCGTAGCTCAAGCCGCGATCGGGATTGGCCAGTCGCCTCGACTCGTCGATCAGGCCGATGGCGCCGATGAGGAACATCACGCATGCGCCGATCTGCATCGCGACGAGTCCCGTCCGCAAATGCGACCGCTGGGCATCGAGGGCGCCTTCACCTCTCGCGGCGCGCACGAGATTCGCGCGCGTAACCCGCACGGCAGGCGCCAGGCTCACGATCACCGCGGAGACAACGGCCGCAATGACCAGCACGGAGAGCACACGCCAATCCGGATCGAGCGGCACCAGCACCGTCTCCACTGGCGCGATGCCATCTGGAAACGTCGCAAGGATGAGCGCAGGAAAGATCCGCGCAGTCGCGATGGTGAGAGCGAGCCCGACGGCAGCCGCCGGTCCGGCGAGCATCAGGCTCTCGACGATGAGTTGCCGTACGACACGCCAGCGGCTCGCGCCAAGGGAAAGCCGCACGGCGATCTCACGTTGGCGGCTGAACCCGCGTGCCAGCATCAGGTTGGTCACGTTGGCGCACGCGACGAGCAACACCAGGCCAAACGCCGACAGGATCACCGCGATCATCGTCAGCGTCCCCGTGGTCAACGGAATGAGCCGTGATCGCGAGTCAACGTGGACCACCACCGGCTCCAACTCGGATCCGGATCCAGGCGGGAATCGCTGCCGAAGCCAGACATCGAGCCAGGCTCGTGCCCGGGACATCGGGACCCCATCTCGCAGCCGGCCGATGACCGAGAGCGAGGCATTCGAATCAGTCCATGGGTCGGCGACCTCGAACGCTTGCGCCATGGTAAGCGGGGCCCAGAAGCCTATGGACTGTTGGCCCGGCAAAACCATTCCGCGCCGAATCACTCCGACGACTTCGAACGACTGACGTCCCAGCGGAACTCGCTTCCCGACGATTGCGGGATCGCCGCCAAAACGTGAGCGCCATGCGTACTCCGACAGCACGGCGACGGCATTGCCACCGGGCGCGACCGCGTCGCCGGGCAACAACACGCGCCCCATGACGGGACGTGCGCCCAGAACCTGGAAGTAGTTGCCGGTCACCAGCAAGCCGGGCAACTGAACGCCCTCCTGCATGACAGCAGTCCCCAGTCCCGCGGTCAGATCGAAAACCGACGAATCACTTTCTCGGGCCGCCTCGAAGTCGGCGAGCCTGAAGTCGCGATTCCTGGCAGACGCGGTATCCCAGCTCAACTTGTAGAGAGCTTGCGCATCTGGCAGGTTGATGGGCGCGAGCACATACGCGTTGAGGATTGTGAAGGCAGAACACAGGACGCCAAGACCCAGCCCGATCGTCGCAGCGACGCTCGCAGCAAAAAGAGGTGAGCGGCGCATACCGCGGAGCGCGTAGCGGAGATCCTGATTCATCTGTGTCACAGACGGCTTTAGCCTCGGTCTGGTTCCGTCCGCTGGTCAGAAATCGTGGAAAGATGGTGTGATGAAGCCTTTCATAGTTCGCGTCTTCGTCGCGCTGGCGATTTCTTTCTCGTGGTACTTCGGCGTTCGCCCAGTGGTTGAAATACCCGACGGCCGGCGTCCCGCGGACGGGCAACGGAAAGTTCAATCCGTCAGCGCCTGCGCCGCGCACACCCGACGGCAAGCCGGACTTCACCGGCATCTGGCTGACGGAAAGCCCGAACTGCCCACCAAACCGCGATTCGGAGTCGCTCGTGTGCGGCGTCGAGCTCCCGATGTCGCCCCAAGGCATCAACATGGGGATCGGGATGCCCGGCGGTCTGCCCTATCAACCATGGCTCGCGGCGCTGGTGAAAGAGCGCACGGCGAATAACGCGAAAGACGATCCACACGTGCGTTGCCTGCCCGACACGTTCATCCGCGCATATGGTTTGCCGCACCTGTTGAAGTTCGTCCAGACTTCTGGTCTTCTCGTGATGCTGAACGAGATGAACGCGGGATACCGCCAGGTCTTCCTCGACGGCCGCCCGTTGCCCACAGATCCAACGCCGTCCTGGCAGGGCTACTCGTCTGCGACATGGGACGGCGACACGCTCGTCGTGAACTCGAACGGCTTCCGCGACGATCTGTGGATCGACTGGAACGGCAGCATGATCACGGAGGCCGCGAAGGTGCGCGAGCGCATTCGACGTCCCGACTTCGGTCACCTCGAGGTCGAAGTCGCCATCGACGATCCGAAGGCCTACACGAAGCCGTGGACGGTGACGCTGAAACAGCGGCTCGCAGTGGACACGGAGCTCGTCGACGAGATCTGCCTCGAGAACGAGAAATCCGCGCAGCGAATGAAGTAGCGCCTAGTCGAGAGCCTCGGGCAGCTGTCTGTAAATCGACAGGTCGTGGTGATAGTCCACCTGCTGACGCGGACGCGATCGTTCGCTCCATGACACGGTCGCGACAAATGGCGCGGCCTGATCCTTGTGCGTCAGCAGCGATGGCGCAGCATCCCAGAAGATCCTCAATACACGTCCGGGTCGAAGCACTCCCAGCTTCGTGAAGATCGGGAGACCCGAGACGCGCAGCGATCCACCAAGGCCGACAAGCGCGCGCGAGAACGTGACCTGAACATCCGTCGCAACCGCATCCCCGCAATTCGCCAGGACGAGATGGACTCGATCCTTTACGACGTCGACGTCCAGCACGACCTCGGCGGACCGCACGCCCGCCGGCGACGGATCGTCCGTCCTTGCCGGAAGACGCCTGCGCGACGAGGGCTTACTCGATTTCGAGGCCTTCATGGCAGATCTCGAGAGTTTCGATCGCGATCTCGTTGCCCTTCGCCTTCAGCGCGGGTCCGGTGAACTTGCACGGCCAGCCACGATGGAAGTGCCACAGCATCACGGTCTGACGACCCTCGTCGAGCAGCGTGATCGTTCCATCGGCGCGCTGCACCTGGCCATCGAGGACCGTCTTGATCCAGTGCCACAGCGTGAGAACGGCCATGCGGCGCTCCTGTCGTTGAGGGAGCCGACATGGTACTCGAAGGGCAAAGGGCAAAACGCAAAGTCAAAGGGCAAAGGGCAAAGGGCAAAGGGCCAAAGGCAAAGGGCAAAACGCAAAAGGCAAAGGGACGCGTCGAAGAGCAACAGTCGAATGTGACTGCCGATTTATACTCACCGAAACTGATGCCACAACGGATCTTCATCAGCTACCGAAGAGAGGATGCGGCGGGCGACGCGGGTCGTCTTGCCGATCACCTGAACCGGCGCTTTGGCAGGGGCCAGGTGTTCCTGGACATCGACACGATCGATCCTGGAACCGACTTCGTCCGGGTCCTCCAATCGTCGCTGCGCGAGACCGCTGCGGTGCTGGTCGTGATCGGGCAGCGATGGACGTCGGTCAGCAATAGCTCCGGCGTGCGCAGGCTCGACGACGCGAAAGACTTCGTGCGACTCGAAGTCGAGGAGTCACTCGGCCGAGACATCCCCGTCGTGCCCGTGCTCGTGCAGGGTGCGACGATGCCGAGGGCCGAGGATCTGCCGGCATCCATGGCGTCCCTCGCGACCAGACAGGCGGTCACGCTCGATCACGCGGAGTTCCACGACGACGCGAATCGTCTGTGCGAACACCTCGAGAAGATGCTCGGGCTCGAGAAGCCCACACCGTTGTCGGTCGTGAAACGGTGGTGGCCGGCAGCGGTTGTCGGTGTTCTGGCCATTGCGCTCACCGGCTACTTCGCGACGCGCACGACCGATCAGAAAGTGATGGGCGCATCGACCGGCTCGAGCGCGACCAACACGGTCGACGCCGGCGTCGTGGGAACGACCAAGCCAGAGGACGCGCACGCTGCCGAGGGGCTCGTGGCGACAGCGGACGCTCAGCGCCGGCGTAATCAGTTCGACGAAGCGCTGACGACGCTGGCCCGCGCGCGTGAACTGGCGCCCTCTTCGCCAACCGTGCGAGAAGCACAAGAAGACGTCGCGATGGAATGGATCCGCAACGCCCGCGTCGAAAACGAGAAGACGTCATTCGGCGACGCGATCAAGCCGGCCCTCGCCGTGGTGGACGCCGAGCTGCCGTCCGCGACCGGGGTACGTCGTGCCGATCTTCTGGCACATCAGGGGTGGGCGACATTCCTCTTGTGGCGCGACGGCGATCGGCGCCTCAATCCCGGTGAGACCTATCGAGAGGCGTTGTCGATCGATCCCAAGAATCCCTACGCCAACGCGATGCTGGCGCATTGGCGGCTCTTTCAAGATCACGACGACGTCGCCACGGCCGTGAAGCTGTTCGATACGGCCGCGCGGGCCGGACGCGCGCTCGATGCGGTACGCACGCTGCAGTGGGCTGCGTACGGCAATGCCAGCAATCCCGCCGCAGATGCCGAGCGGGTGCGACTTGCGGATGCGATGCGCCGAACGGGCGAGCGCGTCAACACGCGGCAGGCACAGGCGTTGTGGGGCCCCTATTACTTCGCGACACCGGTCTCTCATGAACGAGAGCGCGAGGCGCTGCTCGACGCCCTGACGCCGGACGATCACATCAGCACGCTGCACTGGGCGTTCGATGAGTACGCCGCGAAGGAAGAGTTCCGCCTCCGCACGATCCGCTACTACACGGCGCTGCTCAACGCGAAAGCGGGCCGCACGAACGAGGCGATGACCGATCTGCAGGCGCTGAACAAGGAGATGGCCCAGGACGGGGCGAGCGGCTCGCTGCGTCAGGCGGTGCTGGCGACTCTCAAGCGACTCCGGTCTCGCTGACGTTTCGCTATACTCTCGGCGGCTGAGAAAAAACGTGAAGGGGTCTGACCCCTTCACACTTCTGCCAGGAGGGTGCATGCGCGCCAGTTACGCGTCCGGAATCACCATCGCTCTCGGCGCACTCTTCGTCGTCCCGCAGGCATTCGCGCACCACAGCTTCGCGCCCCACTTCGACTCCAGCAAGCCGGCGAACATCTCGGGCACGATCACCGAGTTCGAGGCGCGCAACCCGCACAGTTATCTGCACATCGCCGCGACCGACGAGAACGGACGCACTCGCGAGTACGTGTGCGAGTCGCACGGCGTCACACAGTTGTCGCGCAATGGCATCAGACCCGAGATGCTCAAGGCAGGCACGAAAGTTCGCGTGACGGGATCGATGTCGCGTCACAGCGCTTACATGTGCTTCTTCGACAACGTCGAGTTCGCGGACGGGCGCACGCTGAACGTCAATGGGCCGAGGGGTGCGGCATCACCCGCCGCGGCACCGACGGTCGCCGCGCGCAAAGACATCTTCGGCACCTGGCTGCTCGCGCCGGTACCGAACCGGAGCACGAGCGGTCCGCAGCCGATGATTCAGTTCCTCACGCCGGCTGGTGAGAAAGCGGTGGCCGGGTACGATCCGTTCAAGGACGATCCGACGTTCCGCTGCGATCCCGTGGCTATCCGTCGCGTCTGGGGCGCCCCGGGCACTCCCCTTGAGATCGTGCGTGACGGCAACGACGTCGTGCTGCATCACGAATGGATGGACGTGCGTCGTGTCATCCACATGAACATGAAGGAGCACCCGAAGAACGGGCCGCGCAGCTCGCTCGGCCACTCGATCGGTCGCATGGAAGGTGACACGCTCGTAATCGAGACCGCGAACTACTCGGCCGGTGTGCTCAATCAATACGTCGAGCAGCCAGGGCAGCCCACGAAGGGCTTGCTGCATTCTGCCGCGCTGACGTCGGTCGAGCGACTCTCTCTGGACGCGGCGCGTCAGCGCCTCGTCGTGGAGATCGATCTGACCGATCCCGAGTTCTTCAAGCAGCCGTTCCCGCGATCGAGGAACGAGTACGCGCCATCGGCCCTGAAGATCGAGCCGTTCAACTGCTCACCAGAGGGGGTGACGGGGACTATTAAGAAATAGACGGGATGACCCGGGATCCGGGACCCGGGACCCGGGATTCGGGATTCGGGATTCGTAGAGCGGGTCTTCAGAGCCGCCTTCCTTGACGTCCGCATGCTTCTCGCACAACTGGTACAAACGAGCACCGCCGTAGCCCAGGCGAGCGGCAGGCTGGCGAAGATCGGCCCTGCTCGCCGATCTCCTGCGGCGGCTCGCGTCGGACGAGATCGAGATCGCCATTGGCATGTTGTCCGGCGAGCCGCGACAGGGACGTATCGGGATCGGGTACGCCACGTTGTGGGCGTCACGGGATCTTCCAGCGAGCGACACGCCACGCCTCCCTGATTGAAATCGACGCCGCGTTCACCGAGCTCAAAGCGATCAAAGGCGCGGGATCGGCGGCGCGCAACGAGCGGCTTCGCGAACTCCTGAGGCAGGCCACACGCGCGGAACAGGACTTCATCGTCCGACTGTTGACAGGCGAGCTGCGGCAAGGGGCACTCGAAGCGATCCTCGTCGATGCAGTCGCCAGGGCAACCGACATCGGCGCCGCCACCGTCAGGCGGGCGGTGATGATGGCCGGCACGCTCGCGCCAGTCGCCAGGGCGGCACTCGTTGCCGGCGAACCGGGCCTGACTGGTTTCGGCGTCCAGATCTTTCAGCCGGTCCAACCGATGCTGGCGCAGCCGGCCGATGACGTGGACGAGGCGCTCGATCAGCTTGGCAGTGACGTGTCGCTCGAGTGGAAGCTGGATGGCGCGCGCATTCAAGTGCACAAGAGCGGCGATGACGTCCGCGTGTTTACACGCAACCTGCGCGACGTCACGCCGGCGGTGCCTGAAGTGGTGGCGGCGGTCAGGCAGCTCGCCGCGCGCGAAGCGATCCTCGACGGCGAAGTGATCGCCCTTCGATCCGACGGCGCTCCGCATCCATTCCAGGTGACGATGCAGCGGTTTGGACGAAAGCTGGAGATCGAGAAGATGCGCGCGGACATCCCGCTGACGCCGTTCTTCTTCGACCTGCTCTACGCCGATGGCGAGTCGCTCGTCGACGTGTCACAGGAGTCGCGCGTGGCGCGGCTCGGCATCATCGCTCCGTCGATGGTCGTCCCAATCGTCGTGCGTCCAACGCCCGAACGCGCGCAACAGTTCCTCGCTGAGACGCTCCAACGCGGGCACGAAGGCGTGATGGTGAAAGCGCTCGGCGCCGGCTACGCCGCGGGTCGGCGCGGACAGCAGTGGCTCAAGGTCAAGCTCGCGCGAACGCTCGATCTCGTGATCCTCGCCGCGGAATGGGGACACGGCCGCCGCACTGGATGGCTCAGTAATCTCCATCTCGGAGCGCGTGACCCCGAGCACGGCGGCTTCGTGATGCTGGGGAAGACGTTCAAGGGACTGACCGACGAGATGCTCGCGTGGCAGACAGACAAGCTGCGTTCGCTCGAAATCAGTCACGACCGCCACACCGTCTTCGTGCGACCGGAGCTGGTCGTCGAGATCGCGTTCAACGAGGTGCAGGCCAGCCCGCAGTATCCAGGAGGGCTGGCGCTGCGTTTCGCGCGGGTGAAGAGTTACAGGAAGGACAAGTCAGCGGCCGACGCGGACACGATCGACACAGTTCGAGAGATCTACTTGCGATCGATCGCGCGGCCGTCTCCGGTGGCGTGTGCGGCCAAAGCCACGGGTCGCGGGATCCGCCGTATCTGGTGACCCTTCGCGGCGGAGGGCGGGGCCGTGTCCATCGATCTCGACGAGGGGACGGTTCGAACTGAACCTCGGGATCCGCGCGAGTGCGGGCATCGGGCGAAGTCTGTCGGAGAGCGATGGCAGCCCGCCGGGATCGTGGGCATTCGATCCGCGGGGGACCGAGGTCACGGACAAGCGTGAAGACGTGAGGATTGCGTACGAGACTGAGGGCTGGACGACCGCGCTGCGAGCGTCGCGGTGACCTGCTCCAGGAGAGCGAGCGCCAGGGTCGCGCGGGCGGTGGCGTCGCTGACGGGCGAGGACTGCGCGCTTGAAAAGTGCCGGACCGCGCGGCTACGGGCTCGGCGTTCGCCGCCGCGCTCGCAGCGCGAGTAGGCGGAGCATGGAGACCAGGACGTCTCGACTTGCAGGGTAAGATGGAGAGCGACTTCATAGAGCTTTTTGGCAAGTGAATCGCTAGACGAGAGCTACGTCGCTTGAGTGTGCAGTGAGAACGCGATGTCGTGGCCGGTCCAGTGGAATCGATGTGGCGAGGTTTGGACAGGCTGCTAGAGGCAGCGAGATCGCCCTGCACGACTGCCGATGGCCAGGCGTAGCGGAAATCGCGACCTGCCCGGATCGTCGATCGTGCGGCGGAGCGCCAGTGCTCCTCAACGTGGTGCGCGAGCGCGCAATCTCGCCTGAGCATCAGGGCCACCGCCGGGTTGTAGAGCGCACGCGCCAGGCCGCGCCGATCGCCGATCTCGCGGCTCATGTCGGCCGACTGCTCGTAGTGCTGCGAGGCGCCCTGAAGATCGCCGAGGTCGAGCAGCACGTTGCCGATGTTGTTCAGCGAGATCGCCGCGTTGGTCCGATCGCCGATCTCGCGCCGGATGGCCAGCGACTCCTGGTTCATCCGGAGCGAGGCCTGCGAAGATTGCCGCTCGCGGCGCTCCTGGATCGCCATGTTGTTCAGGAAGCGCGCCACGAGGTCCTGCTCGCCGATGGCGCGCGCGATCGCGAGGCCTTCTTCGTAGAGGGCATCGGTGCGCTTGGGTGTCGGGACCGTCGGAAATCGCCGATGCCAGGTTGTTGAGCGGCGCGCCACGCCGGCGCGATCACCGGCCGCGGCATAGATGCGCCGCGCCTCTCGAAGAACTGTGACTGGCTTCGGTCGCGTCGCCCCTGACGGAGCACGGCCGCGCCCTGCACGCAGCCGAGCAGCCGCCACCACGCAGCCGGGCGCCCTGCGCCTCTCCGATGGCAGCGGCAGCCGCCGCGCGGCGGCCTGCATCGTGCTTGAAATCCGACAGCGTTTCGGCGGCGGACGCTTCGGCCAGCTCGAGCGCGGGATCGTCGGCGCCCGGAAACTGCTTCCTGAAGCTCTCGATCGTGGACAGACCCGTCTTCGCGGCGCCCGACGCGATCTGCGCGTTGGCCAGGCGCAGCGCGTGCTCGATGTCGTCGGGGAAAGACGTCGCCAGCGTCTGCCAGATCGGCGATGGCCTCCGCCCACGCGCTGGCCATCTCGCGATAACGTGCCTTCGACCTGCAGGCGCTCGGCGCGGGGGAGATCCGGACGACAACTCGAAGGCCGCGCTGGCGGCGTCTCGCGCCCGGCGTCGTAGCCGGGCGTGGACCAGTGCAGTGGCCAGCGCCGAGTGGGCGAGCGGGAAGCGTCGGATCGACCTGGATGGCCTGCTACGAGCAGCGCTCGTGCGCCGAGCGCGTCGAACGGGCGCAGCCGCATCAGGCCCTCGGATAGAGAGCTTCGGCGTCGCAAGGGGCTGGTCGGCGGGCTGCTGCTTGCGTTCGTCTGCAGCGCGGGCACACACACCACCGCCCAGGTCAGCTACGGTGAAGCGACGACGCCAGACGGAACCACACCGCTCCACCAGGCAGTCCGGCAGAACGACATCGAGACGGTCGACGCGCTGATCAAGCGCGGCGCAGACGTGAAGGCCACCACTCGATACGGCATCACGCCCATCATTCTTGCGGCGCTCAACGGCAATGCCGCGATCCTGCGCACGCTGCTCGACGCCGGTGCCGATCCCGACACGGCGACACCAGGCGGTGAGACCGCGCTCATGACGGCGGCGCGCACCGGCAACGTTGAGGCTGTCACGCTGCTCCTCGATCGACACGCCAACGTGAACGCGAAGGACACCGCCCGCGCGCAGACGGCTTGATGTGGGCCGTCACCGAGAACCATCCGGACGATCGTCAAGCTGCTCGTCGCGCGCGGCGCGAATGTCAATGCGCAGACGATTGTCTCGATACCGAAGGGGGAGTACGTGCCCGCTCGTGCTGGCGGAGCGTCAGGCCCGGGAATCATCCGTCAGCGCGCGCTGCCAAAGGCCGACGGTGGAATGTCGCCGCTGCTCTTTGCGGTTCGCGATGGCAACACGGAGATGACGCGACTGCTGCTGGAGCTCGGCGCCGACATCAAGCACACATCCGGCAATCACACGTCGCCGTTGCTCATCGCGCTGCTGAACGGTCAGGTGACGCTGGCGATGGAGCTGATCGAGAAGGGCGCCGATCCCAATCAGGCTGACGACTACCACCGCGCGGCGCTCTTTGCCGCGATCGATCTCCGCAACTTCAATCACGACAAGTATCCGTTTCTCTACGACGACGGCCGGGATCCGCTGGATCTGATCAAGGCTCTTCTCGCGAAGGGGGCCGATCCCAATCTCAGGACCGACACCGTGCCGGTGCACGGGTTGATGCAGTTCGATGGCTCGTGGGTCAACTTCGATGGACAGACGCCATTCATTCGTGCGGCGCTCTCGGGCGACATCGAGGTGATGCGCCTCCTGCTCCAGCATGGCGCCGATCCGAATATCGCGACCGCACAGGGATCGACCGCGCTGATGGCGGCGTCCGGCATCAACTGGATCCCGGCGCAGACGTTCACGCGCTCTGAGTCTGACTACGTGGAGGCCGTCAAGCTGTGCCTCGAGCGCGGCGCACCCGTGAACGCCACCAACTCGCTCGGACTTGCGGCGATCCACGGCGCGGCAAACCGCGGTGGGTGTCCGTGATTCAGATCCTTGCCGACCACGGCGCGAAGCTCGACGTGAAAGACCGGCCGGCCGATTGCCGATGACGTTTGCCGAAGGCATCTTCCTCGCCATCCGTCCGCCGGTCGCAAAGCCGGAGGCGATGGCGCTCCTCAAGAAGTTGATGGAATGAAGCGAACCTTGTTTGCGCTTGCCATCGTCCTGGTGGCTGGGGTCAGACCCCTTCACATCGATGCACAGCAGGCGCCTGCCCCTGCGCCGCGGGTCCCGGACCCGGGTCCCGGATCCCGTCATCGGTGCAGCCAGTGCTGGATCAGTACTGCGTCACGTGTCACAACGAGAGGCTGAAGACCGGCGGACTGGCGCTCGACTTGTTGAAGCCGGACCAGATCGCAGCTGACGCCGAGACGTGGGAGAAAGTCGTCCGCAAGGTCCGCGCCGGCCTGATGCCGCCCGCCGGCGCCAAGCGGCCCGATCGCGGATCGCTCGATGCATTCGCCACGGCGATCGAAGGGACCATCGACCACTTCGCCGCCAACAACCCGAATCCAGGCCGTGCGCCGCTGCATCGCATGAACCGTGTGGAGTACGCCAACGCGATTCGCGATCTCCTCCTTCTCGACGTCGATCCGTCAACGCTGCTTCCCGCGGACGACTCGAGCCACGGCTTCGACAACATCGCGGACGTACTGGGTGTCTCGCCATCGCTGCTCGAGCGCTACGTCTCCGCGGCCGCGAAGATCAGCAGACTCGCGGTCGGCGAACGTGAAGCGGCGCCGGTACAAGTGACCTACACAGTCAAAGGTGATCTGAGTCAGAACCAGACACTCGACGGCCAGCCGCTGGGCACACGCGGTGGCACGACGATCCGGCACAACTTCCCCGTCGATGGCGAATATCTGATCCGACTGTCGCTGCTCAAGCTCAGTTTCGGTCAGGTCTTCGGCGAAGGCGCGGAAGGCGAAGAGCTCGAGGTCACGCTCAACGGCGAGCGCGTCAAGCTATTCAAGCTCGATGAAGTGCCGATGTTCTTCATGCGCGAGTCGCCGGGCTCCCATCCGGCGAAACCGCAGCCGACGAATCCGCTCGAAGAGCGCGTGAAGATGACGCCTGACATCCGCCTCGAATTCCGCATGAAGGTGAAGGCGGGACCGCAGGACATCGGCGTCGCGTTCCTGCAGAAGGGTTTCTCCGCAAACGAAGACCTCGTCAAGCGTCCGGTCTCGAGCACCTACGACGTGTTCATCGGCATGCAGTACGGCTACACGACGGCGCCGCACCTCTCGCGCGTTGTCGTTACCGGGCCGTACAACTCGACCGGCCTCGGCGACACTCCGAGCCGGCGACGCGTCTTCGTGTGCCGCCCGACGTCAGCCGCAGATGAAGGCGCGTGCGCCCGGCAAATCGTCTCCACCCTCGTGCGCAGAGCGTATCGACGCGCGCCGAGCGCTGCCGACGTCGAATCGATCCTCACGTTCTATCAGCAGGAACGCGACCGCACAGGCAGCTTCGAGGCCGGGATCGAAATGGCGCTGCGCCGGATCCTGGCCGATCCGGAGTTCATCTTCCGCTTCGAGCCGGCACCGGCCGGATCCAAACCAGGAATCCCCTATCGCATCGGCGACACGGAGCTCGCCTCACGCCTCTCCTTCTTCCTCTGGTCCACGATCCCGGACGATGAGCTGCTGAAGCTGGCGATTGATGGCAAGCTGCGCGAGCCCGCCGTGCTCGAGAAGCAGGCGCGCCGCATGCTCGCCGATCCGAAAGCGCGCGCGCTCGTCACCAACTTCGCAAACCAGTGGCTCTATCTTCGCGATCTGAAGAACGCCAACCCCGATGTCACGGTGTTCCCCGACTTCGACGACAACCTGCGCCAGGGTTTCCAGCGCGAAACGGAGATGCTCTTCGAGAGCATCATGCGCGAGGATCGACCGGTGCTCGACCTCCTGGATGCGAACTACACGTTCGTGAACGAGCGGCTCGCCAAGCACTACGGCATCCCGAACGTTTACGGTCCTGACTTCCGCCGCGTGCCTGTCCCGAGCGATGCACGCCGAGGTCTGCTCGGGCACGGCAGCCTGCTACTCGTAACGTCCAACGCAAACCGCACGTCGCCGGTGATTCGTGGAAAGTGGATCCTCGAGAACCTGCTCGGCAGCCAGGCGCCGTTGCCGCCGCCGGACGTTCCGCCGCTCGAAGAGAAGCCGACGGCCGCCGCGCGATCCGTCCGCGAACGCATCGAGCAGCATCGCGCGAATCCGGCGTGCGCGTCCTGCCACAAGATCATGGACCCGATCGGACTGGCGCTCGAGAACTTCGACGCGATCGGCCGATGGCGCACGACCGATGAGGGAGTCAGGATCGATGCGTCCGGGCAACTCGTGGACGGCAGTGTCCTCGATGGACCATCAAGCCTGCGCAAGACGATGCTCGGCCGCTCGGACGCGTTCGTTGGATCCATGACCGAGAAGCTCCTCATGTACGGCATGGGACGCGAGATCAAGTATTACGACATGCCCGCCGTCCGCATCGTCATGAGAGACGCCGCGAAGAATCGCTACCGCTTCTCCGATCTCGTCATGGGCATCGTGAAGAGCGCGCCGTTTCAGATGAAGGCAAGCGGACTAGCGGAAGAAGCATCGAAAGTGGCGTCGCGTTAGATCCGGACCGTAGACCGGGACAGGGGACCGAGGACAGACAGGGAGCGCACATGTCTTTCATCACCAAGAAACACTTACCGCGACGCACGTTCCTGCAAGGGATGGGTGTGACGCTCGCGCTGCCGCTGCTCGACTCGATGATTCCTGCCGGCACGCGACTGGTGCACACCGCGGCGCTCCCGAAGAGCCGCTTCTGCGGCATCTACATCCCGCATGGCGCGACCATGGACAAGTGGACGCCGGCGAAGGAAGGCAGCGGCTTCGAGTTCACCGAGTCGCTGAAGCCGCTCGAGAAACTCCGCGACCGCTTGAACGTCGTCACCAACCTCGCTCACCCGATGGCGGGAGGCAAGGGTTCGGACGCCGGCGCGGATCATGCGCGATCAGCCGCGGTGTTCCTGAGCGGTGCGCATCCCGAGAAGGGCACCGTGCACGGCGGCAAGACCATCGATCAGGTGCTCGCCGATCACATCGGGCAGGAGACGCCCCTGCCCTCGATCGAAGTGTGCATCGAAGAAGTGGCGCTCAACTGCGGCGCCGGCTACGGCTGCGCCTACTACAACACCATCTCGTGGCGGAACGACACGCTGCCGTTGCCGATGGAGAACAGTCCGCAGGTGGTCTTCGAGCGGCTATTCGGCGATGGGAGTAACGCCGCGCTGCGCCTGTCGCGCAAGCGGCAGGACAAGAGCATCCTCGACGCAGTGACCGACAAGGTTGCGCGTCTGCAGACCGGGCTCGACGCCGGCGACCGCGCCCGGCTCGGTGAGTATCTCGAGAACGTCCGCGAGATCGAGCGCCGCATTCAGAAGGCAACGCAGCAGTCAGCCAGCAACCCCGACGTCCCCGAAGCGCCCGTCGGCGTCCCCGAAGCATTCGAGGATCACATCAAGCTGATGTTCGACCTGCAGGTGCTCGCCTATCAGGCGGAGATCACCCGCATCTCCACCATGATGTACGCGCGCGACACGAGCGGCGCGACGTATCCGGGCAGCGGCGTGCGCGACGGCTTCCACACCGCATCGCATCATTCGAACGCCCGCCCGCGCATGGACACGTTCGCGCAGATCAACCGCTATCACGTGCAGATGCTCGGCTACTTCCTCGACAAGCTGAAGGCCACACCCGATGGCGACGGCAACCTGCTCGATCATTCCGTCGTGCTGTATGGCAGCAGCATGAGCAATGGCAACCAGCACGATCACGATCCGCTGCCGATTCTCGTCGCTGGCGGTGCGTCAGGTCAGCTCAAGGGCGACCGTCATCTCTCGTTCCCGGCGCACACACCGATGTCGAACCTGATGCTGTCCGTGCTGGACAAGCTCGGTGTGCATCAGGACAGCTTCGGCGACAGCACGGGCAAGCTGGAGATCTGAATTCGGGATTTTTGATTGTTGATTGTTGATTCGTTGTCGATTAACGATTGTTGATCGGGGATTTATTGACGATTCAGGCCAAATTGAATCGTTAATAGATCAACAATCACCAGTCTCCGATCAACGACGAATCAACGATCCCAATCGACAATCGTCAATGTATGTATCGCAGATCGAGGTCGGTGTGATGACGACGGACGCGGGTGACAAGGTGCGGTCCCTACGAGCTGCTGGGTCGCATCGGTCAGGGCGGCATGGGCGAGGTGTTCCGCGCCCGCGACACGCGCCTGGACCGCGATGTGGCCATCAAGTTTTCCGCCGAGCGCTTTAGCGAGCGATTCGAGCGGGAGGCGCGTGCGATCGCGGCGCTGAACCATCCTCTGATCTGCCATCTCTACGACGTCGGGCCCAATTACCTGGTGATGGAACTCGTCGAAGGCCCGACGCTGGCCGAGCACCTGACGAGTGGACCGCTTGCGCTCGATGAAGCGTTGAATGTCGCCCGTCAGATTGCGGACGCGCTCGAAGCCGCCCACGAGAAAGGCATCGTTCATCGCGATCTCAAGCCCGGAAACATCAAGGTTCGGCCCGATGGCACCGTGAAGGTGCTCGACTTCGGCCTGGCCAAGATGGGCGGAGCGCCGGCCGCAAGCGGCGATGAGTCTCCCACCTTTATCAGTGACGGCACCCAGGCAGGCGTGATTCTCGGGACGGCTGTGTACATGGCGCCCGAGCAGGCCAAAGGCAAGCCGGTGGATCAGCGCGCCGACATCTACGCGTTCGGCGTCGTGCTGGACGAGATGGTCACCGGGACGCGGCTGCACATCGTGGCGACAGCAGCACCGAGGTGCTCGCGTCGGTGCTCAAGGAAGAGCCGCAATTGGGCAAGGTCCCACCGCAGCTGCAACGCCTGCTGCGTCGGTGCTGAAAAAGATCCGCTGAAGCGGGTCGGAATGCGATCGTGCTGGCGCTCGTCGATGATATGCCAGTCGTCAGATCCGAGCCGCAACTCCGGCACGCACAGCGAAGCCGGGACGTGGTGGTGCGATGCCGCGTCTGACGCGGTTCGGTGCGATCGTGCTGACGCGGTCGGTGGGCGCCACTGGCGGCAGCCGGCCGTCGCACCGTCCGTGCGATTCGAGATTCAGCCCAGCGGCGAAGCTGACCTTCATCAATGGCGGCTACCCGATGGTCTCGCCGAACGGCAAGTGGGTGGTGATTGCCGGCTGTGGGCAACGGACGGCGTGACGCGCATGTGGCTTCGCGCGCTCGATTCGGTCGAGGTGCGACCGCTGGCGGGCACCGAGAGCGGCAACGCGCTTCCGCCGCCGGTCTTCTGGTCGCCGGACAGCCGGTTCATCGCGTTCTCGTCGACGCCAGGCCCGTTCGCGCTCGGGCCAGCTCAAGAAGCTCGACATCTCGGGCGGACCGCCCCAGACGATCTCGCGATGTCCCAGCCTCAGTTTCAGGCGGCACGTGGAACAAGGACGGAGTGATCGGTTCTTCGCACCCAATCGAGGATCAGGTCTCTTACGGGTGTCAGCCGCAGGCGTGTACACCGAGCCGATGACCTCGCTCGACAGAACAGCCGGGGAAACTGCGCATCGAGCCCCGCAGTTCCTGCCCGACGGCCATCGATTCCTGGACGTTCGCGTATCGTCCGACCGACAACGGCGTGGCATCTTCGCGGGATTGATCGACGCGAAGCCGGAGGAGCAAAGCCTGACGGAGGATCATGGAAACCGACCGCCAGGCGTTTTATGCAGCGTCGATGGTCGGCGGCACAGGGCGGCTGGTGTTCCTCCGCGACACGACACTGTTTGCACAGCCGTTCGATCCGTCACGCTTGGAGCTGAGCGGCGAACCCGTTCCGGTGACGGACCAGGTCGGATCGTTCCAGCCGCACCTACGCTGGTCGGTGGCGATCTGCTGACGCGGGTCGGTGCGATGTGCGAAAGCGTGGTTACCGACCCAGGGAGAGATATGCGACTCTCTGTCGCTCATCCGCTCAGAATCGCGTAGCCGAGCAATCTCCGGTACAACAATCCGCGGCCAGTCGAGGAGTATGCTGGACTCCGGTGTCATGAGTGCACGCACTCGCCTCGCGGTGGCTCTGGGCGCGATTGTTGCGGTCGCGATTGCCGCGGGTGTCGCTCACGCACAAATCTGGCGCGGCGGATTCGGCTTCTACGCGGCCCCGAAACACGCAACCCCGACGACATTCGCTGGCGCGTTCAACCACTGCCGGCTGATGTTCACGAGCGATCATCGTGAAAAGCGCGGCTGGAGCACTGACTATCCCGGCGCCGACATCAACTTCAGCGTGCGTCTCGGCGAGCTGACGCGAACGCGCATCACCAAGGACAAGACCGGCGACCCGGACTACATCACGGTCAGCCCAACCGATCCCGACCTCTTCCAGTGTCCGTACGTCCTCGTCGAAGACGGAGGCTCCGCGCGTTTCTCGGACGAGGAAGTGGTGCGGTTGCGCGAGTATCTCGAGAAGGGCGGCTTCATCTTCGCCTCGGACTACTGGGGCACGCGCGCCGGCGAGCAATGGGACGAAGAGATCGGGCGCGTGCTGCCGTCGGAGAAATATCCCATCATCGATCTTCCGCCCGAGCATCCGATCTGGCAGGCGATGTTCGTCGTCAAGGAAGTGCCGCAGATGGCGTCGATTCAGTTCTGGCGCCGCAGTGGCGGCGGCATCTCCGAGCGCGGCGAGGACAGCTCCATCGTCGAGGCAAAGGGTATCGCCGATGCGCACGGCCGGCTGATGGTGGTCATGATCCACAACAGCGACATCCCCGACGGCTGGGAGCGCGAGGCCGAGGATCCGCAGTACCTCTACAAGTTCTCACCCGATGCCTACGCCGTCGGCATCGACGTCATCCTCTATGCGATGAGCCACTGAAAGCATTTTGGATTTGGCGATCTTTGTGTGGTGATTCGTTGTTGATTGGAGATTCTGGATTGATGATTGGGACTTGGACTCAATCAGCAATCACCAGTCAACAATCGTCAACCAATCATCAATCAAAGATCACAAATCAACGATGCTCTGCCGCCGTGCTACCATCCGGCGCTTATGAAGAGCCTCTTCGTAGCAGTGTGCCTGGTCGTTGGACTAGTCGCGTCGAGTCCGGCCGCAGCACAGGACGTCGCCATCACGAATGCGCGCATCATCGTCGGCAGCGGCCAGGTGATCGACTCCGGCACGATCGTCGTGCGCGGCGGCAAGATCGCCTCGATTGCCGCGGGCGTCGCACCCACCCAGGGACTGAAGGTCATCGACGCCAAAGGCATGAGCGCCATGCCCGGCTTCATCGACGGCCACAAGCACGTGAACAACTTCGATGCCGCGCAGATGAAGTCGCTGATCGAGGCTGGCTACACCACGGTGCTCGCGGGCGGCGGGCCGGCAGACGCGAACATCGCGCTGCGCGATCGCATCGAGAAAGGCGAGATCGTCGGTCCGCGCATCATCGCCGTCGGGCCAGGTGAATCTCCGCCAGACGCCGGCCGAAGCGCGCGCCGCGATCCAGGCCCTGGCGGCCAGGGGATCAAGCACACGGGCGAAATTGGTCTCACGCCGGAGCCGGCGCCGCCGCAGGCCGAGATCGAAGTGCTCAAGGCGATCGTGGACGAAGCGAAGAAGGCCGGCATCCAGGTCAACGTGCACGCCGTGAGCAGTCCCGCGATGGTCGCAGCAGTCGACGCCGGCGTCACGCGTCTGGTGCACATGCCGAACAAGGACTTCACCACCTACGACCAGGCCGAGCGCGTCGCGCAGACCGGCTCGATCGTCGCCGGCCTGATCGCCTTCGGCGCGCCCGAACATCGACACGCTGTCCGCGGCGCCGGCGGCCGTGCAGTGGCCGAGAGACAACACCGTGCGTTTCCGCGACGGCAAGCCGTGGCCGGAAGCGATCGCCGGCGCGAATCGCGATCCGAAAGGCCGGGCGACCGGAACCGAGGCCGGCTACACGATCGTCAACGCCCGGCGCATCTGGGATGCCGACCCGAACCACCAGACGATCTCCTACTCGACCGATCAGAACGCCGCCGACCTCGTCGTGCTCGAGCACGAGCTGAAGTCGTACAGCATCGTGTTCTCGATGGCCGACATCCACCGCATCATCGGGCCGAACTCCGCGCGCTACGTCGGCATGGCCGATCAGATCGGGACGCTCGAGGCGGCAAGCTGGCCGACATCATCCTGATCGACGGCAATCCGACGCTGAACATCTACGAGATGCTGAAAACCAAGGTCGTCCTGAAGGAAGGCAAGGTTGTCGTCGACAAGAGGTAACGCATGAAATCACGGGCCCTGGCAATCCTCGTCGCGCTCACGGCTGCTACCACGGCGGTCATCGCCGCTGAACCCGAGTTCAGCGCCGACCGGATACGTGCTCACGTGAGCTTTTTGGCTGATGACACTGCTCGAGGGACGCGAAGCCGGAACACGGGGGCACGAGATCGCGGCCCGCTACATTGCCAGTCAGTTTGCGCTGCTCGGCGTGAAGCCCGGTGGCCAGAACGGCCAATACTTTCAGAAGGTCGACCTGTTCGAGTTCGCGTAGACCGGGCCGGTCACCCACGGTCACTCTGACCACGCCTCGCGCGACGCAGACGCTGAAGCATCGCGGTGCTGTGTTGGTTCGCGGCCCAGTGGCAGGGGGCGCCGTCAACCTGAGCGCACCACTGGTCTTCGTTGGGTACGGAATCAAAGACTCCGCGCTTGGCTACGACGATTACAAAGGGCTCGACGTGCGAGGCAAGATCGCCGTGGTCTTGCTGGGGTCGCCCAAGGGATTGGACAGCGAAGTCGGCGCCCACCTCTTGAATCAGCAGTCGCGTGTGGCTGCTGAGCAAGGCGCGGTCGGCATCATTTCGTTTAGACCCGAGTCACAGCTGCCGCGTTTCCCTGGCAGCAGCTGGTCGAACTTCAAGACGACTTCCGACGACGTGGATCCGCAGCGATGGTACGCCTTTCGATCCGAGCTACGGCCTCAAGGCCGGAGCGCTGATCGAGCCAGCGGCTGCCGAATCACTCTTCAACGGCGCTCCAAAGACGCTGACGCAGATACTGGACGAAGCCGATCGGACCGGCGGTCGTCCTCAGGGCTTCGGCTCGAAGCCACGGCGAAAATCACCGTCGCCACGAAGGTTCGCCGGTTTTCGAGTCCCAGAGTTGTCGGGATCATCGAGGATCCGATCCGAAGCTGAAGAACGAATACGTCGTTCTCATGGGACATGCCGACCATATCGGAACCAAGAAGGACGGTACCGGCGATCGAATCAACAACGGCGCGCTGGACAACGCCGCCGGCACCGCGACGCTCATCGAGGTTGCGCGTGCGCTTGCCGTGCGCGCCAGACCGGCCACGCCGTTCCGTTCTGATCGTCGCCAACACCGCTGAGGAAAAGGGACTACTTGGCGCCGAATCGTTCGCCCACTCTCCGACCGTGCCGATCGAGCGCATGGTCGCCGCGATCGATCTGGACATGCCGATGTTGCTCTACGATTTCACCGACGTCGTCGCCTACGGTGCTACGCATTCGACGCTCAAGGCGGCCTTTCCAGAAGACCGCCTCGGCGATGGGCATCACACTCTCACCCGATCCAATGCCCGAGCAGGCGATCTTCGTGCGGTCCGACCACTACACGATGGTGAAGCAAGGCGTTCCGGCGGTGATGCTCGCGACCGGAATGGCGAACGGGGGCGACAAGGCGTGGGCGACGTATCTTGTCCACCCACTACCACCGGCCCTCGGACGATCTCTCGCTGCCGATCGTGTGGAGTGCAGGCGCCAAGTTCGCGGAGTTCAACTATCGCGTCGTACGAGCGCTTGCGCGATGCCGACGATCGCCCACAGTGGTATGCCAAGGACTATTTCGGAGATCTGTTTGCACCCAAGGCGGTGAAGGCGCAGAATTAGCTCCTCAGTTCGGCACCGGAATCGACCCTTTTCATACTTCGGCGTTCCGCGCTCTTCGACCCTACGGTTCATGAAGGGAGCTGCGTATGAATCGCCTGTCGGGTCCCCTGTGTGCAATCGCGTGCCTCGTCTTCGTGACGCTCGCCGCATCGGGCTGCGGCGCCTCGGCTCAGGATCCCAGCGCGCCGGTGGGCTTCACCACGTCACAGACTTACATCACGATTGAGAACCGCTCGGGCAGCGCGCTGGCTGAAGGCCTGATCGAGCTCGTCCCCTCCGGTGTGCTGGCACCCTATCGACGTGAGCTTCCGCGGCTGGAATCGGGCGCGAAGCGTGACATGCCGTACGACCTGTTCTCGGGCGCAGGCGGCTCGAGGTTCCGCCCCGGCGTGACGCGGATCAAGGCCGTCAGGATTACAGCCAAGGACGTGTCGGGAAAGACCTACAAGATCGAAGCACCGTTCAACTGAGCCGCGACTCCCACTAGACTGTGGGGGTGCTGCCGATTGCGATCGCGCTCGGTCTCCTTCTCACACCGCCTTCGCCCGCGGACGCGGGCGTTGGCGGGCGTTCGCAGACGATCGTTCTGCAAAAAGGCGACACGCCAGCGGATGCCAGGCCGCTCCCGCCCGAGATCCCCCTCTTTCCGCTTCCAGAGGTATCGCTCTTTCCAGGTGTCTCGCGTCCCTTCCTGATCTTCGAGCCCCGCTACCGCGACATGATCGCCGACGCGCTCGAGGGCGATCGCATCATCGGCATGGTGGCGCTGCGTCCGGGATTCGAGAAGGACTACGAAGGGCGTCCGCCGACCTACGACGTTGGCTGCGCGGGCCGGATTCAGCAGGTACCGAGAAGCTGGCTGACGGACGTTACGTGATCCTGCTTCAAGGCCTGAGGAGGTTTCGGATCGCAAGCGAGGATCAGCGCAAGCCGTATCGTCTGGCGCGCGTGCAGGAAGTGCCGGAACTCCTGAAGAACGAGGAGCTGGGTCAATTGAGCGCACTGCGCGAGCGGCTCACGCAGTTGCTCTACGTCTCGCTTCCTCTCGGTGTCGAACCGCCCGATCCGGATCTGGACGACGTTCAGTTCGTCAACGTGACGGCGCTCAATCTGCGCATGTCCGAGGCCGAGCGCCAGGAGCTGCTCGAACGCAACAGCGTGTTGGCGCGTGCCCGCGCGCTCGTGGAGCGGCTCGATCGGAAGTAGGCGGGCGTCAGCCGCGCCGGATCTTCGAGGCCTCGAAGAGAATCTGAATGCGATAGACCGCTTTCGTGCGGTCCTTGATCTCGCCGGTCTTCAGATCGACGCTCTCCGGCATCAGCTGCATCGTCTTGTCGACGACCGCGTGATAGCCGCGCTCGGAGAAGAGATCGATCAGCATCGGGATCGCCAGCGGCTCGTTGAAGATCGGGTCTTCCGAGTTCACGTGCGCGCGGCCCGACAAGGCATGCCGCTCGATGATCGGCATGAACTTGCGTGGCGACGAGATCCACGACCTGGGTCAGGAGCTGCGTGTGCTCGAGCTCGTAGCTATCGAGTCGCTTGACCAGCTCCTGCCGGCCGTGGACGACGAGCTCCTCGGCGAGCGGCAGCGCGCGCAACCGTTCGAAGGTGCGCGGATCCAGCTCCAGCGAGCTCTGATACTTGAGCTCCTTGAGGATGTTGGCCTGCACTTCCGCGATCGGGCCTTCGGCGTTGATGAAGTGGTAGTGATAGAGCTGCCGTAACGATGTCAGCGCCGCCCACGTCTGCTCTTTGAACACCTGATAGCGCCGTCGCACCAGCTCTTCGGAGAGATCCGTCGCGCGTAACTCGATCGGCGCACCATCGCCGCTCTCTGCCACTTTCTTGTTGTGCTCGGCGATCTCGCGTCCGCGACCGAGCTGACGCGCAATGCTCGTGCTCTCGCTGACGAACAGCACCATGGCGTGGATCGTCGGACGGCGGAAATGGATCGCGAGCGGTGTGTCGGCAAACTGGTCGTGCAGCTCGTTGATCTTCTCGACCAGCAGCTTCAGGCACTCCACCTGCACCGGCGTGCGCGGAAAGCCGTCGAGCACAACGCCATCGCGGTACGTCGGCTCCAGGAGCTTGCGCAGCAGGAGGCTCACCACTTCCTTGTCGCCAACCATGACTCCCTGCGCCTTGAGCTTCTCCATCTCGGGCGTCGTCAGCAGCTCGCTGATCACGATCGGCGGGCAGGTCAGCCCGCGCGTCTCGTTGACGAACTGCGTCTGCGTGCCCTTGCCGGCGCCGGGGGCGCCGCCGAGCAGGAGGATCTCTTTCGGGAAGCGGAGATTCTCGCGGCCGACCTCTTCCTCGAGGTCCTCCCAGCAGGGGGTGAAGATAATGCGCGCATCCTTGACTTCGAGATCGAGGATCTTCGCCGGGCGGGCGGTGACTGGTGAAGACATGAACTCCAAGAGTATCGAACGATCGGACGGCTTACCAAGCCCCGGGATCGGGCTATTCCCGGATTGGCACGGACGCGCCGAAGTCGTCTTAGGGCTTCACGACAGGCAATGACACCTTCGACAGCCTGCCTGCGCCGTGGGCGATGGTGTTTCGCGCGACCGCAACCTGGGTGCTGGTGTACGGATCGCTCGCGGTATTGAGGTTGCGGGCGTAGCTGGGGAAATTACTCGACGACACCTCGACGCGGACGCGATGCCCCTTCAGAAACACGTTGGCCACGAGCATCGGAGGCGGCGTGACGCGGTAGAACTCGCCGGGCTTCATGAAGACCTGCTTGTCGTCGCCCTCGCGATACCGCATGCGTTGAATGGTGTCCGCGATGTTCCAGGCCGTCCCGTCCGGCGCGACATCGACGAGCTTCACGGTAACGTCGGTATCGGGAGCGCTCGATCCAGCAAACAACTCCGTCTCGACATATCCAAAGACGGCGAGGTCGTCCGCCAGAGGATCGCTCGTAAAGACCAGAACGTCTTCGCGCGATTCGATCGCACGCTGATCGTACGCGCCGTCATTCCGCTCCTGATCGGTCCCGACGCCGCTGATCTCGCCGCCGTGCGCAATCACTGGCTTCGCCGGATCGTACGTGAACGTATCGCTGCCGCCAGCACCAGGCGCGGCATCGACGAGGCGGCCATCGCCGTTCAAGGTGTTGGCACGTCCGCCGCTCGTCAGATAGAACATGCGCGACGGATCGCGTCCGGCCCATGGCACTGAGCTGAAATGTGCCCAGCGATTGGCGCCTGCCATGTACACCGTGACCGGACTTTTCGGCATCGTCGCCGGCGCGTCATCCTTGAGCCAGCGATTGAGCCAGTTGACCTGTCGATCGACGAAGTCGAGTCGTGTATCGCCCAGATCGCGATCGCCGATCTTGTCCGTCTCCGATGTACGTCCGAACGCGCAGTGCTGGCCGTTGGTGATGACGATCGCCTGATTGCCTGCGGGATTCTCTTTGCGCGTCTTCTCGAAGAATGCCACCGTCGAACGCGACGAGATGTCGTAGAGCGCTTCGGCCCAGAGCCCGGGCACCTTGATCACATCCGCGTTGGTCACGCGGTCATCGTCCCAGTCGGGATGCGACGGGCCGCGCCGCAGATACTCGTCGAGCTCGGTGTCTCGTGCGCCGGCCGCCTTGCCCATATCGATCATGGGCAGATGCATGCGCGCGGTGTCGTACACCTTGGTATCGATGTCAACGGAGGCGTTTCCAATTTCGGAGATTTCGGCTTTGACGGCCGCTTGTCTTTCCGTGTCGCTGAGCTCGCGCGGAAGCTGCGGCCAGGTGCTCGGCATCTCCGCGAAGAAGTAGTTCGCCCACCCCTGCTGCCACGCGCCACCGCGCCAGAAGTTGCCTTGCTCTCGGAATGGTCCCGCCTCCGCCACACCGACACCGGCCGAGTAAGCGATCATCGCCTTGTGCGCGGAATGACCGAGCGAGGCCAGCTTCAACTGATTCTCGGCCGACGATGAGCAGCCGTAGGTGGCGACTTTGCCGTTGGACCACTCCTGCGCGGCGATCCAGTCGAGAGTGTCCCAGCCGTCCTCGTCGGCGCGACCGAGCATGTGCATCTCGCCTTCCGAGAGGAAACGCCCTCGCTCGTGCTGCTGCACGACGCCGTAGCCCGACTCGATCAGTTTGTCGATAAACGCATTTTTCGGACTGATCTCGGTCTTGTACGGCGTGCGAATCAACACCACCGGGACCTTACCCGTTACCGCCGGAAGATAGACGTCCGCATTGAGTCTGGCACCGTCGCGCATGCGAACCTGCGCCGCTTCGATTATGCGAGCAGCGGCGGAGGCGAAGAACACGACGCCATCACCAGTGAGAGAGGGACGAGCAGTAACGTGCGCACGCGCAATCGCGGTTCATGACCACTCCGATGCGACCTCAATGCAAGAGGGCCGCCAGCCTATCGAGGTCGCATCGAAGCGTGAGTCTTCACCGCGTGTGCAGATCGTCGATGACTTTCGTGACGCCGTCGGTTTCGCGCGCGAGCGCCATTGCGCGATCACGTTCCGCGTTGGAGTCCACGGTGCCACTCAGTGTCACCGTCGTGCCGTGAGTCGTCACATTGATCGTACGCGCCCTCACGGAATCATCGAGCGCCATCTTGGCTTTGATCTTGGCCGTGAGCGCGGCCTCGTCGATCGTTTCTTCGACCTTCGTTGCCGCGATGGCCGCCTTCTCCCCGATTTCGGCGCCGCGTTCGCGTGCACGATTCACGGCCTCGGACGTCTCGGGCACATCGGGACGGCTGCTCAGCGCATCGCGTGCGCGAAGGCCGCCGAAATACCCCACCAGTAGAAATGTGACAGCGACGACAACGAGTACGATGAGTAACGTGCGCAGGATCGACATTTCATCCTCCGCTTTTTGCACATTCAAGCGCGCTGCCAGCGATCTAAACGGATCAGCCTGGAGACACTCAGCCTGAAGCCGAACCATACGTACCGTGTAGAGCTGGACACTACCCGCGCGGGGGACTGGACTCAACGCGATCAGGGCGCAAGGTGCTCAGTGACTTCGATATACGTCCCCCACGGATCAGTCAGGAATGCCACTCTGGTTTGTGTGTTCGGCACTTGTCGCGGCGGCGCATCGAACTTCAATCCCTGCGCGACGAGTCTCTTCTCGAACTCGTCGATGTTCTTCACATCGAAGCCCAGGTGATCGAGCTCGCGCGTCTTCGTCGGCGCTAACTTTCCTTCACCGGCTGAGAACGACAGATTGAAACGATGAAAGTAGTCGCAGTCGGTCAAGCCCGGCAGAGCGACGCGCTGACGCTTGCCGGGGATGCCGCCAAAGACCTTCGCATACCACGCCTGAATCGCTGGGATGTCCGCCAGCGGCGGATAGAGATGAATGTGATCCATGCTGACCGGCCCGGGTAGCGACGGATCGCCAAACACCTCCACACGAATCGAACCGTCTGGTGGGTAGACGTATCCTTGATTCGGATTCGTCTCGCCGACATCGAACTTGACGCCGGCTGCCTTCCATCGTGCGCGCGCGGCGGCGAGGTCCTTGTACACAAATCCAAAGTGGTTGACGATCGATCCGGCGGGCGGACCCGTGGCGTCGCCCTGACGGAGCATGATGAAGACGCCGGGGAACTGAATCAGCGTCAGCGGTCCGTTGCTCACCATCGTCCCGCCGAGCATCGTCGTCCAGAACTCCTTCTGGGCATCGACGTTCTTGACGACGAGGTGAATGTGGCCGAGCGCCACGCCCAGATCGTTGGGAGGCGCCAGTTGGGCGAACGCCGGTGTCGATGTTGCGAGAGCCAGGCATCCGGCGAGAGCAAGGAGTCGTCGCTTCATGAGTGGCCTCCGGTCGGGCACAAGGCTACACGAAGTTGGCGTTGACCCTCGGGGGCGACCCGCGTATGGTCTCGACTATGACTACGCTGCTCAAGCCGATCGCGATCTGGGCCCTCATAGGAGCCGTTACTCTTGCAGCGAGTTCGACCATCACCGGGCAGGACCAGGTCCCACAGCCGGGCCAGGGCCGCGGGCGCGCCGCAGGTCCACCACCGCCTCCGCCAGAACCACAGACGGGACATCCTTCAGGCAAGCTTGTGATCTGGGGTGATGTCGCCAGCTTCGACGTTCCCGGCACGCTACCTACGCACTGCATCCTGACCAGTCGCTTCAAGCGCGGTCAGCGTATGGGCTTTCGGATGACGGCCATCGACGGTGGCACTGGCGAAACGGAGAACACGGCGGTGCTGGTCGCGCATGTGAAATACGCCGGCCAGACGATCGACGTGCCGATGCGATGGCGTGGCCAGGGCGGATTCCCGGCGGCGGAATATCCGCGCCAGCCGTCAGAGATGTGGACAGGAGTATGGGTCGTTCCCGCAGATGCCCAGCCCGCGACCCTGAGCTACACCGTCACCGCAACGGATCGCTTCGGCCGAACGGCGACGTTCTCGCCGTTCATCAACCTCGTATCGCAGATCGCGATCGTCGAATAGGGCAAGACGTCGGTCCTTTGTCCGTGGTCCTTCCAAAATGCGAGTAAAGGGGCCCACAGCTCATGGCGTAGTTCAGGCGTGCGCTACGCCTACATCTCGGCCGCATCTTCGGCAGCCGCCGTGCTGCTGTTCGTCTCGTCTCTCTCGGCACAACAAAGCCGTTCACCAGCCGCCGAATCGTGGGGCCACTGGCGCGGCCCACTGCAGACCGGTGTCGCAGCTGGCGCCGCGCCCGTACGCTGGAGCGACACCAGCAACATTGCCTGGAGGGTCGAGATCCCGGGAAGGGGTCACTCGAGCCCGGTAATCTGGGGCGATCGAATCTTCCTCACGACTGCAGTGCCGACGGGTCAGAAAGCGGCGGCATCCGACGCTGCGGCGGGTGGAGGCGGACGTCGCGGCGACGGCGGCGCAGGCTCGCACGAAGAACATCGCTTCGATGTCCTCGCTCTCGACCGTGCAACCGGCAAGACGATGTGGCGGCAGACAGCAGTCACCGCGCTTCCGCACGAGGGCTACCACGCGACCTACGGCAGCTTCGCATCGAACTCGCCAACAACAGACGGGCAAAGGATCTACGCGTCGTTCGGATCGCGCGGAGTGTTCGCGTACGACATGAACGGCAAGCCGCTCTGGCAGCGCGACTTCAACATTCAGATGCGCATGTTCCAGGAGTTCGGCGAAGGTGTAGGACCGGTACTCGACGAAGGGCGGCTGATCGTCCTGTTCGATCATGAAGGCGACGGTTTCCTCGCGATGCTCGATGCCGCCACTGGCCGCGAGATCTGGCGCACGCCGCGCACCGACGGTACCAACTGGGCGGCGCCGCTCGTCGTCCGTCACGACGGGCGCAAGCAGATCGTCGTCAACAGCCCACGTAAGGTCCGTGGATACGACTACGAGAGCGGGAAGCAGATCTGGGAGACGACTGGCCTCGGGCTGAACACGATTCCACGCGCTGTGCAGCACGGTGACTCGGTCGTCGTCATGAGCGGTTTTATCAATCCACGAGCGATGGCGATTCGGCTGGGACGCCAGGGTGATCTGGCCGGGACCGACGCCATCAAGTGGACCGCGACTCGCGGACTGGCATACACGACGTCACCCGTGCTGCTCGACGGCAAGCTCTACTTCCTGACGGACAACGGAATGGTGTCGGCAATCGAGGCCGACACCGGAACGCCGGTCTATCAGCAGGTTCGTTTGCCGAAACCGTACGCGATCAAATCGTCACCGGTTGCCGCGGGTGGGATGCTGTACTTTCCGACAGAAGACGGCGATGTCGTGGTCGCACGGATCGGCTCAACGCTCGACGTCGTGGCCATCAACACGCTGACGGACCAGTCGTTCGTCGCGTCACCCGCCATCGCCGGAGGCGACATCTTCCTCAGGAGCCGGACGCACCTGTTCCGCGTCCACGAGTGATTGCATCATCGCCAGGAGATCTCGCATGACGCTCAGCACTGGCATTCGTTTGGTTGCCGTCATCCTCGTCTGCGCGACCGTCGGACACGCACAGCAGCAGATCGGCGTGCCGGTCTCTCCGCTCGGTGCCGGGCCGTTCGTGTTCGACACGGCCGAGCAGCCCAAGGTTCGCGTGACCGTGGTCGCACGAGGGCTCTCTCACCCATGGGCCATCGCGTTTCTTCCTGATGGAGCGATGCTGATCCCGGAGCGTTCGGGTCAGCTGCGCATCGTTCGCAACGGAGTCCTCGATCCAAAGCCGATTGCCGGCGTGCCGCGCGTGAGGACCGATGGCAACGGCGGGCTGATGGACATCGCGCTGCATCCGCAGTTCGCGGAGAACCGTCTGGTGTATCTCACTTATACAAAGCCAGTTGAGAGCGGCAAAGGGACGCCGTCACTCGCGCGCGGGCGCCTCGAGGGCTATGCGCTCACCGACGTTCGCGATCTGCTGGTGCCCGATGCCTACGAAGGCAACGGCGGCCTCAACGGCCGCGTGGCCGTCGGCCGCGATGGCATGGTGTACTTCTCGACCGGGGGGAACATCGGCAAGGTCGCGCAGGATCCCATGAGCCTGCGCGGAAAGATCCTCCGCCTGCGCGACGATGGCACTGTTCCTCCAGACAATCCGTTTGTGAACCGCGCTGGTTACCGACCGGAGATCTACACGCTCGGGCACCGCAACACGCTCGCGCTCATCGTGCATCCGCAGACTGGAGAGCTGTGGAACAACGAGAACGGGCCAAACGGCGGCGACGAAATCAACATCATCCGACCCGGGCGCAACTACGGTTGGCCGGTCGTCAGTTTCGGGCGCGACTACCCCGGGCCGCGCATCTCCGAGCATCCGACGCAGGAGGGGATGGAGTCGCCGCTGGTGGCCTGGCTTCCACAGATTGCCGCGGCCGGCATGGCCGTGTACACCGGCGACCGCCTTCCTGCGTGGAAAGGCAATGTCTTCGTCGGCAGCATGCGCGTGGGCGGGATCGCCGGGACCGGCCACCTGCAGCGAATCGTGTTCAACGCCAGGACCGAGGAGGTGCGCCGCGAATCGATGCTGACCGAACTGCGGCAGCGCATCCGGGAAGTCCGCCAGGGCCCGGACGGCTTGCTTTATCTCCTGACTGACGAGGATGATGGCGCACTCCTGCGGCTCGAGCCCGCGTCGTGATTTTCACCATCGTCAACGGCAGCAAGGCGAACCAGACGGATCTCAAGAACGAAGAGCACGAGCGCGGTGTTGGGCGGCACTCATGACACTCACAGGTGTTCGCGATGGTCGCTGGCCGCTTGGAAGAATATGGGCGCCCCCACCGCGAGGCGCCCGCGTCGAATGACGGTGCCATAGACTCCCACCTTGTTGTCCCTCACCCGAACAATCGCCCTCAGTACCTCCGGGGCCTGTCGTGCCGAGTCAGGATCGAAGTTCACCATCGAGCACCGCTCGTCGCAGTTGACGATGCCTATGGCCGGGGCTTCATGGGCGTCGCCGAACGAGAGAACGCCTCCCACCCATTCGTCCTCTTCGAAGGGGGCGGATGGCGCTGATGCAATCAGGATGTTCGGTCGGAATCTTCGGACGTCTGGGTGCTGTGCCGCGAGCCTCCCGACTTCGGCGACCGTCGCGGTGGTAATCACGGAGACGGGCGCTTCGTCGAAGATGCCACGGTTGAGGTGCATCATCTCGACCGGCGAACCATGGCGGCGACCGATCTCGGTCGCCAATTCCTGACCGAACACAGCCAGCTCCTCTCCGTCTGGCGTGCGCACGTGCGTGGGGAGGTTTCCATCGCCGGCCTGTCCCCGCCTCTGTGGAGCAAAGAGAATCAGCTCCGGAAGCTTGGAGGCGGTCAGCCAAGGGAAACCGCCGCGATCGTCAGCCCTGCGGAAGGCCAAGCGCCGGTCGCCGTCAAGACCGTGCCAACCCAGGTCCGCGACCGCGAGAGGTTCGCCGCTCATGGACTTTATTGGGTAACGGAAGAGCGCCTCTACTTCACCAATCTTGATAGGCATCTTCGTTTGTCAGCCGCTGCCAGTCCTTTCGTCTCGAAAAGCTAATCCAGCCAGCCGGCGGCGAGTTGCTTGCCGTGCGCCGTGATCGCGTTGCGCATGAACATGGCCACGGTCACTGGACCGACGCCACCGGGAACTGGCGTCACCCAGCTCGCGACTTCCTTCACGGCTTCGGTATCGACATCACCAACGATCGATGTCTCGCCGTTGGGACCCGTGATCTGATTGATGCCGATGTCGATGACCGCCGCGCCTGGTTTGACCATGTCGGCACGCAGAAACTTCGGCTTCCCCACCGCCACGAGCACCGCGTCCGCGCGACGCGAATGGGCGGCGACCGACCGCGTCAGGTGATGGCAGACGGTGACCGTGGCGCCCTCCGCCATCAGCATGAACGCCGCAGGCTTGCCGACGATCTCGGAGTGACCGACCATCACCACCTCGAGCCCGTGCAGGTTGAGCCCGGTCGCCTTGATCAACTCCACTGACGCAGCCGCCGTGCAGGGCGCCAGCGCGAGGTCGTTGTAGACGATGTTGCCGATCGAAGCAGGGTTCATCCCCTCGACGTCCTTGAAAGGGTGAATGGCGGATGCGAGTGAGCGCCCATGGATGTGGCTGGGCACCGGGCGCTGCAGGATGACGCCAAGCACGTCCGGGTCGTCATTCATCTTCACGATGCGCGCCTTGCACTCGTCCTGGGTCAACCCGCTGGGCCAGATCTGCTGCTCGAATCGCAGGCCCACTTTCTTCGCCGCAGTCGCCTGGCCGCGCACGTAGACGGCAGCCGCCTTGTGTTCGCCGATGCTGACGGACACGAGGCGTCCGATGACGTGTTTCGCCGCCGCGTCCCGCACACGCGTTGTGACGTCTCCGAGAATGCGGTCGCGGACCGCCCTGCCATCGAGCAACCGATGATCGATCGTGACGTTACCAGCCAACCTTGCTCCCTTTGTTCTGTTCGTCGAGCCATGCCTTGAGCGGCGCAAAGTAGTCCGCGATGGCATTGGCATCGAGCTGCCGCTCGCCGGTCAAGGCCTCCAGCGCGTCCGGCCACGGCTTCGACACACCCATGGCCAGGACGGTCTTCAGTCGCGTCCCTGCCTCGGCGCTCCCGTAGATCGAGCAACGATGGAGCGGCGTGGTGCAGCCGGCAACTTTCGTCAGCGCGCGATGAAACTGGAACTGCAGGATGTAGGAGAGGAAGTAGCGCGCGTAGGGCGTGTTGGCCGGCACATGATACTTCGCGCCGGGATCGAAGTACTCCTCGCCGCGCACCGACGGCGCACGCACACCCTGATACCGCTCGCGCAGCTCCCACCACGCCGCGTTGTAGCGCTCCGGCGGAACCTGGCCGCTGAACACCTGCCATCGCCACTGATCGATCACGAGGCTGAACGGCAGGAACACGATCTTGTCGAGCGCCTGCCGCAGGAGCAGCGGAATGTCGCCGGTCGCATCGGGCGCCTTGTCGAGCAACCCGATTTTGACGAGGTACTCCGGGGTGACGGAGAGGCCGATCGTGTCGCCGATCGCCTCGTGGAACCCGTCGTTCGCGCTGTCGCGGAAGATCATCGGCTGCGCGTGGTTGTATTCCCGCGCGTAGAAGTCGTGCCCGAGCTCGTGGTGAATGGTCGTGAAGTCTTCCGCCGTCTGGTCGATGCACATCTTGATGCGGATATCGTCCATGTTATCGACGTACCACGCGCTCGCGTGACAGGCGACCTCACGATCGCGCGGCTTCACGAAGAGCGATCGCTCCCAGAACGTCTTCGGCAGCGGATCGAATCCCACCGACGTGAAGAAGCGCTCGCCGATTTGAACCATTCGCTCGGGCTTCACGTTTCGAGCCTTGAGGATGTTGTCAAGCGACACACCTCGCCCGCCGCCAGGCGGCGCGACGAGGTCGTAGACGTTGGACCAATCCTGCGCCCAGATGTTGCCCAGCAGATGCGCGGGAATCGGTCCGTCGGCAGGAACGGCGTCACCGTACTTCGCGTGCAGCTTCGCGCGGACGTAGGTGTGCAGCGAGAGATACAACGGCCGCAGCTGCTCCCATAGGCGGTCGAGTTCCTTCGCGAAGTCCTCGGGTGGCATGTCGTACCGCGACTTCCACATGACACCGGTGTCTGGGAAGCCAAGTTCCTTCGCGCCCTTGTTGGAGACCTCAACGAACCGCACGTAGTCTTTCTTGAATGGCGGGGCGATCGTGTGCCAGCCCTCCCACACTTCGCGCAGGCGGGCAGGGTTTCGATCCTTGGCGAGGATCTCGGTGATCGCCTCGATATCGAGACACGACGCTGTACTACCCTCGCCTTGCGGGCAGTACTTGCCACGGCCGTACGCGCCGTCCATCGACGTCACCAGCCTCGCGAGCTCCGCCGCCTCATTCGGATCCGACGGCGACGCCATCGTCAGCGTGTTCTTGAGTACCGTGAGTTTGCGTTGCTGTTCGGGTGGGGCGTTCTGCGCGTTGAAGGTCGCCGCGCGCTTGGCAAAGTCTGTGACGGCGTTGTTGAACGCCTCGGTGGCGCGCGCCGAGATCGCCTCCGTATCGGGCGTGATGTATGTCGCCTGCGTCCAGCCGGCCTGGTTGGCCTCGTTGCTCAAACGCAGGAGCGTGGTATCCGCGTTGTCGAGGAAGGTCTCGAGATCTGTCTCGGGAGTGTTGCCGGTCGGTGCAACCTGCCGGCATGCAACACACGCGGCCAGCAGGAGAACCGTTGCGACCATACGTAAATTGATACGCATGATCGCAATCATATGGCGATCGTCGGAGTCCGGGGCGCGGTGACCCTTATCTCTCCGGGACCAGTGTGACGGCGACGTAGCGGTCGGTGTCCAGATACTCCCGCGCCGCATCACGGAGCGCGGCGACTGTGACCTGGTCGTAGAACGGCCGCATGTTGAAGACCTCTTTCACGTCCTCGTCGAACTCGTACTTGAACAAGATGCGATTCAACAGATACAGGTTGCTCGCGCTGTTCGTCTCGAGATCCCGAGTGAGCGTGGAGCGTGTATCGGCAACCTGTCCCTGGCCGGGTCCGTTCCGCTTGTATTCGTCGATCACCTGGAAGGCGGTCTTCATCAGGGCGTCCGTGCGAGCGGGGTCGCAGGCAAAGCTGATCGTGAAACGATACTCGCCGATCGGCAGCTTGCTGAACCGCGGCACCATGCTCACGCCGTACGTTCCACCCAGATCCTCGCGCAACGTCCGCTGCAGATTGCCAGCCAGCGTGTCGGCCATCGCTTGCGCAATCACGCGGCGCTGCTCGTCGTTCTGGAACGGTCCGCTGAACACGATGCTGACCTGACTGCGGGGCGCGATACCGCTCTTGACCTGTTTCTGCACGACGCCCGACGGAGGACGCATGCCGATGTCCTTCACCATCTCGTTCCGGCGCTGCGAAGGCAGACCGCCCAGATACTTCTCGACGAGTGGCTTCATCGTCGGCAGGTCGATGCTGCCGACGAAGACGAAGGTGAAGTCGCTCGCGTCGGCAAAGCGATCTTGATAGAAGGCCATCGACTTCGTGAGGTCCATCCGATCGACGTTGGATGGGGTCAACGGTTCGGCCCGCGGATGGTTCTGGCTGAGTGCGGCGTCGAGCGTGCGGTTATAGATCGTGTCCGGCTGCGACTCGCGATTGGCGAGCGTGATCTTCAACTGCTCGGTCAACACCTTGAACGCCACCGGATCGGCGCGCGGCGCAGTAAAGGTCAGGTAGATCAACTGGAACATCGTCTCGAGGTCTTTCCGGGCGGCGCCTCCGGACAGTCCTTCTTCCGTGGGCCCGATGTCCGCTCGTACCGACGCGGTCGTGCCGGCGAGCACCTTGTCGAGATCGATCCTGCTGAAATCGCCGAGACCTCCCTGGGCCACGACGGCGTCCGCAGTCTCAGCCGGGATGTACTCCGCGTCGCTCGCGAGCGACGTCCCTCCCGGGCTGATCGCACGGAAGACGACTTCGTCCTGCTTGTACGTCGTCGGCTTGAGCACAACCTTGACGCCGTTCGACAACGTCCACTCGGTGATGCCGAGTGTGTCAGCAGTCGTTGTCCCGGCAACCGAACCAGCCGTGGGGGCTCGCGCGAGCAGCGGTCGATCGCTCACCGTGTCCACATACGCCGTCAGGCGCTCGGCATCGGTGGCGCTGATCACTCCGGCGAGCTTGACGTCGTTGGGCAAGGTCGGCTTGTCGGCCTCCGGTGCCGAAATGGCCACCAGACGATTGCGGTCCGGCATAAAGCCTTTGGCCACCGCGTTCACTTCGGCCAGCGTGATTTCCGGCAGGAATCGCTGGTTCAAGCCGTACTCGTAGACGATGCCTGGGATCGGCTCGTCCTGGATGAAATTGCGGATGAACTCGTCGGCGAGCGGGCCAGACGGGCTCTTGTCCTTCTCGATAACCGCGCGCTCGAGGCCGCGCTGGAGGTTGAGTTTCATGCGAGCCAGTTCCGGGGCGGTGAACCCAAATCGCTCGACGCGGGCAAGCTCGGCGAAGAGTGCTGACAGTCCGCGCTCGACGCTGCCCTTCGCCACGAGCGCGTCGAGGCTCGTGACCTCGATCGTGCGCACGAAGAGATCCCGATCGGCCTGCGCGCGCAGGAACGGTGCATTCGGTGCCTGCGAGATCTCGCCGAGCCGAACGGACAGCATGGCGCTGAACAACTGCTCCACCATGTGCTGCCGGTACGAGCCGATTGACATCTGCTCACGCGCCGCCATCGTGCTGGTTGCGCTGATGCGGGTGTTGGTCGCCTCAGGATCGGTGAGCACGGAGTACGTCGTGCCGGTTTGAGCCGGCACCGTGTAGGTGGGTCTCGGGCGGGGCGACGTCGCCGCCGGGATCGATCCGAAGTGGGATCGGATCGCGAACTCCATGTTGGCCTTATTGAAATCACCGACGGCGATCACGGCCATCATGTCGGGGCGATACCAGTCCGTATAGAACTGCTTCAGCCGGTCGTGATTCACGTTGCGGATGATCTCGGGCTTGCCGATCGGCAGCCGGTCTGCGTAGCGCGACCCCTTGAGCAGCAGCGGGAACTGCAGGTCGTTGATACGCTCGTCGGCGCCAAGCCCGAGACGCCATTCCTCGAGGATGACGCCGCGCTCCTGATTGATCTCTGTCGGATCGAAGGTGACGTTGTGGGCGAAGTCTTCGAGGATGAGAAGCGAGCGATCGATGACATTCGCGTTGTCTGTCGGGATCTGCAGCTCGTAGACCGTTTCGTCAAAACCGGTGTGCGCGTTGACGTGCGCGCCGAAGCGCACGCCGAGCGACTGCATGAACGTGCCAACGGCATTGCCGGGGAAATTCGTCGTGCCGTTGAAGGCCATGTGCTCGACGAAGTGCGCCATGCCGCGCTGGTCTTCGTCCTCGAGCACGGAACCGGCTTTCACCGCGAGCCGCAGTTCCGCACGCGCACCCGGCTGGCGATTCTCGCGAACGTAATAGCGAAGACCGTTGGGCAGCGTGCCGACTGTGATGAGCGGATCAACCGGGACGACCTGATCGAGCGTGGCGGCGCGAACGGCCGGGGGGACTGCCGGTGGCGCTACCTGCTGCGCGCTCGCGAACCCCAGCGCAGCGACGATCGTTGTGACAAGGACCACGAGCCGGACGCGTGAGTAGTTAGTCATGTGAAGTCATCCGCCCAAGTAAAAGTGCCGGCCTCAGCCGAATGACTATTGTATGCGCGTCAATCCTGCGCGCCGGGGTTAGTGGACGGCCACCTGCCCGAATCGCTCATCAGGACCTCTCGCCAGGAAACCCGTGCGAAGAAGCTCTGTAAGCACGCGCTCGCAGGTTGCGAAATCGAGACCCCAGAATCTGGCAGCCTCGCTTACGGTCATGCGGAGGTTCGGGGCGTCCTCGAACTCTTCTCGAATCCGTTGCACAAGTTTGCGAAAGAGCAGGGCTGGCATAAACCCATCCGGAAATGTCCCGAGAGAGGGACCAGAGGGAACCGCACCGGCCTGCGGAATATGAATCACAGGTATGAATCCGCAGGCCGGCACACGGGCGTCAACGCACGACATTGAGGACGATTCCGCCATAGACGCGGTGACCGTAGCGGGTCTCCTGTCCCCAGAACGCTGGCGCATCATCCTTGGATTGCACCGCGATGAAACGGTAGTCACCACGCAGGCCCCAGCGGCCGCTGTACCACTTCACGCCGCCACCGACGTTGCCGGTGAAGAACGTTTCGGTATCGGTGATGCCGAGGCCGGCGCGCTCGAAGAGGCTCAGGCCGCCCACGCCACCCGTCACGTACGGCACGACCGAGTGACGCGTCGGTGCCTGGACGATCAGGTTGCCGCTGTAGTTCAGCATGTGCGGCGTTTTCACGTCGTTCAGCGACGTGCCGTTGAAGTCGAGCGACTGTGTAACGCCGAGCGCACCGCTCACCTCGCCCTCGACACCAACATAGCGATTGAAGTTCACCGTAACGCTTCCACCGAGGTCGTAGTTCCCGAAGCTCGGTCCCTGCGTGTCGCTCCCTTCGGTGAAGAACGTTCCACCTCCAGGGATGATGCTGACTTCGACGGTACCTGGGCCCGGGGCGGCTTCCTGCGCGAACGCGTGATTGGCTCCAGCCAAGGCGATAACAGAAGCGAGTATTGCAGTGCGATATGTCATGACGATGGTCTCCATGTGACAAATGAACGACGAGCAAACGAACAGTCCTCAGTCTTCAGTCCTCGGTCCCCAGTCCTCAATCCTCAGTCCTCCGTGCACGGTCCTCAGTCCCCGAATCCGAATCCCGAACCCCGAACCCCGAATCCCGAATCCTGGGTCAAGACACCGGAATTCCCCCAAGTGCCTTGTAGACAGCGATGACGCTGGTGAACACGCCGGCTTCGGCGTCGGCGACGGCGTCCTCCGCCTGCAGCTCGGTGCGTTCAGCGTCGAGCAGAGCGAGAAAGTCAGCTGCACCCTCCCGATACCGCACGCGGGCAATCGCGGCGGCGCGGCTGCTCTCTCGCGCCTGCTCGGTCAGCTTCACGAGGCGCTGCTGGTCCTCGCGATAGCTGACAAGAGCGTTCTCTGTCTCCTCGAGCGCGCGCAGCACGACTTGCTCGAACTCGGCCACCGACTCTCGTGTCACGCCCTCAACGCCACGCAGGCGCGCGCGTGCGCTGCCGAGATCGAACGCGGCCCAATTGAGCGCCGGCGTCACCGCCCATGCGCGCGTGTCTGAGACGTCGAACAAGTTGCCGCGACCAGCGAGCAGACCGAGGAACCCGCTGATCGTGATGTGCGGATAAAGATCGGCAGCGGCGACAGCTTCATTCGCCGTCGATGCCGCGAGACGACGCTCCGCCGCGCGCACATCAGGACGACGACGAAGCAGCGAGTCGGGCTCGCCGATCGCGAGCGCCTTCGCGAGCGTGGGATACGGACGCGGCGTCAGATCGACACTTAGCTCGCCCGGTCGCGTCGCGATCAACACCGCCAGGCGATGCAGACGCTGGGCAAGCGCGCTTCTGATCGGCGGAATGCTGGCGTCGATCGCCGCCACCCGCGCAGCCGCGCTTGCGACGTCCTGCTCTTCACCGATGCCGGCGTCGCGCCTCACCTGCGTCAGCCGCAGCGTCTCCTGCTGATTCGACAGGCTTCGCTCGGCAACAGCCAGTCGCTGCTGAAGGCCGCGCAGCTCGAAGTAGTTGCGCGCGACCTCCGCGGCCACAATCACCCGCACGTCTTCGACCGAGGCCTGGAAGCTCTCTGCCGTCGCCGCTGCCGATCGCACCTGGTTGCGGATGCGGCCGAACACATCGATTTCCCAGAACGCGTCGAAGCCGAGGCGATACGAAGAAATCGTGAGAGGCTTCGCCGAAAGGCCCGGCACCTGCTCGCTCCGACGGTCCACGCTCGCTCCGGCGGTCACCGTCGGATACTGGTCGAGCCTCACATCGTCGAAGATCGCGCGCGCCTGGTCGAGACGCGCCACGGCGATGCGCACGTCATGATTCGCCGTGAGCGCACGCGAGACGAGCTCGTCGAGAACGGGATCCTCGAACTGACCCCACCATCGAGGATCGAAGGCCTGCTCGACCACCTGCGCCGGATCCGCGTTCTTCATCGTCGTCGGCGCGACGGTCGGTGTCTTGTACGGCGCGCGCACGGCGCACGCGCTCACCGAGAGCGCGACGACCAGCACAAGCGCGAACCCCGCCTTGGGATGAAAAACTGTGAAGGGGTCTGACCCCTTCACAGTGGGAATTGAGAGCGGTTCCATGATCAATGTCCTTCCGCCGGTGCGGCGTTGGCGATCGGCGCGTGAGGAACGCGCCTGGTGGCGCGGTCCGTCAGCCGGCCGATCACCGTGTAGAAGACTGGAGTCAGGAACAGGCCGAAGAGCGTGACGCCGAGCATGCCGGCGAACACGGCGATGCCCATCGCCTGTCGGATTTCGAAGCCGGCGCCCGAGGAGAAGACCAGCGGAACGACGCCCATGATGAACGCCAGGGAGGTCATCAGGATGGGACGCAGCCGGATGCGGCACGCCTCGAGAATGGCGTCGAGGTGCGACACGCCATCCGTCTCACGCTGCTTGGCGAACTCCACGATCAGAATCGCGTTCTTGCAGGCGAGCCCCGCGAGGACGAGGAAGCTGATCTGCGTGAAGACGTTGTTGTCTCCGCCCGTGAGCCACACGCCTGCGATCGCCGAGAACAGCGTCATCGGCACGATGAGGATCACCGTGAGCGGAAGCGTCCAGCTCTGGTACTGCGCGGCCAGGACGATGTAGACCAACAGGACACAGAGCGGAAAAATCAGCAGCATCGTGTTGCCGGCAAGGAGCTCCTGATACGCGAGCTCCGTCCACTCGAAGGACATGCCGGGCGGAAGCTGCTCATCGAGCACGTCGGCAATCGCCGCCTGCGCCTGACCCGAGCTGAAGCCCGGCGCCGGACCACCGTTGATCTCCGCCGCGGGATAGCCGTTGTAGTGCATCACCTGATCCGGCCCGTAACTGCGTGTCACCGTCATGAGCGAACCAAGCGGCACCATCGCGCCGTGGTCGTTGCGTGTCTGCAGTTGGCGGATCTGCTCTGGCTGCAAACGGAATCCTGCTTCCGCCTGCGCGTTGACCTGGTAGGTGCGGCCGAACCGGTTGAAGTCGTTCACATAGAGCGACCCCAGGTAAACCTGCAGTGTCTCGAACACGTCCGTGAGCGACACGCCGTAGCTCTTCACGCGCTCGCGATCGACATCGACGTCAATCTGCGGCACGCTGACCTGGAAGCTCGAAAAGAGCCCGGCCAGCGACGGCGCCGTCTGCGCCTTCGCGAGGCTCGCCTGGAGTTGCCCGTAGAGATCCTCGAACCCGGTACCAGCCCGATCCTCGACGTACAACTTGAAACCGCCCACTGTGCCGAGTCCCTGCACCGGAGGTGGCGGGAAGATCGCCACGATTGATTCCGGGATCTCCTGGAAGAACTGCTGGTTCAGTGCGCCGACGATCGCGCCGGCGCTCAAATCGGCACTCTTCCTCTCCTCGGAGGGCTTCAACACCACGAACGCAATGCCCGTGTTCGGCGTGTTGACGAAGCCGTTGATCGAGAGCCCGGGGAACGCCACCGAGCTCAGAACCCCTGGGTGCTTGAGCGCAATGTCGGTCATCCTCCGGATAACAGAGTCCGTGCGATCCAGCGTCGAGCCATCGGGCAACTGCGCGAACGCGACGAGGTATTCCTTGTCCTGCGTGGGCACGAACCCGGGAGGCACTCGCGCGAACCCGAGTCCCGTGAGGCCAATCAGGCCGACGTAGAGAACGATCGCCACGGCCGCCACGCGCAGCACTCGCGACACACCGGTGGTGTAGACGTCCGACGCGCGATGGAAGAACGAGTTGAATCGCCGGAAGAACCACCCGAACAGACGGTCGGCGATGCGCTGGACGACGTCGCGCTCCGCGTCACGCGGCTTCAGCAGTCGCGATGCAAGCGCCGGACTCAGTGTCAGCGAGTTGAACGCGGAGATGACCGTCGAGATCGCAATCGTCAGTGCGAACTGCCGATAGAACTGGCCAGTCAGCCCGCTGACAAACGCCGTCGGGACGAACACCGCGCACAACACGAGCGCGATGGCGATGATCGGGCCTGACACTTCCTCCATCGCTCGCCGTGTCGCGTCGATTGGGGTCAGACCCCGCTCGATGTGCCGCTCCACGTTCTCGACGACCACAATCGCGTCGTCCACGACGATGCCGATCGAGAGGACGAGGCCGAAGAGCGACAGCGTGTTGAGCGAGAAGCCCAAGCCGAGCATCACCGCGAACGTGCCGATGAGCGAGACTGGCACGGCGACGAGCGGGATGACCGACGCGCGCCACGTCTGAAGGAACACCATCACGACGAGGACGACCAGCAGAATCGCTTCGAAAAGCGTCTCGACTACGGCCTCGATCGAGTTGCGCACGAAGATCGTCGGGTCGTAGACGATGCGGTAGTCCACACCCTCCGGGAACGACTGCTTCAGCCGTTCCATCGTGTGACGCACCTGATCGGACGCATCGAGTGCGTTGGTGCCCGGCCGCTGGAAGATGCCGATCGCAACCGCCGGCTTGTTGTCGAGCAGACTGCGCAGCGCGTAGAGGTTCGCGCCGAGCTCCACGCGACCCACGTCGCGCACGCGCGTGATCTGCCCTTCGGGGTTGGCGCGGACGACGATGTCCGCGAACTCCTCTTCCGTCGTCAATCGGCCACGTGCGTTGACCGAGAGTTGGAACTGCGTGTCGACTGGCGCTGGCGGCGCGCCGAGGACACCCGCCGCCACTTGCACGTTCTGCTCACGAATCGCGCGGACGACGTCGCTCGTGGTGAGCTGGCGTGAGGCGAGGCGATCTGGATCGAGCCAGATGCGCATGCTGAACTCGCCGGCGCCGAACACCTGTGCGCTGCCCACGCCTGGAATGCGCGCGAGCTCGTCCTTCACGCGCAGGTAGGCGTAGTTGGCGAGATAGAGGTTGTCGTAGCGCTCGTCGGGCGAGACGAGGTGCACGACCATGATGAAGTCGGGCGTCGACTTCTCGGTGACGACGCCGATGCGCTGCACTTCGGCGGGCAGCCGCGGCAGCGCCTGCGCGACGCGGTTCTGCACCTGCACCTGCGCGTTGTCGAGATCGGTGCCGAGCGCGAAGGTGATCGTGAGCGTCATCCGGCCATCGGATGTCGCCTGCGAGAACATGTAGAGCATGTCCTCGACGCCGTTCATCTGCTGCTCGAGCGGCGAGGCCACCGTTTCGGCGATGACCTTCGGGTTGGCTCCCGGATAGGTCGCACGCACGACCACCGTCGGCGGCACGACCTGCGGGTATTCGCTGATCGGGAGCTGCAGGAGCGCCAGGGCGCCGGCTGCGACGATCAGCAGCGACAGCACGGCCGCGAAGATCGGGCGCTCGATGAAGAACTTGGAGAAATTCATGACGACCCTCAGTTCGTAGCCGGCTGGCTGCGCTCGTCGCTGTTGGTGCGGCCGTAACGTGCGGCGTCGGCCTCACTGTTCGGATCGCCGTCCATCGGGACGACGAGCGGCGTCACCGGCGCGCCTGGCCGGATGCGCTGCAGCCCGTTGATCACGACCGGCTCGCCCGCCTTCAGTCCGCTGCGAACGACGCGCAGACCGTTGACGATCGGACCGAGCGTCACCGTGCGGTATTCGATCTCGTGTTTGGGGGAGACGACGTAGACGAACTTCTTGCTCAGATCCGTGCCGACGGCTCGGTCCTGAATCAGGACGCCGTGGTACTTGCCGGTGCCCGCGAGGCGCAGGCGCACGAACAGGCCCGGAGTCAGCCGACCGTCGGTGTTGCGGAACACTGCGCGCCCACGAATCGTGCCGGTCGCGTTATCGAGCTGGTTGTCGAGGAAGTCGAGCTCTCCCTCACGCGGGAAGCCCTCCTCGTTGGCGAGCGCCATGCGGATGCGGCGATCGATCGAGCTGCGATTCCGTGTCTTGTCACTGCCAGCGGTGTACTTCAGATAGATCTGCTCGTCGGCATCGAAGTACGCGTAGACCGGATCCAGCGACACGACCGTGGTCAGGAGCGTCGCTTCTCCAGGACCGCTCGACACGAGATTGCCTTCAGTCACGATCGCGCGAGAGACGCGACCGTTGATCGGCGAGGTGACCTGCGTGAACTCGAGATTGAGCTCCGCGGCCCGCAACGCTGCTTCGACTGCGGCTACACCCGCAGCGGATTCCTGTGCGAAGGAGCCGCGTCGATCGTGGTCCTCGTTCGAGATCGCGTCGGCGTTGCGCAGTCGCTCGGCCCGCTGGAACTCGCTGTTCGCGCGCTGGACGGTGGCCTGTGCGCGAGTGAGCTCGGCACGCAGTCGATCGACTTCAGCCTGGAACGGACGCGGGTCGATCTGGAACAACAGGTCGCCCCGGCGAACCATGGCGCCTTCGGAGAACCGAACGGCGGAGACGTACCCGGACACTCGCGGGCGGACTTCGACGGAGTCAACGGCCTGAAGGCGTCCGGTGAATTCGTCCCACTCGGTCACGTCGCGCTCGATGACGTTCGCGACGGTGACTTGTGGAGGCGGAGGCGGTGCGGGCTGTGCGGAGGTCTTCACGCACGCGGCGAGCATCGGGGTGAGCGCGATCGGCGCCAGCAGCAGCGCGATGCGCGCGCCTCGTGATGCGAGGCGCTTTGAAATGTGAGCAGCGTTGACGTTCATGGTTCGCAGTGTGGCTCCCGCGAACGCACCCAAACAATCGGGCAGTGGCCGCAGATCCGCCTCCCGCTTGAGGAGCAGATCCACGCATCCCTACCAGGCGAGGGCGATCTACGACTTTTGGACGAGGCGGCCCTCGTCCATGCGTCCACTTCGTGTTTGTTGCTTGCTTGTTCGATAATTGGGGTGCGGTTCAGGAGTGCTCGAGATGGCCGAAGACCAACAGACAAACAGCGGATGCGCAAGCGCGATCGACGAGAGCGTCCAGCGCGTGATCGACTCGGGCGATGCGGCTGAATTGCGAAGCGCTCTCGCGAGCGAAGCGAAGCAGCGGCGACGCGCGGAGTGTCTTGCCAACATTCAGACTGAGATCACGAAGTACACGCTCGACCTGCTCGTGCGCGTGCCGGACCTCGATGCGTTCTTCCGTGCGCTGTTGAAGACGCTCGCCGAAGAGGGCGAGAGCCATGCCGCCGGTGTGTGGCTGATCGACGAAGACAAGCAGTGTTGCGATTTCTGGATGGCGCACCTGTTTGGCGAGGTGTTCAAGGACACGAACCTCGGGCCCACCTACTTCCCGCGCCTCGCGATGGCTCAGTTCCTCTTCGACTACAAGGAAGGCTGGGAACAGACCATCGAGTATCGCAGCGACGATCCGCGACTGCCGCAACTCGTGCGCGAGTTCAATAGCGAGAACGGGCTGTACTCGACCCTCATCGCACCACTCATTCTGGGTGGCAAGAATCTCGGATGGATCAACCTCTGCGTCGCCGAGGAGCCCGAGGGTGGCTCGTGGTGGCGCATTGCGCTGGTCGAAGCGATTGCGCGGCATGCGGCGCTCGCGCTGCACAAGAGCCGCATCTACGAGCAGAAGCGACTGGAGGAACGCCGCAAGGCGATCCTCGAGGAGCGCAACCGCCTGGCGCGCGACATTCACGACACCCTCGCACAAGGCTTCGGCGCAATCCTGATGCAGTTGCAGGCGGCGCAACGTGAAGGGACGCTGCCTCCGCAGGCCGCGCCGCAACATCGACATCGCCGTCGATCTCGCTCGCACACACATGGTGGAGGCGCGACGATCGGTCGGCGCACTTCGTCCGAACGTCAGCGACGGCGAGAACCTGTCGAAGGCGATCAAGCGGCTCGCAGAACTGGGACAGAAGACGGGCAGCATCCCGATCGACGTCCACGTCGACGAGTTGCCGCGGTTTGGCGATGGTGTCGAGCGCGAGGTCATCGGGATCGCGCAGGAAGCGATCACCAATGCGGTCCGTCACTCACGCGCGCAGCGCATCACGATCCGGGCATCGACGGTGAGCTCAATCGGCCTGCGGTTGTCGGTGGCCGACGACGGACGCGGCATTCCGAGGGAACGATCGTCCTCGGGTTTCGGCATGACGAGCATGCAGGAGCGCGCCGATCGCATTGGCGCGTCGCTCACCATCGTCACCGCTCCGCGCAGCGGCACCGAGGTGGTGATCGCGTGGGAGCCTTCGCATCTACCGACGCAGGTCCATGCCCTCAACTGACATCGTGGCGCCACCAACTTCCGCCACCGTGCTGCTGGTCGACGACCACGCCCTGCTGCGAACGGGTGTGGCGAATATCATCAACCAGGAGGCCGACCTCCACGTCGTGGCCGAGGCCGGCAACGGTGTCGAGGCGCTCGAGGCCTGGGACAAGTTCCGCCCCGACGTCACGCTGCTCGATTTGCGCATGCCCGTGATGGAGGGCGTGGAGGTCGTTCGACGTTTGCGCGAGCGCGATCCGCGGGCGCGCGTGATCGTGCTCACGACCTACGACACGGACGAAGAGATCTCACGCGCGTTGAGAGCGGGCGCGAAGGCGTACGTGCTCAAGGACATTTCTGCCGACGACCTCGTGACGTGCATTCGCGACGTGCTCGCCGGGAAGACCTATCTCGCACCCGCGGCGGCGGCCAAACTGGCCGAGGATGTGACGCGCGTGCAGCTCACGCCGCGCGAGCTGGCCACGCTGCGCCTCATGGCCGACGGCAAGTCGAACAAAGAGATCGCCAACGAGCTCGGGATCAGCGATCGCACAGTCAAGACTCACCTCGGCCATCTCTTCGAGAAGCTGGGCGTCACCAGCCGCACGGAGGCGGTGAAGATCGCGACGCGTCGCGGACTCGTGCGCCTCGAGTAGTCGGCGCCCGGCGCGCGCACTCGACACACCGAGGCCTTTCCCTCGCCCTCCTCCGGTATTTGGGAGGCCCTCCGAGCACGTGGAGTCTCCACGTCATCCCGACACACGATCGCGCCGCCCTCGGGTCATTGAAGGCGGTTCACACGGTCCGCTCCGAGGAACGTGCCTTGCTTAGCCGCGCGAGGGCGGGGCTTCATCAACGGCGGCGTGTCTCTGGACCGAGGTGCTGACATGACAACCCGGCAACGGATAACGGTGGACGGCAACGAGGCCGTCGCCTCGGTCGCCTACCGGGCGAGCGAGGCGATTGCCATCTACCCGATCACACCAAGCAGTCCGATGGCGGAGGTCTGCGACGAGTGGGCGAACCGGAAGAAGCCGAACCTCTGGGGAGCCGTTCCCGAGCTCGCGGAAATGCAGTCGGAAGGGGGCGCGGCCGGCGCCGTCCACGGCGCGCTGCAAGCGGGCGCGCTCGCGACCACCTTCACAGCCTCGCAGGGCCTGCTGCTGATGATCCCCAACATGTACAAGATCGCCGGCGAGCTCACGCCCTTCACGATGCACGTGGCGGCCCGCACGGTCGCCACGCATGCCTTGTCGATCTTCGGCGACCACTCCGACGTCATGGCCTGCCGCCAGACCGGATTCGCCCTCCTGTGCTCGAACTCCGTCCAGGAGGCACACGACATGGCCGCCGTCGCTCACGCGGCGACGCTGGAGACCCGCATCCCCTTTCTGCACTTCTTCGATGGCTTCCGCACATCGCACGAGGTCGCCAAGATCGAGGAGCTCGGCGACGATGACCTGCGCGCGCTGATTCGCGAGACGGCGATCTACGAACATCGCCGCCGCGGGCTCACGCCGGACCGGCCGGTGCTGCGCGGGACCGCCCAGAACCCGGACGTGTTCTTTCAGGCGCGCGAGGCCGCCAATGGCTTCTACGACGCCTGCCCCGGAATCGTCGAGCGCACGATGCAGGCGTTGACCGAGTTGACGGGCCGGCGCTACCAGCTGTTCGAGTACACCGGCGATCCCGACGCCGAGCGCGTGATCGTGCTGATGGGATCGGGTGCCGAAACCGTGCACGAGGTCACCGAAGTCCTGGCCTCGCGCGGCGAGAAGGTCGGCGTGCTGAAAGTCCGGCTGTATCGACCATTCGCGCGGAACGCGTTTCTCTCTGCACTCCCGCGCACCGTCCGCAGCCTGGCAGTGCTCGATCGGACGAAAGAACCCGGCGCCACCGGCGACCCGCTCTATCTCGACGTGATCACGGCGCTCGCCGAGGCCCAGGCCGAGGGGCTCTTGCCGGGCGCCGTTCCTCCCAGGGTCATCGCAGGCCGCTACGGGCTGTCGTCGAAGGAGTTCACGCCGGCGATGGTCAAAGCGGTCTTCGACGAGATCGCTCGCGACACGCCGAAGCGCCACTTCACTGTTGGCATCGTTGACGACGTGACGCACACGTCGATCGCGTGGGACCCGTCGTTCCGAACCGAGTCCGAGGACGTCGCGGCGTCTGTCTTCTACGGCCTCGGCGCCGACGGGACCGTCGGTGCCAACAAGAACTCCATCAAGATCGTCGGCCAGGAGACAGACCTCTTCGCCCAGGGCTATTTCGTCTACGACTCGAAGAAGTCGGGCGCGATCACCATTTCTCACCTGCGAGCGAGCACGCGACCCATCCGATCGGCGTATCTCGTGGATCGCGCCGGGTTCGTCGCCTGCCACCAGTTCGAGTTCGTCGACAAGATCGACGTGCTCGAACACGCGGCGCCGGGCGCGGCGTTCCTGCTGAACGCCCCATTCCCGGCCGACGAGGTCTGGGACCACCTGCCGCGCGAGATGCAGGAGGGAATCATCCAGAAGAAGCTCCGCTTCTTCGCCATCGACGCCTACGCACTGGCCCGGAGCGCCGGCATGGGCACGCGCATCAACACGATCATGCAGACGTGTTTCTTCGCGATTTCTGGAACGCTGTCACGCGAGGAGGCGATCGCGCACATCAAGAAGTCGATCGAGAAGACCTACGGCAAGCGCGGCCCCGAGGTCGTGCGCCGGAACTGCGAGGTGGTCGACCAGGCGCTGGCTCACCTGCACGAAGTCCGCGTGCCGGACGCGGTCAGCGCTCGCCACAACCGGCCGCCGCTCGTGTCCGAGCGGGCGCCCGATTTCGTCCAGACGGTCACGGCCGTCATGCTCGCCGGAAAAGGCGACCTACTTCCGGTGAGTGCGTTTCCGGTGGACGGCACCTGGCCGGTGGCAACGGCCAAATGGGAGAAACGCAACATCGCCCTCGAGATTCCGGTCTGGGACGCCAAGGTCTGCATCCAGTGCAATCAGTGCGCGCTGGTGTGTCCGCACGCGGCGATCCGCGCGAAGGTGTACGACGAGCAGGCACTGGCCGGGGCGCCGCCGACGTTCAAGTCCACGCCCTACAAGGGCCACGAGCACAAGGGCAAGCACTACACGATACAGGTGGCGCCCGAGGACTGCACGGGCTGCTCGCTGTGCGTCAACGTGTGTCCGGCCAAGGACCGCACCAATCCGAAGCACAAGGCGATCGACATGCAGACCCAGGCGCCGCTGCGCGACCCGGAGCGTGTCAACTACGACTTCTTCCTCGATCTGCCGGAAGCGGATCGAACCGAGATCGTCCGGATCGATCACAAGAGCTCGCAGTTCCTGGAGCCGTTGTTCGAGTATTCGGGCGCGTGCGCGGGATGCGGCGAGACGCCCTACCTCAAACTGCTGACGCAGCTTTTCGGCGATCGCCTGCTCGTCGCGAACGCAACCGGTTGCTCATCGATCTACGGCGGCAACCTTCCGACGACCCCCTACACGACCAATCGAGACGGGCGCGGCCCGGCGTGGTCGAACTCGCTCTTCGAGGACAACGCCGAATTCGGCTTCGGCTTCCGGATGGCGCTCGACGCACACGTCGCGACCGCGCGCGGGCTGCTGCACGCGCTTGCGCCGCAGGTTGGCGACGGCCTGGCGGCGGCCTTACTCGACGCCGATCAATCGAGCGAGGCCGGCATCGCGGAACAGCGGAGGCGCGTCGAGGCGCTTCGCCGCCAACTCGCAGGCATTCCGGCCGTGGAGGCGCGCCGGCTCGAGACGCTTGCCGACTACCTGGTGAAGAAGAGCGTGTGGCTGGTCGGCGGAGACGGGTGGGCGTACGACATCGGATACGGCGGCCTCGATCACGTCCTCGCAAACCGGCGCGACGTCAACGTGCTCGTCCTCGACACCGAGGTGTACTCGAACACCGGAGGTCAGCAGTCGAAGGCGACACCGCTGGGCGCCGCCGCAAAATTCGCCGCCGCCGGCAAGCCGGTCGGCAAGAAGGATCTCGGTCTTCTCGCGAACATGTACGGACACGTCTACGTCGCGCGCGTGGCGTTTGGCGCGAAGATGGCCCAGACGGCGCAGGCGTTCCTCGAGGCGGAGTCGTATCCCGGCCCCTCGCTGATCATCGCCTACAGCCACTGCATCGCCCACGGCTACGACATGGCGCAGGGCGCATCGCAGCAGAAGCTCGCAGTCGATTCCGGCGTCTGGCCGCTGTACCGCTTCGATCCGCGGCGGCTCGTCAAGGGCGAGCCGCCGCTGCGGCTCGACTACGGTCCACCGAAGACACGTGTGGCGGACTATCTGCGCAACGAGTCGCGCTTCCGGATGGTGGAACGCGCCGATCCCGCCCGTTACAAATCGTTCGTCGCCGAATCCCAGGCGGCCGCCGAGCGCCGCTACGCCGTGTATCAGCAGCTCGCCGGCATCACCGTACCGGTGATTCCGACGGATACCGACGAACCAGTGCCACCCGACTCGAAGGAGGGGTAAATGGATCTCAGGACCAGGTACCTCGGGATGCGGTTGTCCCATCCGCTGATCGTCGGAGCCGGGCCGCTCGGGGACGATCTCGACCGCGTGCGGGCGCTCGAAGACGCCGGGGCAACGATGCTCGTGCTGCGTTCGCTGTACCGAGGAGGAAATCACCGGTGAGCAGATGGAGGCATTCCTCAACAGCGAACGGCACAGCGGGTCGTTCGCCGAGGCGGAGACATATGCGCCCGACCCGCTGATCCCACTCGGACCAGACGAATATCTCGAGCATCTCCGCGCCGTGAAGTCCGCGGTCGACATTCCCGTCATGGCCTCGCTCAACGGAGTCACTCCCGGCGGCTGGACCTCATACGCCCGGTTGCTCGAACAAGCGGGTGCGGACGGACTCGAGCTGCACATCTATCACGCGGCCAGCGATATGGCGTTGAGCGCGGCCGACGTCGAACAGCAGGCGATCGACATCGTGCGCGAGGTGAAGGCCAGCCTTCGCATCCCGGTCGCCATCAAGCTGGCGCCGCTCCTGACGGCGTTTGCGCATTTCGCCAAACAGCTCGAGAAGGCCGGCGCCGACGGGCTGGTGCTCTTCACGCGCTTCCACCGCGTGGACATCGACGTCGATGAACTCGACGTGATTCGCACGCTGCCGCTCTCGGATTCCTCCGAGCTGCCGCTGCGCCTGCGCGGCGTGGCGGCGCTGGCCGGACGCGTGACGCCGTCGCTTGCCATCACCGGCGGCGTCCACACCGGTATCGACGTCATCAAGGCCACGATGGCCGGCGCGCACGCCACACAACTGGTGTCGGCGCTGCTTCGTCACGGCCCCGCGCACCTGCGCGTGATCCTCTCGGAAATCGAGTCGTGGATGGAGGAACACGAATGGAATTCGCTCGATGAGATGCGCGGCAACATGAGCCTCGAGCGGATCCCCGATCCCGCCGCCTACGAGCGCGCGAACTTCCGCATGTCGCTGCGATGACGCGGAGGCCAGCCGACCTACTTGTTTGCCGGGGCGCGGGGCGGCAGCGGCTTTCCGTTCTCGTCGACCTGGACCGTCTTCACCGGCCCGACGCCGGTGAGCAGAATAATCGCCGGCTCCTTCTCGCCCGTACGCGCACCGTCCCAGTGCACGGTGTTGGCGACATCGGTGGAGAACGTGCCAGCGTGAAACGGATACGTCGTGCGTTCGTCGTAGACGTTGCTTGAACTGACCCACCACGTCCCGGAGACCACGTAGATCCAGCGCGTCTGATCGTGAAAGTGCGGTCGAGAGAATGCGCCGGGCGCCCACTTGATCAGCACGCCGTACGGCCCCTCCTTGCTCTGATCGCCGTAGAGAACCGCGGTCTGCTGACGCGCCGGGTCGCCATTCCACTTGATGTCCTTGGGGAGCACGAACGGAACATTGGCGGGGTTCGGTGGCGGGCCCTCAGGATCGGATAACGTCGCGCGCGTTACAGGGTCCGGCGTCGGACCACGTTGGGCCAGAGCCAGAGTGGCGAGACCCAGGACGACACCGGCGCTCAGAACGACCTTGAGAAGCGTGTGCATGGCGAGCCTCCTGGCTCCTCGGAAACGCGCCCGACTGATCAATACGCGGGAGGGGCGCAGGACCGGATCGAGGTATAACATCCCACATATTCGCGACCGGTATCGATCTGGAGGGAGTATGAGACAGGCACTCTTCTTCCTGGCGCTCGTGACGTTGCACGTCTCGGCGTTCTCGTCCGCAACCATCGGGCAGCAGGCCCCCGCCGGCCGACAAGGCGGCGCCCCGGGCGGGCGCCAGGGTGGACCGCCACCGGTGCAGCTTGCAGAGGGAGCGGGCCGTGAGCAAGTCCAGGCGGCGTGCGCGCGCTGCCACGGCCTCAACATGATCACCAACTCGTGGGGCTACACAAAGGAGGGCTGGCAGGATCGCATCGCCACCATGGTGAAGCTGCCTTCCGATGAACTCGATACCGTATCGTCCTATCTCGCCGCGCACTACCCCATCAAGGACACTCCGAGCGCCGTGCTGATCTCTGGCCCGGCGACCGTCACGATCAAGGAGTGGCTCGCGCCCACGTTGGGCTCGCGGCCGCACGACTCGCATGCCGGCTCCGACGGATCGATCTGGTGGACCGGTCAGTACGCCAGCAAGCTCGGACGACTTGATCCGCGGAGCGGTCAGATACGCGAGTTCGACCTGCCAGCGAATACCCAGCCTCACGGCCTCGCCCAGGATGCGCAGGGAAACATCTGGTACACGGGCATTCAGAAGGGTGTCATCGGCATGCTCGACCCACGCACGGGGCGAGTGGACGAATACCCAGTCAAGGAGCCGGGCGCACGCGGGCCGCATACGCCGATTATGGATAAGCGCAGCGGCAATCTGTTCTTCACGCTGCAGTCGGGACACGTCGGCCGGATCAACACCGGTACCGGCGACATGGTGATCAGGAAGACGCCCAGCGACAACACCTACCCCTACGGCATTCGGCTCAACTCGCAGGGCGTGCCATGGTACGTGGACTTCCGCGGCAACCGCATCGGCAGCGTCGATCCGAAAACGATGGAGATCAAGGAGTATCCCCTTCCAAGTGCCGACGCTCGTCCGCGGCGGCTCACCATCACCTCGGACGATGTGATCTGGTACACGGATTTCCCGCGCGGCATGCTGGGTCGCTTCGATCCGAAGAGCGGACAGGTCAAGGAGTGGCTCTCACCAAGTGGGAAGAGCTCCGAGCCGTACGCCATTACTCAGATCGGCGACGTGATCTGGTACAGCGAGTCCGGCGTGAGACCGAACACGATGGTGCGATTCGATCCAAAGACGGAGAAGTTTCAGACGTTTGCGATTCCGTCCGGTGGTGGCGTGCTGCGCCACTTCGAGGCCACTGCCGACGGCAACATCGTCACTGCCAACAGCGGCGTGAACAAGATCGCGCTGGTCGAGATCGGAGCACTCTCAGCCAACCGATCGAACTGAGTTATCGTGCCGCGGCCAGGGGTCTCGCACCCCAGCCGCGGCAGAACTCCGCGCACGCGCCTACACACCCTTCGGTGAGATACTTGCTGAGGGCGCTCACGAGCGGCTTTGCCGCTGCTGGCACCGGAGTCTTTTCATGGAGGATCTCGGCGGCCTCCACCGGCTTTCCGTAGACCCCCTTGTTGGCATCTTCATCCGTGTGGAGAGTGGTGCCCGTCAACGACACGCCAGCGAATGCTCCACGGCTGCGTGAGTAGCTCAGGATCTTCGCTTTCATCGCTGCATCGGTTTCAGCTGTGGTCGCACGGCCGACGGGACCGGCCGCGACCGACGCGTCACCACCGAGGGTGAACTTGCTCTTGAGCATGCTTTCGATGCCGGCGCGATTCATCACGAGCATCACGACGTCAGTCGCTTCTGCGCCGATCTGGAAGCCGACGCTGCCGCCGCCCAGTTCGACCATCGCCGGCGCTCCCCATCCCGAGTTGCCGGCACCGCGGCAACTGATGGAGCCGCGTCCGAACGACCCGCCGACGATGAAGCCGCCCTTCTTCATGCCGGGCACGACCACGACGCAGGCAGCTTTGTTGAGCACATCGCCGGGAATGCCCTTGTCCGGCGCACTCATGATCTCCCCGAACGCCGTCGCCGCGTTCGCAAGCCGCTCATCCGTCTCCTTGTCGGCAAGCACGAAGCTGCTGGAGAGCGAGAGCAAGAGTCCAGTCAGAATTGCGGTCCTCATGATGTTTCTCCTTCCGGTCCTGCTTCGCGTCGAATGCAGGCTTCGCGCCGATCTGGCGTCGGCGAACCATGCCAGGCGTCAGCTCAGCCCATTGGATTCAACGCAAGGAGAACACTGCGCGAACATCACAGCAATATGCCCGTTGCAGCCGATCCTGTGCCGTCTCAGTAACACCACGCATCGCACTCCGACACCATACCGGGGAAGTCAGTCAATTAGCGCGCCACGACATGCCGTAGCGGCCACGAAGACGAACGCCCGGTTTCTTGACGATTGACAGACGTCGGGAGCCGCCCGCGTGCTTGTCGACATTCGCAACGCCCAACTTCCAGCTTCGAGATGCCCAACGCCTTTTTTCGGGGTTTGGGAGTTGGGGCTTGGAATTCGGCCTGGATGCGTTCCACGCGATCCTCCGGCATTTGGGAGGCCCTCCGCGCTTGTGGAGGGTTCCATTTCGCCCTGACGCGCGATCTCGTGGCCATCAGGCCACTCAGATCGAACCTTACTGTCCCGCTTTGAGGAACGTGCCTTGCTTAGGCGACCGCCGCGCGCCAATCGAGCACTACTGGTTCGCCCTCCCTTGTTCAAAGTTCTGCGCGTGAGGAGCCGAGATGAAGGTCACCTTGCTTGGCGCGTCCGGCGGCGAAGTCACCGGATCCGCGTATCGGTTGCAGACGGCGCAGTCCGAGCGTGCTCATCGACTGCGGACTCTGTTCAAGGCAGCAAGAAGCTCGAGAACTTCAATCGGCTCCCTACGAGCGAAAGACTGCGGCAGCTCGACGCCGTGGTGCTCACCCACGCCCATCTCGATCACACGGGCCGGCTGCCTTTGCTCACGCGGTTCGAATATAAGGGACCAATCCACGCAACGCCGGCAACGATCGAACTGACGGACCTGATCCTCCGTGACTCGGCCTACCTTCAGAGCGAGGATGCCAAACGTCAGAACCGGCGCAGGGCCGAACTCCGGCCAGCCGCCGATCGAGCCGCTTTATACGCAGAAGCAGGTGGACCAGTTGCGTCCGCTGTTCAAGCAGATGCGCTACGACCACGCGACGAACCTGACGCCGGATATCAGCGTACGCGCGGTCGAAGCGGGTCACATCCTGGGCTCGGCAAGTCTCGAAGTGACTGTCGACGAGGAACGGACGTCGAAAAGTTGTAGTGTTCTCCGGCGATCTTGGACCGCGCGGTGCGCCGCTCATCGCGATCCGGTTCCGTTCAAGCAAGCCGACGTCGTCTTCCTCGAATCCACGTACGGCGATCGCGATCATCCGTCGCTGGCGGAGACGGCGGTTCAGGCGCGTGAGGCCATCAAGGCGACCGTCGAGCGGGGCGGGCGCGTGCTGGTGCCGGTCTTCGCCATCGGCCGGTCGCAGCTCCTGCTCTATCTGTTGGCGGGCGCGTTCAAGCGGAAGACGCTAACGCCTTTCCCGATCTATCTGGATAGTCCAATGGCAATCCGTGCCACCCAGATCTACCGGTCGCACCCCGAGCTCTTCGACGAAGAGGCGATCGCGATGCGTCGGGCCGGCGACCTCACGGGACAGCTTCGCACAGCGAGGATCTGCCAGAAGGCGGCGGAATCACTGGCAATCGCCACAGCGCCAACACCCTATCTCGTTCTCGCAGGCGCCGGCATGTGCACGGGCGGCCGCATCCTGCATCACCTGCAGAACCATCTTCCGAACCCGACGACGCTCGTGCTCATGGTCGGGTATCAGTCGCGCGGCTCGCTGGGGCGGGCGCTCGCCGATGGCGCAGTGTCGGTTCGTATCGCGGGCCGAGCTGGTTCCTGTGCGCGCGAAGACTCACGTCCTGGGCGGATTGAGCGGGCACGCCGGACAATCCGACCTGCTCAACTGGGTCAGCTCGCTCGCCGCTTCGCGACCACGGGTCATCCTCACACACGGAGAGGACGGACCCCGAGCCGCTCTTCGCGACCGGATCAAGCAGCGGTTCGGCCTGGGCGCGGAGATGCCGGACTATCGCGACACCCTCGAACTGTGAGCGGCTTGTCCACGTGTGTCGGCGCTCTCCGATCGGCAGAAACAGTAATGCGAACTGGAGTTCACGATGTCGAGTCCCTCACAGGATCCTGCGAAGTCTCAGCTGGTGAGTCTGGCCGACGAGGAAGCCGTCAAAGAGATTCTCGGTACGACGATCCAGGGCCTCTGGGAGATCGTCAACAATCTCGCGAGGCTTCGGCCATCTCATCGTGAGCGTTACCGCGTCGCCATCTTCGGCTCGGCACGCGCACGACCTGGAACATTCGTCTACGACGAGGTGAAGCGGGCTGCGGCCGCGTTCGCTCATATGGGTTGCGACATCGTCACTGGCGGCGGACCAGGGCTGATGCAGGCAGCGAACGAGGGGGCGGCAACGGCCGGCGCCAGCGTTGGATCCGTCGGCATCCGCGTCGAACTACCTTTCGAGCAGGACGTCAATCCCTTCGTCGCGGAGGCGTTCGAGCACAAGACGTTCTTCACCCGCCTGCAGCACTTCGTGATCGCCTCGGACGCCTTCGTCGTCGTACCGGGAGGCATCGGCACCGTCCTGGAGATGCTCATGATCTGGCAACTGCTCCAGGTGCGGCACGTCGACAACGTTCCGCTGATCCTCGTGGGGAAGATGTGGAAGGGCCTGGTGGACTGGGCAGCGTCGTCCATGCTCGACCCGGCGCTGCACCTCGCCAACCCGGAAGACTTTCGGATTCCTCAATGTCTCGACACGGCAGACGAAGCGATCGCCGTCGTGCGCGACCTGCACGCGCAGTGGCTCGGGAAATCTACTTCGTCTTCGCAATCGACCGCAGTATGACGACGTTCCAATCTCTCTCTTTGATCCTTCCACGGCGTCATGTTGAAGTCGGGCGCGACGCCGTTCTTGACGTTGTCGAAGATCGCGCCGTCGGTTGACCCGTGACGAGGCGCACTCACCTGAGTGACTCCTTACTTGTAGGACGAGCGATCGACCTGCGCGCCACGCAAGTACACCGACGCGATCTTGCGCGTGTTCGTGATGTTGTCGAGCGGATTGGCATCGAGCACGATGAAGTCCGCGCTCTTGTCGGCCTCGATAGTTCCAGTGTCGGTCATCCTGAGGAACTGCGCGCCATTGCTCGTGGCGGCCACGATCACTTGCGCCGGCGTCATCCCCGCGGCCACCATGTCTTCCATCTCCACGTGCGGCGCGTACGGCGTGTTGCCATCGGTGCCGACGACGATGCGCGTGCCGGCGTCTCTCATCTTGGCGAGATTGCGTGCCTGAATCTGCCAGAAAGTGTTGACGTCCGGTCGACTCGTGTTTCCCTTCTGCAGCGCCGCGAACGCCTCCGGCGAGAGCGACGGCCGCAGCCATTCGATATCAGCGACGACCCCGCGATCGGGCATGTTGGGGCCGAGCACGAGGTTGGGGCGCTGTTTCACCATCGACAGGAATTCTTCGTCCAGATCCTTGTCGCGCACGCCGTGCGCAAAGGCATCGAGACCAGCCTTGAGCGTCGCCTTCGCATCGTCGAGCGTATAGATGTGCGCGATCACCCGGATCTTGTTCTTGTGCGCTTCGTCGATGACCGCGGTGTACAGCTCGGGAGGGAGCTTCTTCACCATGCCCATACGGTCGTCCACCCAGATCTTGATGATCTCCACTTTCTTCGCGGCGTTCTCGTCCACCGCCTTGCGCGCTTCCGCGACGGTCGTCACCCAGTACGGAGCGGTCGTCCGGCCCGGCTCCGGCGCAGTGATTCCTCGACCTGCTGTAAAGAACCGCGCCATACCCGGCAGCGTCTCGCCGCGCACCTGGAAGGACACATCCGTTGTGTCCTGGCCCATGCTCATCGCGGCGCCCACGCCGAAGTAGGCGCGCCGGCGAAGATCGTCGAGCAGCATCTCGCGCGTCTGGCTGAGATGAGTATGTGTATCGATGATCGCCGGCATCACGGTCTTGCCGGCAAGGCTGACGCGCGTCGCGCCAGCGGGCACTTTCACGTTGGCGGCGGTGCCAACCTGCACGAAGCGTCCGCCGGTCACGACCAATGAGGCGTTCTCGATTGGCGCCCGCGTGTCGCCGACGATCACTCGAGCGCCCTCGAAGACGGTCGTGCCTGCCGGCGCCTGACCGAGAGCGGTTACCGACCACGCCGCTATTACTACGAGAACCAGCAGCTTCACTCGTCGCATAGAGGTTGCCTCCACAGAGGCGAACTCTATCAGGATCGACGGTCCGAGCTGAAGCTGGACACTATGTAGTACGAGGAGGCAGTCGTGTAGGATAGCGCCCGGCTCACGGTCCGCGGCCATTCATCGACGGAGGCTCGACATGTCGGAACGCAGCCGCCCGCACCTAGCGGCGGATCCTGACTCTCCCAACTCCCAACTCCCAACTCCCAACTCCCAACTTCCAACTTCCAACTTCCAATTCCCAACTTCCAATTCCCAATCCCAATTCCCAAGGAAGGGTGATTGCCCCCGCGCGATGGCCCCGTTTTTCTTCGGAAAGCGTACGAGGTATAGAGTTAGCGCATGAGGCGTAGGACCGTTGCGGTCCTCGTGCCGGTCGTGCTTCTCGTCGCGAGCTTTGCCGGGGCGCAGTTCCGTCGCATGGACAGCAGCATCGACGCGCATCTCGCGCGACCTGAGAGCTTCGACGGACGGTTCCATTACTGTCGCGCCGTCTACCGGCCGAACCCGCGCGGCGACGGTGGCACCTGGCTCACCGACTATCCGCTGGCGGACATCGACCTCTCGATTCGCGTCTCAGAACTCACGAAGATCGCGGTCAGCTTCGATCAGCCTGGCCAGCCGAATCATCTGATCGTTCGACTGACTGACGATGAGCTGTTTCAGTGTCCGGTGATCATCATGCAGGAAGTGGGCAGGCTGTTCTTCAGCGCGGAAGATGCCGCGCAGCTCAGGACGTACCTGCTGAAGGGCGGCTTCCTCTGGGTTGACGACTTCTGGGGCTCGTACGCGTGGGATGTCTGGGAGAGCGAGATCCGAAAAGTCCTTCCGGCAACCGAGTATCCCATCGTCGATCTGCCGAGCAGCCATCCGCTCTTTCACACGATGTTCGATCTGACGGGCGTTCCGCAGATTCCAGGAATCGGCACGTGGCTCTCGGGCAGAGGCACATCAGAGCGCGGCGCGGACAGCGCCGTCGTGCACTCGCGCGCGATCGCGGATGCGCAGGATCGCGTGATGGTCTTCATGACCCACAACACCGACGTGAGTGATTCGTGGGAGCGCGAGGGAGAAGACCCGCAGTACTTCTACCAGTTCTCGATCGATGGATACCGCGTGGCCGTCAACGCGCTCCTCTACGCGATGACACACTGACGCTTACTGCGTCTTGTGGCGCGGCAGGTCGTTGTAGTCCGGCATGTGCGCCTTGAGCCCCCGCTCCGGCGTGATTTTCGAGTAACCAGCCACAAGCTGTTCGTTCCAGCGATCGACGGAGAAGTCGAAGGCATCGCGCGGATCTTCATCGATCAGTTGCAGGTCCGTCTCCGTCATCGTCAGCTTGCCGAACGACAGCTGGCCACCGCGCCAGTAGATGTAGTTCTTCGACGTCGGCGGCGGTGAGAGCGCCGGCTGCCCGCCAGGCCCAAACACCTGCACGAGTGTGTCCTTCTCGACGCGAACAGCGGTGATCCGTCCGTGCATCGCAGGCGGTGGCAGGAGCCTCGCGGGATCGAGCAGCACGTCGTTGCCGTCAACGGTCACACCACGACCCGGATCGACCTCGAAGAGATTGTCCATCTTGATGCCGAAAGTCTTGAGCAGCGGGTTGACGGGGATGCCGAATCCCTTCACGGACTCCGAGTGAATCCGAAGACGCCCATCGGGAGTTGGACTCACGCTCGCCCTCACATCGAATGGCAGGGGAACGCCCTTCTTCAGAGTGCCTTTCTGTCGCAGGCCGCCGTCCTCATCAATCGAAATCTCCATGCTGCGGACGTTCGAGTGGCCGACGAGCGCACGCGACATCAACGCGTTGAGCGAGGCCAGATCGACGGCGACCTCACCGTGATCGACGGTCACAGAGTAGCTGCGCGGATCATCGAGGTACGGTGCCGGCCGCGAGCCCTGCGGAACGAAACGTCCGCGCAGGCTCCTGATGTGAAGCCCGATCTCGGGTGTCAGGTGCAGATCGACATTGCGCATCTCCGCTTCGACGGCGGGCGTGCCTGCCCTTCCACGCACGAATGCCGCTGCAATGAACGCGACAAGCACAAGAAGCGTGAGCCGCACGGTGGCCAACGATGCACGACACGCGCCAACCAGCAACGCCGCCGAGACTGCAGACACGACAGCTCAGCGAGACGCGCGATCATCTCCGTCGAATGAAAGTCTTCATCAGCTACCGGCGAAGCGACACAGCCGGTCACGCTGGTCGTCAGAAAGATGTGCCGGCAGTCACGTAGAACCTTCCGTCGCCGCTGCTCACTGGCCCGAGAGATTTCAGCGGCACACCGACGCCGGTGCGAATGCGGATGGGGACAAACGAGAACAATGTGATGTCGGTTGACAACTCGGCGCCGGTCGACAGCAGTTGCGGCGATCCGAGCCGATCGGCGCTGCTTGCGGCGCCGACGCTGTCCACGAACCACGACGATGAGAAGCCACGCAGGTAGAAGGGCAACGCACCAAGACCGCGGCTGATACGCGCGACCGGGAGGCGCATCTCTGTCCGCGCGCTCCACATCGCGTCGGCGGCGACGAATCCTGGTGGATAGCCCCGGACCTCGAAGTCGGAGCCTCCCGCTTCGAGAATTGACGATGTTCCCAGGCCACCCGCAGTCAGCCGGCCGGCGGCGGGGCCCCGCTGTTCGGCCACACGCACAGTCGACGCGAGTACCCGGTCGCCCCGACGTCGTCCATGAGGGAAACGATCGGTACAGCGACCCGCCCAGCTCCCAACCCGATCGCCAGCGGTCACCTTCCGTCGCTTTGAGGTAGTCGATCCCGGCAAATAGGCCGATGCCGTCCTGAACGGAGATCGACCGCAGCCCTGCCTGCACGTTGCCGAATCTCAGTCGCACACCTCCGCCAACGAGCGTCGGATCCTGCTGAATCGGATCGGCGCTCGACACCGCGCTGAAGTCGCCGGCGTTCTCGCGATGACGATCCTCGATCTGGAAGCTCGTGATGACGGACGTGGCTCGCCGAAACGTCTGCCACGGAAAGACGACGCCGAAAGCGGCGGAGCGCTTGCGTTCGAGACGCAGCAACTCACCGACACTGGACTCGATGCGCTGCTCGAGCCGCCAGGTCGAGGCGAACTGTCCGAACATCGCGGCGTGCGCAAAGCGGCGATACGCATAGCTTCCGGATCCCGCTGTCCGGCCGTCCGGTCCGTAGGCAGCAGCAGCCTGCCACGAGTGCCTGCCGATGACATCGACGCTCCCGGTCGCTCCGCCGACAAACAGACCCAACTCCTCTACCGTCGCAAAGACAGGCGACCAGCCGCGTGGAATCAAGTCGCTCGCTGGCGTGTACGGCGTGGTCGGGAACATGTCCTTCTCAGAGAGGGGCGGGGGCTCGATATCAGCCGGCCGCGGAGTGGCGTTCGCTGCCGGCGACGGCACGGTGACCCACCTGTCGCGGGAGATGTCCAGACGCTCGAGATGGCGCCCATCGGCGTGCGTGACTGTCGCGACGATCGTGGTTCGATCTGAATCCACACCGGCGGAGCGACTCGACGCGACGACGGTCACATCGTGGATTCCAGTCGCGACTCGCGCCGTCAGATACGTCCGAGGCGAATCTCCTTCGAGCTCGAGGCTATACAGCTCGCGGACGCCGCTACGATCCGACGTGAAGAACAATCGCTGGATCCCGGGCGGCGCTTTCACATCCCATTCCGGCACGCCCTCCAGCGCGCGATCGTCGGTCAAGAGTCGCACCACCCGTCCGTCCGCGGAAAGCAGGACGAGATCGAGCGATGTGAAGCGACTGAATCGAATCGCAGCGAGCCACGCCCCATCAGGCGACCAGCGAGCAGGGCCCCACTGAGTCCTCTCGGCGAACTCCGTCAGTCCAGTCACCGTGCCCGATGCGATATCGACCGTCACCAGCCGGCTCCGCTCGCGCTCGTACTGCACGGCCACGACCATCCGGCCGTTTGGGTGAACGTCCGGTGAAGCGAGCCGCGCGGATCGCGTGAGGCGCGTCACCTCGCCGGAGTCGACGTCGATTCGATAAAGGTCGCCAAGCGCGCGAGCGGTGTCCACCAGCTCGAGCTGCGAGAACACGATCGAGCGTCCGTCGCCCGTCCACGAAAACGCATGCGGGCTGTTCACGCGTGTAATCCGCCTGGCGTCACAGGTCTGGAGATCGGCGACATAGAGACCAAGCGGCTTGCGTCCCTCGTCTGTCGCGAGAAACGCGATCCGGGATCCGTCGGGCGACGCGCGTGGAAACCCGGTGAAATGCGCGAGGCCGCACACACGCGTCGTCTCCGCGAGACCCGGCGCGCTCGCTCGAAGCTGGTCTCTCAGACGCAGCGCGTCGTCTCGTTGGGTGGCGATCCAGGCCTTCCATTCTTCCGACAGGCTGTTGCCGCCAAACAGCTCGCCGACGCCGGCTCCACGAGACACGATCGATCGAAAGCTGCCCGCGCGACGGGCCATCCAGTCGGGCACCGTCGGCGCTCGGTATCGCTTCGCCACGTGATCGATGAAGAGACTGCCGTACACGTAGTGACGATCCAGCGGCCACGCTCCCGGATCGGACTCAGCTTCATCCAGGTGAGGGCCGTTGGTCTCGAGCAACGCCGCACGCAGCGTTTCCGGAAACTGCGAGCCACGAACCCGCCCGCTATCGGTCAGGCTCGATTCGTAGTACGTCGCGAGCCCTTCGATGAGAGCGTCGCCATCGAACAGATGCGGGAACGTCAGCTCGCTGCGGCCGAACACCCATCGCAGCACTCGCCAGCCGCCGCGGGCCTCGTCGAGATGAAAGATGTGCGCGAGCTCGTGAGTCGAGAGCAATTCGACCGGATCGCGCGCGTAGAACACATCGCTATCAACCGGCGTATTCGCATAGGCGACCACGCGGTTCGTCGGAAGCGTCGTCGCGGCGCCGTTGAAGATGTCGCCCTGGTCCACGAGTACCTACCCGGATCTTTCCTCTTGGAGTCGAGCCTGTACGCCCTCGTCAGTCGCGCGTAGGCCGTCTCGGCCTCCGTCGCGGTGCGACCCGCGTAAATCTCCAGTCCAGGCTCGAAGATCAGGATGAAGTGCGGCGTCTCTAAGGTTCGGTACCTCGCGAAGGGAACCCCGAACTGCGCGCTCGCATCAATCGCGAGGAGTAAGAGCACACACGCGAAGATCGCGGCTCGTGCCGGTGCGAACCGCACGCCCATGCTGGTGTCAGACGATGTCGCGCGGGTTCTGGCCGTGGTCAATGCGGCGCATTCACGCAGACGGATCGAAGCGCCTGTTGAGTACTGGGAAGGGGACGGCGCTAGACAGACGCGCAAACGTTCCGTACTCGGCAATCTCCTGGGCCGCATAGAGGAAGCTTCCCCACGCCGCGCGCGCCAGCGCGCCGCCGACGCTGATCCGGCGGACGCCAAGCGCAGCCAACTCCGCAACCGTGGTGAAATCGCTGCCCACGAGAACGTTCACCGGCTTTGGCGCAACCGCACCCACCACCGCGGCGATGTCGCTCGTCGCGCGGATACCGGGCGCGTAGAGGCAATCGGCACCTGCTTCCGCGTACGCCGTGAGGCGGCGGATCGTCTCCGCCAGATCCGGGCGTCCCACGATGAACCCTTCGGAACGGGCGGTCAGGAGGACGCCGGTCCGGCTCTCGTCGACCGCGCGCCGTGCCGCGCGGATACGGTCCACCGCCAGCTCGAACTCGAAGAGCGGGCTCGCATCGTCGTAGGTGGAATCCTCGATCGACAGCCCCGCGACCCCGGTGGTCACTGCCGCGGCGACGTTGTTTGCGACGTCGGCTGGCATGATTGCGAAACCATTCGTGAAGTCTGCATTCACCGGAACATCAACCGTCTGCGCCACCGCGTGAAGATGTCGCACGGTTTCGTCGAGTGTCACGTCGTTGTCCTGGCGACCCATCGACCAGGCCAACCCGGAGCTCGTTGTCGCGATCGCTGGAAACCCGATCTGGGCGAGGACGCGGGCGGTGCCGAGATCCCACGGATTGGGCATGACGAAGCACCCACTCTCGTGCAGCACACGGAAGATCTCACGGCGATCTGGGTTCATGACGCGTTTGTCCATCTGCACTCGCCTATTCTGATCCAGAAGGGCTCCGCGCGCGCCGTACAGGAGTGTGTGATAGAAATCACATATGGCAATCCGACGGGGACTGGGCGTTTTCGTGACAGTCCTAACGCTGTGCGCGACAGCCATCAGCGTATTCGCGCAGAATTCCTCCAATCGATCGGCGACACCTGTTGACCCAATCGACGCGATCCTCAAAGCGTTCGAGTCGTATTCAATCGTGGCTCTCGGTGAAGGTCCGCACGGCAACGAGCAGGGCCTAGCCTTTCGCCTCCGGCTCATTCGTGACCGTCGTTTCGCGGCAGATCGGCTGAATAGAAGTGCGCCGCCGCCCGCAGGTAGCAGCGAGACCACCGCTCTTCCCATACAATCCAAATCGTGGATCGCACGTTCTTGATCGTGGGTGCGCTTGCCGGATTCATCGGCGTCGCGCTTGGTGCCTTCGGTGCGCACGGCTTGCGCGCTCGACTGCCGCCGGAGATGCTGGCGGTGTTCGAGACCGGCGTGAGGTATCAGATGTACACGCGTGCGCGATTCTCATCGTCGCGCTGGCGGCAGCCAGGCTCGACGGCTGGCTGATTCGCGCGGCCGGCTGGTTCTTCGCGGGCGGTATCGTGCTCTTTTCAGGGAGCCTCTACGCGCTCGCGCTCAGTCGCATCACCGTGCTCGGCGCAATCACGCCGCTAGGCGGCCTCGCATTCCTGGCTGGGTGGGCATGCCTGGTCGCGGCGGGACTCGTCCTCGCAAGCACTTCCATTCGACCGCTGTAATCGGAGCGTCAGCATACCGCCACATCGGTCGAATGCTCACAGTGGACGCCCATAACGAAGATACAAAGCCGGCACGACGAACATGTTCAGGAGCGTGGAGGTAATCAGGCCACAGAGAATCACCACAGCCATTGGCGTTTGAATCTCGCTCCCCGACTTGCCGCCGCTCAGGGCGAGCGGGATCAGCGCCAGACCGGCAGCCATCGCCGTCATCAGGATCGGAATCAGCCTCTCCCGCGCGCCACGCTCAACGGCGACGCGGACATCGCTGACCCCCTCGACTGTGATCAGATTCCTGATGTGCGAGATCAGCATGATGCCGTTGCGCGTCGCGATGCCGAAGAGCGTGATGAAGCCGATCGTGGTCGCCACATTCAACACGCCGCCCGCCAGGAAGACGCCCACGACGCCGCCGATCAACGCCAGCGGAAGGTTCACCATCACGACCACCGCATCGCGTGCCCGGCCGAATGCGAGCACGAGCAGCATGAACAGCCCGGCGATGACGAGCACTCCCAAGCCTGACAATCTCTGTGACGCAGCCTCTTCGCTTTCGAACTGACCGCCGTACTCGACGCGGTATCCATCGGCATCGGGACAGCCTGGGCCACGGCCGCCTGAATGTCGGTCACCACGCTGCCAAGATCGCGACCGGCGACGTTGCTCGAAATCACGATCCGCCGCTGGACGTTCTCACGCAGCACCATATTCGGCCCCTGCTCCCGCCGAACGTCGGCGAGCAGGCGCACCGGAACTACGGCACCAGTCGGCGTATCGATCGGCAGGTCCGAGACACGATCGAAATCAGCGGCGGCCGCCGATGAATCCAGTTTCACGACAAGGTCGAACGCGGTCCCCGATCGAAGATGCGTCCGACTGTTGCACCGGCGAAGCTCGTTTCGATGGCGGCGGCCACGTCGCCGGGACGAAGGCCGTAGCGCGCAATCATCGAGCGGTTGAGGATGAACCTCACAAACGGAACATCCATCTGTTGCTCGAGCGACAGATCGACCACTCCCGGCACAGTTGACATAGCGGCACGAACTCCCTCGCCCAATCGACGCAGCGTGACGAGGTCGTCGCCAAATACCTTGACGGCGATGTTGGCACGCGTGCCAGACAGCATGTGGTCGATCCGATGTGAAATCGGCTGTCCGATCGTCACATTGGTGCCGGGCAGCGTCGAGAATTCGCGACGCAGCTCCGCCAGGAGCGCGTCCCGCGATCGGGAACCCTCACGCAAGCCCACGTCGATCTCGGCCGCTTCGACACCCTGCACGTGCTCGTCGTATTCGGCCCGTCCGGTTCTGCGCGCGGTCGCGATCACCTCGGGTTGCGCCATCAGGATGCGCTCGACGCGCGTCCCGATCTCATTCGACTTGGCCAGCGACGTTCCCGGTAACGTATTGGCCTGCACAGTGAGGCTGCCTTCGTGGAAGTCGGGAAGAAACGACGTGCCCGTCCGAGTAAGGGCCAACACCGATACGGCCAGCAGGAGGAGCGCAGCCGAAAGGACAGGCACAGGATGATCCAGCACAGGCGGCAGCAGTCGCGCGAAAGCACCCTTGAGCACCCGCGCCAGCCATCCGTCATGACCACGCTGGATCGATGCGGCGTTGGGCAGGAAGGCGAAGCACAGTGCCGGCGTGACGACGATTGCCACCACCAGCGACGCGAGCAACGCGACGATGTAGGCAAACGCCAGTGGCGACAGCAGCCGCCCTTCGACACCCACAAGGCCAAAGACCGGCAGGAACACCAGCACGATGATGACGGTGGCGAAGACGATCGAGGTCCGGATCTCGAGCGTCGCCTCACGCACGACAACGGCTGACGGTAGCCGCTCCGATTCCGGGCGTGCGTAATTCTCTCGAAGGCGTCTGACGACGTTCTCGACGTCGATGATGGCGTCATCGACGAGCGCTCCGATTGCGATGGCCATTCCGCCGAGCGTCATGGTGTTGATGCTTGCGCCGAACGCGCGCAGGGCCAGCACCGCCGCCGCAAGAGACAGCGGCATCGCAGTCAGGGTGATCGCACTCGCCCTGAGATTGGTCAGGAAGAGCAACACGACAACCACGACCAGGACGCCGCCGTCGCGCAGCGCACTGACGACGTTCTGTACCGCAACCTCGATGAAGTCGGCCTGACGGAAGATGCGGCGGTCGATCGTCGTGCCCGCCGGAAGTTCGGATTGCAGGGTATCGAGCGCACGGTCCAGACGCGCAGTCACGTCGATCGTGTTCGCGCCCGGTTGTTTTTGTACGCCGACGATCACCGCGGGCTTGCCACTTCGCGATCCTTCGCCGCGCTTGAACGCCGCACCCTCGCGAACGTCGGCGACGTCTCTCACAAGGACTGAACGGGTGCCGCGCAGGGCGACGACCGTCTCGCCGATTTCTTCAGGCGTTCGCACACGACCAATGGCCTCGAGCACGTACTCCTGCGCGCCTTCCGTATACACACCGGCCGACGTGTTCTCGCTTGCGCCACGGGCGGCCGACAACAGTTCGGTCAGGGAGATGTTGTTGGCACGCAGCGCATCGGGGTGAGCGATGACTTGAAACTGCCGCTCTGCCCCACCGATTGGTGTCACCTGAGACACACCGGGCACCGCCAGCAGGCGTCGTCGTACTGTGGTGTCGGCAATCGTTCGAAGTGTGAGCGGATCATCGGCATCGGAGGAGATGGCGAAGAAGAGAATCTCGCCCATGATCGACGACACCGGCGCAAGCACGGGCCGCTCGACCTGAGGAGGCAGCGTGCCTCCCACCAGCGCCATCTTCTCGGAGACGAGCTGGCGCGCCATGAAGATGTCCGTCCCCCAGTCGAATTCCACCCAGACGACGGCGATGCCCACGGCGGTTGCCGACCGCACGCGCCGTACGCCCGATGCGCCATTGATGGCGCTCTCGATTGGAAAGGTCACCAGCGACTCCATCTCTTCGGGAGCCATGCCGTGCCCCTCGGTCAGAATCGTGACGGTTGGCGCCGTCAGATCCGGAAAGACGTCGATCGGCATCTGCCGCGCGGTCCATGCACCTGCTGCCAACAGCAGGACCGAGAGGCCGATCACGATCCAATGATGGTCAATCGACCACTGCACAATGCGCTTCATGGCGTCTCCTCAGTGCACGTGGCCTTCGGCCGGCAGCCCCTTCGCCGCCGACGCAAGTTGAATTTCATACGCGCCGCGCGTCACGACGCGGTCGCCAACGGCGACACCGCTCTTGACACCTACGATGTCTCGGTCGCGTGACACGATCTCGATGAATCGGCGCGCAAAACTCTCGCCGCCGATCTGCACGAATACGTACGCTCGCCCTGCCTCCATCAGCACCGCATCGCGAGGCACCACCGGTACCTTCTGCGTCCTGCCCATGTGGATGATGGCGGTTCCAGTCTGGCCGATGAGCAGCTGGCTGCTCTTGTTGTCGACCTCGATCTGCACCGGCAGCGCCCGAGTGTTGGGGTCGATCACGCCGGCGTCGTGAACGTGATCGGGCTTGAGCTCGATGGGATCCGCGCGGCCAGGCACTTCGAACGCAAGGCCTGAAATGGCCTGAGAGAGCGGCGCCTCATTGGGTGGCACCTGCGCCTGCAACTCAACACGATCCGTCCGTACGATCCGGAAGAGCGCCTTACCTTCGTCGTACGACGCACCGAGTGCGGCGGTCACTTCGGCAATGCGGCCAGCAATCGGTGCGCGCAGCACGAACGCATTGCCTGACGCTGCGCTTCCACCGCTGCCAAGCACCTGATCCCGCTGCGCCAGTCTGGCTTGCGCGGCCGTCAGTCGTGCCTCCGCAATCGCGGCCGCACGCCGGGCATCGTCGACGCGTCGAGCGGGAACGGCTCGCTCGGTCAGCAACTGTTCGGCGCGAGTGAGATCGGCGCGCGCGGCGTCGAGCGATGCCTGAGTCTCGGTCACCGCCGCCGCGAGGGTGGCCCGGTCGTCGCCACCTTCGGCGAGGCGCGGCTCGAGGCTTCCCAGGATCTGCCCGGCGGATACACGATCGCCGACAGACGGCAGCTCAACCGACGCGTATCGTCCGTCTGCAGGAGCAGACACGATCGCCTCGCCTCCCGTTACCGGCTCGATCGCTGCTGGAACGCGGATCGACGCTCGTACTTCGCCAACTCGAACCTGGGTCGTTGCGAACGGATTGGTCCACTGCTGCTCTTTCAGATACGCGATGGCCGCAGGATCCGCATCGGGCTGCTTCTGCGCATCAGCCACAGCAGTCGCTTCGTCACCGAAAACCGTTGTCACTCCAAGGTCATGTCGATCTGACAAGCCCGGAGCGTTGACCAGGAGCGCCCAGCGATAACGACCTGCTGCGGGCAGCGTTCCTTCCACGCGGAACGCTCCGGGTCGCAGAGGATCGGAGCCAGGAAGAGTCACAGAGGACCCGGCGCCTTCAGGTGTCATCTCGATTGATGGCCGGCCGGCGTTCAGTGCGCTGAAGTCGGCGAGACGCGTGAGGTGCACCGCGAATCTGACCGTCTGGCCTGCGACAAGAGGAGGGTGCTCCATGAAGAGCTCGGTCTGTTCCGTCCAACTCGTGACATCGAGCGTTTCGGACTCGGGCGCTGCGGGCGGTGCCGTCGCGCCACGACTGCAACCGGCCGTCACGACGAGCACGAGGGCGAGCGTTCCAAGGAATCGGATGGCCATCACTGGATCTCCCAACCGCTGACGAATTCCAATTCGATCTCGGCTTGACGCACCGCCGCATCGAGAGCCGCGGAACGCACACGAGCGGACGCCCCTGAGCGATACGCGTCGAGCAGTTCCAAAATTCCCCGCTCACCCGCGTCGTAACTCACGCGAGCGATCCGCTCGAGGACGTCTGAACCTTGCGTGGCGGTGGCGCGGTAACGATCCGCAGCCTCTCGACGCTCGAGCACGACTGCGCGCAACGCGACGATCTGTGCGCGCAACGCCACCTGAAACGCCGCGGCGCTCGCCTCTGCCTGAACCATGCGCGCCTCTGCCACGGCATGTTCTGGCTGCGCGCGGTCGAAGAGCGGCAGAGAGGCGTGAACGCTAAAGACGCCGCCCACGTCGCCGCCGGCCAAATTCGATGACTTCGTGCCCGCGACGATCTCAGGATCTGGAACCAGTCGCCGAGAGGCGGCTCGCTCTGCGAACCGCGCCGACTCGATCTCCTGTCGCAACGCTGCCGACTCTCCGCGGACCGACCCGGCTCGATTCATCAGTTCCTCGAGGGTCGGCAGGCCTGGTCTCGTGGACACGTCAGGAGCGACTGCGACCAGAGCCATCGCATCGCCAGCGTCGACGAAGAACGCGGCAAGCGCCGCTTGTGCGCGCGCACGATCGGCACGCGCCTGCGACCACTCGCCTTCCACGTCCATGACCTCTCGATCGGCGCGCAGGCGGTCGTAGCCCGCTGCGTCTCCAGCGGACTCCCGCTTCGCGAGCACTTCCGCAAGCTCACGCAGTCGATCGCGCGATCTCGATAGCGCCGACTCCCTTGTTTGCGCGGACACCAGGTCGGCGTACGCCGAGCGAAGGTCGGCCCTCACGCGTCGGATCTCTTCGTCCGCGCGCCTGGCGCGCGCGTCCGCAAGCGCAGACGCAGCACTCACCTCCAGGTCGCGCCGGCCACTGATCGGAAGAGCCTGTGCAACCGTCACCATGTTCTCGGTGACACCCGAAACCGACTCGCGGTTGTAGGTGACGCGAGGGTTTGGCCATCGGCCAGCCGCGATCGCCTCTGCGCGCACGAGTTCCACAGAGGCGCGAATCGCGCGCACACGCGGGCTGTCCGTGGAAAGCCTCGCGAGGGCATCTGCCTCCGAAACGACGGTCTGACCCGCGGCCGGCACGCTGAAAAACAGCAGTGCCACGGCCACGCGCCACGAGCGTGTCCGCATAGGACTCCTTTAATCGACAGAGAAATACCGAGACGACGGCCTGACGGCCGCGTTAACAGGCAGGTGAGGAAGGCGGGGCGCGGGATGGTGTGGCGGAGAGACTCGGCGGATCGTGACCGTGCGACACAACGGGTATGCGGCTGATCGTCACGTCGTCTGGAATGACGATCGCCATCTCGACCGGGATCGCGGCTACTCCCGGAAATGAGTCGACGCTTGTGGCAATGAAGCCGGAAACCGACAGCACTCGTTCGTCGCCATCGTCATCACTGAGGCTCGGAACGTGGAGGTCGACCGGTCGCGTGGCTGCACCATGGCTCGCGAGATGCGCGTGCATCTCCCGCGCGTGGTGATGGGCAGTCTCGTGGTCGTCCAGATGGACGTGTGCCATCGGAGCGGTGACGGCGCTCACCTGGACTGCAACAGCTAGGACGGTTGCAAGGGCCCGACGTGCCACCGGCTGATTCTTGACGACGCCAACCGGGGAGTCAAGGAGCGGGTCGAGACTGGATGGGATCGAGACTGGATGGGATATCGTCGTGAGCATGCGAGTGAAAAGTGCGTCGATCGTCGCCGTCATCGCCGTGGCGCTGACCGTGCCATGGTCGCCGGTTCTCGCCGGTGCTGCGCAGGCTCGCATCGGCGATGCAAAGAGCCTTCGATGCTCGTTCCCGCGCGCTGCGGTCAGTACGTCGAAGACCGGAGAACCGCTGGATGCCAGCGTCAAATCGACAACGCTGGTGCTCAGGTTCGAGTCCATCGACATCGACACCGGGCTCGCGCAGCTGAGAAACGGATCCGTCGGCTCCGAGGTGACCGTGCGGCTGGCCGAAGGGTACCTGCACCTCATGCAGTCATTCCGCACCGGACCGCTCTACACGACGACGGTCTTCGAAGCGGGTGCAATCGGCGGCAGGTTCAAGGCAGTCCATTCACGGCACGAATACTTCTCGGTGCCGCTGCCTGATACGACGTCGAGTCCCGAGCAGGTACTACGGAGAGTGTGAAATTCTCCGCTAGACACAGCGGCTACGGCTCCAGCGGATCTTCGAATTTCTGAACATAGCCCCGGGCGCGCTCGATGTTGCGCTGGTTCTGCGGCGTGTCAGGCGCGAGGCGGAGATACTCACGGAACCGCTTCGCCGACTCGTCGTACTTGCCCTCGAGACGAAACAGTTCGCCCAGGTTGTAGTGGGCGTTGTAGTGGTTCGGGTTGATACGAATGACCTCTCTCAGCGCAGCCGCGGATTCGACGTCGCGATCGAGATCGGCCAGCGCGTATGCGAGGTTGTAGTAACCGATGGTCGAATCAGGATCGACGCGGATGATCTCGCGGAACTGCGCGACTGCATCCTCGAGCCGGCCCTGATTGGCCAGCGCGACCGCGATGCCATTGCGCGCATCGATGAGATCGGGATCGAGGCGAATCGCCTCCTCGATAGGCGGCAACGGCTTCCGGCAGCTTGCTCTGCGCACGCAGCGCCAACCCGAGTCCGCTGTGCGCTCGCGCGAAGCCGGGCTCCACTCGAACCACCTCGCGCAACTCCATGACTGCTTCGTCGAACTTCCCCTGGAGACGCAGGGCTTCAGCGAGCTTCGTTCGACCGGAGCTTGAATCGGCTCGCACCGACAGCGCTTTTCTGAATTCGGCTTCCGCAGCCTCTGGCTCGAGCGCATCGACCAGGATGTCGCCCATCACGTCGTGCGCGTCAGGTGAATCCGGTGACAGCGAGAGCGCGGATTCGGCAAGCTCCAGCGCCCGCTCACGACCTTCATCGGATGGCGTGCGCCCGCCAATCGCACTGGGCTCCGTGCGAGCCAGCGCCGCTGATGCCAGCGCCGCAGTGTGCTTCGCATTGAGCATCGCGATCGTCTCGAGCTGATCGTCAACGACGGCGGACGCCTTGTCATTCGGCATGTTCGTGCGGAGCTGTGTCTGGCTCGCGAGTTGACGATGGACCTGTTGTGTCTCGGTCCACGCCTCGACGACATCGAAGCTGGCATCCTGATCGTTCCGCAGCCCCGCCATGCGCCGGGTCACATCGCCAAGGTTCATCCGGCCGTGCAGTCGCACCTGCACCGTTCGCGGGTTATTGGAGTTCTGTCCGTGCTCTTCCCGGATCTCGAGCACGATCGGAACGAAGGCCTCGATCTGGTCCTGTGTCAGACGAAGTGCCTTCACGTCTGAGCGGTCCTGTAGCCGGAGAAGGGCTGTTTCCCAGGCCTTGCGGCGAGCGTCAACGAACGCCAGTTGTCGAGCGGACTCCGCGGTGTCGCCCGTTGTCAGCCTGTGCTCACCGGTGACGTCGAACTCGATCGTCGCCGACTGCGCACCGGCGGCGGTGGCGTACGCCAATACCAGAACCCACCCAAGAGTCTTCACGGGCATCCCACTCCTTCGACTGATATCGCGCGTTGTTGACGGTCGAGATCTTACAGCGGAAGGGCCGTCCACACGCCACCCTCGGCGGGACGGGCACACGGCAAGAACGGTAGCTACTGGTCCACGGTGACTGTCTGGCCCGCAACCAGGATTGTTCCGAGTACGGGGGGCTCCAGTGTTAGGTGTCGCGGAGAACCGCACAATGCTCGTCACCGCTTGAGCTCGCTCCGGAAACGATCGTGATCCACGGTGTGCTGGTCGTGGCTGTCCAATTACACAAGGGCCCCGAGGCAGTGACGCTGACTGTACGCGTCACGCCCGCTCCGGGGTTCGTTGGAAAATTGACGACTAAACGATTGAGCGTAAAGACGCAACTCGTGGCCTGCTGCACGGAGAACGTCTGCCCCGCGATCGTGAGCGATCCACTCCTGACGTTGAACGGGTTGGACGCCACGGAGAACGCGACCGAGCCAGTGCCATTGCCACTCGCTCCGGACGTGATCGAGATCCAAGAGTCGTTGCTGGCCGCGGTCCACGGGCACCCGTTCACCGCAGAAACGCTGACGGTCGGCCCCGCTCCGCCGCCCGGGCTCGCTGCGTAGGTAGTGGGAGTAACCGCGTAGGTACAGGCGGCCTGCTGCACGGACAACGTGTGCCCCGCGATCGTGAGCGATCCACTCCTGGCGTTGGAAGGGTTGGACGCCACGGAGAACGTGACCGAGCCATTGCCATTGCCAATCGCTCCGGACGTGACCGTGATCCAAGAGTCGTTGCTGGTCGCGGTCCACGTGCACCCGCTCACCGCAGAAACGCTGACGGTCGGCCCCGCTCCGCCACCCGGGCTCGCTGCGTAGGTAGTGGGACTAATTCCATCGGTACAGGGGGCCTGCTGCACGGAGAACGTCTGCCCCGCGATCGTGAGCGATCCACTCCTGGCGTTGGAAAGGTTGGACGCCACGGAGAACGCGACCGAGCCATTGCCCCTGCCACTCGCTCCGGACGTGATCGTGATCCAAGAGTCGTTGCTGGCCGCGGTCCACGTGCACCCGTTCGCCGCAGAAACGCTGACGGTCGGCCCCGCTCCGCCACCCGGGCTCGCTGCGTAGGTAGTGGGACTAATCGCATAGGTACAGGGCGGCGGCGTGGGAGACGGTGCTGGCTCTGGGCTGGGGCTTGGGTTCGGAGTCGGACTCGGGCTCGGGTTCGGATTCGGATTCGGACTTGGACCTGGGCTCGGGCTCGGGCTCGGACCCGGTGCTGGCGTAACCGGCGCCGGCTGGCTAATCGTCGCCACCTGGCCGGCTATCGCCACGGTCCCATCCCGCTGCGCGCCCCCGTTCGATGCCGCACTGAACGTGATCGCGCCGTTTCCGTTTCCCGAGGCGGCGCCCGTGATCGTGATCCACGGCACGTCGGCGACGGCGTTCCAGGAACACCCGGTCAGCGTCGTGACGTTTATTGTGCCGGGCCCTCCGGCGGCCGGGACGGTCTGGTGGTTCGGCGCGATGGCGTAGACACACGGCGCCGCCTCCTGTGAGACGTGGACGCGTTCCTCGTTGATGAGGACGTCGGTTTCACGAGCGACGGGAGCGGGATTGGGGGCCACCTGAAATTCCAGCATGGCCGTGCCCTGTCCAGAGCTGGGCGCCAGGCCCGTTATCCACGTGGCCGGCGTCGTCGCGTCCCAGCCGCATTCCTGGGGCAGCCGTTACAGGAACCGACGCCGTGCCACCAGAGGCCACGACGGGGCCGAGCGCGCCGACCGTCACCTGGCACTTTGCCGACGTCGGCCCGCTGGTGACGCTAGAGGATGAGGATGAGCAGGCGGCCACGCCGCCAGCAATGAACGGAAGAACGACCAGCAGCGTGCACAGAAAGCGTCTGTGTCGATTCATGGCGACGTCCGTCGATGAACTGCGCGCGTGCGCAAAGCATAACGTGCTCCAGCGGCCCTCGAGAAATCGAAATTTATCGTCGCTAAGCATGCCTTATCGCGCTTGTGCCTCGTCGATGAGCCATGGCCCGGCGGACGTCTTGCTGAGCTTGAAGTTCCACTGGCTAGGCCCGGTCTGTGGCGAACGATTCCCGACTGTTGGGATGAACGTGCTGCTGCCGACGCAAGCGGCTTCGGCACGCCTGCCGGCGACGCCGATGGTGCAGGAGAAAAAGAAGAGGTCCTGTCCTTCCAACTGCCGAAACGCTCTCTCGAGCGATCGCTGATTCACTGACGGCCACACCTGCCGTACGCCGGCAACATCCAGATCGCCGAAGGCCGTGCGATACCTTCCAAGAAGATCCTGGATGGCGACTCTGTCCGCATCCTCCCCCCTGAACGCGACGCCCCTCCCGGGGATCTTGGCTCCGTCGTCGCTGGCGGTGACGCAGGAGCAGGTTCAGGGGCGGCCACGAGTGCCGATGGAACCTCTTCGCCAGTGGGCACCGGAAGCGGCGGACTCGGGGCTGGCACCGGAAGCGGCGGACTCAGGGCTGTCGCGGGACCAGGCATTGGAGGACTGACCTGCGACGCATCGGCAAGCGGTGGCGGCGGAGACGGCCTTTCTACGACCTTGCCTGGGGAACCAGCGACGGGCGCCGACCGCGGTGCCTCGACGGGCGCCGACCGCGGTGCCTCGACGGACGCCGACCGCGGTTTCTCGACAAGTGCCGACCGCGGTTTCTCGACGGGCGCCGGCAGCGGTTTCTCGACGGGCGCCGACCGCGGCTTCTCGACGGGCAGCGCGCTGCGATCGACGGAGACTGCCCGATCGGGTTCGGATGATGAGGGAACGGCGGGGACGATCTCAGGTCGTTCTATCGGCAGCCGCTCCACCGTCGAAGAGGCGATCTGTTCCGCGGTCATTTCACTGGGAGCCGCTGCTGGCAGGATCGCCCGCACGCCAAGCCACGCGCCTCCGACGATGAGCAGTACGAGAATTCCGACGAACCAGGAGCGAGCGTCTCCCGCGTCGCGCCGGGTGTCTGGGAGCCGCAATGCAACCGGCTCGACGTCGGCGTGCTCAAGCGCGAAGTCGGCGTACTGGACGGCCGGCTGCTCAAGCGCGAAGTCGGCGTGCTGGACGGCCGACGGCTCAGGCGCAAAGTCGGCGTGTCTCGGCTGGACGGCCGGCTCCTCAGGCGCGAAGTCGTCTAGCGAACCAAAGTCTTCTTCGTGTTGCGATAGTGGCTGGGCCATCGATCGTCCTCGACATCAACTGCCGAATGAGTAATCGAACGCGATTGTCGGAACCCAGCCCGCGTTAAGGCCGTCGTCTGTAAGCGGCCTCAGCACGTTCGCGGTAAGGAGCCATGTGCCCGTCACGTTCCATTTGACACCCCCGATCAGCAGCAGGCGATCGGTGGTCTCTTCGACTCCGGTGAGCCGGGTGGTAGCGACGCCGGCGAGACGAGGATGAGGAACTGTCGTCGACGTGAGTCGTCCCAATCCGTCGTACCTGCGTCCAAAGAGTTCTCCGACGATGGTGAAACGAGGCGTGGCCGCAATCGTCAGCGCTCCCCCGTACCCCAACGTATTCGTATCCGTGTTCAGGGTATACGACAACTCACCGTGAAATCCGATGGTGTCGCCCTCGACAGAGCCGATAAATCTCGGCGCAAAGCTGAACTCTCCAGCGCCGAGGAGATTGTCCTCGTCGCCCGTGGGAATACGAGTCTCGAGCCCAAGGCTCACGCCGCTGGCGCCCCTGTCGAAGACGTTGTACTTGAGGCGCATGACCATATCGCCCAGCCCGGACGCCGACGCCGATCCCGTCGCCTGGAAGAACGACTCACCGCGATAGGTGTCCACGCGCTCTCCTTGCAGGTTCATTCGAACGAATGGAATGGCTAAACCGACATCGAGTCGATTTGTGAGCCCATAGTTACCAGTGAGCGTCATGACGTCGGTGCGAATTCGCAGGGTAATCGTCTCGGCGTCGAACTGCTGATCGTTCAGCGTGGCCGCCGTCGAGACCAGCGTGCCGTCTCGTAGATCGTATCCGTCGATTGTGTTGTAGAGCGTGTTCTGGTATCCGATGCCAAACGAGGCTCGATGGCGACCCGCCGTGAGTGATCGCTCCGTGTAGAACGTGCCGAAGCTGTCGCTCGCACGAACCGCGGCGCCGAGGGTGCTGTCGATGCGGTACGCAAAGCCTCCAGACGACGAGGACACGGGCAGCGTCGAGAGTTCCTGAGCCACGAACGTCGCAATCGTGTCGCGAGTGGCGGCAGCGGCTTGCGCGTCGCGGTCGAAATCGCCGGTGATGATTGTTCGATTCGTGAGCAGGAACGACAGGACTTCGAGAGTGGTTTGTTGTGCGGCCGCCGGGGCAATCGAGACTCCGAACACCATGCCCATCACCAACGCCGGCACCAGCGTCATTCGACTGCGTGTTCTCGACCTCGAGGTCATTGTCGTCGGCTCCGGCATCTCAGTCTTTCTGTCAGGGTCCCGCTCCACTACCGTAGAGCGTGATGATTATGACAACGTTTCAGACGATCGTTCAGTAGACCAGCTCAGGCTCATAATAGCCTGCCTATACGCTTAGCTCGACCCTGACGTACAATGGACTTCCTTTCCTGAGCCTCCCGGCCGGCACCGGCCGCCAGCCTCATCAAAGTGGCTGGTGCGGAAATCCCTCTCCAGTCTCGGCTCGAATCGGTGCCATGAGGGCTCACCATGCGGACCTCCAACGACAGTCCGGCGTCTCCTCACCAGTGCCCAGTCTGTCATCAGCCGCAAACGAAACTGCAACGACGGCTGAGTGAGACGAAAAACGGGTCAACCATTTACGTGTGCCCACGTGCCGGTCAATGCAGCGTCGGCGTCAATCTCACCAAACTCGAGACGTGGGTCGCAGTCTAACTGCGAACCGAGGTTCACCTCATGATGGTTATGTGGAAGTGGATCAAGGGGCGGGAGTCGATCGTGCGACAGATGATGAGATCCGACGCGCCCGCGGCGGAGCGGCATATGGGCACAATGCTCGGAAGGGCAGTCAAGGTCCCCAACAAGTACATGCCGCTCCACGATTACCTCGCGAATCGGTATGCCGACAGCGTCGTTCTTACCTTCGGGCAGCTCGAAGATCTGCTTGGCTGCGCGCTGCCAGATTCCGCGCGTGTCGAGCATGAGTGGTGGACGAGCACGGACAGAGACTCGGACAAGTCATCGTGTTCAGACGCCTGGATCCTGGCCGGCAGGACGGCCAGACCGAACCTCCTGGCCCGGACGGTCGCCTTTGAACGCGGCGCTGAGCCTCTTCGAGGCTCACGGTCCGCCAAGTGACTATCGTATGGGCCGCGATTGCCATTGCAGGACTTGTGTCCTTTGTCGTCTGGTCAAAGTACCGACGATTTAAAGACCGCGATCTCGGTGTCGTGAGCCATCAGTGGCTCGCCGAACAGCGTCAGCGATTGGATTCGGCGTCCCAGCGCTGAGTCGACAGGTGGCCGGGCTCTTGCTGGCAAATTCCGCGGCACTGGCGCATACTGTCGGCTCACGCTTTCCTGAGTACTGGTCCTAGCCGCGATCTCACTCGGTGGTCAGCCCTCATCGAAGCTCATTGTGAAAAGGTGCGTTCCTGCACTTACTGAGAGGTCTGACATGACTAACAACCGCGGCACGATCAAGCGTACGACGGACAAGGGGTTCGGATTCATCGCCACGGCCGATGGCACGGAGTATTTCTTTCATCACTCGGCGTGCAGTGGCACGCGGTTCGAGGATCTGTCGCCGGGCCAGGCCGTGACCTTCACGGTCGGCCAGGGGCCAAAGGGTCCGAGGGCCGAGAACGTCCGGACCGAGTAGCCAGTCGTCGTGCACGAGGAACGAGAGGCCTGACTGGCAGGCCCCTCGTTCGGCCCTGCCTCACGCTCACCAGGCTCAACGACCGTCTCCTCACTTCGACTCTTGCTGCGCGTGGAGGAACCTGGTCAGCTCGCGGTTGTCGGGAAAGTCGCGCGCGAGTTGCCGCGCGGTCGCAACAGCCTCCACCAGTTCCCGCTCCCGAACCTGCATGTCCCAGAGGGCGAACGTCGCCTCTGCGCGCTCGAAGAATTCACCGTCGCTACTGGCAGCCTCGCGAACCACCCGCAGCCCCTTCTTCTTGCTGCCGCCACCGAGCACCCAGCGTGTGCCTCGCGGCATTTCCGTCCCGACGATGTAGTCGATCCACGCACGCGCGACGCGTGCGCGCAGATGACTGGGATTCCGTTCGAGCACCTGGTCCAGGGACGCCCTCGCTTCCCAGGTACTGGTCCCAACCCGTTTTGCGTCGGAGCGTCCCCAGCTGCAGCCAGACATAGTTCAGGTCGATCTTGCCCAGGAGGAACAGGGCCGCTTCGTCTTTGGGATTTGACTGCACCCTCGCCCGAGCCAGCGCGCGCGCGCGATCGGTCTCCGCGACGAAAGTCGACAGCATTTCGGGACATGCCGCGCACATCGTCCACGCTCGATTCCTGTCGGCCGACTCGCCCATGGCTCTTCGAATCTGGAAATGCAGGCTCGATGTGCGCAGTTCGCACGCTTCGAGGTCGTCGGCCGCACACAAGCTCGATGTGATGGCCGTAGCGTCTTCATAGCGGCCGCTGTAAAACATGCGCTGCGCATCTTCGAGCGTCGGCAACGTGCGCTCCGTGCGTTCGGACAATCGCACGACGCCAGGGTCCTGCGTGCGGGCGACCGCACTCGCAAGGACCGTGACGACGACGACAGATGCGACGGATGTCATGGAGCCTCCCAGTTGGTCGAGGCCGGCGGCTAGAGCAGCCCCGCCACTGCGAGGGCGACGCGCACAAGTCCCGCGAGCGGCGAGAACAGGACCACCAATCCGAGCGGGAGTATCAACGCGAGCAACACGGCGAGCGCGAGATCACCGACGGCCGCTGCAGCCTTCGCGGTTCCCGTCGAAGCTGGCGGTCGCGACACGTCGATGGTTTCGATCGGACGCACGTGGATCACCCACTCTCTCTGGACGCGGAGTCGGCGCAGCGGAGCCCCGTCGCACCCTCAGTCAGGATGCGACCGGCGGGTCTTCGAGTTGTGCGATTCGCTCCTCGGCGTCTTTCTTCAACTCCGCGGAGTCTGTGGCGATCGCTCGCTCCCCCGCGCGATCGGGGTGCGGGACACGACGGTCGAGCGCCTCGACGAGCTCGTGCAAGTCCGCAAGCGTTTGCTGGCGGTTGGCTTCGGCGTACCGGTGAATTCGTCGCCTGATCCGCGCTCATCTCACTCACCTGCCGGCGATGCGTTGACCCAGTGGACCCCGAGGCCGAGCCACGATTCGGCCTCGGAATGTGTTCGCAGTGTCCGGCTTCGCCGGATCTGGCGTTACCAGCGCGCGTCGCGCCCCCGTCCGAATCCGCCACCACCACCGCCGCCCGACCGCTGTTCCTGCGGCTTCGCCTCGTTCACCGTCAATCGGCGACCTTCGAACTCCTGCTGGTCGAGCGCGGTGCAGGCGGCACGACCCGCGCTTGCGTCGGCCATCTCGACGAATCCGAAGCCGCGTGACTGTCCGGTCGCGCGGTCGCGAATCAGGCGAACTGAATCGACCTGGCCGTATGGCGTGAACAGCGCCGTGAGCTCTTGATCTGCCGTATTGAACGACAGGTTACCGACGTAGATTTTCATCGCACGATCCTTGAGGAAGGTTGGAGCGGCGGGCTTGCGATTCTGGAGCGTGCAACAACGAAGACGCAGGCAGAACAAACGCGGCGGGCCAACGGGACGCTCGGTACTCTAGCACACGGCGAACGAGGTGCGAATTCATGACGCGCTGCGCAGAAGCCAACGCGCGAATCTCCCGAATGTAATTCGCCTGCCACCCGGAATGCCCGTACAGTCCAGAGCAGCTTTCCTGAGCCCTTGCCCCCTTCCCACGTGAGTCCGGGCATCCCTCATCAAGGCCCTGGAGGTTTCCATGCGCTCTTATGAGGACAGAACTGCCACACCAGCTTCCACCGCCACCACTCCACCAACGGTGACTCAGTGTCCGTTCTGCCGGTCGCCGCAGGTGGCGACAACCGGCGACGCGGGATCGTCGTCCACCTACTGGCGTTGCGGCGGGTGCGGTGAGATCTGGAACCCCACTCGACAAACGTCGCCGCGCAGACACCAGCGAGGCTGGTAGAGCGACTGCGCCTCAAAACTTGAAGCCGAACGTGGTGTCCGGCTTCTGAGCGACCTGCCTCGGCTGCCGATCAGCGGCTTGGGATTCTTACTTGGGACCCTTACCGGTTATCACGATCTCTTTCGAGATCTCGGAGGTTGGTTGTGCCACCATCTTCGTGGCCGAGATCTTCATGCCCTTCCTCAGATCCTTGACCGTTGCAGGCTTGCCCTCGGCAGTGAACGTAAACCCGTCGGGAACGGTGTACTCCCGTTGCTGACCATTCTCGAGTGTGAGAATCACGTAGTTGCCCTGGACATACCACACCGTGCCGTTGGTGACGGTCGTCGTGCGGACAGTGATGGGCTGCGTGGTCGTGATCGCCGTGGCGGTGAGGAACGTTCCAGGCGTAAGGTCGGCCAGACGCTTGGACTTCCCATCGATCATGAACTGCTGGGTAGGTTGGATGTTGAACATCCGGTACTGACCGCTCGGCTGCATCCTGGCGAGCAGGATGTTCTTATCGACCAGCACAACCTCCCCGGTGATCTGCTCGGTTGTGACTTCGGTCTTGCCGGCCTCCTTCGTCGTCGTCGTGGTCTGGGCCCCGAGCCCCGCTGCCATAGCGAACGCACAGCGACACAAATCATGATTCCACGTCGTGAGGTCATTGTTCTTCTCCTTGCGTTGGTGCCAATCAATTCGTTCGACTGTCACCGGTGAAGCACTCCTCGGTGGCGCGGGCTGACGAGAGCAGTCGTGGCACGTGTGCTCCGTTTCGCTGGTTGGGAGTCTTGTTGACATCGAGACCTGCTGGTACGCACGTCGACATAGAACTTCTGCCGATCGGCCTGCCTGTGACCTTGCTAAATCGTGCGAGCGTCACAGCACGAAAGCGGCGAACGAGAGTCACGTCAACCCACGGTCTTGGCACGCGCAGCCGCGACATGTCGCGGGCTCGGCCAAGCGTTCGTCTGCCGCCGCACGAATCCTGAGGCGAATTCGTTGAGAACGCAGTCTGCATCGAGGGCGAGCAGGATGCGTACCAGCGGCTCATCGTGGGCGACAATTGGCGTGATGGCGCGCGCCGATCTCGGCGGATCATTTCGCCGCACCGACCAACAGCGTTCGCGTCATGGTGAGTGCGCAAGGCCAGCGCGGCACGGGCTGAGAGGAGTCAACGTCTCATGAGCATCGCCGTCCGCGCCGAGCGTGAGGGAGACCGCGCTCGTATTGTTCCTGTCGGGGCGTTCGACCTGGCACATGCGCCAGCAGTGGCAACGGCCGTGGCGCACGTTCCGCCCGATCTCGAGGGGTGCCGCTCGATCGATGTGGACCTGACGCATCTCGATCGCATCGACGGCGCAGGCGCCGTGCTGCTCGCGCGGTTTCTCGATCGGCTGGATGCCGACGGGGACCGCACACGGATGGTGGAAGACCGCAACCCCGAAGCCGCGCGCCTCATCACCCTCTACCGACAGAAGCGGGCGGAGCCACCTCCTGCTCGGACACGAGCGATGAGTGCGCTGACGAAAATCGGCGCAGTCGCCGCCGATCTTCCGGCCAGGGTCACCGACACCCTCGATTTCACAGGTCGCTGCGCCGCTGCACTGCCCAAGACGGTCGCGTCACCGCGCTCGGTCGACTGGCGTTCGCTGCCGCGGCCTGGTCCAGCAGATCGGCGCCGACGCCCTGCCGGTGACGAGCGCGGCCAACCTGCTCGTCGGCGTCATCATCGGGTTTCTGGGCGTCTCGCAACTGGGCCGCTTCGGCGCCGTCGTCGTATGTTCCCGAGCTCGTCGTCGTCGCACACTTCCGTGAGCTCGGGCCGCTGGTCACCGCGATCGTGGTCGCCGGCAGATCGGGCGCCGGTCTCGCCTCGGAGATTGCCACGATGAAAGTGTCGGAGGAAATCGACGCATTGCGGTCGATGGGGTTCGACCCCGTGAGGTGGCTCGTCGTGCCGCGCTGTCTCGCACTCGTCCTGGTCGTGCCGCTGCTGACGTGGGTCGGCGACGCGCTCGCCCTCGTCGGGGGCCTGGTCGCCACGCTCGCCATCACCGACATGACGCCTCGCGCCTACGTCCTGGCGACGATCGATGCCATCTCCGTGAGCCACCTTGGCGGGGGCCTGATCAAGAGCCCGTTCCTGGCGCTCGCGATCGGACTCATCGCCTGCGGCCAGGGGCTGGCCACGCAAGGTGGCGCCGCAGCCGTCGGCGCCCGCACCACGACCGCCGTCGTCCTGGCGATTTTCGGCGTGATTGTCATCAACTCTCTGTTCACGCTCGTCTACGCGGTGATGGGCATCTGATCATGCCGTCCTCGAAACCGCACATCATCGTCGAGGATCTGCGCATCGGGTGGGGGACCAGAGTGCTCATGGAACACGTCACCTTCGATGTCGAGCGCGGAACGACCTTCGCGATTCTCGGCGGATCCGGGAGCGGGAAGAGCACACTGCTGCGATATCTGATCGGGCTCGAGCAGCCGATGGCCGGCCGAATCGACATCGACGGCGTTGGAGAGCCCCACCGGTACGAAGGCGTGCCGCCGTTCGGCGTTCTCTTTCAGTCGGGCGCGCTCTTCAGCTCCATGACACTGGCGGAGAATCTCGCGCTCCCGTTGACCATGTGGACCCCGATACGCGGCGCCACTGTGCGGGATCTCGTTCAGGCCAAGCTCGACCTCGTGGGGCTCGGGCCGTTCGCCGAGCATCTGCCTGGCGAGATCTCGGGCGGCATGAAGAAGCGCGCCGGCATTGCGCGCGCCATGATGCTCGAGCCCGATCTGCTGTTCTTCGACGAGCCGTCCGCCGGACTCGACCCGATCTCCGCCGTCGAGCTCGACGAACTCATCGTCACGCTCAGCCGCGACCTCGGCATCACCATCGTCATCGTGACCCACGAGCTTCCGAGCATCTTTCTCGTGGCCAACAACTGCATCGTCCTGGACAAGACGGCAAAGGGAATCGTGGCCCGTGGCGACCCGCGCGCACTGCGCGACAAATCAGAGATCCCGTTCGTGCACAACTTCTTCACGCGGTCCTCGCCCGAGGCGTCCGTGAACCAAGGAAGGTGATCGATGGCCGTCGAAAAGAGCTACGCGCGGCTTGGCCTCTTCCTCGTGGTGGTCCTCGTCGTCGTCCTCGCCACAGCCCTCCTGTTCATTCAACGCTGGCGGAGCCGTGCCGTGATCGAGCGGTTACCTACACGACCGAAAACGTGAGCGGGCTGGAGGTCTCGAGCCCGGTTCGATTCCGAGGAGTGTCGATTGGCCGCGTCAGCGACGTGCGCGTCGATCCGCGTGACGTCATCGTCGAAATCGACTTCGAACTGTTTCCCGATCGCCTCAGCACAATTGGCGTCAACGCCGAGCGGATCCGGCAAATTACGCGATGTGAGTCGGCATGGCTCCCAAGCTTCGCGCCAGCATGGTGAGTAATCCAGTGACGGGGGAAGCGTACTTGCTGCTCGACGTGCCGGAGAATCCGCCGCCGCCGATGACGCTCGGCGTTCACGCCAGACCGGCCGTATGTCCCGTGGGTGCCCACGCCACTGGCGACGGTGCAGGATCGACTGCCGGCAATCCTGGAGCGTGCCGAAGCCACGCTCCAAACACTCAAGGAGATTGTCAGCAGGGTTCCCGAGAGCCTCGACCGGAGCAATCGATTCTTCACCAACGTCGAGCGTATCTTTCAGGAGAGCGAGCTCCCGGCGTTGAGCGCCGACTCACGGAAGTTCTTCTCGACCACAAGCGCCCAGATCGACAAGATCGCGACCGACCTCGACAGGGTGATCGGGACTGACGGGACGTTGGTCACTTTCGTTGAAAATGCGAACGCCGCGATCAAGGCGGCCGACCTCCCCACCACGAACCAGTCAGCGCGTGCGGCGGCGGACCAGACCACGCTGGCGGCCGACGATCTGCGGCGCACGCTGCCGGCCATTCGCGATTCGCTCGATCAGCTGCGCGATCTCGCAAGGCAACTGCAGGAGCAGCCGGAGTCGGTCGTCTACGGTCCGCGACCGCCGGTAGCGAAGCGATGACGTGTGTAATGCGGCCAGGATCATCGTCTTCGTCGTGCTCGTCTGCCTGGCAGGAATCGCGTGCCAGCTGAAACGGCCCGAGACGATACCGGGCCGCATGATCGAGCCGCAACTGCTCGCGCCGCAGGCACCGGCGCCCGCCGGGCCGGGCACGAGCGGAGCGACCGCGGCCTCTATCCGGCTGCTCGATACGCAAGCGCGTGGACACATTGGCCGCCGGGTGCTTCACCAACAACCTGATGGCGAGCTCATAGAAGACCCCGTGTGGCGATGGTCATCCGCGCCGGATCGGTACTTGGACACGGCACTCCGCCTCGAATTGACGTCGAGTCCCGTTCTGCGACTGGTCGATGTGGCCAGTGCACCAACGCTGGCCACGACGCTTCTGGTCTGGCATCTCGAAACTGGAGGCGGGACACGACTGGTTGGCGCTGTCGAGTTCCAGTTGACGCGGACCGACCACGTGGTCCAGACACAGGTCGTGCAAGCAAGTGAGGCCGTGTCAGCAGATCTGCCCGGCGATCTGGCCGCGGCCGCGGGCCGCCTGTTGCGTCGCCTCGCACTCGAGGGCCTGACGCGTGTGGCGAGCGAACGATGACTCCGCCTGCCCTTTGACTCTTGCGTAGGGCCAATTCGCCCACGCATATCAGCACGTTACGTCACGGTAACGCGTAGACCACGACACGGTGAAAGCGCTTGAGACCGGGGTGGGAGATGCTCAGAATAGGCACGTGAGAGCCCGAATCATCGCCGGCGTGTTGTTGCTGTCGATCCTGGGGTTCCCTCTGTTGGCCGTCGCTCAGCGTTTCTTTTTCCCTTCCCTCAGCCAGTCGCTGCCAGCGGTGAAATACGACAGCAACTTCGCTTTCACCCGCATTCGCTACGGCGCACGCATTGGGCAGGGTTTCGGTGGATGGGAACACGACTATCCGACTGCCGATCGGAACTTTTCGGCCATCCTCGACTACATCACCAACATGCGCGTTCACCTGGACGGATCGAACATCCTCGATCTCGACGATCCGCGCATCTTCGAGAATCCGGTCATCTACATGTCGGAGCCTGGCTACTGGACGACCGACGATGCCGAGGCCGCGAGCCTGCGCGCGTATCTGCTGAAGGGCGGATTCATCGTCTTCGATGACTTCGACGGCGACGCTGATTGGCAGAACCTGGTGCAGCAGATGAAACGTGCGCTGCCCGATCACCATTTCATCCGGCTCGACGTGACGCATTCGATCTTCCAGTCGTTCTACGGCCTCAAGACGCTCAACATTCCACATCCGATGCTGCAGGGGATCGAGCCGGTATTCCTCGGGCTGTTCGAGAACAACGACCCATCCGGCCGGATGATGGCCATCGCCAACTGGAACAACGACATCGGCGACTACTGGGAATGGTCTGCCGAAGGACTCTACGGGGATGCACCGACCACCGATGCCTATCGCCTCGGCGTCAACTACATGGTCTATGAGATGACGCACTGAGAGTGTGCCCGCTACGCGATGCGCCGATAGAGCTAATCTGCGACACGTTACAGCGCCTGCGGGTGACGTCACACTCGTGCGTGTTTCCGTTCACCGGTCACAGGCGGCAGCCGATCGACCGTCGATGGCGCTTCAAGCGTGCGATAAACCAGGCCGCCGACGGCGGCCCCAACGATTGGAGCGATCCAGAACATCCAGAGCTGCTGCAGCGCCCACCCGCCAACGAAGACTGCGGTCGCAGGACCTCCGCGCCGGATTCACGGACGTGTTGGTAACCGGGATACCGATCAAATGAATCAATGTGAGACCAAAGCCGATGGCCAGTGGAGCAAAGCCAGCCGGGGCGCGTCCATCGGTGGCGCCCACGATGATCATCAGGAACATCGCGGTGAGCACGACCTCCGCGAGGAACCCGGCTTGCATCGAGTAGCCACCCGGCGAGTGCGCGCCATAACCGTTCGATGCGAAGCCACCCGCCAAATCGAAATCGGCGCGTCCCGTTGCGATCATGTACAGCACTGCAGCTCCCGCTATTCCACCAGCCAGTTGAGCAGCGATATAGGGCCCGAGGTCGGCAGCCGGGAACCGACGCGCGACGACGAGGCCGACGGATACAGCGGGATTCAGATGGCAGCCGGAGACGTGCCCGATGGCGTACGCCATCGTGAGAACGGTGAGACCGAAGGCCAGGGAAACACCTGTGAAACCAATTCCGAGCTCTGGAAAGGCGGCGGCTAATACAGCACTGCCGCATCCCCCGAACACCAACCAGAACGTGCCGACAAATTCAGCTGTAAGGCGCTGGGTCATGCTCATAGTGCACCTGCCTAGAAAGTGGATCGGAGTACGGCCGCCCACGACATACCGCGCCTGACGCAGCGGCTGGTGGTTTTATGTTGACGGGAATCGCAGCAACTTACAGCATCGCGTGAGCTTTCGGCCACTTGGCGACGAGAGCTGTGCTTCACACCAGACAGATGGGCAACTCGCGTGCCGAGTCGACGGCCCGGGCGCTGATTAGGAGCACGGTGACCGCGATTGGATTTATCGTGAGGGAATGAACCTCGCTGCCATTCCGACCTTTGCGAGCGATGACATCTTTCACGTGATCGTCGAGGCGCCCCGCGGCTCAACGCTCAAGCTCAAGTACAACCGCGTTGGGAAGCGATGTCCGTCTCCCGGCCTCTCCCCGCCGGCGTGACATTCCCCTTCGACTGGGGATTCGTGCCATCTACCGAGGCCAGCGACGGCGACCCGTTGGATGCCTTGCTGCTGTGGGATGTCCCGTCTTTTCCAGGCGTGGTTGTTCCGTGTCGCGCGATCGGCGTTCTGCAGGTTGAACAAAATCGAAGGAACCGCGATCCGTCAGAACGCATTCGTAACGACCGCGTCCTGTCGGTTCCTCTCGATGCCCGTCGGGAACTGGGCCTCACGGATCTGGCGGGGGTGCCGACGCGCGTGCGTCAGGAATTGGAGACGTTCACGATTGCAGCAACCGCCCTGGAAGGCAAGGACGTGCGGATCGTCGGATGGGGCGACGCGACCGCCGCGCTCGCGCTTGTACGGGACAGCATGGAGCGCTAGCGAGGCTGCGGTTATGCAGGGTGGGCCTGGCGTTCAGCCGCTGCGCGGGTGAGGTCAGGGCGCAACGGTACCCGGGCGATTATCCGCGTCCCTCCACCGGGCCGCGAGTCGATCATGCACTCCCCGTGGACAAGACTTAACCGCTCCCTCATGCCGATCAATCCGAGGCCGTGGCGTCTCATCACGGCCTCGGAATCGAAGCCAACGCCCTGGTCCGCCACGTCCAGCAGAATCTCGCTATTGCCACTCCGGAGCGAGACCGTCACGTCGCGAACCGCGGAGTGCTTCACCGCGTTCCGCACCGCTTCCTGCATCACACGAAACAGCGTGAGCGCGATGTCGTTCGGCACGTCGATCGGAATGCCCGCGTCCTCGACAACGATCGTCACCTGGTGCTCCGGGGTCAACTCCTTGCAGAAGATCCTCGTAGCAGCCGCGAGTCCGAGCCGCTCCAGGTTCGACGAGTGCAATTGGTCGGAGAGCGCAAAGATTTCGCTGGCTATGGCAGTAAACTGGCCGCTCAATTCTTCGACACGGCCTCGCATCTCCTCCTCGCGGGCGCCCACAGGTACTTCCGTCAAGCAGTGGAGCTGCGTCGTGAGCACGATCATGCGCTGACAGAGATCGTCCTGAAGCTCTCGGGCAACCCAGGCTCGTTCATGCTCGTGGGCCTGCATCAAACGCTGGCTCAGACTCGAGAGAGCGAGCCTTGCAAGCTTCAGATCCGTGACGTCAATCGCCGAGCCGATGTAGCCTTCAAAGCCGCCATCCTCGAGAAACCGCGGCGCGCCGGTGTCGAGGATCCATCGATATTCGCCGTCGTGCCGGCGGAGCCGATACTCCATCCGGAAGGCTTCACGCCGATCGAACGCGTTGTGATAGGTCTCGAGACAGCGCGACAGATCGCCGGGATGCACGGAGTTCGTCCAGCCGGTTCCCAGTACAGCGCCGATCGATTGGCCGGTGAAATCGAGCCACGGGCGATTGACGTCCGTACAGAGCTTGTCAGGACCGGCGATCCACATCATCACCGGCGCCGCGTTCGACAGCAGGCGAGAACGCCCTTCGCTCTCACGCCGCGCGCGGTCCGCACGTCGTCTTGCGAGGCTCGCGACAAGCGCAACCACGAGCATCACCTGGACGCCGGCGACCGTCACGATCGAGCCCCTGTATTGTTGCCATAGTGTCGGCTCGCGAAACATGACCTGGCTCCGCGGCGGCAGGCCTTGCTCGTCGATGTTCCAGCGGCGCAGTTCGCGCCAGTCGAAAACGGGGGCAGCGAGCAGCTGCGTTGGTGTGTTGATAACGCGTGCCGATTCCCCATTGAGCAGGCGCCGGGCAACAGTGACCGTGTTGCGGCTCAAATCCTCCATGGACAGCAGCGGTCCGCCGACGATCCCCAGACCCAACTGCGAGCTGCGCACGCCAAAGATCGGCGCGTTGGCAACCGCGCGAAGTTCGGCGAGCGCCCGTTCCTCGACGTGCGGCACGCCCGCCGCGTCGAGCGACAGGATCGCGTAAAAGATTGCAGAATGCGCGGGCAGGTTGGCGCAGCGAGTCAACATGTCGGCAAACGAAAGCTCGTTCGCCCAGGAGAACGTCAGCTGGCCCTCGAATTGTCGAAACGCGCCCTTCATCTCGTGGAGCCACACCTCTTCGAGGTGTGAGGCACCGACGACGACGAACACGGTCTTCGTGTCAGGGAGGACCCTCAGGATGTTTTCGACCACGCGCTTCGGCTCATGATCGACGGTTACCGCCGTATCGTTCGGGCTCAGGGCGCCGTTCTGCACGAAACGCTGATCAACGCCTGCCAGCAGCATGGGCGCCCCGGGAAACAGCTGTTGACGATTCCGTTGCGCGAATGCTGTCGCGGGCCCGCCAATGGGGACGACGAGATCAGGTTGACGCCCCGCGAGCATCGCCCGGACATAATTCATCATCGAGTCATCGGGGGCGCTGCGACTGACTCGGACTGGCTGGAGCGACACTTCGATGAAATCGACGGGCTCGGTCGATGTGCGGCTCAACTCTGGAAGAAACTGCTTCGCGAACGCGACATGGGGGGCGAACTCACGTTCGTACGAATACAGGAGCAACACCTGCCGCGGCCGGGTCTCTGTCGCGGCGACCGACGCCCACGTCAGGAGGAACAACAGCGTCGGCCATCGTGACCGTCCCCTCAATAGCTCCATCATCCCGCGCAGTCTCCCTCCCGGCAGCGAGCGATTGATCTGTACGTTCAACACAGCGGCGCCCGGCGATTCGTTTTCCCGGCTGGCGGCGTGAACTCTTAATTCTTTAATTGACACGATCTCTGAGGGCTGGTAGAGTGCCCTGGTCAACTCTTAAATGTTTAGGAGTTCAATTCGCTCATGGCACGAAAACGTTCACCAACGCTGACCGACGCGGAGTCACGAGTCATGTCCGTGGTGTGGCAGCGCGAGACCGCAACCGTCGGTGATGTCGTCGCCGCGTTGACGCACGAGCGGGCGACGACCTACAGCACCGTCCAGACGATCCTGCGAATCCTCGAGACGAAGGGCTACGTGACCCACGAAAAAGTGGCGCGCGCGTTTGTGTATCGGCCGGCCGTCGACGAGCGTCAAGCGCGCCAGCGAGCCTGAAACATCTCGTCGCGCGTCTCTTCAATGGTTCGCCGAGCCTCCTGGTGCTGAACGTGTTGGAGGACGAAGCGATCGATCGCACAGAACTCGAGCGGCTCAAGAAGCTCATTCGAGACGCCTGAAGGAGCGCACCGCGTGGACTTCATTGCGAACTGGCTCGTCCAAGGTTGCATCGTCGCGCTTGTCACGGTGGTGATAGTCCGATGCTGGCTGCCACGGGCAGAGGCAGCGGCGCGCTACCTCGTGTGCTGCGTCGGCTTGTCAACCCTTCTTGCGCTGCCGCTGGTGTCACTGATTCCAGTCGCGCTGTCGCCGGTGCACGGTGTCACGGTCGATGCAACCGCGTCTGCTGGCCTGGTCTCGCTCCCTCACTCTCCGACATCTGTCCCGCTGATCATCGGGGCGTGGCTCGTCTGGCTGGCCGTATTCGGCGCACAACTCACACCCGCGATGGTGGCGCTTCAACGGGCACGGCAACGTTGCCGTGCATTCCCGCTCGCCTTGGAGCGCCGCCTCCCCAGCTGGACACGAGTGAAACACCAGGGCCGCGCCGCGCAGCTCGTTGTCTCGGACGACGTGCGGGCAGCGGCCGTGATTGGGTGTGGCGCTCCAGTCATTGCGATTGCGCCGGCACTGGTTCAACACCTCACGGCTGCCGAGCTCGATCGCATCGTGATTCACGAGTGGGCCCACGTGCAGCGGCGGGACGATCTCGGGAATGTCGCTCAGCTCATTGTGCGGCTGCTCGCCGGGTGGCACCCGGGTATCTGGTGGCTCGATCGATGGCTGCGAGCAGAGCGCGAGGTCGCCTGTGATGAAATGGCGGTGACGCTGACAGGGTCTTCGAAGATTTACGCTGCCTGTCTCGTGAAGCTCGCAAGTCTGCCATTGGCGAGCCGGGACACGTTGCCAACCTTGGGCGTCCTGTCGTCAGCGTCCCTTGCCACTCGCGTGGAACGGATCGTCTCCCGCACAGGCCACAGCTCCCCGAATCGGTCTCGCACGTTGCTCACCGTCAGCATGCTGTCGCTCGTCGGCGTGTCGTTGGCCATCGGTTCGCTCCGCATCGTGGAAGCGGAGGTGGTTTCGTCTGAACTCGATACTGTCGCCGATGCGCAGCTGGCACCGGCTGATACTGCGGACGAGAGCGCGCACACAATCGTTCGTGCGGCGGTTCCCGCGATCGTGTCTCACATCCCTCGAAGCGCGTCGATACGGAGGTCAGTCACCACGGTCAGGCAGTCTCTCCCCGATGCGGCGACGCCCGCGGACACGCGTGCCGGAAAGGCGTCGGACGACTCACTCTCTGACGTCGTGGACACACCTCTGGCCACGGCAATCCTCGCGGAGGCGCGCATCGGCCGGGCCAGAGGAAATAGCGACACCAGGCGACTCGATCCCTCCGCACGCACCTCCGCCCAGCGCACCGCTGGAGGTACCAAATGCCCAGCGAGCTGTCCCATGGACCGCAGCCGCAGACGCCGGCGTCTCGTTGGGGCAGCGCTCGAAGGAGGGCGGCCTCGCAGCCGCCCGATTCTTCAGCCGCTTCGGCAAACGAATCGCGAACTCTTTCTGAGGACCCTCGCGTGCGCATTCATCTCGTCAATCCGAGCGACGTGTCTTTCGGCACGGCTGTCATCACGCCGCGTTGGCCGTACGTCCTCGCCGCCGCCACGCCCGACCGATACGACGCCCCGGCAATTATTGACGAGACACTCGAACCATTCGACCCAGACGGCATCGTGAGCGGCGACGTAGTCGGTATCGGTATCCACACGGCAAATGCCCTTCGCGGATATCACGTGGGGCGGCTGGCGCATGCACGAGGGGCGTTTGTTGTCTTTGGCGGCATCCACGCCACCCTCTTCCCAGACGAAGTGCGCGAGCATGGGGGCGCTGACGCGGTCGTAACCGGAGACGGCGACATCGTCTGGGCCAGCGTGTTGAAGGATTGCGAAGCCGGGCATCCACAGCCCCACTACGAGGGCGGCCGCATCGAGGGCGAGGCGTTCTCGCCCGCACGGTGGGACCTGCTGCCTGCTGGTCGCTACATGTGGGGGTCCGTGCAGACGGTGCGCGGTTGTCCGAAGCACTGCTCGTTCTGTTCGGTGTGGCGAACAGATGGTCAGAAGCCACGTCAGCGCGATGTCGGTGCAGTCGTTCGTGAGATCGTGTCGCTCCGCCGTAAGGGTTTTCGATTCATCTTGCTCGCAGACGACAACTTCTATCCAGTGCCGCTGGCTGACCTCGCCGCGGCAGACCGCCGCGCGGACAAAGTCCGGCTCATCGCGCTGACAGCACTTCGTCAGGAGCGATTCGAGCTGATGGCGCAGTTGGAGCAACTGCCCGACGACATGGTGTTCTACACGCAGATCACGATGGAGGCTGCGGAAGATCCGGAGTTTCTCGCCGCCATGAGGCGCGCCCGGATCCGCGGGGCCCTTGTCGGGGTGGAGTCGGTCACGCCCGAAGGATTGAAGGCGGTGTACAAGAATTTCAATGACTCCGGTGAGGCGCTCGTCACCCGACTGCAGGCGTTCCGTTCCGCTGGAGTCCACGTGCTCGGCTCATTCATCTTCGGGCTGCCGACCGACACACCAGATACGTTTGCGGCGACGGCCGATCTGGCGCAACAGCGCCGACTTGTCGTTTGCTCAGTTTGTGATGCTCACGCCATTTCCAGGTACCGTGGATTTCGCGACATGGGAACGTGAATCAACGAGCCATCCGACGATCGGCGGAGTGCCGCTGACAAAGTACTGGCTGATTCCTCCTTCTCAACGGCCCAGAGTCTACTCACCGCATCCGAAGATGTCGGCGGAGGAAATCCGGACGCGCACCCAACACGTCTGGGACCGGTTCTACGGCTTCCGAGCAATCTGGCAGCGGTCGCGGTGTGTCCGTTCTCTCCGGGCGCGACTGACATTTGTACTGATCTCGCGTCTCTACCGACAGATGTACGCGAACACGGGCATCGCGACCGATAGCGCACGCGTGGCACGCTCTGCACGACGAGCCCGATGGCTTGCCAAAGCGGTACGACGGTTGTTCGTGGCCGCACCGATGCCCGACCTCCAGGAACCGCGCGCTCAGACGAACAAGCCGAGGGAAGCGCTTCGCTGTCGCACGTCGTTCCGTAACAGTGGCCGCGCAGAGCTTGCGAGGACCGAGATGGTGACACGACATTTCCTTTGCGTCGGGCTACTACTCCTCGCGGCTGGGCAACCGAACCAGGCGGAGGACGCTGCGCGGACCTTTCTCGCAACCTCGTTCCAGATCACCAGCGCAGAGGTGGACCGGATCGACGCGGGCCACGTCGTCGTGCGCACCCTCGGTGTCACTGATCCGCGCGAGGTGGCGACCCTGGGCGTCGTGCGCATCCGCGTGACGCCGGAGTTCTACGCCGAGCGACTTGCCGATATCGTCACATTCAAGCGCACTGACGACATGCTCCAGATCGGCACATTCGGCGATGCTCCTGCGGTCACTGACATCGCCGATCTCACGCTCGATGAATGGGACGTTCGAAAGCTTCGCGAGTGCGAAGTGGGCAACTGCGCGGTGCAGTTGTCTGCCGACGCTATTGACCGGTTCAGGAAGGATGTGGACTGGCAACGTCCCGATGCTCAAGCGCAAGCGAATCGCGTGATGCGACAGATACTCGTTGAGTACGTGACCCGCTACCGAGACGCGGGAACAGCGGCGTCGATGCAGTACGCCGACCAGAACGAGGTCGTCGATGTGGGTCGTGAATTCGCCTCATTGCTCGAAGCGGACGTCGACACCTGGCAACACTTCGCGCGATTTGCGACGACATCTCCTCCACTATCCGAGGGGCCACACACCTGAGACGAGCGACATCCTGTATTGGTCGAAAGAACGAGTCAGCCGGCGACTCGTCGTGAGCGTCACGCATCTCGCGATCTCTCGCACGACGCACGGCCCGTCGGCCTACGCCATTGCGTCAAAGCAGATCTACGGGACCCACTACTTCGATGCCTCGGTCGGGTTGACCGTTCTTGTGCGAGATCGGTCTGTATCGTCGCCCGCAATCTACGTGGTGTACTTGAATCGATCGCGAGTCGATATTTTCGACGGGCTGTTCGGCGGCATCGCGCGGCCGATTGTCAGCACGCGGGCACGCTCCCTGGTGGCCACACAGCTCGGACGACTGCAGCGATCAATGGAGCAGCAGTTTGCGCACCGAGCCCAGCCGTTTGGCGTAGAATCACGCCAACTGACTCGGCATCGATAGGAGCGCTCATGGACTTCCTTCGCCGCTCTCTCTTCATTTGCGTCTGCTGTGTCGCTTGCACCGGCGCGCTGCTCACCGGTCAGGAAGCCGCACCAGCGTCAAACGCCGCGCCTGACTCCAGAGGACATGGAGGCCTTCCTGCTGAAGGCCAAGGTCACCAATCGGCGCGATGCGGGAAGCGGCGTCACCGGCTCGAGCCGCATCACGCTCTCGGACGGGCGTTTGACCCACGACGCCCACCTGCAGGCCGTCGACGTCGCGCGTGCCGTCTTTACGGCCGGCAAGGCTTCGGAGGTGAACTTCAAGGACACCTACCGATACAACATCGCGGGCTACCGTCTCGCACGGCTCGTTGGGCTCGACAACGTGCCGATGTCGGTCGAGCGTAACGTCGAGGGCAAGATGGCCGCCGTCACCTGGTGGCTGGACGACGTGATGATGGATGAGGGCGGCGCGGGTGAAGAAGAAGACGATGGCGCCGGATGTCCAGCGTTTTGCCAAGCAGATTCAGGTCATGAAGATCTGGGACGAGCTGATTCAGAACAAGGACAGGAACGGAGGCAATCTTATCTGGACCAGCGACTGGTCGATGTGGCTGATCGATCACACGCGCGCGTTCCGCCTTGGGAAAGAGCTGGTCGCGCCAGCCGACTTGACACGCTGTGATCGTCGCTTGCTCGACGGCATGCGCGCGCTGACCGCCGAATCGCTCGCGAAAGCCATAGGCGACTCGCTGACGAAAGAGGAACAAGGAGCCGTGCTTGCGCGACGCGATCTGATCGTGAAGCATTTCGACGACAGGATCTCGAAACTCGGCGAGGGCATCCTCTTCACATACTGATTCCCGAGCACGCATCCCATGGAACGCGCGCTCCTCCAGCGACTCCTGAAACCAGTCGCCGACGTTCGCCCCGACGAAGCCGGCACGGCGCTGATGATGTTCGCCTACGCGTTCCTGGCGATGACCTCCTACAACATCATTCAGCCGCTGACACGCTCGAAGTTCATCAGCAATCTGGGCGCGGTGAACATCCCGTACGCGATCTTCGGCGCTGGTCTGTTCATCGGCGTCCTGATGCTGGGTTACACGCGCTTCTACAGCGTGTTGCCCAAGCGCTGGGCGCTGCCGATCACCCAAGCGTGCATGGCGCTCGTCATGCTCGCGTTCTGGACGTTGTTTCGGACAAGGCCGACCTGGGCCGACTGGGTGTCGGTTGGCTTCTTTGTGTGGGGCAATCTCCTCGGTGTGCTCGTCATCAGCCAGTTCTGGACGCTCGCCAACGGCATCTACGATCCGCGGCAGGCCAAGCGGCTCTTCGGGTTCATCGGCGGCGGCGTCATGCTCGGCGGCATGACCGGATCGGGCTTGACCTCGTTCATCATCGACTCGGTCGGCGCGAACACGCTGTTGCTGTGGAGCGCGTTGACCCTCATCGCATGCCTCCTTCTCGTCTCGGGCATCCTGGGTAAGGAAACAAAGGCCGCGGAATTGGCGCCCGCAGCGGGTGAGGAAAAGGGTGTCACGCTGGCGCGCGCGTTCCAGTTGCTCCGTCAGTCGAAGCAGGTCCAGATCATCGCGCTCGTGATCGGGTTCGGCTCCATCGGCGCGGCACTCATCGACCAGCAGCTCAACATGGCTTCGGAAGGCCTGGGCGGCGAGGACTCGATCGGAAAGTTCCTGGCGCAGGTCAGATTCGCCGTGTCCGCAGCCGCGCTCGTGATTCAGGTCTGGGTCACACCGCGTATCCACCGCTATCTCGGGATTGGGTTCGCGCTGCTCATGCTGCCCACCAGCGTCGCCGCGACGGCGATTGCGATCGTCCTGACGGGTGTTCCATGGGCGGCGGCTGTCGCTCGAATCACGGATCAGTCGCTGCGTTACTCGGTGGATAAGACCACGCGCGAAGTGCTCTTCCTGCCGCTGCCATCGACGTTACGTCAGGAAATCAAACCGCTGGTGGATGTGACGGTCGACCGCGTCTCTCGAGGCGCCGCTGCCATCTTGATGCTGATCCTGATTCAGCCATGGGGCCTGCACTTCACGTGGCAGCAGCTCAGTTACGTAAGCCTGGCTCTGATCGTGCTGTGGTACGTCAACGCCTTTCGCGCCAAGCGCGAGTACTTGACGGCGTTTCGCCAGAGCCTCGAACGGCGCGACGTCCAGCCATCAGGACTCAGACTCGACGTCGCTGATCTGTCCACGGCCGAAACGCTGATAGAGGAGCTCGCAAGCCCCCACGAATCGCGCGTGCTCTATGCGATCGAGATTCTCGAATCGCTCGACAAGCGCAACCTCGTCACACCGCTACTGCTCTACCATCCCTCGGCGGCCGTGCGGACGCGTGCGCTCCAGGCGCTCGCCGGTGTCAAGCCGGAGATCGTCGAGCAGTGGCTTCCGTCAATCCAGCGGATGATCGCTGATGAGAGCCCCGAGGTCCGCGCAGCGGCCATCTCGGCGCTCGTGAACGTCCGGCAGGAGCAGGTGACCGATCTGCTTCGGCCGTTTCTCCAGGACCCGGAGGCGCGGATTGCCACGACCGCCGCCGTCGTGCTCGCGCACAGCGGTCGCGAGAGCGATGTCGCCGCGAGCGAGGAGGTCCTGTCGCGCCTCGCGTCTGACACGCACGAATCGAAGGCCGCGGCCAGAAAGGACGTGGCCGCCGCCATCCGACAGATTGCCGACCCGCGCTTCCGCCCGATGTTGATCCCGCTCGTGTATGACTCGAATGCCGATGTCGCCGCAGAAGCGATGCACTCAGTCCGTGCGCTCGGGGCATCTGATCATCTCTTCGTCCCGACGCTCGTCTCGTTGTTGCGCAATCGGACCCTCAAGAGCAGCGCCCGCGAGACGCTGGTCGGCTACGGTGAGGGTGTCCTCGATGCGCTCGCCTACGTCCTCCGCGATCAGGACGAAGACATCTGGGTGCGGCGCCATCTCCCCGCGACCATCGCGCGGATTCCCGTGCAGAAGTCGGTGGACATCCTGATCGAGGCCCTGCAGGAGGGCGACGGCTTTCTGCGATACAAGGTCGTGGAGAGCCTCGAGAAGCTGAGGCGCGATGGGCCCGATCTCGTCTTCCCGCGCGAGCCGATCGAGACGTTCGCGCTGAAGGAAGGGCTCCGCTACTACGACTACCTGACTCTCCATTACAACCTGTTCGAGCAGGCGAAGCTGTCAAAGGAATCCCTGCTTGCCGTCGTCCTGCAGGAGAAGATGACGCGCAGCGTCAATCGCGTGTATCTCCTCCTGGGCCTCATCTATCCCTGGAGAGAGATCGCCGCGGCCCGGTACGCGATCGAGCACGGTGACGGCCGGGCGCGCGCCAGCGCCATCGAGTACGTTGACAACATCCTCAGCGGACCCATCCGCAAGCGCGTGATGCCGATTCTCGAGAATCTGCCCATCGACGAGAAGGTGCGTCATGCGAACCTCGCCCTCAAGACGCGGCCACGCGATGTCGAAGAAACCCTGCTTCAGCTCATCAACGACCCGGACGAGATCGTGGCGGCGGCGGCCATCGATCTCGTCGAGGAGCTGAAGGTCTGGACGTTGGCTGATGATGTGGAGTTCGTGCTGGCGCACAGGGATGTGAAGGACTGGTACGTCTTCGAAGCGGCCTCCTGGGCACTCGCCGCGTACCGGCTGCCCGGTAACAAGCGTCGCAACCTCTGGATCGAGCCGTTGCCGGTCGTTCAGATTGCTTCACGTCTGCGCCACGTTCCGGTGTTCGAGTCCGTGTCCGTTGGCGAGCTCGTCCGAATCGCCGCGACGGGGCGGCAGGTTCGGTACGAGAATGGAAGCATCCTCTGTCAGGTTGGCGCCATTCCAGAACACCTGCAGTTCCTGCTTGACGGCATCGTCACAGCGAAGGCGGGCGACCAGGGCGGACGCGAGATCGCAGCGCCGGCGGCGCTCGGCTTCGAGGAGATCCTCGATGGCAGTCCCATGCACGAGACCTTGCGCACGTCCGAGTCGGCAGTGTGCCTGACGGTCGGTCGCGACGAGTTCCGGGCGCTCCTATCCGACAATACCGAGCTCGTGCAGGGCCTGTTCCGGATGTTGGCAGGCGGCGCGCGAGCGGCCGATCGGCCGGTGATGAGTGGACGCCACTCCACGGGCCTGACACTTCACGATGGCCCGCTGACACCGATCGGGAAGGTCCTGATGCTCGAGGACGTGCCAGTCTTCGCAGACGTGGCTCCCGACGAGATGCTGCATCTCGCGTCGATTGCCAGCGAAGTGCCGATGACCGAGGGTTCGACGCTGTTCAGTGAATCAGACCCTTCGGCCCTCTGGGTGATATTGGCCGGACGCGCCGTGCTGGAGTCGGTCGCCGGTGGAGACATCGTGGCGACGGAAGCGGGCGATGTCGTGGGCATCTACGACACATTGGCCGGGACCCCCATCGGGCGTCGCGCTCGCGTCGTCGGCGCCGGCCGTGCGCTGCGCATCGAACGCGAGGACCTGTTCGATCTGTTCGGTCAGCGCCCGGCACTGCTGCGGCAGATGTTGCGTGCGCTGCTTGGGGTGCCCACTGAGACTACCCGCCCACCCGGCTCGCGAGCGGCCGCGGTCTAGGGTGCTCATCAGGAGACGTGTCTTGGCAGGAGTCGCTGATGACGCGGCGCTTGACGATTGCGACTATCGCTAGATACGTCCCGACGACAGCCACCAGAAACGAAGGTGTGCGCTCGGCAGGAGGCGAAGCCGAATGTCTCCGCCACACGGCTCTGCGTCAACACACCGACATCACGACGACAGCGAGGGTGGTCACTGTCAGCGGCAAGCTTGGCCGATTGCGTCATGGCCGCCCCGCGAATCTTCAGGAAATCGACGTCGCGGATCGAAACCAACGACGTAGAGCGCCCACTGCACGACGGCGAGTGCGATCGCCGCGCCGATTGTCATTGCAATTCTGAGCCGCCACGTCGACCAGAACGCTGGGCTCGCGTCATCGGTCCGATAAACATAGGCGGGAAACCAGTCCCGGAAGTAGTGCGTCATGTCCATTTGCGCAAAGGGCTGCTGGGTAACCAGCGTGATGAGAAGTGCCGCTGACAGGAGCACGGGGCCCGGCTGGTAATCGCGGACGTATCGGGCAAAGAGAATTGTGATCACCGGAAGCAGGAACACGAGGTATCGCCAGATGTCGATGCCGGTGGACGCCGCTGCCACAATCATTGCCGCGAATGTGGCCAGTTCCGGCGTGCGCGCCAGCTGACGACCGCACCAGGCGGCCCTCAGCGTCAGCAGCACGGTAACCCCACCAAGCAATGTGATCAGGAAATAGACGAAGAAGGTAACGAAGGGCGGGTCCCGCCAGAGCGCGAGGTTGGCGAGGAGGTCACTGGCCGTGAGCAACGGCCGGTCTCGGTCGCCGAGGTTGGTCGCGCTGGCCCAGTATCGAAGAAGAAATAGCGCGACGACTGCGGGCGCGTACGTCAACAGTGCGCGGGCGACGCTCGCGCCCTGTCGCAGTTCCCGGTGAAACCCCGAAAAAGGCGAGCACTACCAGAAACTCACGGGCAGTCACGGCGATGAGCGCCGCGATGCACGCGACCCACCCGCTGCGTGTTAACGGAACGTAGGACGCGCTCAAAACCGCAAGCGCTCCGAGGTCGATTTGTACAGGGTAGAACGCAAACATCCTCGACGTCGCAATACACAACGCCACGCTGATGACGAAGTACCCCTTGTGGACCACCGCGATGTCGTGGAGATTAGGATCAGGCACAGAAAGAAGTACAAACGGCTGCGTACACGAAATTCATGACCTGAAACGCAGAGATGATGTCGAGTCCGGCGGCATAGGGGATACGCGTCAACAGCGGCAGCAGGGGGCGCGTTTGCGTTCCGGCGGTCCCGTCATAGATGCGATCGGTGAACATATGGGCGATTGGCGACCGTCCCATCCCAGGCCGTCATTGGCTCCGACACGGCCCGATCGTGCGTTGAGACCGGCAAAGAGGGTCAACCCGATTGCGGCAATCACCAGGTTCGTCGCCCAACTCCGATGGAACTCGTGTCGTTGGGCGAGCGTGATGTTGTCAGGCACTGCAGAATGCTCGTGCACCATAGGTCATGCCTGGGAAATCACTGTGGCGCCGCGCCGTTTGTCGGTCGTGGGCAGGCAAGTTCGAGAGACTCGATTCGCGCGCTGACTTCGCTATCGAGGCGTGGCTGTTTGCTGTTAGGCGAAAAGCGCCGTGACAGGCCGCTGAAGGCCGCGTCAGTGTAGACGGTGACAGTGGCAGCCGGGCCGACGTCAACGCTCCGAATGCGATTGCGCCAGTTCTCCTGGTTGGCGCGCAGCCCCTCGAGATTCGGCCAGCGCGCCGGGCCGTTCAACACGACGCCCGTGCCCTGCCAGTCGGGTCGATCGTAGACAAAGACAAAGCACCCGTTGGGATTGGGGGCCGCAAGGCCAGACCGATCCGCTGTCGTTCACGTGCGCAACCGGCGAGTACGACCAGGACGACGACTACGAGTCCCGTTCGCATTCCTCTCAACTGAAGCCGGACAGAAACGTGTTTCACGTCGTCGTCACGATAACGTGACCGATGAGCACGGGGTAGGGGGAGCACGCCCGTCCATGCAGAATGCCGGACCGGCTCACGTCGGCGCTGGCACCATGGGTGCGCGATTGCCTAAGGCATCGCTATCTTGACCGAGGCTGAAGTGAGTCCACTTCCATGACACGTCACAGGCCCAACGCCACCAACGAACTAACGAGACCTTGGGGCGTAGTAACCGTTCTTGGTGCGAGCAGTGTTGCTCGGTCGCGAGACCTGCACAGCGAGACGACGCCACACGCCATCGCGCTTGGATTCAGCGACGTGTAACCAATCGTGTACTGGCTTGCGAGCTCGTCGGCGATCTGTGCGTACACCGCCGCCAGGTCATCGATCTTCATCGGAAAGAAGGCGCGCCCGCCGGTTTCCCGCCAGGGCGCGCAGGACGAACTCGGCCTCTCGAAAGCCTTTTGCCTGCAGGTCGGCGCCACGCAGCGCGATGGTGCAGATCGCCGTCTCAGAGCGCTTGGCGAGATCCAGCACCTCGTCGAACGACAGGAGGCTCGATGTGTCCTCACCATCTGAGAACACGATGAGCGCCTGACGGCGCACGTCCTGTTCGACAACAGCACGAACCTTCCCAAGCTCCCGCAGCGCGATATAAATCGCGTTGTACAGCGACGTGGAGCCACCGGCCACAGTGTTCTGAATCGCGGACTCGAGGTCGCGGCGGTTGGACGTGAACATTTGCCGGATCTCACGCGGCTGTCGAAATCAATCACCTGGGCTACATCACTGTCGCGGAGACGCGCCACGAAGTTCGCCGCCGCAACCTGAAGCGTCGGCAAGTGCTCCTCCATGCTTGCGCTGGTGTCGAGGAGGAGGGAAAGCGCGATGGGCTGCTGGCGGCGGTTGAAGAAGGTGATCTCCTGCTTGACCCCGTCTTCGAACACGGAGAATTCGCCGGGCTCGAGGTCGGTGACGTAATGGTTCATGCCGTCGGTCACCGTCACGCTCAGTGACACGACATCGACGCCGGCGCGAAAGGCAGGAGCCTGAGCCGCGGGCTTCGGGGCAGAGGGTGAAGCTTGCCGTCCGGACGCAGTGGTCTCGCAGAGGCAGATCGCTATGAGCACGGTAGGTCAGAACAGTAGACGCGACTCACGATCGAGGGCATGCTAGCGCGCCCAATGACAGCCCGATAGATGGATGCACGGCGTCCATGCAGAATGCAGGATCGCGAGAGGTACACCAGTCGCGTCCAGAGGACGTTGGTGTCCCCTCTCTCGACCGGAAAGAGCAGATAATCCGCAGTGGAGCGCGGCAGGACTTTTGCCTGCGGACGGTGCTGACCACATGTCCAATCGCATCGCTCGTTGCACGGCAGCACTCGCGGTCGCGGGTGGTGTGGCGTGGGTCTCCCATGGCCAATTGGGCGCGCAAGACGGATTCCGCTTCCGGAGCGGCGTCGAGCTCGTCAATGTCACAGCCACCGTTACCGACCGTTCGGGCCGCTTCGTGGCGGGCCTCACGCACAGTGACTTTGCCGTCTATGACAACGAGCAGGCCGTCGAGATCACGCACTTCAGCGCCGATCGCGTGCCGGTGAGCGTCGGCATTGTGGTGGACACGAGCGGCAGCATGGCTGGCGAGAAGATTGAACGGGCACGTGCCTCGATTGAGCGCTTTCTCGACCAGCTCGCCGGTCCCGAAGACGAGCTGTTTCTGTATGGATTTGCCAGCGATGTCAGGCTCATCCAGGATTGGACGACTAATCGTGACGCGGTGAGCGAGGGCCTGCGTCGGGTTGATGCGGTTGGCGGAACGGCGATGTACGATGCCGCCATCCAGGCGGTGCGCAAGGCGCAAGACGGACGTAACCGCAAGAAAGCAGTGGTCCTCATCTCGGACGGGAATGACACCAGCAGCAGCCGCGGTCTCCGCGATGTTCGACGAGTGGTGCGCGAAAGTGAAGTGCTGGTCTACGCGATCGGCATCGACGGATCGGCGGAGCCAGACCATCAGAACGCGCCCTCCCACATTCCCGCCGACCCCGATTCCCATTCCCCTTTCCGATCCCGGACCGCGGGCGCCCTGGCACGCGGTGGCCAGGACTCCCACAGCTCCCCCCGACGATCGGGCGGACCGCCGCCCGCGACCGATTGAACGCGCAGGCCCTCCGCGACATTACCGATGACAGCGGCGGTCGAACCGAGGTAGTGCGGAGCCCGCGCGATCTGAGTCCGGCCACGGCGAGTATCGCCGACGAGTTGAGTAAGCAGTACCTCGCTCGGCTACACGAGCCCGGGGAGTCGCGACGGCCGCTGGCACTCAATCCGCGTGGAAGTGCGCGACCGATCCGTGCAAGTCAGAGCCCGGCGAGGCTACACCGCGTCGTGATCGCGGGGCCTCGCAGGCTACAGCAGCGTGCCGCGTAGCACCACGAGCGCGACCGAGAAATAGATCACCAGTCCGGTGACGTCCACGAGTGCAACCCCGACGATAAAGAACGCCCAGCCCCAAGCTGCGCGAATGGGGAACGCTGCGGCCCTCCACACCGACATGAATGGGAGGAGCGCCGCAGAGGACCAAACGACGCATATGGGGCCGCGGGACCGGCGAGATGAGATGAAAGGCAC
>CAVWST010000032.1:0-32002 GCA_963757735.1 uncultured Acidobacteriota bacterium
CTAGTAGGCAGATCGTTTCACTGGAGTCCTCTGAGGCCCGCCCTCGACGAGGGCGGGTCCCCTCAGGTTCGAGAGCAGTGACTCGGGCCCTCGAGACCGCAGCCGGAGCAGTCTACATTTCACCGTCAATCGATCGATACCATTCCGACGCTGTTGATCCACGAACAAATCTGACATCGTGAAAATAAATCCGTCGCTGATGTTCTCGGGAACGTGCGGCGAGGCGTTCCGCCGCTACGCATCGCTGTTTGGCGGCGAAATCGTGAACATGCTGACGTATGCCGAGTCGCCCCTCGAGCGGGAAGTGCCCCCAGAATGGCGTGACAAGGTCTGGTTCGCGCGGCTGCGTGCCGGAGGACTCGATGTGACGGGCGGCGACGCGCTGCCGCGCGACTATGAGACTCCTCGCGGCTTTTCGCTGGTGCTCGGAGTGGCGAACGCCGACGAAGCGGATCGTGTATTCGCAGGCTTGGCGGAGGGCGGCGAAGTGATCATGCCATTGCAGGCGACGCACTGGTCGCCACGCTACGGCCTCGTCCGGGATCCGTTTGGGAACGATGGGAAATCAACTGCGACGCAGAACCGGCTGCGTAAAGAGCCCGGCTGCGCGTCGTTTGTCGCAGTTTCCGCTTCGCCCCTCCAGTCGCCCAGACTTGTCCACATCGACGTCCACCACAGACTGCTAGGACGATTTCCGCAGCGCCGGATACGCCGGCGGCGGCACACGGCGTTTGGACGCCGCCTCGTACGCGGACGCCACCTTGAGGATGCGGTCCTCCGCGCCAGGTTCCGCTCGGAATACCAGTGAGAACGGCAAGCCGGGCTCCGCCACGGTCGTTGGCGTGTCGCTGTTCTGAGCAATGTAGCGACGCTTATCGGGGCCGAGCACGAATCGTGCGTCATACACGGTGCGGACATAGCCGGCCGGGATCGAGCACTTCGGTTTCACCGGCATACGGCCCCATACGCAGGTCGCCGCGTGTATCGCCAGCCGGCCCCGGCCAGGCGCCAACCCGATCTTGCCGGGTGGAAGCGACGTGTGCAGCCGCACCACGACGTCGAGCCTGTTCTCCTGGATCACCTTCATCTCGACGCGTCGCAGCAGTTCGCGCAGCATCAGGCGCTCGGCTACGCCCTGGCGCTCGCCGAGCGGGGCCAACAGATCGTCGACCTCCTCCCAGTTCTTCCACATCGCGCGCTGTTCGTCGCTCCAGAACTTGGATCGCGCGTTGAGCGCGGCCCAGTCGACGAGCGTCTCCGTGAATCCGCGCGCCTTCCAGTCCGCGGCGCGCCGCTCGAGGTACTGCGCGACGTGAAAACGGAACTGCCGCTCGGCGGCCAATGTCTGGATGGTCCGGATGTTGAGCCCGCGTGGCGGCGGGATGCGCCCCTGCGCCATGCCCAGCATGTAGTCGACCGGCGAGAGCGTTCCCGATCCGAACCGCTTGCCCGGCGCGAACTCGGTCGGCTTGATCGCGGCGGCAAATTCGGGGAAGACCGGTTGTCCCTGGTTGTTCAGCCGATACAGCAGGTCGGGGAAGAAGATCGGCACGAGCTCCGCGAGCGCGCGCGTGTAGCTCGTCTTCATGTTCTCGATTCCCGGGTCGTCGGGCCACAACGGATCGGTCGGACTCCACGAGCGTCGCGCCGAGATGCGTCCCGAGCACGTCCCTGATCTCTTTTGCAGCCGCCTGAGCGATCGGCTCGTCGGCCTTCACTCCCGGGAACGTGAGCATCGATTCACGAATCACACCGATGCGGACGCCCTTGAGCGATCCGGCCGCGCCAGATGAGGACGCAGCCGCTGCGAAGGATCCATCGATGATGCTCGCCCGCGGCACGGTCGTGAACACGTCACGCGGGTCGTAATAGCCGTTCTCGGGATCCTTCAGCGCGTCGAGCACCTTCGCCGAGTCGGTGATGCTGCGGCAGTGGATTCCTGCGCGGTCGTTGTGGATGTCGGCGCCGATGGCGCCGCCCAGGAACGAGATCATCGCTTTATGCGGCAGCAGCAGCGCCACCGAGTTGTGGTTCGCGGGACCGCGACACGACATGCTGGTCTCCTCGCAGATACTGCACATCACGAGGTTGGCGCTCACCGACGCGCCCGAGCCCGAGCTCGAGCCGAGCGACGCCGCGCGCGTCGAGTCGTAGGCGCTGTGCGGGTTGCCTGACCAGCTGCTGCGCTGATACCCGAGGTCGGAGACGATGATCTTCTCGGGCTCGTGCCGCCCGCCTGGGTCGGCGGGGATGCCGTTGTACTCGGTGTTCACCGCCTTGGCATAGATGATGGCGCCCGTGCGGCGGAGCTGAGCGACGAGCGTATGGTCGCGCGCCGGGAAGTCGATGTCGTAGCGCGCGTCCGCAGCCGCCGTCGAACGCATGTCCTTCGTGTCGAACGGATCCTTGAACGAGAACGGGATGCAGTACATCGGCATCGCGGTGAGGTCAGGGTTGTTCCCGTACTGCGCGTCGAGCTCCGCGGCGCGCTCGAGCGCATCGGGCTGCTTCCGGAACTCCTCGCACACGGCGGGCGACGCCGGCGGGCAGCGCGCCCTGCGACGGATGGCGGTCACGATCGCCTTTGCACGTGACGGAACGCTCGCCGCGGATGTTCAGCGTGCCGAGCGCGTTGATTTGACTGCTGCCCGGCGTGCCCACCGTCATACCGTACTGCTGCTGCACGTCCGGATCCGATGCCGTCGCCTCCATCCGTCCGAGCTCGATAGGCGGTCCCGAATATTGACCGTAGTCGGGCAGCAGGGTGGACACGGCGACCGTCTGCGTTGGGAATTGCAGCGGAGCACCGGCGCGGGACGTGCCGCGGGACGCCGGGATCGGGGCGCCATCGGCGGTGACGAGGCGATCGCTCACGCCGTTGTATGCGCGCGCGCGATCGATATAGGCGCGCACGAGGTCGCGGCAGGTGATCTGCGCCTGGTGGATCGCTCGATGCACATCGGCGATCGTCGCCTCCTCGAGGCGAAACGGGCTGCCTTGCGCCGCCGCACCCTGCCACTCTATTGGGCGCCACTCCAGAAGACGAGGCGCGCTGATTGCGCCTGCCACCGTTGCAACCACGGAGAGAGCCCCGATCGAGTACAGGCGTCGCGTGGAGATGACCATCTCGAGCCTCCAGTGATGGCCGTAGAATACGCCTCAGCCGCAGGGGGAGAACATGAAACCCGTTGCCATAACGATCATCGCGTTCGCGCTGACGGTCCCGCTCTCAGCGCAGTGGTTGACCGAGCCCACGCGTGGCATTCCGCGCACCGCGGATGGTAAACCGAACTTTTCCGCGCCTGCTCCACGGATGCCGGACGGCAAGCCCGACTTCTCCGGCCTGTGGACCAGGATGTCGCGTACCGTCCTCGCCGACCTGAAGCCGGTCCAGGGCTGGGTGGACTCGTTGTTGCGGGAGCGCCGAGAAAACTTCAACAAAGACAGCATGAGCATCGCCTGTCTTCCGCTCGGTCCCAGGTACATCACGTCGGCGGCAAATGACGTGAACATTGCCGGGATGACGAAGGTGGTCCAGACCCCAGCGCTGATCGTCATGCTCAACCCGGATCTCACGTATCGACAGATCTTTCTGGACGGACGGACGCTCGAAAAGGACCCGAACCCGAGTTGGATGGGCTACTCGGTCGGGCGCTGGGACGGAGACACGCTGGTAGTGGAGAGCGCCGGATTCAATGACCGGACCTGGCTGGATGGCAATTATCCGCACACGGAGACGTTGCGCGTTACCGAACGCTACCGGCGCCCGGACTTCGGGCACCTGGAGCTCGAGGTGACGCTGGACGATCGCGGCTTGTACGCGAACCCGGTCAGGCTGAAGCTCACTTCGGAGTTTACGGCTGACACCGAGATGCTCGAATACGTGTGCAACGAGAACACGAGAAGCCGTGAGCGAATGGTTGGCACATTCTCGGACGCGCAGCGGTCCGAAGTTACGATCGACGCAGACGTTCTGCGCAAGTATGCCGGGACATATGCGGAGCAGATGCCGTATTGGCTGGACTCCAACGTTCAGAGAACCTTCGAGATCATCTTCAGTGATAGTGCGCTCTTCCTTGAACAGAGAGGAGGAGCGAGAACGCGGCTCGTGCCACAGTCGGAGACCATTTTCATCAATGGTGGACTGCGGCTCGAGTTCATCAGGGACAGCCGGGGTGTGGCGACACACCTCCTGGACGGGCACGTATCGGGTGACTACACGTTCGAGCGCACGCAGTGATCAAATCGACGCTGAACTGATTTCGACGATTTGAAGCCGTCTACGCTCGCACACCGTGACTGTCCCGCCAGAGAGGTGGAAGCTGTTCACGATCCGATTCTCACGACTATTCAGTTGCAGATGGAGAACCTACCATGACCACCTCTAAACTGCATCGGACAGCGGCCGGACTCTTCATCGCAGGTGTCTTCTGTTTGGTGCTGGCCGTGCGTCCTGCATCGGCGCAGAGCGGCGAGCACCTGGAGGCGGTCCACCATCCCGGCTACGACACGACCATTTCCATGCCGTTCGTGCCGGCAATCAAAGTCAAGAGCGGCAAGTTGCTCTGGCTCGCCGGCGGAACGGCCTTGCCCGTCTATCACGATCACCCCCACCGGCGCGATCAGATCTTGAAATACCTGCCGAACGATCTTGAAGCGCAGGTGCGACAGACAATGGACGGGATCATGACGACGTTGAAAGCCGCCGGCGGCTCGCCGCGTGATGTCGTGCATCTCTTCATCTTCCGGGCGCGGCCACGCATCGGCGACATCGGGCGGGCGAGCGCCGTGGTCAGCTCGTACTTCGCGCCGTTCAACCACAAGCCCACGACGACCAACATGGCAGTGTTGGAGCTCGGCGAGCCCGAGCAGCTCGTTGAGATTCAGGCGGTGGCCGTGGTCGACTAGCTCCGATCCGCTCCAGATGCTCCTCCCCGCGCTGGTCCTGCGGATGGCGACGGAGAATCCGAGCTGGGGCTACGCGCGCTTTATGCTCGCGATGGTGCTGCGGCAGGAGTAAAAGAGTTCGGTGCGCGGGATAGAATGGAGTCCGTCTTTAGTGGCCACGAAAGCACTCGACCCGCACTCCCCGTCATTGCGTTTCGACATTGTCGCCGGCCTCGTCGCCGCGGCCGTCGTCCTGCCCAAGGCCATGGCGTACGCAACGGTGGCCGGTCTGCCGGTGGCGGTTGGGCTCTACACCGCCTTTATTCCGATGGTGATCTACGCGCTGCTCGGCTCATCGCGGGTGCTCAGCGTCAGCTCCACCACCACCCTGGCGATCCTGACCGGCACGCAACTCGGCCTGGTAGTCCCCGACGGCGATCCGGCGAAGCTCATGACGGCGACTGCGGCGCTCACCGCGCTGGTCGGCGCGATGCTGGTGGTGGCGCGGCTGATGCGCCTGGGATTCGTCGCCAACTTCATGTCCACGCCCGTGCTGACGGGCTTCAAGGCAGGCATCGGCCTCGTGATCGTCCTGGACCAGGTGCCGAAGCTCCTCGGGATTCACATCACGAAGGAAGGATTCGTCCGCGATCTGTTCGACATCGCGCAGCAGCTGCCCACCACTTCGCTGATCACGCTGGCCGTCGCAGCGGCGACGTTCGCGGTCCTGATCGGCATGGAGCGACTGAAGCCGCATTCCCCTGCACCCCTGGTCGCCGTGGGGGGCGCCATCGCGGCGTCGTGGTTGTTCGGTCTGGAGGCCCGTGGCGTCTCAACGGTCGGCCTGATACCGCGGGGCTTTCCCGCGATCACAGTGCCGGACATCTCCTTGCTCTACCAGTTGCTGCCGGGCGCGCTCGGAATTGCGCTCATGAGCTTTACGGAGACCATCGCGGCGAGCCGCGCCTTTGCCGGGCCGGCCGACCCGCCGGTCAATGCGAACCGGGAGCTGGTCGCCACTGGCGCCGCCAATCTTGGGGGCGCCCTGCTCGGTGCGATGCCGGCGGGTGGCGGCACGTCGCAGACCGCGGTCGTGCGCTCAGCGGGCGGCCAGTCGCAGAAGGCATCGCTGGTGACCGCGGGCACGGCGGTCGCCACCATGCTTCTCCTCGCACCGATCCTGGGCCTGATGCCGAACGCCACGCTCGCGGCAGTCGTGATCGTCTATTCGGTCGGGTTGATCCAGCCGGCCGAGTTCCGCGCCATCCGCAACGTGCGCTCGATGGAGTTCCGCTGGGCGATGTTCGCCTGTGCCGGCGTGCTCGCGTTCGGCACGCTCACCGGGATCGTTGTCGCTATCATCGCGTCGATGATCGGCCTGGCCAGCCAGAGCGCGAATCCGCGGGTGTCCGTCATCGGCCGCAAGCGCGGGGCGGACGTGCTGCGGCCGCTGTCGCCCGAATACCCGGACGACGAGACATTCGAAGGCCTGCTGATCGTGCGGCCGGAGGGGCGCTTGTTCTTCCTGAATGCACAGGCAGTGGCCGACCGGATCTCCGCCCTGGTCGATCAGTACAAGCCGCGCGTGCTGGCTCTGGACATGAGCCGGGTACCAGATCTCGAATACTCGGCGCTGCAGGTCCTGATCCAGCGCGAGAAGAGTACGACGGAAAGCGGCGTTGTGTGTTGGCTGGTCGGCCTGAACCCCGAGGTCCTGGCGACCGGTACGGAACACCGAGCTGAACGAGCGGCTCGGTCGCGAACGGATGCTGTTCAACGCACGCGACGCGATTCAGCGCTACCAGGCGCTACAGGCCGCCGAGGTGGTGTCGCCCACCGTTTCCTGAGCGGCGGGGCAAGAGAAACGCCGACACACGAGGCGTGGCGCGATCAGCGCGTGAGCTGACCACCGGACGAAGCTTCGCTCACTGTCATGCGCGGCTCAATATCCCAGCAGCCGGCATCTAGAGCGTTTTACATTTGTGCGTAGTCGACGTCGCTCAGTCGCGCCGGTCGCGGCGGCTCATCGGGCGAGCCTGCGGGTCGGCTTCCGGTTCGTCGGCGTGGAAAATCGGGTCTTCCGGCGATCGTGCTGACGCTGACGCCGTCGCCTTGGATGATTCGAAGGACAGCGAGGAATCGTTTCGGTAACAAGCTGGCCCGAACGCCGGTGGCGAATCCACGGCGACGGCGCTCGCAGCGCCTCCAAACCCGATTTACCCACTCCGCTCCTCACGCCGCGAACAGGTCGCCGACCCCAGGCCCGCCCGGTGAGCCGCCGCATTGTCTGTGAAGACGGTGTGGACTGGGGCGGAGCGACTGTTCACGCCGCGACACGCGACAGTGGGTAAAACGGTTCGGGAGCGGTCCGATCGGCGGCGGCGGTGATTCGCCACTGACGCACTGGCCACCTGGTTATCGATACGATTGTTCACGGTCGCGCGGATCAAATCAGCCGCCGCCGTCATCGTCAGCACACGCGCGGACGAGCCGTTTTTCGTGCGCCGGTGAAACCGGCGAGGTGTTACGGATGAAAGAGCCAGACGATGAAGGCCTAGCGAGTCACATCGGCCCCGAGTCATGCGCTGACGTTCGTAAGGACGTCGGTGAAGCGTTGACAGGGGGACACGTGGGCTGGGTATTGAGCCGCGAAATCCTCGATGTCCAGGGTGCCGACGGCGTGAAAAAGCACGGAAGGCCACACGGCGCTCGACGCGATGCGAGCCGAGCGCAGACCCTGCGCGGTCGAAGACCCCATGCACGCGTGGACACACCTCGTCAGGGAACCGGGAGATCCCAGGGTCGCCTTGGGCACCAAGGCCGCATCGCGAAGTCTCAGGACATACGGCGATGATGCACGACCCTGGGAAGTCGGACCGCCCCGTAGTACCAGCGAAGTCACGGAACAACGCCCCGGAACGGGCGGCGGACGTGATGGAGGGAAGGGGACGGACCAAGGGGAACACGCCCGAGCGTACCGCGTTCCGGACACAGCGCCGGGCAGACGCGCCCAGCGCGCTCGAGCGTGTACGACAGCGGGCCAGACGGAACAGGACACAGCGGTTCACCACGCTGCTCCATCACGTGTATGCCGTGGACCACCTGCGCACCGCGTACCTCGCGATCAAACGAGACGCGGTGCCAGGCGTCGACGGTGAAACGTGGCAGCATTACGGGGCGGATCTGGAGGCGCATCTTCAGGACCTCTCCGCGCGGCTGCGGCGGGGCGCGTACCGCGCGAAGCCGGTTCGACGCGCGTACATCCCGAAGGCGGACGGGCGGCCACGGCCGCTCGGCGTTCCCGCGCTGGAAGACAAAATCATCCAGCGCGCCGTCGTCGAGGCGCTGAACGCGATTTACGAGGCGGACTTCCGTGGGTTCTCGTACGGGTTTCGGCCGCGGCGCAGCCCGCATCAGGCGCTGGATGCGCTGACGGTCGGCATCACGACGAAGAAGGTGAATTGGGTGCTCGACGCGGACATCCAGAGCTTCTTCGATACGGTGGAGCATGGATGGTTGCTCCGCTTCCTCGAGCACCGTGTGGCGGACCGGCGCGTCCTGCGACTCATTCAGAAATGGTTGAGCGCAGGCGTGCTGGAAGAGGGACAACGCATCGTCACGGAGGTTGGCACGGTGCAGGGCGGGAGTATCAGTCCGCTCCTCGCCAATGTCTATCTCCACTACGTCTTCGACCTCTGGGTCCATCAGTGGCGGCAGCGGCACGCGCTCGGCGATGTCATCGTCGTGCGGTACGCGGACGACTTCGTGATGGGATTCCAACGGCGCGAAGAGGCCGAGCAGTGTCTGGCGGACTTGCGTACGCGGTGTGCGCAGTTCGGATTGACACTGCACCCGACGAAGACACGGCTGCTGGAGTTCGGGCGATTTGCGGCCCGCGACCGGCGTGCGCGTGGCGAGGGCAAACCGGCGAGCTTCAACTTTCTCGGGTTCACGCACAGCTGTGCGACGGCCCGAACAGGGAAGTTCACGGTGCTTCGGCGGACGATGCGGACGCGGGTGCAGGCCAAGCTGAAGGCCGTCAAGACGGAGCTCCGGCAACGCATGCACCGACCCGTCCCGGAACTCGGAGCGTATGTATGCGCGGTGGTGCAGGGGCACATGCAGTACTACGCGGTGCCCATGAATTACCCGTCGGTGTACGCGTTTGCGCGGGCGGTGGGTCGGCTCTGGTGGCAGGCCCTCTGTCGCCGGAGTCAACGCCGCCTCCCGTGGGCGCGCATGCGTCGATACATCACGCGCTGGGTTCCTTCGATCCACATCTGTCACCCGTATCCGTTTGACCGGTTCCGCGTCATGACCCAAGGTGGGAGCCGGATGCGGTAGTGCCGCACGTCCGGTTCTGTGCGGGGGGCGGCGGGCAACCGCCGTCCCTACCGCAACCGCGGCGTCGAACCGGAGCGAAGTCCCAGCCACAACGTCGTCGCTTCGCCAATGTGCGGCGGCTTGCCGGTGAGCCGACGCTCGAAGATGTCGAAACGCGCTAGGCCAATCAAGCCTGCGCGCAGAACGTGTCAAGGCCGTAGCCCGCGAGAGCGGGGTCGAGCGCAGCGAGAGCCTTGGAGACGGTCGAGAGGATTAGGCTCTCACTGCGCTGATCGAGCAACCGGATCGGGGCCGACACACGAGGCGTGGCATGACAGACGGCTCTGCCACGCCTCGTGAATCGAGGTTGGTCAGAACCGGATCCTGCCGCCTACCAGAATCGGGAACGACCAGCGCGAGCTCTCGCTGTTGACGTCTCTCAGGCCCTCTTCGACCAGCCAGTCCACATCCGACAGACCGCCCATGAAACGGAACTGCGTTTCGGCCATCACCTCGAAGGGACCTACGCCGATGAGCACGCCACCGGTCGGACCCAAGCTGATCGCCCACGACTTTTCGAAGAACTTGCCGTTCTGCGCCGCAAGCCCCGGCGTGAGATTGGCAGGCACGTTGACGAACGTACCGCGGATGTCCTGGTGCCGGTTGGCGCCCACGAGGTAGCCTACGAAGGGCGTGAAGCGGGTGCGTGCGAAGAACCACCGCTGGCCCATCTCGATGCCCCAATACTTGAACGAGGTGAAGTTCGACAGTGAGCGGGATCGCCGTCGGGATCGCGCCCACCGTGCCGATCGGGACCCCTTCCTCCTCCGCAGAACTGCTGGACCACACGAAGTTCAATACGGCCTCGGCGCGCGGGGTGGTCCGATAGGCGGCGCCGATCTTGAACATCCCAATCCGGCCGTACACCTCGTCGTAGGTCGTCTCGTCGAGGTTGATCGGCGCCCCTCCCGTGGTCTGTCCAGTGGCTTCCTTGATCATCTTGCCGCTGAACTGGTTGTCCCACCCGAACAGCACCGATACTGTGAGCCGGTTCCGAAAATCGTCGGGGGCAGCCGCTTGCGCGCGCTCGACTCCGAGGCGAACCGCTTCGGTCCGCGTAACGTCCACACGATCGCCAACCTTGAGCCCTTTCATGAGGTTCGCGTCAGTCGTTTCCACCAGACGGCGCGAGTAGGTCGCACCCGATGGTACCTGTGAACGTCACCACGCGCGTTGCAGGGTCCCAGGCGGTAATCGTCACCGTCGTCACGCGCCGCTGCGCGACGGTGCCGCCGGGCAGCGCGCCGGGCGTCGAGGTCGCGATCGGAGGCTCGAGCCGGTCGATGTCGGGCGCGCCGGCCGGGTGCGCGGTGACGGTCACCTGGTCGTAGTACACCGCGCTCACGACGTCGCCGACTCTGATCTCGTTGAGGCGCCTGACCGACTGCGGGACGTCGAGCGTGACGACGTTTCCCGTTTCCCCGCGGATTGTGATCGTCCGGGCGGTGGCGTCGACGGCCTGCACCGTTCCGCGAAGCGTGATCTGCTCGCGATTCGGTGTGGCCTGCGCGCTCGCAAAGGTCGCTGACAGAATCAGGGATAAAAGCATCCACAGCGTAGGTTGGACGTTGTTCAACACGGCAAGACCCCATATCGCGCCCGATCACCAAGGCTCGGCTCGATGGGCGCCTCAAGTCGAGCCGGTTGAGAAGAGTCAGAACTGTTACCAGCGATGCAGCCCGTTTAAGCTGAAGCCGCAATGCAATTCCATGCAATTGTAGGGTACAGAAATACTGTTCAAGCTCGACGGGTGTACTCGTGAGCACCAAGTGACTACGAAGCGGAGCGCTGAGGACTTATGACGTGTGAGCCGTGGGTGCACGATGTTCGCCTCGCGTGGCGCAGTTTGCGCCGGGCCAAGGGCTTCACGGCGGCCGCGGTGCTGACGCTGGCCGTTGGGATGGCCGGAGTCACTGCCATGTTCGCGCTCATTCAGGGCGTCCTGTTACGGCCGCTGCCGATGACAGAGCCGGAGCGGCTGGTCGCCGTGTGGAAAGAGCTGCGAAGCACCGGCTCACATTGGCCCCTCACGGCAGCGGAATTCCGACTCATTCGTGAAGCGGAGCAGGTCTTCGCCGGTGTCGCTGCCGTTGGATACAACGACCCGGGCCCGACCGAGGTCGTCGACGGAACGTCGACGGAGTTCATTCATACCGCCAGAGTCAGTGGTGACTTTTTCGAAGTCCTCGGCGTGCGGCCGTTCCTGGGCCGCGCCCTCAGTCGTGACGATGATTCAACTGGTTCCGAGCATGTGCTCGTCCTCACGCACGGCTTCTGGCAGCGACGTTACGGTGGCGCAATGGATGTGATCGGCCGGCGCGTCACGCTCGGCGATCGACGGTTCACGATCGTGGGGGTGATGCCTCCTGATATCGAGTATCCGCGTGGTGTCGAGGCCTGGATGACGGTCGAGTCCCGGGTCGCGTTGACGAGCAATCCGACGTTTCAGCACGCGACACGCGAAGAGTTGGACGTGATCGCGAGGCTGCAGCCTGGCGTCACCGTCGCGCAAGCGTCAAGCGCGCTCGCGACTGTGACGACGCAGTTCGAGGCAATCGCCCCTCCCGGTGCAGTGGACGCGGGCATCGTCGCCGCGGTGCGACCGATCGGCGACGTGGTGGTTGGAGAAGTGCGCTTTGCGATGACCGTGCTGTTCGGGGCGGTCGGGCTCGTCTTGCTGATCGCAAGTGCGAACGTGGCCAACCTGCTGCTCGTACGGGGAGAGATCCGGCGTCCCGAGTTCGCTGTCCGGGTCGCTCTCGGAGCGACCGGTCGTCGTCTCGCCCGTCAGATCGTGAGTGAGAGTCTCATCCTGTCGCTCTTCGCAAGTGCGATTGGGCTCGGTGCAGCCTGGTTCTCTCTGCGGGCGCTGGTCGCGCTGACGCCCGGTGGGTTGCCGCGGGTGGACGCGGTTCGCATCGACGGCGTGGTGGTGCTTTTCGTGATGGTTCTGGCGTTTGTGACGACGATGCTGGCGGCGCTGGTGCCGGCGCTTGCGGCCGGGCACAGCAGCCTCGTGTCACGCGTGCAGGGCAGTGGCCGCGGCGTGGCCGGGGGCACGAGGCGTGGACGCGGAGCACTGGTTGCCGCGCAGGTTGCGCTGGCCGTCACGGTCGTTGCGGCGGCCGGACTCGTGACGCGCAGCCTTCTGCGACTGCAGCTGACCGGAGCGGAACTCGGTGCGGATCGGCTGCTCCTGGTCTCGCTTGCCCTCCCGCAAGATCGCTACGCCGAGCGCGGGCGTCATCTGCAGTTTCTCGAGGACGTCGTGGCTCGGCTTGAAGTGACGAGGGTGATTTCGGCCGCGACCCCAATCAACGCCTTGCCCTTCTCCGGGGTCGGGTGGGATGCGCCGACAGTGACCGCGGAAGGGCAGGACGCGACGCAGGTGGCGACAAACGGATCTCTCAACCTCGAAGCGATCCACCCAAGCTACTTCAATACGTTCGGAGTTGCACTCGTCCGGGGTCGGCCGTTCAGCGATCGCGATCGCGACGATGCCCCGGCTGTTGCGATCGTAAGCGCGGACGTCGCTGCGCGCGTGTGGCCCGGACAGGATCCGCTGGGGAAGCGACTGAAGATGGGCGACCTGGACTCGGAGGACACCTGGCGCACAGTGGTCGGCGTCGCGGCGCGGACGCGTTATCGAGATCTGCGGGCGCCGCAGGCGACGCTCTACGTTCCCGCCGCGCAACTCATCGTGACCGCACAATCGCTGGTCGTGCGATCGACGGCACCACTGTCGCGCGTTGCCGAGGTGATTCGCGAAGAAGTGCGGGCCACTGATCCTGCGGTGCGTGTGCCGCGCATCGCCGTTTTCGACGAGTTGCTGCGCGAGCCACTCGCACGCCCGCGTTTCTATACTGTCCTGCTCAGCGTGTTCGGTGTGTCGGCCCTGTTACTCTCTGCCATCGGGTTGTACGCCGTGATTGCCGCCTCGGTGCGGCAACGCTATGCCGAGATTGGCGTCCGATTGGCGCTCGGTGCCACGCCCGCTGACGTCAGTCGGATGATCGTGCGTGAAGGGATGCGACTGGCAGGACTGGGAGCCGCCGCCGGCCTGGCGTTGGCCTTCGTGGTCACGCCGCTCTTGCAAGGGCTCCTCTACGAGGTGCATCCCCTCGATCCTGCGGCGCTGGTGACTGCAACACTCCTCCTGCTCGGTGCAGCGGTCGTGGCGTCCTACCTGCCCGCGCGCACAGCGGGACGCATGAATCCGCTGGCCGCGCTGCGAGATCCGTAACAAGGATGTACACTCGTTCGATGACTGCTCGGACGATTGGACGACCGGGGCGCAACGAGCCCTGCCCATGCGGTTCGGGCCGCAAATACAAACAGTGCTGCCTCGAGAAAGACGACGCCCTGGCCAGCACGGCCCGCGCCGCAGCCGCAGCAGAGGGGACTGCGCCGTCGGCGGTGGTGGCGGCGGTTCCCACCCGAGCCCCGAAGCACCACACTGAACAGCCTTGGAAGAAGGCCACGTCGCGTGGCTTCCTCGGGCGCTCGCGCACGCCACGTAAGGTCGGCGGCGGCTGACGAGGCCGTCCTCTCGATTCGATCCCCATGGATACGGATCTGGTCCCGACGTTGACGTGAAGGACTGCCAGTCGGCCATCAAGACCTCCTAAGGGCTGTTGCTGACCGGCGTGGAGAAAGTCCCTTCGGATAGGCTAAATACCTCGAGGCTCGCGATACTGAACACTGGGAAATGGACCGAAGGCAAGTCGATACGGCCCTACCGGACCTGTAGGTCCATCGCGCCACGAAAAATCATCGCTATCGCGTGGCGAATGCAGTACAGTCACGTCACAGAGCTTTCCTGAACCCTGCTGTTTGATTCTCGCCTGCGCCAGACCATCACACATCAGCCTTCATCAAAGATCCGGCAGAGCGGTGTTCCTCGCCGCTCGTTTTCGTCGGCGGCTCGGATTCGCACGATCAACCGAGCCCACGCCGTGGAGGCTTGAGGACGAGGCGTCGAGTAACGGTGCCACGGCGTCTCACAGTCATTCCGTTGGGGGTGGGCCGTCGCCTCGGCGGGAGCCACTCGGCACGTTGACGGCCTAACTATCGGCTATTCGACTCAAAGGAACTACACATGCCATCAGCTACCAGCGGCACGATCAAACGCATCACGGACCGCGGCTTCGGCTTCATCGCCGCGCCCGACGGCGTCGAGTATTTCTTCCATCAGTCCGCGTGCACGAAGACGCCATTCGACTCTCTTCGCGAAGGCGAGGCGGTGACGTTTACGCTCGGCCAGGGTCCGAAGGGTCCTCGCGCGGAGAACGTGACACCCGCCTGATCTGCTCGATGCACGCGGCCCGGTGATCGCAAGGTCATCGGGTTTCGCTGAACCCTTCTCCCTCTCGCCTCGGTCGGTGCCTGCACGTCAATCCCAGGCGTATAATCTCCGCGTCGTCGAGCAGGAGGTCTCCATGAGCCGTGCTGCAATCGTGACCGTTGGCGTGCTGGCGGCGGTCATCTTCGACTCTGCTCCCGTACAGTCCCATCACAGCAACGTTGCGTACCAGGTGACCAAGGTGATCACCGTAACGGGCGTGGTGAAGGACTTCCAGTGGGTGAATCCCCACACCTGGCTACACATCGTCGTCGACGATCCGAAGGACGGGAAGGTCGAGTGGGCAGCGGAAGGTCGCGCGCCCGGCATCCTTCTTCGTGCCGGCTGGACGAAGACGTCGCTCAAAGCGGGTGAGACGGTCACCGTTGACATGAGCCCCGCGAAGGACGGATCGCGGACCTCGATCATCGCGCGCGTGACCAAGGCGGACGGGACCATCCTGTCGAATCAGCCTCGCTTCGATGACTGATTGATCGCGTCTCGAGTCGACGGAAAGAGAGGGTTCTGATGCACCGCCTCATCGCGTGTCTGAATGTCGCGTGTCTCGCGGGAGTGTGCGCCGTGATCGCTCCGCCAGCGATTGCGCAGAGCTCGCCGTCAGCGACGACGCCCGACTTTTCCGGTGTCTACTACCCGGTGCAGCAAGGGCGCGGCGGTGGCCGCGGCCAACGCGCGGGAGCGCCGCCGGCGAGCACGCCCGCACGGCCGGCTCAGTCGGCTCCTGTATCCGACGGCTCACAGGGACGATCGCCGGATGCTCCCGCGCTCACGCCCGACTACATGGCGAAGTGGGAAGTGATCCGAAAGTCTCGAATGTCTGGTTCGTACCAGTACGACAACAACGCCAAATGTCTGCCGCCAGGAATGCCAGCGATGATGAACATGGCGTATGGCATGGAGGTGATGCAGACCAAGGACAAGATCACATTCTTCAGCGAGCTGAACGACGCGCTTCGACGCGTGTACCTGGACGGTCGCAAGCCGACGCAGAAGCAGCTGGACGACACGACGTATGCGGGATACTCGACTGGCCACTGGGAAGGGGACACGCTCGTCGTCGAAACGGTCGCGCTGCACCCTGATTCGTTCATCGAGGGCTTCTCGCCCCATAGCGACCAGATGGTGGTCCGGGAGCGTATTCGCCTGGTCGGTCCAGGGTTGCTCGAAGACCGCATTACCGTGACCGATCCGAAAGCGCTGACCAAGCCGTGGGAAACGGTTCGCACCTACCGGAAGGCCAGCAAGGGGAACGACGAGCTCAGAGAGTTCGCCTGCGCTGAAGGGTTGACTCGCGAAAAGTAGAAATCGCGGGACGGTACATCACGCGACCCGCTCTTCGGTAGCGGTCCGAGTATCTCTCTCAGACGATGAGGACGCTGCTCGGGGGTGGGACGCCACTGGCTCGGCGCGACCAGCTACGGCCGGTGTCGGCCGATACGTAGAGGTTGCCCTTCCGATCGGCGAGCGCGACTGCCGAGCCGCGCGTGGCGATGCAACCGGTGTCGACGATGCCGTCGGTCCATGCGGGCAGGCCGTCGCCGACGGCGACCAGCGAATCGTGTTCATCCACCCGTCGCCGGTAGATTGCGCCCTGCGCGGCGAAATGGTCTACCGAAGCGGACACAAGGACGTCGTCGCCCGAAAACGCGACCGCGGAGCAATACGAGGCATGCAGGCCCTCCTGTTCGACGTCCCATGTCAGCCCACCGTCGCGGCTGGCACAGAGCCCGATCGCGGCGGCGGCCATCACGACGCCTGGACGGGTCGGGTGCGCGCGAACCTCGTGGACGTCGCTATCGACGTCGATGGTGGGCTGCCACGTTATGCCGCCGTCGGTCGACCGAGGGACACCGCCGACGTGGACGTTGGCGAGGAGGACCGCGCCGTCCGGGGTTGCGGTGATCGAGCGGATCCCGAGCGGCGGTCCCACGCGCTGCCCGTTGATGACTGCCGAGCCCGCGTACCACGTCTCACGCCCCGCGACGGCGTCGAAGCCGCGGAGTTGCTCGAGTCCTCCGTCCGCGTCGAAGCGCAGAACGCGGGCATCGTCGGTTCCGACGTAGATCACGTCGCCGACCGCCACGCAACAAGCGAGATCCATCTCCGTCGTCGCAATGGTGCTCCACACACCGTCGGGCGCACGCCGGCGAAGTGAGCGGCCGTTGACAATCGCGAGAGCGCCGCCGCCTCCGTCGGGTGCGAGGGCTCTGACCGACTGATTACCGAGCTCTTGGTTGAGGATCTCGCCGGCGAGGACGAACAGGCCGTCGCGCCAGGTGGCCACAAGCACCATTGGAGTCGTCACGACGGCATCCTTTCAGCGACCAATTGCGACGACAGTAGCAAATTACTCCTCATGAATCGCCAAGGTATTTACACCGGCTCGGCCGCCAGAGAGGAGGACTACTACCAAGAAATGGGCAGGGCCACGCAGGGTTGCAGGCCTGTAGAATCACGCCGGACTTTACGTCAGCAATCCTAATCCTGCCCGTCGCGTACCTCGGAGCCGGCCGCCATGATCGTTGGCGCACGTCTCCTTCTGCCTCCATCCGGAAATCGTCAGGAACGAGCCGTTCGAAGGAGCGTTTATGAGTTCGTCGCGGAGTCGATCTTCGTTGTGTTCCTCACTCTGGCGTTGGCCAACACGGCCATGGCTCAGGAACTGTCGGCAATCATTGGTCAGGTCCGAGACGAAAGCGGCGCGATCCTGCCAGGTGTGACTGTGTCGGTAACCAGCCCGGTTCTACAAGTCAAGCAAGTGACCGACGTCACCAACGTCCAGGGCGAGTATCGCATCACGCCGCTGCCGATTGGCACGTACACGGTGTCGTACCAGCTTGACGGCTTTTCGAGCATGCGTCAGGAAGGCATCCGGCTCGACCTGGGCGCGACGGTGCGGCTGGATATCACGTTGAAGCTCGGCACGATCCAGGAGACTCTGACGGTCTCAGGCGCAGCACCAGTGGTGGACGTGACGGCGACGTCCGCGAGTACGCAGTTCACGCGTGAGACCCTCGAACTGACACCGACAAGTCGCAATGGCGCGATCAGCTTGATGGTGCAGGCACCCGGTGTCCGCGCTCCTGGACGTTTGGATGTCGGCGGCGGAACGGTCGGCGACACGCCGGAATTCAGCTCCTTCGGACAGCCGATCGAGTCGTTCATGGTGATGGAGGGCCTGGTGACGAGCGACTCGCGTATCCAGACCCAGGGTGGGAACTACTTCGACTACAACGCGATGGAAGAAGCAAAGGTCCAGACCATCAGCAATGGTCCTGATGTTCCGTCGCGAGGTCCGGCCCTTTCGATGCTGCTCAAGTCGGGCGGCAACGAATTCCACGGCGGCGCAAGTTACGCCTATTCGAGCCAGCACACCGAGGGCAACAACGTTGACGATGAACTGCGCGCGCAGGGCATCACCGAGGGAAATCCGCTACTGAGCCGCACCGATCAGGGCGGTGATTTCGGCGGTCGCATCATCCGCGACAAGTTGTGGTTCTACGCCAGCGGCCGGTATCGGCCGCAGGACGTCATTCAGCTCGGTGTGTTCAAGCCAGACGGGACGCCGGGAAACGGGTACAAGGCCGAGATCATCACCAACCAGAAGATCTCATACCAGCTGCGGCAGGCGAGCAAACTGGTGTTCTGGAACACGTGGGTGCAGAAGTATCACTACGCCGACACGCAGACGAGATTCCAGGCGTGGGAGTCCCGTCTCGATCGGATCCCGCCGATTCGGGCATCGACGTGGAAAGCCGAGTGGCAGGAGGTGCGGGGCAATTCTCTGGTGATGTCATTCCTCTTCGGGCGCTGGACGTGGACCGGAGGTCAGAACGCGAACTTCGTGGGAACGACGGACGCGGCGACCGAGGCAGGTGTACCGCAGGGGCTCGAGATCCGAATGGGCAACGATGAGAGCCACGGCGGTGGCAGACCCTCACGGATCGATCAGACGTCCCAATGGCAGGATGGCCAGAGTCCCAACGGCGGCAGTTGGAACGACATCTGGAGATACACCTCGAAGGCCACGGCCACCTACTTCAAGCCCGATCTGTTCAAGGGAAACCATGAGTTCAAAGCGGGTTTCGAGGTACACGCCCAACAGGTTCATCCAGGGGAACGGCGACCGCGGAGCCGCCGGCCAGTACCGCCTGATCTTCACCGGCGGCGCAACAGGACAAGTCGGAACCCCGACGCAGATCGATCTCTATAACTATCCAGCCATACCGCAGAACAACGTGGGGTTCACGACCGCGTATGGCGGCGACACGTGGACGATTGCGCGGCGACTGACGCTGGAACTCGGTGGACGCTTCGAGCACGACACGGCGAACGTTCCGAAGCAATGCCGCCAGGCGGGCCCGTGGTCGTTCACGCAGGCTGCGTGCACCGAGAAGATTCCCTTCCAGCCGCTCACATCGTTTGCACCTCGCCTGTATTTCTCGTACGACATCTCGGGCAACGGGACCACCGTGCTCAAAGGTGGGTGGGGCCGGTTCTACAAGCAGCGGTTCATGGAAGAGAACCAGATGACCAACCCGTTTGCCTCGGTGACGTCCACCTACCGGTGGCGCGACCTCAATGGCAACCGCCTGTACGACGCCGGTGAAGTGAATGACGATCCGAACGGGCCGGACTTCATCAGCAGCACGCCGGCGCCCGGTGTGAGCAATCCGGACGAGAAGCCGATGGGCACCGATCAGTTCGCACTGACCCTGGAGCGACAGGTGGGTCGCAACTTTGCGGTCCGCGTCTCCGGCGTACATATCCGCACATTCAATGAACAACGGCTCTTGAACATCCTGAGGCCGTACGAGGCCTACAACATCCCGATCAGCAGCCCCGATCCTGGCAATGACGGAGTCGTGGGGAATGCCGACGATCCCGGCAGAGTGCTGACGTACTGGGACTATCCGGCGGCGCTCAGAGGTCGGAACTTCGAGAAGTTCATGATCATCAACGACCCGAAATCGTCGGAGAGGCACACCGCAATCGACCTGCAGGTCCAGAAGCGGATCTCTGACAACTGGCAGTTCCTCGCGTCCTATACGGTGACGATGAACGACGCGGTGATTGGGCATCCGTTGAATCGCGCCGCGGAATACAACCCGAATGCCGAGATCAACACCGGCGATCAATCAACTCAGAGAACGTTCCGCGTCTCGGGGTTCTATCGCCTGCCGTATGGCATAGCCGCATCGGCCAACTTCAACAGTGAGAGCGGGGCGCCGCAGTCGCGGCAGGTGCTGCTCCGCGGCGGTGCGCAGATTCCAACCTTCGTCATCAACACCGATCCATTGGGAACGCTGAAACTGCCGACGACGAGCTACGTCGATCTGCGCCTCGACAAGTCATTCGAGGTGCTGGAGAGACAGCGTCTGACGCTGCGCGTGAACTTCTTCAACCTGCTCAACGCGAATACCACTCAAACCTGGAACCAGCGGGCGGGCCCGACGTACCTCTACCCGACGTTGATCCTGCGGCCCAGACTGATGGAGTTCGGCGTTCAGTACACGTTCTGAGGACTATTCGGCACGCAACGCCACCACGGCATCGACTCGTGCCGCGCGATATAAGGGGCCGAGCAAGGCAACGGTTGCACACACCATGAGGACTGCAACCGCTGCCCCGATCGTCAGTGGATCGAACGGCGGGACACCGTAGAGCAGCTCACGCACGAGACGTGCGACGAGGAAAATGCCGACAGCGCCGAGGAGCAGGCCGGCCGCCATCCAGCCCGCTCCTTGTCGCAATACCAGGGCGGCAATGGCGCGCGGCCGCGATCCGAGCGCGAGGCGGACGCCGAATTCGCGCTCGCGCGCGGCGGTCATGCTCGCAAAGAGCGAGTAGACGCCCATGGACGACAGCAGCAGCGCCAACGCCCCGAACGCCGTCATCAGCACGACGGGCAGTCGCCGGTCAGCAAGCCCGTCATCGAGCACGGCCTGCAGCGACGACACCTGCTGCAGTGGCAGGCTGCGATCGAGCGCCGCCAACTCCTGCTCGACCGATCTCGTCAGGGCCAGTGGATCGTTCTGCGTGCGCAGCAGGATCGTCACAAGGGGTGCGGGAAGCTGCCTCATCGATCGATACGCCATCGGCTCGGCATCGCGTCTCGCGCGATCGTTGCGGACATCGCTGACGACGCCGATCACTTCGATCAGTGGCGACGCCGGGTCGGGGCCGAGGCGCAGGCGCGAGCCGACCGCGTTTCCCGTTGGCCAGAAGCGTCGCGCCATCGTCTCGCTGATGACAAGCGTTGGCGGCGCGTCCGCGCGATCGCGCGCATCGAAGGTCCGTCCCTGACGAAGTGAGATCTGCAGCGTCCGGAAGTAGTCGTCCGACACGACGGCCGCGAGCACGAACGGCTGTGCCTCACTCGCCGGTGTACCCTCGGGAGTCACCCCCATACGCTGCCGAACCCGTGTTGGCACTGACGTGGCCGTCGCCACCGATTGCACGCCGGGGAGGGCACGCAGCCGTTGCTCGAACTGCTCGCGAAACTGGAGTCGTGATTCCGGGTCAGCGTAATCGCGCACCGGGAGCTGTATCGCGCCTGTCAGGACAGAATCAGGCACGAACCCCAGCGACGCATCCGCCATTGCCCAGAGGCTTCGAGTCAGCAGGCCCGCGCCAACGAGCAGGCTGACACACAACGCCATCTGCCCGGCCACGAGCATGCCTCGCGCTCGTCGTGACTGCCGGCCTTCGGTTGACCCGCGTGAGTCGGCGCGCAGCGTGTGCTGTGCATCGCCGCGAACGACGACGGCGGCGGGCGCGACACCAAACAGCAGCCCGGTGCCGAGCGCGATCGCGGCGCTCGCCAGCAGCGCTCCCGAGTCGAGCGACAGGTTCGCGTGAACCGGCAGCGCCCGGGCGGCCAGATCCCGGAGCACGTCGAGGACAGCGACGGCCGTGAGCAGGCCCGTGACGCCCCCGGCGAACGCGAGTACAACGCTTTCGGTCAACAGCTGCCGCACGACGCGCGCGCGCCCTGCGCCAAGCGCGGCGCGGAGGGCGAATTCCTTCCGCCGCGACAATGCGCGGGCGAGGAGCGTGGCGGCGAGATTCGCGCACGTGATCACGAGCACCAGCGCGGCGCCGGCCATCAGGACCAGGAGACGAGGCCGCGTGTCGCCAACCATCGCATCGCGCAGCGGCATGGCGCTCGCGCGCAGCGTGCCGTTATCGGCAGGATACTCGCGCGCGAGATCGGCCCAGATTCGTTCCACGTCTCGTCTCGCGATGTCCTGTGTCGCCCTGGGATCGAGTCGGCCCACGAGACCCAGCCACTGGGCTCGACGCACGGCGACCGGGTTGGCCACAACCGGCCCTCGATCGAAGGCGATGTAGAAATCGACGTCGCCCATCGGGGCGATGAACCCTGGCGGGAGGACGCCAATCACCGTTCGCGCGAGGCCGTTGATGCGCACCTCGCGCCCGATCACGGCCGCGTCCGTTCCGAAGAGACGCGCCCAGGCAGCGTGCGACAGCATCACTGGCGCACCCGTATCTGCGCCGAGCGCACCGCCACTGAGCGCCACCAATCCATCGGCCGCGTCGTCGTTACGAAACGTTCGCCCCAGCAGCGGTGACACGCCGAGCGTGTCGAAGAATTTCGGCTCGACCCACGCGATCGTGGTGATCTGAGGACCATCCTCGCGGCCATAGACGGCTTCGATGGCGACGTCGACGAATGCGGCGAGAGCCGTAAATGACTTCTGTCGGGCTGCGATCTCCTCGACTGTGCCCGCACTCAGCGGTCCTCGCCCCTGCGGAGAGGCAGTACCGCCACCATAGATGCGAACGAGTTGGTCGGCGTCGGCGTAGGGCAGCGCATCGAGCAGCACAGACTTGACGACGGTGAACACGGCCGTGTTGACGCCAACGCCCAGCGCCAGCGTGACGATCGCGACGATGGCGAATCCACGGGCGTTGACGAGCTGACGGATTCCCGATCGCACGTCGGCGGCGAACTGGTCGAGATACCCGGTGCGCGCATCGTGGCCGGCTTCCTTGTGCCGCACGGTGCTGCCGAACCGCTTGCGGGCGGCGCGCGCGGCGTCGGCGTCGCTCATGCCGGCACGCACGTACTCTCTGGTGATCGCGTCGACATGGAACGCCATCTCCTGGTCCATGTCGTCGATCCTGCGCCCCCCAGTTCACAACCGACAGCAGCCGACGGAAGGACTCTCGGTAGGCGAAGCTTCATCTCACGCTCCCTGTTCCAGCCCGCGCAGCACACGCGTGATGGCCTTGGGACAGCCGAAGCCAGCTATCGAGCTCGGCGTCCGCGGCCGTCCGCCCCTTGCGCGTGAGCCGGTAGAACTTGGCCTTCCGGTTGTTGTCGGTGACGCGCCATTCGGACTCGATCAGCCCTTGCTCTTCCATCCGATAGAGCGCGGGATACAGCGAGCCCTCCTCGATCCGCAGCACATCGTCGGAGAGCTGATGGATCCGCATCGCAATGCCGTAGCCGTGGTTGGCCCCGGTGCTGAGGCTCTTGAGCACCAGCAGATCGAGCGTGCCTTGTATCAAGTCGAAGCGTCTGACAGCCACCGGTCACCCCTTACCGCTTGCCTACCCTAGACGATCTGGGAAGGTAAAGGTTGCTTCGGTTCCCTAGACCATCAAGGTAAGGCGGTAAGCCGGCTGACGGCGAGGATGCGCAACCCTAGGGAGCGCGATTCCTATCGCTGCTGAAGTGCCGGCTGCCCGAGCCACTCCTGGAAACGGATCTCGCCGAGTCGCGCGTCGCCGGCAGGAATCAGCGAGCGCTCGCTGAGCTCGGCCCCGAAGTAACGCGCGTGCGGGTCGACGACAACCTCGCGAGGGTCGTTGCGCGCGCTGAGGCCCTGACGGATCAGTTCATCGAAACGGAACTGTTGGGGGCCGGCCACTTCAACCGTGCCATTCACTGGCGCGCCCACGGCGATCGTGCCAACGGCCTTGGCGACGTCATCAGCCGCCATGGGCTGAATGAGCACCGGTGGCAGCCGAACCGTCGTGCCCTCCGTGGCTTCATCGGCGATGCGCTTGATGAACTCGAAGAACTGCGTCGCGTGCACGATCGAGTACGGGATCCCGCCCGCCTTGATCAGCGTTTCCTGAGCGTTCTTCGCCTGGAGGTAGGGGCTGTCGGGTACACGCTCGGTTCCCACCACGGACAGCGCGACGTAGTGCTTCACGCCGGCTGCGGCCGCGTACGTGAGAAGGTTGCGCGTGGATGTGGTGAAGAACTCCATGACGGCCGCGGCCTCGAACGAAGGGGAGTTCGAGACGTCGACGACGACGGACGCGCCTTGCAGGACCTCCGCGAGCCCCTGGCCGGTGAGTGTGTTGACGCCCGTGTCCGGCGATGCCGGCACGGCCTCATGGCCGTGTTCCCTCAGTCTGGTCACGAGCTTTGATCCGATGAGCCCAGTGCCGCCGATGATGACGAGTTTCATGATCGATGTCCCTTTCCGTGGTGATCCGATTCAATGTTGCCGTGCGTGTACCCGCTATGACCGAGCGACGTACGGACTTGTGACAGACGCGACGGCGGAGGGACGGCGAGCAGGTCCGAGGCAAACAAACTCTCGAGCCTCGCGAGATCACCCGTCCTCGCAGCGGTGACGAACGCATTGAGCAGGCGCCGCTGCTCGGCCGGACTCACGGGCGCGCGCCGTCCTCCCGACACGTGCTCCCGCGCTCTGGTGACGAGCTGCCGCGCGTTGGCTTCTTCAACCCGAAGGACGGCTGCAATCTCCCGGTAGGGATAGTTGAATGCCTCTCGAAGCACGTACGCCGCGCGCTCGGTTGGCAAGAGCTTCTCCAGCAGAAGCAGCACCGCAGAGTTCAACGCCTCGCCACGTTCGGCCCACAAGCCCGGATCGGTGGTGGTGTCTACCGGCTCCGGCAGCCATGAGCCCTGCACAGGTCTCTCTTCGCGCGCGAGCGGAGTGGAGCACGTTGATCGCGAGTCGCGTGGTCGCGGCAACGAGGAACGCCAGCGGATTGCGCACCGGGTTCCTGTCAGTGGTCTGCCACCGAACCCAGACGTCCTGGACGATGTCCTCGGCCTCGGCTGCGCTGCCCAACATCCGAAACGCAATGGAAACAGCCGGGGCCGGGCGCGTAGAAATGCCGAGAGGCCGTCGTCGTCTTTCCCCATGGTCATCTTGATCTCCTCTCTGCGGCTCGGGCGCTGCCTGGAGACGGGAAAAGCAACGGCAGTACCGCCGGAGATGCGTCGAATAAAAGGCTTTTCATCGAACGCTGACCACGAGATCTCATGGACTGAGGTTTCATGGTCGGAACACGGCATGTGGTACGGTCTTGAGAATCACGCAGTGCACCTTGAAGCTCTGCAGGAACTCGCGTTGCGTATCTCGGGCGAACGCTCGGTTGACGAGGTCCTGCAATCGATCGTCCACGGGTTAGCGCAGCAGCCCAGCGTCGCTCTCGCACGAGTGTGGGTCACGGACCGGGGATATGTGCGGCTCGTGCCGCATGCGAGATGCCTGTCCCGATCACACGTCCTGCCTGCATCTCTCGGCGAGCGCGGGAACCTCGCTCACGGGCGAGCAGTGGTCACGGATCGATGGCACCTTCCGGCGAGTCCCATTCGGCAATTCGAACATGGAGTTCTGCCCTTCTCCCGTGAGGGCAATTGCGACCGATCGCACCGGACAGCTGCTTCACGTGTCCGCGTGCAGCCAGTGGGCCCACCCCGAATGGATTCAGCAGGAAACCATCGAGAGCTTTGCGGGTCACCCACTCGTCTTTCGTGGCGAAACACTGGGTGTACTCGGCGTGTTCCGCCGGGCACTCATCAACGAGCAGGAGTTCGGCTGGCTGCGGATGTTTGCGAACCAGGCGGCGGCGGCGGTCGCAAATGCGCGCGCGTTCTCAGAACTCGACAGGCTCCGGCAACAGCTGGAATCGCACAATGCGTACTTGAAAGAGGAGGTCGACAGCGCCTTGAGCTTCGGCCGGATCGTGGGCCGTAGCCGCTCGCTTCGTCATGTCCTGGAGCAGGTCGACGACGTGGCATCGTCGGATGCAACGGTCCTGATTACCGGCGAGTCCGGCACGGGCAAGGAGCTCCTCGCGCGAGAGATCCATGAACGGAGCCGACGGTCACAGCGGCCGTTTGTGCGCGTCAACTGCAGTGCCATCCCGCGCGAGATGTTCGAGAGCGAGTTCTTCGGTCACGTGCGCGGTGCGTTCACGGGCGCGATGCGCGATCGGCCCGGGCGCTTCCAGATCGCCAACGGCGGCGCGATCTTTCTCGACGAGATCGGCGATCTTCCCCTCGAACTGCAGCCCAAACTCCTGCGGGTGCTGCAGGAGGGGGAGTACGAGCGTGTCGGCGAGGACGTCACGCGCAAGGTCGACGTTCGCGTCATTGCCGCCACGAACCAGAACCTGGCCGAAGCGGTCCGCGCGCGCCGGTTCCGCGAGGATCTGTTCTACCGGTTGAACGTGTTCCCACTCGCGTTGCCGCCTCTTCGTGCCAGAACAGACGACATCCCGCTCCTGGCGACACATGCCATCGCGGAAGTGTCGAAGAGGCTGCGAATACAGGCGCCGACCTTGACACAGGCGGACGCCGCACGGCTGCAACAGTACCGACTGGCCTGGCAACATCCGCGAGCTCGAAAACGTGATTCAACGCGCGGTCATCCTGTCGAAGGGCGTTCGACTCCGCCTCGACATCGCACTGGCGGATCTGCCAACGACAGCGACCTCGGCCCCCCGACATGCCAGAGGTCATCCTGACGGACCGCGAATTTCGAGCGCGCGAGCGTGCGAATCTGATGAAGGCGCTCCAGCGTACCGATGGTCGCGTTTATGGCGCTGGCGGCGCCGCCGAGTTGCTTGGTATCAATCCGACAACCCTTGCGTCGCGTCTGCGCGCCCTGAAGATCACACCGCCGAAGCCTCGCCGATCCATGGGCCACTACCCGCGGTGGCCCGTACCCTCGTCGGCGATGTCGCCCACGTTGTCCGGATCGAGACTCTCCGATCGTCCCCACTCATCGTCGACGGGTCCATGAAGGCGAAACCCGCGCTCGATCGAACTCTCAGTCTGCGGCCCAGGCTCATCGAGTCCCCAGCCAAACTCCGCCATAGACCCCCGCTCCGTCGTCAAGGCTAGCGCCCATGGGCCTGCGTGCCCGGGACGAGTCGTGGCAAAGAGGCTGTTGATCTCGGTACGGCACCAGGCTCGCCAGTCCGGCGAAGCTGCCCTTCGGACTTCAACGTCTGTGCGGCGCGCATGAAGCCGGTCCACGCCGCCAATGCCAGCGCGCCGCCGACGCTGATGCGTCGCACGCCGAGCGCGGCGATCTCGTCGACACGCAGGCCAATGTCTCGAACCACGAGAAGGTTGAGTGGCCTTGGCGCGACCGCCGCGACGAGCGCCTCGATCTCTGCAGGCGTCTGTGGACCCGGCGCGAAGAGCACGTCTGCGCCTGCTGCGACGTACGCCTGCAGGCGCCGGACGCTCTCGCGAAAGGGATCTGGATGGCCGACGTGGTAGCACTCGGCTCTTGCGGTCAGCAGCACGTCCTCGCCTGATTGATCGATCGCCTGTCGCGCGGCGCGGACGCGCTCGACCGCGATCGGCAGGTCGTAGAGAGGCGACGACGGATCACCGTGGCGTCCTCGATCGACAGTCCCGCGACGCCTGTTGCGACACACCGAGTGACGCTCTCGGCCACGTCCTCCGGCTCCATTCCATACCCCGACATGAAGTCCGCGCTCACCGGAAGATCGACGGCCGCCGTGATGCTTGCGATGTAGGCAAGGTTCCGATCGCGAGAGATGACAGCATCGTCGCCTGAGTCGGGAAGCCCCTGCGAGAACGCAAAGCCGGCGCTGGTCGTCGCCAGGGCGGGGAATCCCAGGTGCTGAAGGTACCGCGCGGAGCCCACATCCCACGGATTCGGAATCACGAAACATCCTCGCTCATGGAGCGTGCGAAAGGCCTTGCGCCGGGCGGCCAACGCGGCGTGCGATGTCGCGCCATGCGCGCCCGCGACGAGACCGGGCACCGATGGCACTGATTCAGACAGGCTCATGTGATCTCCATTCGACTGCTGCCGGGCGCTCCCGTCGCCTCTACAAGACCGCATCAGCCGCTGTTCTGTGACACATTCGCCACGGCTGTCACATCCCGACGTGTGCCCGGTCTTCACGAATGCACGCGGACCGCGCCACGTCGTTGTGGCCTCAGAATTTTCAGGAGACATGACCATGAGCACGATCACAACCAAGGACGGCACGACGATCTACTACAAGGACTGGGGCAAGGGTCCGGTCGTCACCCTCTCGCACGGATGGCCGTTGAACTCCGAGATGTGGGACGGCCAGATGTTGTTCCTCGCACAGCACGGCTTCCGAGTCGTGGCACACGATCGTCGTGGCCATGGCCGATCCAGCCAGGCGTGGTCCGGAAACGACATGGACGGGTATGCCGACGATCTGGCAGCCGTGATCGAGGCCCTGGATCTCAAGGACATCACGATGGTGGGCCACTCGACTGGCGGCGGAGAAGTCGCGCGCTATATCGGCCGGTACGGCACGGCGCGTGTGGCAAGGGCGGTCCTCCTCGCCGCCGTGCCGCCGATCATGGTGAAATCGGCGACCAATCCGGAAGGACTCCCCATCGAAGTCTTCGACAGCCTGCGGAACGCTTTGGCGAAGGACCGGTCGCAGGCCTACAAAGACTTCGCTCCTCTGTTCTATGGCGCCAACAGACCTGGTGCGCAGGTGTCCCAGGGCACGCTGGATCAGTTCTGGCTCTGGAGCATGCAGGCCGGCCTCAAGAACGCGTACGACAGCATCAAGGCCTTTTCTGAAACCGACTTCACTGAAGACCTCGAGAAGTTCGATATCCCGACCCTGGTCATGCACGGTGAGGACGACCAGATCGTGCCCGTCAAGGATTCGGCGAAGAAGTCAGCGAAGCTGATCAAGGGGGCTGTGGAAATCTACTATCCGGGCCTGCCGCACGGCCTCACCGCCACGCATGCCGACCTCGTCAACCGCGACTTGCTCGCGTTCTGCCAGCAAGGCAAACGAAAGGTCGCGTAACTAAGGGCGTGACCGAGATCGTCAAAATGCCGGGCCGCGGGCACGGGCTGACCATCGACGCCGGCTTCTTGACGAGCGTCCCGACGATCATGTGGCCTGATTTCACCGGAGCCGATCTCGCGTCCGCCGTTCAGGCGTTTACCGCTCGCGATCTGCGATACGGCGGAATCCAGAGGACCCCATCACCAACCTGAATTGGCCCGTCGATTTGTTCGACACCTCCTCGCACAGAGGAGTACGATACCGCCCGCACTGCGCATGATGTAACACGCGCAAGACTTCACCGTTAAGCAAAGAGGACGTCGATGAGACGATTCGCAGCGTCCTGTTCTGTTCCGCGGTTGTTCTTTGCACCTTGCCACTGTCGGCGAAGAGGGTAGAGCACGCTTCTGCTTTTTATGTCTTCGGCGACAGTTTCGTGGACAACGGAAACGTCCTGATCGGCAGTCAACTGCTGGGATTCGCGGTGCCGCAGCCGCCATCGAGCTCTCCGCACGAGACGTACTTCCAAGGGCGGTTTTCGAACGGGCCCGTGGAATTCGAATATCTCTGGCAATTCCTCGATCGCGGCAAGCCGGGAAAGCGGCCCCCGCTGAGGCCGTATCTCGAAAGTCCGTGCGAAAGCAATCAGCCGATTCGCAAAGCCGTCAATTTTGCTTTCGGTGCCTCGGGTACCGGCTTGACGACCCTCACAGCTGCCGCGGCGGTGCCTGGTCTGCTCGGTCAGGTCGGCCTTTTTGCTTGTGCGCTGCAAGGGCAAGCGCCACCCTCGGATGCGCTGTACGCGATTTGGTCCGGGGCAAACGATTATCTCAATCACATATCACCGGCCCCCCTGGAACCTCCGCTCAGGCCGGTGAGGGTTGTGGCCAACATTGTGGAGAGTATTCAAGGTCTGTATGGCTTGGGCGCACGCCGCATCATCGTGCTCAATTATCCGGATCTCGGCAAAAGCCCTCTCGTCATCGGAACTCCCGGAAGCGCAGTGCTGACAGACCTGACACAACGGCACAACAGGGCACTGGCGATCGCGCTGTCACTGCTGGAGCGGCTGCTGCCTGGCCTCGAGCTGATCCCTGTTGATCTCAGTAACTTTTTCGACAACCTTCCCCGGCGCGCGATCACGACGGTCCCGGCACTCGACACGCTGTTTCCGCCTCCTGACCCCGGCCAAATCCCGATGTCGTTCTGCAGTACTGGTCGATCCCGCGGCGTGCCAGGATGTGCCGACCTTTGAGGTAAGCCGGAAGTACGTGTTCTGGGATGTCCAACACCCTACGACTGAGATCCATCGGCAGATTGCGGTGGAGATCTACAAGGCGCTCGTCGACGAGGACTAGGATGTCGCTTCCCGTCGTGGTATCGCCGACGGCTCACGGCTGCGTGGTACCATCCGGCCGCCATGATCAGGGTCCTCGCTCCCGTTTCGCTCGCACTCGCTCTCGTCGCTGCGGCCGTGCTGTGGGCCCAGGAGTCCCCGCCGCCGTTGCTTCCGCCGCAAGCGCCGTCCGGGCCCACGCCTATGCCGGCTGTGCTCCGCAACTACACGCCGGTCACCGAGTCGCGGTTGCGGAGTCCGAACGACGGCGACTGGACGATGAACCGTCGGACGTACGACGGGTGGGGCTATAGCCCCCTCACGCAGATCACGGCAGCCAACGTCGCCCGGCTGAAGCCGGTGTGGTCGTTTTCCACGGGCGCGATCAACGGGCACGAGGCCGCACCCATCGTGCACGACGGCGTGATGTTCGTCGCAACACCCGGCAGCCAGGTGATTGCTATCGAGGCTGCGACGGGCACGGTGCTGTGGCGCTATCGTCGCCCGCTCGGGCCGGCGGTCATCAATCGGCATCCGACGACCCGCGGCGTCGGCCTTCTTGGAGACAAGGTCTTTCTGGCCGCCAGCGACGCGGTGCTGATGGCCCTGGACGCGCGAACGGGACGCACGGTGTGGTCCACCACCGTCGCCGACAACCGCGGCGGCCACTACATGAGCCTCGCGCCGCTCGTGGCGAATGGCAAAGTGCTCGTCGGTACATCTGGCGGGGAGCTCGGCATCCGCGGGTTCATCGCCGCTTACGACCCGGACACCGGCAAGGAGCTGTGGCGCACCTACACCGTTCCGGCGCCAGGCGAGCCCGGGAGCGAGACGTGGCCCAGGGGCGGCGAGCAGTGGAAGACCGGCGGCGGCTCGGTGTGGGTGGCGGGCAACTACGATCCCGAGACCAACCTGGCCTATTGGGGTACGGGCAACGGTGGACCGTGGATCGGCGACCAGCGTCCTGGTGACAACCTCTACACCGCCTCGACGATTGCCGTGGACGTGGCCTCGGGGCAGATCAAGGGCCACTTCCAGTACACGCCCAACGAGTCGTTCGATTGGGACGAGGTATCGCCGCCCATTCTGGTGGACTTCCAGCGGAACGGCCGGACGGTGAAGGGACTCATCGACGTCGCCCGCAACGGTTACCTATGGTTCCTGGAGCGCGGGACCGGGCCCATCCGGTTCGTCCAGGGCGTACCCCACGTACGACAGACGGTGTTTCGCAGTCTGGATCCCGTGACCGGCAGGCCCGACGTGGATCCCGCCCACAAGCCTGGCACTGGCAAGGTCGCGGACTTCTGCCCCTCGCATTGGGGAGGGAAGAATTGGCCGCCGATCGCCTACAGCCCGCAGACGCGTCTCGTCTACGTGCCGGCGAACGAGAACCTGTGCGCGTCCATGGAAGGGCTGCCCGTGAAGTACTCGCCCGGTTCGGCCTTCACCGGCGCGAGGAACGTGATGTCGATCGTACCGGGCGCCGATCACATCGGGGAAGTGCAGGCGTGGAACGTGGACACGGGCGCGCGCGTGTGGACCCACACCTTCGCCAAGTCGTCGAACTGGGGACCGCTGCTCGCGACCGGTGGCGGGCTGGTCTTTGGCGGCGGAACCTCGGACCGCATGTTCCGGGCGTTCGACGCACGGACTGGAAAGGTCCTGTGGGAGTACCCCACCAACTCCGGCGTCATCGGCCAGGCGTCGTCGTTCACCCTCAACGGACGTCAGTACATCGCGGTGCAGTCCGGGTGGGGCATCGACGCGCGCGGGATGCAGAACCGGCTCAACGCCATCCGCCCGGGCGAGTTTCCGGAGGTGCCGGAAGGTGGCGCGGTGTGGGTGTTCGCGCTGGGAGACTGACGTCCTTCGCGTGAGTCACGAGCGACGATTGGTACCCCGTCGTGAGCCGAGCACTCGGACATTACGCATTCATGCTCGGCACAAAATCCCACTCTCCGCAACTT
>CAVWST010000033.1:0-140397 GCA_963757735.1 uncultured Acidobacteriota bacterium
CCCTGTGAACGGAATCGCCCCCGTGACGCCGGTGGCATTGTTCAGCGGCGTATCGATGAAGCCAACGGGGCCCTCCGTGGTGCCGTCCTCGATGAGAGCCAGCGAGACGTTGATGGGTCCCGGCACGTTCGAGGCGCCCGACACGGCGACCGCGATCGCGCCGGCCACCGTGCTACCTGCCGGCAACCCGCCGGTCGGGATCACGCTAACCGTCAGGTTGGCTGACCCAGTGCCAGACGTCGGGCTCACCTGCAGCCAGGGCTGATTCGCCGTCGCCAACCATGTCACCCTGCCGGCGCCGCTCTGTGTCAGGCGCACGATCTGCGGCGCTGTCTGTGAGACGAACGCCGCGCCGCTGGTCACCGCCCCGAACCGCAGCGCCGTTTTGTCGAGTGCCATCGTCGGCGCCGTCGCCAAATTGATCGTGAGCGAGTAGGCGCGCGAGCCGGCGCAGCCACTCGAGCCGTCGACCGCTGTCACCGTGATGGGAAACGTTCCGGTCTGCGTCGGCGTGCCCGCGAGCACGCCCGATGGCGACAACATCACACCCGTTGGCAAGACACTCGTGGTGCTGAAGCTGACAACGCCGAGAGCGTTCGACGCGGTCAACGTCGTCGAGTACCCAACACCCAAGGCACCGACCGGGAGCGACGTCGACTCGATTGTCGGACAGGCGATGTACACTTGCCGAGTTGATTCGACCATCGAGCCGGATCCGTTGACCCACCCAGTCGGGTAGTATCCCCGTGCGCGGATGAACCGGTTCACGTTGCTGGAAACGTTCTGGGCCACCTGCCATCCCCCGGGCACGCGTGTGGCGTTGGTGGCCGGACCGAACGTCGTACCTTCACTGGACAACTCGACCGTCACCCGCTCCACTTCCGGGCCCGCCCCGCTCCGCGCCCACGTCACCGCGGCCTGGACCTCTCCGGAGAGACCGGGGACGCAGCCCGGGCAGGAAACGCCGTGCCGATGGATCGCAGCGTTGGTGTTGGTGAGCCGCCCGATCTGGTTGCGCGACGTCGTGCCCGTCCCGCCTCCCAATGCCGTGAATGTCCCGCCGACCAGGATCTTCCCGTCGGGCAGCACCGACACGGCATTGACATCGTCGTTCGCTCCCGGGTTGAAGGTCGTGTCGAGCGAGCCGTCTGGGTGGAGCCGCCCGATCCGGCTGCGCATCGTCGTACCGGTGCCGCCGCCCAACATGGTGAAGGTGCCCCCGACTAGAATCTTTCCGTCAAGCTGGCGCCCCAGGGCTTGGACGAAGTCGTTCGCGCCCGGATTGAACGTCGTGTCGAGCGAGCCATTGGTGTTGAGCCGCCCGATCCTGTTGCGCACCGTCAGGCCGGTCCCGCCGCCTAGCGTCGTGAATTCTCCGCCGACGAGGATCTTCCCGTCGGGTTCCACTACTAAGGCGAGGACGACGCCACCCGCCCCTGGATTGAAGCCCCCGTCGAGCGATCCGTCGGGGTTGAGCCGCCCGATCCTGTTGCGCACCGACTTACCGGTCCCACCCCCGCCAAGCGTCGTGAATGCTCCACCGACGAGGATCTTCCCGTCGGGCTGTAGCGCAAAGGCCCAGACAGTGGTGCTGGCGCCAGGGTTGAAGGTCGTATCGAGCGAGCCATTGGCGTTGAGCCGCCCGATTCTGTTGCGGACCGTCGTACCGGTCCCGCCCCCGCCCAGCGTCGAAAAGTTGCCGCCGACCAGAATCTTCCCGTCGGGCAGCAACTTCAGCGCGAGGACACCGAAGTCAGCGCCCGGGTTGAAGGTCGTATCGAGCGAGCCGTCGGGGTTGAGCCGCCCGATATGGTTGCGTACCGTTGTGCCGGTCCCACCGCCGCCCAGCATCGTGAATATGCCGCCGACGAGAATCTTGCCGTCGGGCTGCAGTGCCAAGGCATAGACGAGATTATTCGCGCCGGGATTGAAGGTCGTATCGACCGAGCCGTCCGGATGGAGCCGCCCGATCCGGTTGCGCACCGTCGGTGCTGTTCCGCCCAGCGCCGTAAAACTGCCGCCAACCAGAATCTTGCCGTCCGGCTGAACCGCCATGGCGAAGACGCTGCCGTTCGCACCCGGATCGAAAGTGGTGTCAAGGCTGCCGTCGGGATGGAGCCGCCCGATCCGGTTACGCAGCGTCGAGCCCGTCCCGCCGCCGAGCCCCGTGAACGCGCCTGCCACGAGAATCTGTCCATCGGGCTGCTCCGTCATCGCATGGACGCCCTGATTGGTGCCCGGATTGAAGGTCGCGTCGACCGCTCCATCAACGTCGAGCCGCCCGATCCGGTTGCGCAGGGTCGTGCCCGTCCCGCCGCCGAGCGTGGTGAAGAAGCCAGCGACGAGAATCTGCCCATCGGCCTGTACCGACAGTGTCCAGACGACGTCGTTCGCGCCCGGATTGAACGTCGCGTCGAGCGTGCCGTCCGTGTGGAGGCGACCGATCCGATTGCGGGTTGTCGTACCGGTTCCGCCGCCCAACCCGGTGAACCCGCCGCCAACCAGAATCTTCCCGTCTGGCTGCACCGCCAGCGTATAGACGACATTGTTTGCGCCGGGATTGAAGTCTCCGTCGAGCGAGCCGTCCGCGTGAAGCCGCCCGATCCGGTTGCGCACCGTTGTGCCCGTCCCGCCGCCACCGAGCGTGGTGAACTCGCCGCCCACCAGGATCTTGCCGTCGGGCTGGAGCATCGCCGCATAAACGAGGTTGCTCGCTCCCGGGTTGAACGTAGTGTCGAGCGTACCGTTGGCGTTCAGGCGACCGATCCGGTGGCGCGTCGTCGTGCCTGTCGCGCCACCGCCAAGCATGGTAAAGAAGCCGCCGACCACTATCTTCCCATCGGGCTGGATCGCCAAAGTCCATACGGTGTTGTTCGCACCCGGATTGAACGTCGCGTCGAGCGTGCCGTCGGGCAGGAGCCGAGCGATCCGGTGGCGGGCCGTTGTGCCCGTGCCGCCGCCGCCCAGTGTCGTGAAATTGCCGCCGACCAGGATCTTTCCGTCGGACTGGATTGCGAGAGCCAGCACGCTGGCGTCCGCGCCCGGGTTGAACGCCGGGTCGAGCGACCCGTCCGGATTGAGCCGCGCGATCCGGTTGCGGGCCGTTGTGCCCGCGCCGCCGCCGGCCAGCATCGTGAAATCGCCGCCGACCACAATCTTCCCGTCGGGCTGCACCGCCAATGCGTGCACACTGTTGTTCGCTCCCGGGTTGAAGCCGTCGAGCGGCGACTGTGCGTGCAACGGAGATGACGCAATCCCGACGAGCAGGGCCACACTGGATGCCGCCAGGATTACACGCCGGGTCCGCCTCATGATGTCCTCCAGGGCTCAATCAATGTCTCGTAGGAGACGTAACCTCCCGCCGTAGGAACCGTGCCGACCTCCGATGACATCGATGAACGGATCGACAGTCGTTGGTATAAACGGATGAAGACAGCGCGCAGCACACCGGGCCCCAGCCATTGTCAATCGACGATTGAGAACCTGGGCGTAGTGGAACGACGACGCCGAAACGATACGAACCGCGGGGAAACGACCGTGGAGGAAACGACCCAGTGAGAAGGCGCCTAGGCTAGCATGGATAGCAGCAACGACCAGAGAGAAATTCAGTCTGTTATCTGGCCTTTCTCCCCGTCGCGCACGCGTGCGAACAAGTCCACTCGGACGTGGACATTGTGCGCGTCGGCGAAGCACATTGGATACACGAACCACCAAAAGGGATCGATTCCGATCCCTACCGCACGGTGACGTGCACGACGTTCGGCGGGGCAAAGGCACCCGTCACGTTGCTCCATGGGAACACCGCAAGATCGTAGGTGCCTGGGATGAGCCCCTGCAGCGAGAGCGCGAAGCCTGACTCACGGAACTGCTCGCCGTGCACCGCCGCGACATCCGGCCGCACACCGCCGAGTGCCGGCGTGCCCACGAACACCGGCGCCCCGCCCGTCGCCGGATACGCCCACACGTGCAGCGTGTCGATCCCCGTCCCCACGGCCGCATCCAGATCCGCCGCCCACCCCGCCAGCAGGAACGGCTGCGGCACGTCCTGCTGCGCGCGCGGAACGTCGATCGCCACCTGCACGCCCACGTGGCCGCGGCCCTTCGGCGCCAGGATGATGCGCAGTTCGTGCCGCGCGACGGCGCGCGCGCCCGCCCAGCGCACGAAGACCAAGTCGTACGACCCCACGAAGCCGACGCCTGGCGCCCAGGTGAACCGGCCGGTCGCCGCGTCCAGCTGCGAGCCGATCGGCAGCGGCTGCCAGCTCCTCGCCCACGCGCACATGTCCGGTATAGCGCTCTCCGCTTCGGTCGCCGAGCCACAGCTCGAATCGATCGATCTCTTCTCCGCGGATCACCGCGCGCCCCGCGCGGCCGACGCCATACCAACGCCACGCGCCTTCGAGATCCCAACCGCGACGTCCCAACACCGGTGCGTCATCTGGCGGCGTCGCGGCGATCGCCTTGGCGGATGGCATCACGCGGTTCGACGCGTCGCCTTCCGCTGCCGCGGTCAACGCCCCTGCCCCGTTCGATACCGTGAAGAACCGGCTTCCGATCCCTTCGACCGCGCCCTGGTTATCGACCACCGTCCACGAGATCGTGTGCGACCCGTTCGTCAAGAGGGTCGTGTCGATGACGCGAAACCCGATCGCCCCATTGGTCCCGAGGGTGTTCTGGTAGCCGGGGAACAGCGCCTCGATGTCCGGCCGTTCGTGGTTGTAGCTCGCGGTCCCCAGAGAGTTGCCATCCACGAGCACCGTGATCGTCGATCCGTCGAGCGGGATCAGCTTGGGCTGCGGTGTCAGCGCCCACCCGAAGTTCACGAAGTTCGTTGCCGACGCCACCCCACCCTGCGCCGGCGTATCGATCGCGCCAAACGGCTTGGTCGCGCTCGCGTTGGCGCACGTCATCGTCCGCGTACCTAACAGCAGCGCGTGGCCATCCCGGTCCTGCGCGTACACAAAGAACTGGAACTGGCCGTTGCCGCCAGCAGGTTGCCCCAACGGAATATCGGGAAGCGTGTTGGTCAGCACCATGAAGCCCCACCCCGCCTTCGTGTTCACAGGCATGCCGGGATAGACGACCTGCACATCCGGACGGGCCCCGTCGATGAACACCGCGAACCCCACGAAGATCTGCGAGGCGCCCGCGCAATTCGGATCCGATGCCGGCGGCACTTCCGCACCAACCGCTGCCCGGCAGATCATCACGCGCAGGACTTCGATATCGTCGAGGGCCCACCCCGTGAACGGCACCGCCCCCGTGACCCCGGTCGTCACGTTCGCCGGCGTGTCAACGGTCCCAACCGGGCTGGCCGACGTGCCGTTGGGGAAGAGCGTCAACGTCACTGCGATCGGACCCGGTGTGTTCGACGCGCCCACGAACGTCAGCGTCAGCGTCGCGGCGACGGTCCCGTTCGGCGGCAACCCGCCGGCTGATACAACGCTGACCGACAAGTTGGCGGACCCGCTGCCCGACGCAGGACTCACCTGCAGCCACGGCTGAGTCGACGCCACGGTCCAAGTCACCGAGCCACTCCCGTTCTGCGTCAGTCGCACGACCTGCGCCGCGGTCTGCGACAGAAACGTTGCGCCGAACGTCACCGCCCCGAAGTTCAGCGACGTCTTGTCCAGAGCCATCACCGGTCCCGATGGATTCGAGGGGTAGATGAAGTTCAGGCCTGCCAGATCGTCGGCGCCGACGGCGGGCGGCGTCGGCGTCTCCGGAAAGCAGCACGACGAGTTCATGATGTTGGCTTCCGGATTCACCACCATCGGATCGTCGTCGGTGTGCCCGAGCCCAATCGCATGCCCGACCTCGTGCTCCAGGACGCGCGTGAAGTTTGGCGCCGTCCTGAAGTCGGGGTCGAGGGTCGCCGCGTTGTCAAAAATCACATACCCGCGGGTGAAGTTGGTAAAGACGGTGGCGTTGACCGTCGAGCTGGTGCATCCCGTGCACGCCCCGCCTCCGATCGCCAGCACCGGCTCATCGATCTCATCGTTGGGATCCTCGAAGGTGATGAGGCCGCCCGTGAAACCCGACTTGGGATTCGCCTGTGTCGTCGTGCCCGCGAACTGGAGAGTCAACGATGCGCTCGGGGGGTTGGTCCACGCCGCCAACGCGACGCCGATCTCCGTGTCGATGTTGCCGGATGTCAGCGGAGACGCCGCGGTGAGATTTCGACGCCAGCTCACGGGCGTCGCCGTGTCAGCTTCCGCCCACCTGAAGTTCCCGAGCAGCGTGAACGCAGCTTCGACACCCTGAGCCTGCTCCGCGCCGCCCTGCTGAACGCGGCGTGAGGGACGGCCGGTCACCTGCTCCGCAAGCCGCCGGAACTCTCCGAGGCTGCGAGTCGCGATCTGGGACGGCGCGCCGACGACCAGCGTCTCGCGAAGGTTTCTCGCGAGCGCGTCATCTCCCGCGATCGATCGGCGCACGTCGAACTTCGAAAAGCCCATCGCCACGCTGCGCAGCCCCTGCGGACCTCGGCTGAGACAGACGACCACCTCCCGTCCGAGCTCGGTACCTGACCTGTCCGCCGACATACTCCGCGCTGTCGCCAATCACGCCTCCCATCTCCCAGACCTCAACTCGATCTCCGGGCCGTCCAGTCAGGTCCTCGAGAACCTGCAGCGTGGTAACGGTGTAGATGCGATCGAGATTCGGTCCTCCCCAGGCCGCGCGCTGGGCCACCACGCGCGCGTGCACCACCCGCTCCGAGAGTGCGATGAGCTCGGCGTCGGTGCGATAGACGATGGTGGATGCCAGCAGCGGCTGCGACACGAGCGCAAAGCTCGACAGAAGGAAAAGCGTGAGGAACTTGCGCATGTTTGAAATCCTCGGACGTGATGGATTCTCGCGTGAGATCCGCGCGACGCCGCAGACATTTTGGGGAGAGCTGTATTCTGCCAGCTTGGCGGGCCGAACTCAAATTACCTAGTCTTTCCGAGGGGCTTCGCCCCTCGGACTCCCCTACTGGCTCGCTCGCGGGGACCCCGGCGCCCCGCGCCGCTCGCCAGGCTCACTCGCTGCCGCTCGTTCGCGCTGTTGTGAGATAGCTTCTAGTCTAGTGTCCCGGCCTCATTTCGTCCCGAGCACCACGCGAAGCGGAATGCGTTCTTCACGGCCGCCGCACGCCTGACGGATGAACACGAACTCGTAGGTGCCCGCAAACTCGATCGGCGGCAGCCACCGGAAGACCCCCTCGTCTCCGTCAATCGACGCCCCGGGCGGCAGCGGACCAGCCACGTCGCCCGTCAAGAGGTACCCGGCATACGGGCCGCATCCCTCCGACCACCACCAGGTGTCGAGCGCGACCTCCACGCGCTCGCCGCGGTTCTGCCGGATCTCCTGCGTCGCGTCGCCCGCGAACCGCAGCGCCCACCTCCCCGGCTCGAGGCCAAGGCGTTCCCACAGGAGGGCCGTCGCCTGCGGCACCGCACGCACGTCGGCAGCGCTCCGCGCTTCGAGCGTCGCAGACGCCGTAACCTGACTCGCGCCACCGTTCTGGATGTTCACGAACCGGCTGCCGATGCCCTGGACGACTCCAAGGTCGTCGGCGACGGCCCAGACAATCGTGTGCAGCCCGTCGGCTAACGTCGTCGTATCGAACGTGAACTGCGCCGCCGGCCCGTTGCTGTTTAGGTAGGTGGGAAACGGAAACAACGCCGCGACGTCTGGCCGCGCGAACCCGTACCCGGCCACGTGCGGCTGTTCGGCGCCGTCGAGGAACAACCGGATCGTGGAGCCGTCGAACGGAATCGATCGTCCGGGTTGCGCGAGCACCCAGCCCTGGTTGTTGTAGATCCCGGAGATGGTCGCGCCCTGATCCGGATGGTCTATCGTCCCGAAGGGAAATGGCGATCCCGTATTGTCGAACGTGACGGTCTTGCGTCCGAGGAGCGTTCGATGCCCTTCGACATCGTCGGCATACGCCGACAGGGTGAACGTGCCGTTTCCGCCGTTGGGAAGCACGTTGGACAACACCATCAGGCCCCATCCCGCACTCGTCACGCCCGGATTGAATGTGTGCGACGCGGCCACGACATCCGGCCGCGCGCCCCGTACGCGAGTCCCATCCCCGACGAAGATCTCTCCCGGCGGCTCTCCGCCTACAGCGTCGCGGAAAATCAGCACTCGGCTGATCCCGACATCGTCCGCGGCCCAGCCACCGACCGGCACCGCGCCGCTCAGGCCCGTCGCTCCATGAATCGGAATGTCCAGGATGCCGATCGGCGCCTGGGTCATGGACGACCCGTCCGTGATCCGCAGCCCGACCGCCAGGCTTCTCGGGGAATCGGGCGCGATCGATGAGGCGAACCTGACGGTGCCCGAGTATGTCCCACGAGCCAGGACCGCGGCGGCCGCCGCGTCGACCGAAATGGTCGCAGTCGACGGACTCGGACCTGACGACGGAGACACGGCCAGCCAGGGTACCGAAGTGGCCGCGGTCCACGACGCCGTCGGGTTCTCGGCGTTCGTGAGGCGCAGAGGTTCGGACGACGAAACGTGCGGCGATCCCGAGCCGGGACGATGCACGGCGAACACGAAGCCACGTACTGGAGCGTCGGTCGCGACAGGTGGCCCGTTCTGCGCAATTTCGACGAACGGGGCCAGAAACCCAACCCCCGCACCTAGACTCGAGACGGAAATGCGTCGTGTCGTCGGAGCCTGCGCGGTGTTCGGTTCGACGGCGAAGGTGACGGTGGCGGGAAAGGCGCTCCCACTCCCTCCTGAAACGATCGTCACGCCGGCATCGGGAAGCGCGACGTACGAGCAGGACGTGCCGGTGGTAGTCACGGTGAAGCTTCCGGTTCCTCCATTGGCCGGCATGTTCGTCGGGGACGCGGCCGAGAGAGAGAGCGGACATGGATTGGCCGCCTGAGTAACCGGCAGGGTCTGGCCGCCGAAAGTGAGCGTCAGAAGCCGTGGGACTTGATCATGGTTTGGCAAGACGTTGCTGAACGAGACGGTCGACGTGCCCGTTCCGCCCATCTGCGACGGAAAGCCCAGCCAGGTTGGGAAACCGCCGAACGGTGGGCTTCCTGGCACCTGGGTATCTCGTACATCCACACGCAGGAACTCGACGAGGTGATGACCGTGAAGGTGGCTGGACTCGCAGGGGTCGCCCCCGATGGTGGGATGGTCAGCGTTGACGGACTGAAGCCGGTCACGCAACCCTGACGACCAAGCGCGGTATCGCTCGTCAGCCAGACCACGCCAATTGCCACCGCTGCGGCGAAGGCAAGACCGCGAACGTGTGCACGCATCGTCAGCTTCCTTCCTGGGTCGAGTGACAACCAGAACTGCCGGGATCCTCCTCTTATAACGGCAACTGCGGACGTTCGTTACTCAAATCCCGGGGATCCCCAGGCAATATCGCGGCACCCGACTTGCACCGGGCGGGGGCGCCGTGCCCGAGTGAAGGCACATACTAGAGGTTGGAGCGTAGAAGAATGTCAAATCTGCTCGGCTACCGCCGATTCTTCGCGGCTTGCCTGGCTGTCCTGCTGATTGGGGCGCCGGCGAGCGCTCAGCTTCGATCGACCGTTTACGTATCCGGGCTTTCCAACCCGGTCGCCTTCGTGCAGGATCCCTCCAACGCGACCCTCCAGTACGTTGTCGAGCAAGGAGGCCGCATCAAGGTCGTCCAGAACGGCACGGTCCTCCCGACGCTGTTCCTGAATATCTCAACGCTGGTTGCTACAGGCAGCGAGCAGGGGCTGCTCGGCCTGGCATTTCCGCCCAACTACGGATCATCCGGCCGGTTCTACGTCTGCTTTACCAACCTTGCCGGCCATATCGTCGTCTCGAGGTTTCTCCGATCGAGCAATCCGCTCATCGCCAACGCGGGATCCCGCTTCGACCTCCGCTGGCCTGACGGCCAGCAGGTCATCTTCCATCCGTTTTCGAATCACAACGGCGGCAACCTCGCGTTCGGGCCCGATGGATTCCTCTACATCGGTATGGGGGACGGCGGAAATGGCAACGATCCCGACCACCTCGCGCAGAATCCGGGCAGCCTGCTGGGTAAGATGCTGCGGATCGACGTCTCGGGCAGCGACCCCGATGGTTACACCGTGCCTCCGACCAACCCGTTCGTCGGTCGGCCTGGTTACCTCGGAGAGATCTGGAGTTTCGGGCTGCGCAATCCCTGGCGCTGGAGCTTCGACGATCCCGCGCACGGCGGTACGGGCGCGATGGTCATCGGCGATGTCGGTCAGAGCGCACGCGAGGAAATCGACTACGAGCCTGCGGGACGGGGCGGACGGAACTACGGCTGGCGCAATCGCGAAGGCACGCTGGACAACATCATCGATCGTCAGCCGGCATTTCTCCCGCTGATCGATCCGATCTTCGAGTACGGCCGCGGTGACGGCACGGTCGTCACCGGCGGGATCGTGTATCGCGGATCGGCGCTCGGCGCGGCTTTCCGCGGACGCTATTTTTTCGCGGATTTCGGTTCCCGGCGCATCTGGTCGTTCGCGCTGAACATCAATCCGTCGACCGGTGAGGCCACGGCATCCGGCCTCCTCGAACACACCGCCGAGCTCGGCGGATCGGCCGCGCTCGGCAACATTGCATCTTTCGGCGTCGACGCGTCGGGAGAGATGTATCTCTGCAGCTTCAGTGGCGTGGTCCACCGCGTCAGTCCAGCCGTGCGGGGGCCCAATCCGCTTCTGAACATCGATCTGCCCGCGCAGGGCTCGATAGTGTCGCAGCCCTTCGTCCTGGCGGGCTGGGCGTTTGATGCCAATGCAGCGAACGGCACCGGGATGAGCACCATCCACGTCTGGGCATTTCCGAATCCCGGTTCGGGCGCCGCGCCGCGGTTTGTCGGCGTCCCCAACTTCGGCACCCGTCCGGATGTCGGCGCCTTCTTCGGGGCGCAGTTCGCCCCGTCCGGGTTCGGCCTTGTCGTGTCCGGCCTGCCGCCCGGCGTCTATCAGTTATGGCTGTTCGGGTGGGTGGACGCCCTGGGCACGTTCGGGATCGTGCGGACCGTCGACGTCACAATCGTCTCGAGTACCCTTCTCGCGATCGATCGTCCGGCGAACTTCTCGACGGTGAACCAGCCATTCCACCTGGCAGGATGGTCCATCGACACGTCCGCTGCGAGCGGAACCGGCGTCGATACCATCCACGTCTGGGCGTATCCGATCACAGGTGGACCTCCGGTGTTTGTCGGCGTGCCTGCTCTCGGTGGCGTGAGGCCGGATGTTGCCGCCGCGTTCGGAAGCTCGCGCTTCAGGCCGAGCGGCTACAACATGGCGGCCTCGGGACTGGCGCCGGGGACCTACGACCTCGTCGTGTACTCGCACAGCACGGTCACGAACTCGTTCTCCGCGGCGCAGTTTGTTCGGGTGACGGTCCGATGAGCTAGCGGTGCCGGATCGTGACGCGGAGTGGAAGGCGCTCCACGTTTCCGTGGCAGTCGGTGCGAACGAACAGCAGCGGAAACTGTCCGGCGAAGCCGGGCCCAGGCTGCCAGTAGAATGTGCCTGACCAATCGAGCGACGCGCCCACTGGCAGGTCGCTCAGCTCGCCGCCCTTGACGAGGTAGCCGGCCCAGGTACCCTCGCAGCCGCGCGATGTCGCTTTCAGCCCGAGCTCGAGCCGTTCTGTTGGCGCGACCGTCAACTCGCGCGCCCCGTCGCTGCCGGCACGGAGCCGGCGCTTTACCCCGGCGTCCCGCTCTACAGTGACCTCGGCATCGCTCAGAGGCGACACGTCGATACTTGCCGCTCGACGATGGCTGTGGGGAGCGGCCGGTACGCCGATGGGCACGGCCGCCGCCTCCTGCGTCATTGCGGCAGGCGGCTCCCCAACCGGCAGACGTTCACTCGATGCCGGAGATCCGCTCGAGACACTTCCCTGCCCTGGCGGCTGGGCGTCCGCGGAGTTGGCCACGGTAAAGTACCGGCTGCCCACGCCCGACGTCGCAGGCCGAGTGTCGGTCACCACCCACGACACGGTGTGGAGCCCTTCTGCAAGCCCGGTCGTGTCGATGGCGCGATAGCCGACAGGGCCGGCGGTGTTCGCCAGGCCCGGAAATGCGCCTGACACATCGGGCCTGAACAGGTTGTAGGTGACGTTGCCGAGCGGCGCCCCGTCGACGATGACCTGGATCGTCGAGCCATCCGTGGGAATCATCCCCGGCTGCGGCGTGAGCGCCCAGCCCCAGTTCAGATAGTTCGCGCCGGCGATCGTCTCGCCTTGTGCCGGCGTATCGATCGTGCCGAAGGGCTCCGTCGCCGAGGTGTTCAGGCCAAAGAGCATGCGCGATCCGAGCAAGGTCTCGCGGCCCTCGACATCCTGCGCGACGGCATGAATCCGGAATCCTCCGGTGCCCTGGTTCGGGAGCATGTTCGTCAGAATCATGAACCCGAAACCGGCGCGGTGATTGAGCGGTGCCGTCGGATACGCCCGCTGAACATCCGGGCGCGCCTCCGGCACGAACACCGCCGTGCCCAGAAAAACGATCCCGGGTGGCTCGGTACTCTGGGCATCGCGATAGATGAGCACGCGCGCCACTTCGAGATCGTCAAGCGCCCATCCGCCCACCGCCACCGCGCCGCTCACCTGCGCCCCGTCGAACGGCACATCGAGCGATCCGAACGGCGGCTGCGATCCCACGCCCGCCTGACGCAGCGTGAATACTCGCCGGCCGATCGTGAGCGTCGCGATCCGGGGCGCGGACGCGGAATTCGGATCGACGAGCAGTACGATCTGCCCCGGCGTATTCGACTCGACGTTGACGAACGAAGTGCCGCTCATGACCGTCTGAGAGCCGCATGCGTCGGCGATCGAGACGACGACGGTCGCACCTGAAGCGGGTACGAACGCGCTCGAGGGCGAGAGCGCGAACGCGCAATCCTGCACGTCCAGCGTGTAGGTCCGCGCGGTGGCGCACGCGTTGGCGTCTCTGGCGGAGATCGTGAAGAGATGCCTGCCTGACACTTCCGGTGTCCCGGAGAGCACGCCGCTCGCGGAGTTGAGCGTCAGCCCCGACGGCAAGACGCCGGTGGTCAGCTGGAACGCAAACGGACTCGAACCGCCGCTCGTCGACAGCACCTGCCGGTACGAACGCCCGGTGACGCCCGATGCGAGCAGCGTCGGCGATATCGTCATGGCAGTGCACGTCGCCAGGGTGAAGTTGACACCGGCGGTCGTCGCGCCAGTCGTGATAGCGATCGGCGTGCCTGATGCCGGATCGCAGGCACCGCTCGGTACAGGGCAGCGCGCTGAACAACTCCGCGGCGTGCGTCTGGCTGGCCTCCGCGCGCGCCCGATAGCTTCCCGCCGGCAACTGGATGCGAAACTGCCCGTCCGAGCTGGAGGTCACCCTGCCCGCGAGAACACCAATTGCGGTGTAGAGCGAGACCGGCACATCGCCAAGCGCCACGCCCGTATCGTCCATCGCTTTGCCCGATAGCACGCCGCCGGCGGAAAGCGTGAAATCGATGCCGGCAACATCTGAGCCGGACGCGACAACGACTGGAGTGCCGTTCCGCACGTCGCACGACGCGCATTCGACGTTGGAATACAGCCTGTCCACAAAGCCGCGATCGTTGACAGTGCGCAGGAAGTAGGTGCCAGGCGCAACAGACGAGATCGAATAGTTGCCGAACAGGTCGGTGACGGCGTTCCCTGCGCGACGCCCGGCATCGGTGTGCAGCTCGACCGCGATCGTGCTCAAGGGCGTGTTCCCAACGACGCTACGGACCGTGCCTGAAACGCGCTGACTCGGTGGCACAGGAAGCGGCACGCTGAGAAATGCAGTGCCAGGCGGAACCAGGATCGGCATGCCGGACGTTGGAGGACAATCGGAGCACGCAATCCCAAAAAGGAGCGTGTCTCGTATCTTCGCGAAATACGTGCCCGGCGGCAGACCCACGAACTGCATGAGGGGGGGACCAGCGTTCTGCCGTACCACGGAGACGAGCTCGACGCCCCGGGTATCGAAAATCGCGAGCGGTGGTGTCGGCCACACGTCGATCGATGCACCTCTGACCAGCGCAAAGTCGACACCCGAGGTTGTCGAGCCGGCCGTGACGGGCACGGGGGTGCCACGCCTCACGTCACAGTCCGATGTCACGCAGACCAGATCGTTGTACACCTCATCGATCAAGTCACCGCCCGAGGGGAGCAGGATATTGACGGGATCTTGCGGGACATCCCGCGCGAGCAGAAAGTACTGCCCCGTGGGCAGACCTTCAATGGTGTAGTCGCTCGACGAGCATCCGAGAACATTTGTCGGAACCTGAATCGTACGAACCAGCACGCCGGAGGCCGTGTAGGCATGAATCTCGGGACCGGCGATGCCCCCGCCCGGCATACACGTTGACTCGACCAGAAATCACGCCGCCAGTTGCCAGTGAAAAGTTGATGCCGGTGACATGGGCTCCCGACCCGATCGCAATGCCGGCTGGTGTACCGGGGCAACCCACGCACACGTTGTCGTGCCACTCATTGACATAGTTGTTCGGCGGAGAAGGCCGCGGCAACGTCCGCACACGATAGGTCCCCGGCGGCAGCCCACGGAGCGTGGACTGGCCCGCGCCATCCGTGCCAACCGTGCCAAACCCTGCCGTGTCGGCGACTTGCGCGTCACCGGCGAACGCAGCCACCGGCACGTTGGCCAGCGGAGCGAGCGTGTCCTCGGCCACAACCGCACCTGAAATGGTCGCACCGGCGTCCAGCGACAAATCGATCCCAGAAGTCGTCGCCCCGGCGTTCACAACGATCGGGGTGCCGGACGCAATGCGGCAGTCAGTGACCGGCACGTGCCGTGGACAAGGCAGTCCGCCGTAGAGCTCCGGAATGAAGTCGATACCCCCTGTTGGTGAGGAGGATCCGAATGACACGCGCGCGAAGTAGGTCCCGGCCGCAAGGCCGCCCACCGAATAGGTTCCGTCGAGGCCGGTCGTCACGGGAGAGAAGGTGGTCCCGGTCGTCACGAGGCTGGTGCTCGCGTTGTAGACGTGCACGTGGAGGCCTCCGATACCGGACGCGTCGGACGCGCGGCGGACGGTGCCGCTGAAGATTCCCTCCTTCGCCAACGCGAAGTCGACAACGGCCGACGAACTGGAGGCGAGGACCACGGGCGTCCCCGACGTCACGGGGCAATCCGCGGCGATGCATGCGATGTTGTTGTGCAATGCAGGGACGTAGCCCGGCGCCTGGCTGACCTTCACGAAGTAGGTGTCCGGTGTTGGTGGCTGGATAAGGTAGTGACCTGACCCGTCTGGTGAAGCCGATTGAACAACCTGACCCGCGGAGTCGTACATGGACACAGTGAAGCTGGATCCGCCAAGGGGCGCGCTCGTCCCCGCGTCGGTGAGGGTCCCTTCCACCGTGACGGCCACCTGCGTATGGACGGGTAGTCCTGGAGAAAGAAGCAGCGTCAATCCAACTGCTATTAACACTTGCCGCATGGCAGGCTCGGCGACAGGGTAACACAGAGACGCGCGCCAGTTCACCGGGTTGGACAGCGCAAAGGTATATGGGTACGTACGAACAGTCGCACCGATCGAGCAGGTTGCTTCAGTGCATGAAGCTGACGCGCGCCCACGGGCCCGAAAGCGTTGAGGCGAATCGAGTCGCCGCAGGCTGCAGCGTCACGCGAACCGGGATGCGCTCGCGGGCGCCATCGGCGCCGGTGCGAACGAACACGAAGTCGTAGTCGCCCATGAAGCCCAGGCCGGGCTGCCAGTAGAAGTTGCCGCGGTCCGGATCGAACGACGAGCCCTTCGGCAGCTCGCGCAGGTGACCGCCGACGAGGAGGTAGCCCTCGTACTCATCCCGCGCCCGGCCCTGGGCCAGCCGGATCTCCACGCGATCGCGCTCGGTTGCAATCACGTGGCGGCGTCCGTCCAACCCCGATCGCACCGGCGCGGCCGGCCTGGTCAGGGAGAAGCCCGTGCGCATCAGGATCGGGGCATCGCTCAATGGGGCGCCAGTTCGAAGGGCGACGTCGCTCAGCCTTCGCCCAAGATCGGGTCCGGTTGGACGCATCGCCGCTTCGGTCAGCGACGCCCCGGTATTGAAGATCGAGAAGAAGCGGCTCCCGATGCCGCCGTTACGCCGCCGTTGTCCCTGACGACCCAGGACGATGGTGTGGAGCCCGTTGGCGTAGGCCAGCGTGTTGAGACCGTACACGCCGAGCGCGGTGCTGATGCCGGGATAGCCGGGGAAAGACGCGGTCAGGTCGGCGCGCTGATTCCATCCCCCCGGGCTGCCGACGGCCACGCCGTCCACCCAGACCGTGACGGTCCCGCCGCCTGGAGGATCCGCGCGGCGAACCCGCGACAAGACCCATCCAAAATTCGCGTAGCTGCCGCCGATCGTCTCGCCCTGTCCGGGCGTATCGATGGCGCCGAACGGCTCGGTCGCCGTCGAGTTGAGCGCCACGATGCCACGGGACCCGAGCAACGCGTAGCGTCCATCGAGGTCGAAGGCGTTTGCGTGGAGCGTGTAGGCGCCGTTGCCCTGGTTCGGCAACATGTTGGTCAGGATCATGAAGCCCCAACCCGAACGATATTGGAACGGAGAGGTCCCGGCGATGGCCTCGACGTCCGGCCGGGCGTCGTCGATCATCACGGCATCGCCGAGGTAGACCTGGTTCGGGCCGCATGCGGGGTGACCGCCCTGCTCACTGCCGACCGGGCTCCGGCAGATCGTGACCCGCAAGATCCCCACATCGTCGACCGCCCATCCCGTGACCGCGACCGAGCCGGTCACCGTTGCGCCGTTGGCAGGCGTGTCGATCACGCCAGAAGGCGCGGACGTGGCCCCGAGGACGCGCACGATCGTCTGCACGAACTGGGGCGAGTTGATGGCGCCGTTCGAGGTGATGCGGATGTAACCGGAGAAGTCGCCGATACCGTGATAGGTCTGGTTGACGAGGCTGACCGTCAGCGTGGCGGCGCCACAACCCGAGGTGGGGCTCACCGTCGAGAAAGCAAGGTCGGAAGTCGCCGTCCAGCACGGCTGACCGGCCGGCCGCATTGACCGTCGACAGTCGCAGGAACTGCTGCGGCGTCTTGACCGTGCCGGCCGTGATGCCGAAGTTCAGCAGCGACCGGTTGAGCACGAGTCGCGCGGTGCTCGCGCCCGAGTGATCGATCCGAATCGGCCACTTCGAGTAGGCGCCGTTGACGTTCGTTCCGTCGTCGAACTCGACATAGACGTAGTACTGCGCATTCTGCGGCAGGTTGCTGGTGTTCCAGTTGAGGCTGCCGTTCACCGACGAGGCGCTGGTCGATCCGATGAGCGTCTTGACCGACGGACTCTTGTCGGTGTCGTAGTAGACACGGACCGTGCCGCCGGTCGTGCTCGACGTCCATCGCACCGTGTAGCTGGTGTGCGCCGTCTCGAACGCGGCGAGCTTGATGCGCTTGATGTAGAACGAGGTCGGGTTGGCGAACTCGTGCGGATCGATCCTGAAGCTCGAGATGCCGGGAAACGGCTGTGATACCCGGGACCCAGCCGGATCTGGGACGGGCTTCCCGGGTCGATGGGGAGCGCGGCCATGTCGAAGTTCAGGCGGCTGAGCACGTTCGCGCCGCCACGGCTGTTGAGCGTGATGCCCCAGCTGTAACTTTCGTTGGTCTCGCCGGCAACGTGCCAGACGACGCGGACGATCGACCCGCCGCAAAGGTCGCGCGGCTTGTTGGGCAGCCCGATCTCGACGGTCAGGATGCGGTACTTGTTCGGATCGATGTGGTGCAGCGCGCCGCGGACGTTGCGGTGCAGCGGATAAACGACCGGCTTGGCGAACTGCGCGCAGAGCGCCGGGTTCGAAAAGTCGCCGGGCGTGCTCGTCCCGAACAACGTCGTAATGTTACCGAGCGGCGTGCCTGCCTCGGTTTCGCGCCAGGAACGGTCGCGATGCCCGCGCTCGAGAGGTTGATCGTGTGGTCGATGTCGGACGGGCTCGTCATGTCCCACGGGTCGTTGAGGTGCGTCGTCGCGAAGTCGTCCGCGCTGCCCTCGTCGGACGGCGCCGTGACCGCGAGCGTTGCCGGCGCGTTGACCTGGTAGAAGCCGGACGAGTACGCGAAGTTGCCGCCCCCGGCGGGCTGGATCGCGACGTAATAGTTCCCCGGGGCTAGGGCGCCGACGTAAAGGGAATGGGTGCCGCCCGACACGCTCAGCGCCACCGCGCCCAAGGTCCCGTTGCCCGCGTTCTGATCGTTGTCGAGGTGAATGTTGACCGCCCCCGAACCGTTCCACGTGATGTTCCGGAAAAGGGCCGGCTGATTGTCGACGAGCCGCACCCAGTCAATCTCGATCTGACCTCCGGCGGCCGCGTTGTCCTGCGCGGGGTCGAGCCTCAGGGATCGTTTGGTGCCATTCCACGGCTCGGCGCCGCTCAGGAGCCGAGGGTCGCCAGATCGACGAAATAGATGCGCCAGCCTGGCGTCGTCGTAACGACTTCGAAGTCTGGAGGCCCGGCGGGTCGTGCATGGTGTTCGTGGACCAGAGAACAGCATGTACCTGGCCTCGGCCGGGTGCGCATCCGGACCGCTACCACGCGGTAAAAGTTGGCGTTGATGAGAAAGGCGTCGCCGTTCTTGCCGATCGCCGGCAGGTTCGGGAAGCTGGTCTCGAGCAGCCAGAGATTGGGATCGGCCGCGACCGTCCCCTGAAGAGACCGCCGCTGAAGTTGAGCCCGAAAAGCCGTGGCACGGCTGGTCCACGCTGTTGAGCCACCAGCCGAATCGGTCCGCTCGTTCATGTCCCAGGGGTCCTGGAAAACCTGGGTGGCGAAGTCGTTTGCCGACGCGACCGCGTTTGCGCCACCGGATGGCGGGTCACGGTGATCTGCGCCGCGGCGCGCGTGTCGCTCAGCCCAAACACCAGACAGCCGAGACACACTAACCGCCTCATCAATAGGGACCCAAGCGTATCTGATGCTGCAAGAGCTTGGCCAGTGCCCTCCCGAGCTCGGCCACTGGCCGGTATCCGCGGAGGAACAGCCCAGGGGGCGGTCCGTCGCGGAGGACAAACCGTCAGAAGCGTAGCCTGCAGCTGTTCAAAAACGGTGCAAAGGCGCACGAAATGTAAGGTTGGGGAATCTCCGGGCAGCAACGAGAACGGACGGCAGCCCCCGAAGCCGTCGGATCGGCGAGGGAAAATCTTGCATACTCGCGCAGTTGTTACTTCACGAACGCCCGTAACGTGCCATGCGGCGTATCGAAAAGGCCGTCCGCGCTGCGAAGCGAAAACGTCGATACCCGCTCGACGTGCGCAACCCCGCTGCGAGCGCCATGTGCTCCAGGCACGTCATGGTCGGGAACCAGAACGCCTGGTCCGTCGGCGTCCCAATAAACAAGGCGCGTGCCTCGTTCATGACGTGGAGGTGGGTATCGATGGCCGTGCAGATAATCGCTTCGCCGGTGCATACTCGGCGCAGTCCGTAGAGCGCGCGGAGCGGGTGGGTCAAGTGAAGGAGGACGCTTGCGCAGAAGACGAAGTCGTAGGCGCCGACGCGCTCCGGGGTCAGATCGTAGACGTTGCAGAACTGGCGCTCGACCCGCGATCGGCGGGCCTTGATGGCGAACCCGAAGGCGCCGCGATGATAGTCGTCGGGCGATATCTGATAACTATCGAACACATCCTTCAGCACCGGGCTGGCATCGTGCTCGACCCAGCTCGGCAACTCCGCGGTCACGACCCTCGCCGCGCCCCGGCGCTCGAACTCGAAGGTAAAGAATCCGTGTGCGGGCCCGACATCGAGACCGATCTCCCTTCGAGCGCTCGGGCAGCCCATAGTGCTTGACGATCGGCGCCAGATCGTATGTCCGGGCGTCGTGATGCCGTGGCCCAGATCGATCGTGTGATACCACTCGATCGGAGACCCGGCGCCGAATTCTTCTGGCGAAAGCGCAGCGCTGTCGATGGCATGTCTCGATCATTAGTATAGCGGCCGGCGAGGGATTCGCGGGCCTTTTTGGTGTGGGTTTCGTGCGACGGTTTGGTGTATTCTCTCAATGCCACTCAAGGGTACCTGAGCGTCTTCGAACGTCCGACGGCTCCGCAACTCGTGAAAGTAACGCCCACCCTTTTGACGTTTCTCGAAGCTTCGCGCTCTCGGTGGCGTTACTCCGCTTGTGCGCCTGCTGGCCCACCGGGGCGGATTCCTGGCCAAGCCACAACGCGACCGGTGGCATCCCGATCCGATCCCCGTGCTCGGCGGCTATGCGATCGCCGCCGCCTTTTTGGCGCGACGCTCCTCGCCACGCCCCTCCAGCCGCTGTTGCCGTTGCTCGTCGGCGCCGGATTGATGTTCGCGCTCGGGGCGATCGACGATCTCGTCCACCTCGCGGCCACGACCAAGCTCGTCGTCCAGACCATCATCGCCGCGGTCGTCGTGTTTCTGATGCCGCCCGCGCACATCACGGGCATCGCACCGGTCGACGGGCTGCTGTCGCTCGTCTGGATCGTCGGGATTACCAACGCGTTCAACCTGCTCGACAACATCGACGGCCTCTCGGCGGGCATCGCCGCGATCGCTGGCATGTTCTTCCTGTCGGCGCTGGCGTCCGGTGGCGGGATGCCGCTAACCCTAGCCGTCTCCGCGTTCGTCGGCGCCTCGCTGGGATTCCTCATCTATAACGCCCGGCCCGCCTCGATCTTCATGGGAGACAGCGGCAGCCTCTTCCTCGGCGCATTCCTCGGTGGCGCGGCGCTGCTCGCCGCACCCGAGCTCAAGGCCGGCGTCGTCCCGGTGGCGGCGATCCCCTTGTTCATCCTGCTGGTCCCCATTTTCGACACGGCGTTCGTTAGCGTGACTCGCCGGCTGGCGGGCCGCAGCCCGCTTCTCGGCGGCCGCGACCATCTCTCGCATCGCCTAGTCGCGATGGGCATCGACGCGCGGCGCGCAGTACTCGGCCTGTACATGCTCGCCGCGCTCGGAGGCTTCATCGCGTTGAGCCTGCAACACGCCGACGTGAGCTACGCCGCCCTGCTCATCGCCCTCTATCTGCTGCTGCTCGCCGCGATCGGCATCGTGCTCGGCCACGTCGAGGCGCACGCGGTCGAGGCCGATCGTCCGGCGCCCCCGCTGGTGTCGGACGTGGCGTACCAGAACCGCACGTTCGAAGTCCTGCTCGATCTCGCGCTCCTGGCGCTGGCCTACTACGCGGCGTTCCGATTCCGCTTCGAGGGCGAGTCCTTCACGCATTTCCTTCCGCACTTCGCCACGTCGTTTCCGCTCGTGCTGGCGTGTCAGCTCGGCGGGCTGGCCGTGGCGGGCAAGTACCGGCAAGTCTGGCGCAACTTCGGCGCGCCGAAGATCGTCGGCATCCTGAAGGGCATCGCGATCGGCTTCGCCGGATCGGCGCTGCTGATACTCTACATGTACCAGTTCGTCGGCTTCTCGCGCCTGGTGTTCGTCATCGACAGCCCTGTTGATATTCCTGGTCCTCGGGACACGGCTGCTCATCACCTCACTCGACTCGGCAACCTGCGCACGCGGCGCGGCGGCGGCCGGCGGGTCCTCATTCACGGCGCGGGAGGCGGTGGCCGGCTGCTCGTGCACGCGCTGCTCGAGGATCGCACCTTCGCGCTCCTTCCGGTCGGCTTCGTCGACGACGACGCGACGAAGCGCCGGCTGCACGTCGAGGGTGTGCCGGTCCTCGGCACGTTCGACAACTCTGCCGGCGCTGCTCGCTGCGCACAACATCACCGAGCTCCTGGTGAGCATCAAAGCGATCGACCGGATGCGGCTCGCCGAGGTGGCAGCGGTCTGCCGCGAGCATGGCGTCACGATCCGAACGATGCGATTTGCGCTCGAAGACATCGGACCGGTCCCCGCGCTCCGTCAGGTTCAGGGTCGGTGATCCGGCCGTGAGCGCGATGGTGAACCGCGCGGCCGACGCGCCGTCGATTCGGCGAACCCTCGTCGGCCTGCGGCAGGACCCGCTATCTCCTCCGCAACCTCGTGCTCAAGGACCTGAAGCTGCAGCGCCGCGGCTCGGTCGTCGGCTTCCTCTGGTCGCTCGCCAACCCGCTGCTGATGGCCGTCGTCTACACCGTCGCTTTCACGAAGATCTACGCGCGTGCGGGGTCGGAAGGCTTCGTGTTCTATCTGATGCTGGGCCTGCTGGCGTGGACGTTCTTCGCGAACTCGGCTGGAAATGTCGACCGGTATCGATCGCCGACAACGGCGGGCTGGTCAAGAGCGTCTGGTTCCCCCGCGCCATCCTGCCGACCGCAACCGTCCCTGACGCGTCCCGCGCGGCGGATCCCTGCTGTATCGACGATCCTGAAACAGCCGGCGATGCCACGTGAGCATCGTGTCAACGGCATCGCGAGTCGTCCCAGGCATCTCGCTCACGATCATCCGCTCCTCACGAAGCAACCGATTGACCAGCGAGGACTTGCCTGCATTTGGGCGCCCGACGATCGCGACCGCGACCTCAGAGGGCTTCAGTGCCGACGATGGATCCCGATGCGGGCAGCGCGCGCACGATCGCGTCGAGCAGGTCGCCGACGCCGTCACCATGTTCGGCTGCGATCTCGAAAACCGGATCGAATCCGAGTTGATACATTTCCAGTGCGCCGCTGCGCGCGCGCTTGTCATCGAGCTTGTTGATCGCGAGCAGCGCCGGCTTCCCCGCCTCGCGAATAACCTGAGCGATCTCGCGATCGCCGCCGACAAGTCCTTCACGGCCATCCACAACGAGCACAAGGAGATCGGCGTCACCGATCGCTCGTCGGCCGCGTTCCAGCACCAGTTCGTGCAGCGGATCTTCGCTCGCGCCGAACATCCCGCCTGTGTCGGTGAGCTCGAACCGCGTACCTTCCCACTCCACCGGCTGCGCAAGGACATCCCTGGTGGTGCCCGGAATCGACGTCACGATTGCGCGGCGCATGCGCGTGACGCGATTGAACAAGGTCGATTTGCCCACGTTGGGACGGCCGACCAGCACGACAGAAGGGAGGGATCCGGGCACGTTTTTGGCGATTGTTGACAGGCTAAGTGATTATTTTTATAGTAGTTACAGTGTTTTCAGTGAGAGGCGCTCACGCATGATCAAGGTCGACATCGTCAACGAGGTTTCGAAGATCGCGGACATCACCAAGGTCAAAGCCGAGGTAGCAGTCGATGCCGTGTTCGACGCGATGCGTTTGTCGATGCAGCGTGGTGACCGCATCGAGCTGCGTGGCTTTGGCGTCTTCCAGGTGAAACCGCGCAAGCGAGGCATCGGACGGAACCCACGAACGGGGAAGGAAGTACGCATCCCACCCGGTCGGACGATCCGCTTCAAGCCCGGTAAAGACCTGCAGAATATCGGATAACACGCCCGCATGGGCTCTCCATTTCGCTCCGAGCTCCCCGAAATCCGCGACGAGGCGGAGCTGTCTTCTCGCGCGTACCCCTACGTCATGCCTGCCTCCCGCCCGCCGGAACGTGTCTGGCGGCACGTGGTCCTGTTTCTCCTGACCGTTGCCACCACAACGCTCGTCGGCGCCGATCGGTACGCCAGCTTCTATCTGGGCTTCAGGACGGCGGTCGAATTGCCGTTCTCGTTCTGGGAGCTCATCGTACGAGGGCTCTGGTATAGCGTGTCGATCCTGGCCATCCTGGGCGCGCACGAGTTCGGGCACTACTATGCGTGCCGTTACTACGGCGTCGACGCCTCGCTTCCCTATTTTCTCCCGGTTCCACCAATCGTGCTGAGCGGCACGCTTGGCGCGTTCATCCGGATACGCCAGCAGATTCCGACCAAGCGAGCGCTCTTCGACATCGGTATCGCGGGACCGCTGGCCGGATTCGTCGTCCTCGTCCCGGTTCTGATGATCGGGATGTACATGTCCCAGGTTGTGCAGATGCCGAAAGACTTCGACGGCACGCTGTTCGAGCTGGGTGAACCATTGCTGTTCAAAGCCGCAACGTGGTTGACGTTCGGGTCGGTGCCCGATGGCTACACGGTGAGCATGCATCCGGTTGCATTCGCAGCGTGGTTCGGCATGCTCGCGACCACACTCAATCTGTTTCCGGTGGGCCAGACCGACGGCGGCCACATCTGCTACTCGGCACTCGGCCGTCACAGCACGACGATCAGCTACATGACGATCGCGTGCCTCGCCGGGCTGTCGTTCTTCTCGAGCTCCTGGATGCTGTGGACGGTGCTGATGATCGCAATGCTCGGCCTCCTCGGGCCACGACATCCGTCGACAAACGACGAACACGTGCCTCTGGATCCGACGCGCATGTGGGTCGCGGCGTTCGGCGTCGTCGTCTTCGTGATCTGCTTTGCGCCGGTCCCGTTGCAGATCGTCGATCTCTCCGTCGCGACGCGCTGAGACGCGCTCTCACAACACATTCAACGGATCGACATCGATCGTCATCCGCCGCCGTACGTCAGGCATCTCAATCAACATCGCCTTGAGCGCGTTGCGCATGTCGGCGCGCTTTGCCCCCTTGAGGAAGAACTGCACTCGGTGCTCTCCTCGCAGGCGAACGAGTGGCGCGGGAGCCGGGCCAAGAATGATGAAGCCGCCAGACGCCATCGACGGTTTCAACCGTTGCACGACATCATTCGCCGCTCCCATCGCCTCTTCGAACGATCGGCCACGAACGACGACGTTGACGAGCGCGACGGTCGGGGGATATCGCATGCCGCGCCGAAACGCGACCTCGCGTTCGAAGAACGCGGCGTAATCCTGCCGGCACGCGAGCTGGATGCTGTAGTGCTCGGGGTAAAGCGTCTGCACGACCGCCTCGCCCGCGCGCTCACCACGGCCCGCACGACCCGCCACCTGCGTGAGCAGTTGGAACGTGCGCTCGCCAGCACGGAAGTCGGCCACGCCAAGCCCGACGTCGGCCGAGATCACACCTACGAGCGTGACGCGCGGGAAGTCGTGCCCCTTGGCGATCATCTGCGTCCCGACGAGCACGTCGAGTTCGCCGGCAGCGAAGCGGGAGAGCAGCGAGGCGAGAGCGCCCTTCCGTCGAACCGAGTCGCGATCGATCCGGCCGATGCGCGCCGCCGGAAACCGGTCGCGCAGATGCTGTTCGACCTTCTCGGTGCCGAAACCAACGTGTTCGAGATACGGCGCCGCGCACTTCCGGCAGGTCTGTGGCACCGTCAGCGAGTAGTTGCAGTAATGACACCGCGCCCGCCATCCCTGACGGGCGGTATGTACGGTCAACGAGATCGTGCAATTCGGGCACTCAAAGGCATCGCCGCATTGGCGGCAGAAGACAGCGGTCGCGTAGCCGCGGCGATTGAGAAGCACCAGCACCTGCTCGCGTCGTTGCAGCCGCTCGTCAACCGCTGCCGCAAGCGCGCGAGAAATTACGACATCTGGACCCTGGTCTGCGTATTCCTCGCGCATGTTGACCAGGCGAACAGATGCGAGCGGTCGATCCAGCACACGCCGCTCCAGAGTCGCTTTCGCGTACTTCCCTGACAGAGCGTGCTGATAGCTCTCCATCGACGGAGTGGCCGAGCCCAGCACGACGAGTGCCTTTTCTTCCCGGCCACGCACGATGGCGACATCGCGGCCGTGGTACCGAGGCGCTTCCTCCTGTTTGTAGGACGTATCGTGCTCTTCGTCGACAACGATGACGCCGACGCGCGTCAGCGGCGCGAACACCGCCGATCTCGTGCCGACGACGACATCCACATCACCACGACGGATGCGGTGCCATTGATCGTGGCGCTCACCGTCCGAGAGGCCGCTGTGCTGAATAGCGACGCGATCGCCGAACGCGCCGCGAAAGAGCGCGGCCACTGAAGGAGTGAGCGCGATCTCCGGGACCATGAGCAGCGTCTGACGTCCGGCCTTCCGCACGCGATCGGCGAGCCGAAGGTAAATCTCAGTCTTTCCGCTGCCCGTGACGCCATGGAGCAGCGCCACACGGAAGTCACGCGTATCGGCAAGTGCGGCGAGTTGCTCGAAGGCGGCGGTCTGTTCCGCTGTGAGCACACGCGATTCGGAAGGCTTCACGTCAGCCATCGCGGCGCGCTCGAACGGATCGCGCTCGGCGGCCTCGGCCCTCAGCAGCACGAGCCCGCGAGCGGCGAGCCGACCGACCACATCGGTGGAGATCCCCCGATCGCGAAGCTCCGAGAGCGGCAGTCCCGTGGAGCTGCCCGACAAGACGTCCAGCGCTTGCCGCTGCTTCGCGGTGAGCCCTTGGGTCTCGCCTCCACTCACCGTATCCGACCCCAGCGTCGTCAGCGTCGCCACGCGCATCGTCTTGAACGACGTCGCCTTTCGCTTGGCTCCCGGCGGCATTGCAGCGGCGATCGCATCGCCGACTCCAGCCAGGTAGTAGTCAGCCACCCATCGACACAACGCGACCACGTCCGCCGGCAGCAGCGGTTCCTGGTCGAGCACCTCGATCACATCTTTCAGCTCGCCTGGCGCGTCGGCGGGGTATTCGACGATGCAGCCGGTGAGGATGCGCGTGCCGACGGGCACTCGCACACGCGCGCCGACTGCCGGAATCGGCATGCCGTCAGGAACGCGATAGGTGAGGAGATCAAGGAACGGAACTGGGACTGCGACGGATACTAAGGCGCAACGTAATCAGATCTACTGAGTTTCTGACAGGATCGGCGCTGACCTCGTTTCATATCCTCCCACACCTCTCGCTTCGAGGACGGGTTGCGCAGCAGATACGCGGGATGAAACGTCGGCATCAGGATCGCCGATCGGAATTTGTACTCGCGGCCGCGCAGCCTGGTGATTGGGTCGGTCGTTTTGAGCAACGACTGCGCGGCAAACTTGCCCAGCGCGACGATCACCTTTGGCTTCACCATGTCGATCTGCTGAAACAGAAATGGCTCGCAGCGCTCGACTTCGTCCGGTTCAGGATTGCGATTCCCGGGCGGACGACACTTGATCACGTTGGCGATGTAGACGTCGCTGCGCTTCATGCCGATGGCTTCGATGATCTTCGTGAGCAGCTGGCCCGCGCGCCCGACGAACGGCTCGCCTTGAATGTCTTCGTCGGCGCCGGGCGCCTCACCGACGAACATCAGATCGGCGTTCGGGTTCCCGACTCCAAAGACGACCTGCGTGCGGCCGAGCGTGTGGAGCTTGCAGAGACGACAGTCTGGACCGATCTCGACGCGCAGCGCCTCGAGCGCTTCTGCCTGCGATCCGAAGACCGTGGCCGGTTGAACGGCGGGAGGGACCGGTTCCATGGAGGGCTTTACCTCGTCGGTCTCGACGGGTTCCGCTGGCTCATCGGGCTCAGCTGGCGAGGACTCCGCGACTCGCCGTTCGGCACGCATGCGCCACTCCGGCTCGAGACGCACACCATCGACACCGAGCTCACCAAAGAACTCGAGATGGGCACGCAGATCGTCGTTCACGGTGATTAGCGGAGCACGGTCGCCGAAGTGCGAGCCCGCAGCAGGCGTTCGACACGATCGAGAATGGCGCCCGCGACGCGATCCTTGCTCTGTAGCGAGATCGACTCTTCGTCGTCCTGACTGACCAGCGTGACGGCGTTGGTGTCAACGTCGAAGCCACGATCGGGTTGCGAGACATCGTTCGCCACGATCAGATCGACGCCCTTGCGCGTACGCTTCTCGCGTGCCTTCCCCAGCAGGTCGTCCGTTTCGGCGGCGAATCCGACGAGCAACGGGCCACGTCCATCGGCGGACGCTCGCCGGGCACCGAGATCCGCGAGGATGTCCCTCGTGCGATTGAGTGTCAACGTGAGAGGGCCCTCGGACTTCGCGACCTTTCCGGACGCTGGCGACGCCGGCGTGAAGTCGGCAACCGCGGCGGCCATGATCACCACGTCGGCGGACGAGGCAGCAGCCATGATCGCCTCGTGCATCTCCGCCGCGCTACGGACGCGCACAACCTCATCAACGGACGGTGGCTTCACGCGAGTTGGTCCGGCGACGACAGTCACGCGTGCACCGCGCTGCCGCGCCTCAGCCGCCAGCGCGAATCCCATCCTGCCGCTCGATCGATTGCCCAGATAGCGAACCGGGTCGATGTCCTCGTAGGTAGGGCCTGCGGACACGAGGACGTGCCGGCCGCGAAGAATCGAGTCGGGCGGGGACAGCCGCGCACATGCAGCGTCCACGATGGCGTCAGGCTCCGCGAGCCGGCCCTTCCCGATCCAGCCGCACGCGAGGTACCCCTCGCCGGGTTCGACGAACCGCACGCCGCGAGCTGACAGCGTCTGCAGGTTCCGCTGCACCGCGTCATGCGCGAGCATGTTGGAGTTCATCGCGGGCGCCAGCATCACTGGCGCCTTCGTGGCGAGGTAGAGGGAACTCAGGAAATCGTCGGCGATCCCGTTGGCGAACTTGCCGATGACGTTGGCCGTGCACGGCGCGACGAGCAGGAGGTCGATGCCGTCGGCGATAGCGATGTGCTCGATGTCCGCATTCATACCCGGCCGCCACTGTGACGTGATCACCGGCCGCCGTGTGATGGCCTCGAAGGTGACGGGACCCACGAAGCGCGTCGCAGAGCGTGTCATCACGGCGACGACATCGTGGCCACGCTTCTGGAGTCCACGGCACACTTCGACGGCCTTGTAGGCGCCGATGCCGCCAGTGACTCCGAGCGCGATCAGAGACATCTTCACTCAACTCCCAAAGGCCAACTCCCAACTCCCAACACCCCACGTAGCTCCAGTCCTCTAGCGGAGCTTCTTGGGAATTGGGCCCTTGGAAGTTGGGAGTTAAGAAACGCTCTCTTCCAGCTTGACGACCTTGCGCCGCAGCACTTCGCGCTGCGCGATGGTCACCTTCTTCTCACCCGCCTCGCGCGGTTCAGCGCCTTTCAACAGCTGGCGCGCACGCGCGCTGGCAATCACGACGAACTCGAATCGATTCTCTTTCGGTGTGGTCTTCATGAATGAAACGTTCCTATGATGGCTTCCGCATCCTCGCGCACGCGCTTCACGCGCGCCCGTTCGGCTCCTACGATTGACTGCAGGCGGCCAACAGCCGCCTCGATCTCGTCGTTCACCACGACGTACTGGTACTGTGAATACTCGTCTACCTCTGCGCTCGCAACCTGAAGCCGTCGCCGAATCTGCTCTTCGCTGTCCTTGCTGCGGCCGCGCAGGCGCTGCTCGAGCACTGCGGCCGAGGGAGGCAACACGAAAATATCGATGGTCTCGATCCCACGCGACCTGACCTGGCGAGCACCCTGCACATCGATGACCAGGACAACGTCTTCGCCACGGGCGAGCATGGCTTCGGTATCCGCGACGGACGTCCCGTAGTAGTTCCCGAACACGTCCGCCCATTCGAGAAACTGGCCCTCGCGGACCATCACGTCGAACCGCTCGCGTGTAATGAAATTATAGTCGACCCCGTCCTGCTCACCCATCCGGGCCGGCCGGGACGTGTAAGACCGTGACATTCGCAGGCCCGGCAGGCATTGAACGAGCCGTTCCACCAGCGTGGTTTTGCCGGTCCCCGAGGGGGCGGACACGATGAAGAGCTGTCCCCGAGTGGTGCGTCGCTCCACCGGGCTACTCGACATTCTGGACCTGCTCCCGCATGCGCTCGAGTTCGGCCTTCGCGTTGATGATCAGCTCTGACACATGGATGCCGTCGGCCTTTGAGCCGATGGTGTTGATCTCGCGGTTCATCTCCTGCAGCAGGAAGTCGAGCTTCCGCCCGCAGGGCTCAACGGTATCGGTCAGCGCGCGCCAATGGGCCAGGTGCGCGCGAAACCGCGTCACCTCTTCCGAGATATCGGATCGCGCCGCGGCGCGCACGATCTCTTGCGCGATCATCGCGTGATCGACCGGCAGTTCCATCCTCAACTCGTCGATGCGCTCGCGCAGCCGGGTCTCGAGCGCGTTGCGTCCGTGGTCCGCTGCAAGCCGGAGATGTTCGATCAGGTCGACCAGCGTCTGACGCCGCGCGTCGAGGTCGGTCGCCAGATGCGTGCCCTCGCGTACGCGCATGCCATCCAGATCGGCCAGCGCCTGCTCGACTGCGGCCTCGATGCTCACGGCGATGCGCGCTTCGAGCGCGGGGTCGGCGTCGATGGAGCGCTCACGAACTGCGATCGCCTGCGGAAGACGGAGCAGATCGCCCGGACTGAGCGTGCCCGAGACAAGCCCCTGCGACCGCGCTTGTTCGATCGCGGCCGACAGCGCATGCGCCACGTCCATGTTCAATTCAACAGTCGGGACGCTGAGATCGCGCACTTGAACAGAGATGCCGACTTCCACGCGCCCGCGCGAAAGGCGCTTCTGAAGCAACGTTCGCAGTCGCGGCTCGACATCGCCGAAAGCGTGCGGCACACGCAGCTGAAGATCGAGAAACCGGTGGTTGACCGCTCGCACGGTCACGGCGATCGTCGCACGCTCGTCCTCGTGCGTCAGCGATGCGAAACCGGTCATGGACTTGATCATCGACTCTGGACTCTGCTCTCTGTAAACTGTGAACTGCCTACCGCCTACTGCCTACCGCCAGCGTCTTACTGCTCCACCGGCTCCTCTTGTAGTTGCAACTCGTAGAGTTTCGCATAGGCCCCACCGCGGGCGAGCAATTCATCGTGCGTCCCTGTCTCCACGATGCGGCCCTTTTCGAGCACGACAATTCCGTCCGCCCGCCGCACCGTCGACAGCCTGTGGGCAATGACGAACGACGTCCGGTTCAACATCAGTGTCGACAACGCATCCTGCACGAGCGCCTCCGATTCGGCGTCGAGCGCCGACGTCGCTTCGTCCAGGATCAGGATCGGCGAATCGCGCAGGATGGCGCGCGCGATTGCCAGCCGCTGGCGCTGGCCACCAGATAGACGCTGGCCGCGCTCGCCAATCATCGTGTCGTAGCCGTTGTCGAGACCGACGATGAACTCGTGCGCGTGTGCGGCTCTGGCTGCCGCCTCGATCTCCGCTCGCGCCGCCTGCGGACGCCCGTAGGCAATGTTGTTCGCGACGGTATCGTCAAAGAGAACGGTCTCCTGCGTCACGATCCCGATCTGCGACCTGAGGGAGGCCAGCGTGAGCTGTCGCGTATCCACGCCGTCGATCAGGATGGCGCCTCCGGTGGGGTCGTAAAACCGCGGCACGAGATTCACCAGCGTCGTCTTGCCGGCGCCGCTTCGTCCGACGATAGCCAGCGTCTGGCTGGCCCGAACCGTAAAGGAGACGCCCTTCAACGTTGGCAGCTCAACTCCGTCGTACGAGAAACGCACATCGCGGAACTCAATCTCTCGCGCGAACGGGGCCATCGTCGTCGCGTCCGCTCGATCGCGAACCTCGCTGTGGGTATCGAGAATCTCGAAGACACGGTCGGCGGCCGCAGTGGCCTGTTGAAGATCGGCGTTGACGCGACTGAGTTTGCGCGCCGGGCCGTACATCATGAAGAGCACGGTGATGAACGTCACGAACTCGCCGGTCGTCAATCGGCCCGATGCAATCTCCTGACTGCCGTACCAGAGCGCCAGTACGAAAGCCACGCCACCAACGAGCTCCATGAGCGGCGGCAGCAGGGACAGAACGCTGGTGACGCGCATGCTCGTTCGGTAGAAGCGATAGGACGCGTCGTGGAACTTCACCGCTTCCCTGGACTCTGCCCCGAACGCCTTCACGATCCGGTGACCCGTGAACGCCTCGGCGCTGACATGAGACATGTGCTCGAGCGCTTCCTGACTGCGACGACTCGTGCGTCGCACCCGGCGGCCGAACTTGGCGAGCGGATACAGAACCAGCGGCGCACCCGTAAAGCAGACGAGTGCAAGCCTCGCGTCGTAGTACACGAGGACGCCGGTGAAGAACACCATCGACAACGTTTCACGCGCGAGATCGCCGATCGTCTCAGAGACCGCGCGCTGCAATTGACCGACGTCGTTGGTGATTCTCGACATCAGCCGTCCGGTCGTCTGCAGCGAGAAGAAGGCTGCGGACTGACCGAGCATGTGCCTGAACAACTCGTTGCGGAGATCGTGGACAACGCGTTGGCCGACGTCAGCCATCAGAAACGACGACAGGTACGCCCCCAGACCTTTGAGGAAATAGACCGCCAGGATCGCAAGGATGATCGGCAGCAGGTTGTGCCGCGTCGGCAGGACTTCGTCGAAGATCGGCCGGATAAGCGCAGCCACACCCGCAGTGCCGGCGCCGTAAACCGCCATCGCCAGCCCAGCGCCGACCAGCCGCCCACGATAGGCGCGCGAGTAACGCAAGAGCCGGTAGAGCGACGTCACGCCGCCATCCTATGCGATTCCCTCCTCAGCGGTTTCCCCTCCCAAAGCCGTGCGGACGCTTGGCGTGCCAGCGCCAGGCGTCAGCGACGATGGTATCCAGATCGGGCCGCTGGGCAACCCACCCGAGATCTCGCCGAATCCGAGCGGCGGACGCATACAGAACCGACGGATCCCCGGCGCGGCGAGGGGCCGACCGCCGCGTGACGGGAAGTCCTGTTGCGCGCTCGACGGCGGCGATCACGTCCTTCACGGACGACGGACGCTCCGTGCCGGCGTTGTAGGTGCCGGATGCGCCGCCGGCCTGCAGCCATCCGAGCGCGCGCAGGTGCGCATCCGCCAGGTCGGTGACGTGGATGTAGTCGCGAAGGCAGGTACCGTCAGGTGTCGGGTAGTCCTCGCCGAAGATGTCGATCGGAGTGCCGCCACGAGCCGCTTCGATCGCACGTGGAATCACGTGAATCTCTGGCGCGTGATCTTCTCCCAGTTCGCCTTCCGGATCCGCACCCGCCGCGTTGAAGTAGCGCAACCTGATCGACCGGATCCCATAGGCGCGCTCGAAGTGCGGCAACGCGTGTTCGATCGCCAGCTTGGTCTGGCCATACGCGTTCACCGGAGCTGTGGGATGCGCTTCAGTGATTGGCGTCTCGACCGGCTCGCCGTAGACGGCGCATGTTGACGAGAACACGAACTGCCGACAGCCTTCCGCCGCCATCGCCGCCAGTACGCCGATCGTTCCCGTCACGTTGTTACGGTAGTAGCCCGCAGGATCCCGCACGGAATCAGGCACCGACAGCCACGCGGCGAAGTGCATCACCGCCGTGGCCCCGCTATCGCGGATGGCACGCCGCACAGTGTCCACATCCGCCGTATCGCCTTCGATCAGCGGCGCACCGAGTGCGGCCTCGCGATGTCCGGCCGACAGGTTGTCGTAGATCACGACGCGGTGCCCCGCCTTGCCGAGGGCCTTGGCGGCGTGGCTCCCGATGTAGCCCGCGCCACCGGTAACCATGACGGTGGTCGGCTCAGCTACGCCCAATGGAGTAATAGGTGAAGCCGTTCTGTTTCATCTGCGGGTGTGCGAAGAGATTGCGCCCGTCGAACACGACGGGTGCTCGCATGAGCGATCGCATCCTCGCAAAATCGGGCCGACGAAATTCGTTCCACTCCGTGACGATGGCGAGCGCGTCGACACCTTTCACGGCATCGTACGCGTTGGACGCGTAGGTGATTTTGGAACCGAAGATACCTTTCGCGATGCGCATGGCCTCAGGATCGAAGGCCTGTACCGACGCTCCGGCGGACAGCAGGGCTTCGACCAGTGGGATCGCCGGCGCGTCTCGCATGTCGTCCGTGCGCGGCTTGAACGCGAGACCCCACAGTCCGATGGTCTTGCCTTTCAGGCTTCCGAAGTGCTTCTTCATCTGGGCCGCAAGCTTCGTCTTCTGAACCGTGTTCACCTCTTCGACGGCATCGAGGATCCTGAACGCGTAGTCCTTGTCTGCGGCGAACCGCTTCATCGCCTGCACGTCTTTCGGGAAGCAGCTGCCACCGTACCCGACACCGGGGAACAGGAATGAATTGCCGATCCGCTTGTCCGCGCCAATCGCGCGGCGCACGTGATCGACGTCAGCGCCAACCAGCTCGCACACGTTGGCCACCTCGTTCATGAAGGAGATTCGTGTGGCCAGCATCGCATTCGCCGCATACTTGGCCAGCTCGGCGCTGGCGCAGTCCATCATCATGATCGGCGCGCCGGTGCGCGTGAATGGCTCGTACAGCTCCAGCATCAGCTCCTGTGCCCGCGGATCTTCCGCGCCGATCACCACGCGATCGGGCTTCAGGAAGTCGTCGATCGCCGCACCCTGCTTGAGGAACTCAGGGTTGCTCACCACGCTGAACGGATGCGTCGTCTCACGACGAACCACCTCGCGCACCCTCTCGGACGTCCCCACCGGAACGGTGCTCTTGTCGACGATGACCTTGTAGCCGTTCATGGCGCGGGCGACCTGACGAGCGACTTCCAGCACGTACTTGAGATCCGCCGATCCGTCTTCGCCCTGTGGTGTACCGACTGCGATGAAGATGACCGAGGAATCACGGACCGCTTTCGCGAGCGTCGTCGTGAACGTCAGACGCTTCTCTGCACGGTTCCGGCGGACGAATTCCTCGAGGCCGGGCTCGTAGATGGGGATCTTGCCTCGCCGCAGCAAGCGGACCTTGGTCTGGTTGTTATCGACGCAGACCACGTCGTTTCCAGACTCGGCGAAGCAGGCTCCGGCGACCAGACCCACATACCCTGTTCCAACGACGGCGATTCGCATCGATCTGCTGGAAGACTCCTTTACTTACTATCATACCGGCTGAGAGATGCGGATTCTTGTCGACTACCGCCCTGCCCTGCGCTCGCGTACAGGTGTTGGCGAGTACATCCACACACTTGTCGGTGCGTACACCGCCTGCACAGACGACACCGTCACGCTCTTCACGAGCTCGTGGAAGGATCGCCTCTCGCCGTCAGTCGCTCACGACCTGCGAGCCAGACTTATCGACCGTCGTGTACCTGTTTCACTCCTGAACTACCTGTGGCATCGAGTCGAGTGGCCGAACGTGGAGATGTTTGCAGGCGACATCGACATCGCGCATGCGGCGCATCCGCTGCTGATCCCCGCCCGGCGCGCCGCGCAGGTCGTCACGATTCACGATCTCTATTTCCTTCTGCACCCGGAACGCACGCGCGCCGAAATTCGCAGAGACTATGCGGAGCTGACACCACACCATGCCCGCAGGGCGGATGCCGTAATCACGTCCTCGGCGCATACCAAGCGACTGCTGACGAAGCATCTCGGCGTCGATGCCGAACGCATCTATGTGTGTCCGCCGGGCGCGCCTGGCTGGAAGACGCTCGGACGCGCACCCAACATACCTCGCGATGGCTACGTCCTCTTTCTCGGCACGCTCGAGCCACGAAAGAACCTCGACGTGCTGCTCGACGCCTACGCCGCGCTGCTGCGAGGCTCGCGACGCGTTCCGCGGCTCGTCATCGCCGGCGGCGCGTCCCCCGAGGCGCAGCCGTGGCTGCAACGCATCGCGCACGAGCCATTGAAGGACCACGTCACCTACAAGGGATACATCGCCCACGACGAGCGCGAGGCGCTGTACGCGGGCGCACGGGCACTGGTGTTGCCCTCCTTCGATGAAGGCTTCGGTCTTCCCGTCCTTGAAGCGATGTCAGCGGGCGTACCGGTCGTGACGTCGAATCGAGGATCGCTGCCAGAGGTTGTCGGCACCGCCGGCGTTCTGCTCGATCCCGGCGACGTGTCTGCCTGGGCGGCGGCGCTCGAGAGGCTCGCGGACGATTCGCCGTGGTCCACTGATCTGGCGAATGCGGCTCTCGAACGCGCGCGCACATTCACATGGGAGCAATCGGCGATCGAGTTGCGACGGGCGTATCAGGACGCCGTCCGCAGGCGAAGGGAACGCTGACGTGCGGATCGCGATCGACTGTCGCGAGCTCGTTGGACGGCCGACCGGTGTGGGCCGCTACCTCACGGAACTGCTCACCGCCTGGGGCGAGATGCCGGCCGCAGCGGCGCATGAGTTCGTGTTTTGCGCGCCCGAGCGTGTGACTCACAGCTCGCTCGGAAGCCTGCGCGTTTCCTGGCAGGTGTCGCCTGGATCGGGCACGCTGTGGGAGCAGGGCGTCCTGCCGAGGCTCGTCGCCTCCGCCGGAGCCGATGTCCTGTTCTCGCCCGCCTATACGTGCCCGCTGTGGTGCCGTGCCGCGATCGTGCTGGTTATTCATGACGTGTCGTTCGCTGCCCATCCAGAATGGTTCTCCTGGCGAGAAGGGCTGCGACGGCGAACGCTCACCCGTCTCGGCGCCCGCCGCGCCGCTCGCGTGATCACGGAATCCGATTTCTCGAAACGAGAGATCACCCGTCTGCTCGGCATCCCGTCGTCTGATATCGACGTCATCTATCTGGGCGCGTCAACCTGGCAGCAGCCAGCGGACGCTGAGCGGCACCCGATCGTGCTCTACGTCGGGTCTATCTTCAACCGACGTCACATCCCTGAACTCCTCGATGGATTCCGCAGTCTCGCCGCGCGAGTGCCCGACGTCCGGTTGGAGATCGTCGGCGACAATCGAACGAACCCGCGCATCGACATGGACCGGCTCATCGCAGCCAGCGGCGTTTCGGGTCGCGTGCATTGGCGCTCGTACATCTCAGATGCCGACATCGCCACGCTCTATGCCACCGCATCGGCGTTCGTTTTTCTCTCTGACTACGAGGGCTTCGGCCTGACGCCGATCGAGGCGATGGCCGCGCGTGTTCCCATCGTGGTGCTCGACACTGAGATCTCTCGCGAGATCTACGGCCCGGCCGCTGAATACCTGCCGCGGCCCGATCCCGGCCTCATCGCGAACTCGCTCGAACGCGTCCTCACCGCAAACGCCGAACGAGCCAGACTGATCGAGGCCGGCACGCAGCAGGTGGAGCGCTATTCGTGGCGCGAATGCGCTCAACGCACTCTTCAGGTCCTTCTCGCTGCCCGATGACTCGACTCGCGATCATCATCGTCAGCTACAACTCGCGGAAGGACCTCGAGACCGCACTGCATTCGCTCACTGAACCCGTGGCCACTACACCGCACGAGATCGTCGTCGTCGACAACGCATCGACGGACTCGACGGCTGGCTACATTCGTGAGCGATGGCCCCGCGTCCGCCTCATCGCGTCGGAAAGCAATCTCGGGTTCGCGCAGGCCAACAACGTCGGCATTCACAACACGTCCAGCGAGCTCGTCCTGCTCGTCAACCCGGACACCATCGTGACCGGCGCGGCGGTGGACCGACTGGTGTCGGTGCTCGAGTCGCAGCCCGACGTGGCCGTCGTCGGACCGCGCATCGTGGATGGAAACGGCCGCGCGGAGTTGTCGTTCGGCGCGATGATCTCGCCGTGGGCGGAGTTCCGGCAGAAGATCCTCGTGCGTGGAAACGATCGCGGGCTGTCGCTCATCACGGCAATCGTCGATCGCATGACGAGGCGCTCGCATCGCGTGGACTGGGTCAGCGGTGCGTGTCTGCTGATCCGGCGTCAGGATCTGGACCAGGTGGGCGGGTTCGATCCGAGGTTCTTCATGTATGCCGAGGACGTAGACCTCTGTGCGGCAGTCCGCTCACACGGCCGTTCGGTGCTCTTCTCCGCCGAGCCGCAGGTAGTGCACCTGCGCGGGCGGTCGGCCGCGGCAGCACCCGACCGAGTCCGAAAGGCTTATCGCAGAAGCCAGATCGCCTTTTACGCCAAGCACCACCCCGGGTGGGTGCCGTTTTTGAAGGCTTACCTCAAGATCATCGGACGACTGCCCGATACACCTAACTAGGTGGACACCCCATCAGATCTGGCGTGGAATTGCACGTCCTGTGGCCGGCGCGTGCCACGCCACGTCGGCGCGTGCCGATGCGGGTTCAAGCAGGCAAACCTGCCGCCGATGGACGGTTTCGCGCCCGAACCGGCCTCGTCATCACCGAAAACGAACGCACTTCTGCTGCTCGCAGGCGGACTCGTGGTTGGCGGAGGCCTCGTCCTCATGCTGACGCGGCCCAGCACGCCTCCAGTTGACGCGCCCGCGAATGGAATTTCCGAGCCGTCGGGGGACGCCACTCAGTCCGAGCTCGCTTCGGACCCAGGAGCCGATGCGACGTCGGGACCTGCAACAACAGCCGGCGTCGCGCTCCTGACGACGCCGCCCGCGGCGGACACGGCCGCGACGGCAGGGGCGCCACCCGCATCGCTCGAAGAGGTGGTCGGCCGCGTGCTGCCGGCCGTCGCATCGATCGCCGCCGGGCAGGCGCGCGGTACCGGGTTCTTCGTTCGCTACGATCAGGGTACTCACCAACGCGCACGTGATTGACGGCCAGAGCTCGGTCAAGCTCCAGGTCGGCGCGGCCACATACACCGCGCGGGTTGTGACGGTTGCACAAGGCAGCGACCTGGCTATCCTTCAGGTCTACAACCCCGATCACAAACAAGCGATCCTCCGACTCGGGTCTGCGTCAACCGCTCGTGTGGGACAGGAAGTCATCGCGGTTGGCTCCGCGCTTGGCGTGCTCTCGAACACGGTGACCCGCGGTATCGTCAGCGCCATTCGCGACGTCGGCACTGTCCGCCTGATTCAGACCGACGCGGCGATCAACCCTGGCAATAGCGGCGGGCCGCTGGTCGATCGAAACGGGGTCGTCATCGGCATCAACTCACTCGCCGTCGCGGCGCGCGAAGGTCAAGGCATCGGGTTCGCCGTTGCGATCGATCACGCCACGCCTCTCCTGAACGGTCAGGGCGCGAACGCTTCGGCCCAAACCCCGCTCACTGCATTGAACAAGGCCATGGGTGGCGCCAGTGAAGGCGAGGATCTCCGCGCGCGTGGCGAACAGGCGTATACGCAGGCGCTGACGTGGGCAGCTCAGAACAGTCCGAAGCTCGATGACTACTGGAGTAAATACGCACCCAATTGCGTGGTGTCCTCGGTACAAAATGGGGACCGGCCATGGTTCGCCGTGTTCGAGCCGAATGGAGTGAGCCTGAACGTCATGTCGAACCTCGACTGCCAGGGTTGGCTCGACAACCTCCGCGACAACGCCACGCAGATCAGGAACACGGTCGACCAGGCCGCCGAGATCGCTCGCCGCAGCGGCGTGTATCCGGGTGTGATGCGCGACATCCGCCGCCGCAATCGGTTCGACTGGAACGGTTGGGATCGGTAACTTCCTCACACTCGTCAGTGCGCACCGACAGGCTTCGAGTTCGCACCGATAAAGTTCACTCTCGCACCGACAAGAATCGAGTTCGCACCGATATAATGTCTTCGCATGCGCGTCGCGATCGACACGCGGAAGATCCACGATTTCGGCATCGGGACCTATATCCGCAACCTGTTGCGACAACTGGCGCGGATCGATCAGAACACTGAGTACATCCTGCTCTGCCGCGAGCCGGACCTCGGCATCGCAGCGCAGTTAGGCCCCAATTTCCGCGGCGTCGTCGAGCCCTCACCCAACTACTCGCTGCGCGAACAGATTCACGTTCCGTGGGTGCTTCGACGCGAACGGCCCGACGTCTACCACGCCCCGCACTACGTGCTGCCGCCCGCCGTCCGGTGCCGATCTGTCGTCACGATTCACGACTGCATCCACCTGATGTTTCCGCAGTACCTGCCGAATCGCGCCGCGTATGCGTATGCGCGGGCCTCGATGTGGGCCGCAGCACGACGATCCGATCGCATCCTGACTGTATCCGAGGCATCGAAGAGGGACATCCTCCACTTCTTCAACGTCAAGCCGGAGAAGATCGTTGTCGTCTACAATGCCATCGACGAGCACTTCAGCGCGACGCCATCCGAGGAGCAGGTCGCTCGCATCCGTGAGCGATACCAGCTCGATCACAAGTTCGTGCTGTACGTCGGCAACATCAAGCCGCACAAGAATCTCGTGCGACTGATCGAGGCGTTCAGTCAGCTGCGGCGCACACACGACGATCTCAAGCTGCTCATCATCGGCGACGAGATCTCCAAGTTGCCGGCGCTCCGGCGCGCCGTTCATCGCCACAAGCTGCACAAGTTCGTGCGCTTCCTTGGATACCTGAAGGACGACACGCTGACGGTCCTCTACCGACTGGCGTCAGTGTTCGTCTTTCCCTCGCTCTACGAAGGATTCGGTCTGCCGCCACTGGAAGCGATGGCGAGCGGCACTCCTGTCGTCACCTCGAACGTGTCCTCGCTGCCCGAGGTCACGGGCGACGCCGCTGTCCTGGTGGATCCGTACAACGTGGACTCGATCAGCGATGGCATGAGCCGCATCCTCGACGATCCGCGGCTGGCAGAGGAACTGAGAATCAAGGGACTGAAGCGTGCGCGCGAGTTTTCGTGGGAACGCTCAGTCGAGAAGACGCAGCGCGTCTATCGCGAAGTGGCCGCGGACGGGCACGCCTCCGAGGTGGAGCATCTGGCCGGGTGAGCGAGCCTCGAGTCGCGCTCGTGCACGACTGGCTGACCGGGATGCGCGGTGGCGAGCGAGTGCTCGAGGCCATGTGCGAGATGTACCCGCGTGCCGACATCTTCACGCTGGTCCATCGGAAGGGTTCGGTCTCACCGACGATCGAACGCCATCGCATTCGCACATCGGTCGTCCAGTATTGCCGAAGGCTACGACGAGATACGCGAACTATCTCCCATTGTTCCCGCTCGCGATCGAACAGCTGAGCCTCGATGCCTACGACCTGGTGCTCAGCTCGAGCCACTGCGCGGCCAAGAGCGTCGTCGTGCCCGGACGCGCGGTGCATGTGTGCTATTGCCACTCGCCGATGCGGTATGCGTGGGATCAGTTCGACGCCTATTTCGGTCCGGCGCGCGTTGGACGAGTCAAGAGTCGCTGGCTGTATCGACCTATGTTGTCGCGGCTGGCTCGGTGGGACGCCTCCACGGCGGGGCGCGTCACTCGCTTCCTGGCCAATTCGGCGCACGTTGCCGGCCGGATCCGCCGATACTATAATCGTGAGTCAACGATCGTGTATCCGCCCGTCGACACGGTCTTCTTTCATCCCGCCGACGTCACACCGGAGAGCCATTTTCTCATCGTGTCTGCGCTCGTCCCTTATAAACGAATCGATCTGGCCATCGATGCATGTGGAAAGATCGGCGCACCGCTCCGTATCGTTGGCGACGGTCCCGAGCGGAAGCAACTCGAACAGCAGGCGGGATCGAGGGTGACGTTTCTGGGCTGGATGTCCGCCGACGAGATCCGAAACGAGTATCGCCGGGCAGCCGCCGTGATCATGCCGGGCGAAGAGGACTTCGGTCTCGTTCCGGTCGAAGCGCAGGCGTGCGGATGTCCGACGATCGCCCTGGCGCGCGGCGGCGCATTGGAAACGGTCAAGGATGGCGAGACCGGCGTGCTGTTCGCTGAGGCGTCAGTCCCATCGTTGACGGCGGCACTCGAGCGCGCGCGTACCGATCTCCTTCAACCGCTCGACGCTTCGTGCTCACGCCGAGCAGTTCGCTCGCGAGCGCTACGACCAGCAGATGCGCACGGTCATCGAGGACACCCTGGCTGCCCCCATGGGCACACGATGGTAAGACGCTACAACCGTCTCCTGGTCGCCTTCTACGTCGTCGGTGACGCGGTTCTGGCGATGTGGGCGTTCATCCTCGCGTACGAATCAGATTCGAGAGCGGACTGATCCCGGTCTTTCGCGGGTATCCACCGTTCGAGCAGTACCTCAACCTGATGCCGTTCGTGGCTGTGCTCACGCCGCTCGCGTTTCGCGTGCAGGGTGTCTACCGCCTGCGACGCGGGCGCTCCCGCGTCGACGACTTCTTCGCCGTTCTCGTCGGCAGCATCCTCGCGGTCGTCTTCGGTGTCGTCTCGACTCTCTACGTACAGGCCTACTGGGCGTCAGACGACGCACGCGCGCGCGGGGCTTACGAGGTCTCGCAGATCGTGTGGGTGCTGTTCCTCGTGCTCACTGTCATGTTCACGTATGCGTCGCGCGAATTCGTTCGCGAGCTGTTCGAGCGACGATGGCGAGCGGGTATCGGGCTGAAGCGCATCCTCATCGCCGGCGTCGGCGACCTCGGCCGCATGGTCGCGGATCGCATGCTGCAGCACCGCGAGCTCGGCTATCAGGTCGTCGGATTCATCGACGATCGCGCCGACGGCGATCACATCGGCTACCGCGGCCTGTCGTTGCTCGGCACGCTGTCCGAGGTAGCGGAGATTGCGCATCGGGAACGCGTCGATCACCTGTACGTCGCGTTGCCGCTCGAAGAGCATGCCAAGCTCCTCGACTTGATGGAGATCTCCAACCGGGAGTGCATCGACGTCAAGGTTGTTCCGGACCTGCTGCAGTTCATCGCGCTGCGTGCCCGGCTCGAGGATCTCGACGGCCTTCCGATCATCAACGTCAACGACGTGCCGCTTCAGGGCGTGAACGCCTGGATCAAGCGCGGCCTCGACATCGTGCTCTCGGCATCCGCCATCGCCGTCCTTGCGATGCCGGCGCTGATCATCGCGTTCCTCGTGCGGCGCACGTCGCCCGGTCCGATCTTCTACGGGCAGGAGCGCATGGGCCTCGATGGAAAGGCGTTCACCGTCTACAAATTCAGGTCGATGTACCCGGATGCGGAAGACACCACGGGACCGGTGTGGGCACGCGACGACGATCCGCGAACGACGCCGATCGGGCGCTGGCTGCGCAGGCTGGATCTCGACGAGGTGCCGCAGTTCTGGAATGTGTTGAAGGGCGACATGTCAATCGTCGGGCCACGCCCGGAGCGCCCTTTCTTCGTCGAGCAGTTCAAGCACCGCATCCCGCAGTACCATGCTGCGGCACAAGGTCAAGGCCGGGATCACCGGCTGGGCCCAGGTCAATGGTTGGCGTGGAAATACATCGCTGGAGAAACGAATTGAATACGACCTCTATTACATCGAGAACTGGTCTGTGACGCTCGACCTGAAGATCATGTGGCTGACCCTCGTCCGGGGTCTGTTCCAACGCGCCTGACCGGCACTCTATGGCACGCATCGTCGTCACCGGCGCAGCCGGCTTCATCGGATCCCATCTCTGCGAAACGCTTCTCGCTCGCGGAGATTCCGTCATCGGCATCGACAATCTCGTTACCGGTGATTTGAACAACATCGCTCACCTGCGCGCGCTCGATTTTCAATTCATGCGCCACGACGTCACGCAGTACATCGACATCGACGGACCAGTGGAGTACGTGCTGCACTGGGCGAGCCCTGCGAGTCCGATCGACTATCTCGAGCTGCCGATCCAGACGCTCAAGGTCGGGTCACTCGGCACGCACAACGCGCTCGGTCTGGCCAAGAAAAAGGGCGCAACCTTCGTGCTGGCCTCGACATCGGAGATCTACGGCGACCCGCTCGAGCATCCCCAGAAGGAAACGTATTGGGGACACGTCAATCCGATCGGCCCGCGAGGCGTGTATGACGAGGCGAAGCGGTTCGCCGAGGCAATCACGCTCGCGTATCACCGGACGCACGGCGTCAACACGAAGATCGTTCGCATCTTCAACACGTACGGACCGCGGATGCGTCTTCGCGATGGGCGGGCGGTGCCAGCCTTCGTCTCGCAGGCGTTAGCCAATCAGGACGTGACCGTGTTCGGGGATGGCACGCAGACGCGCAGCTTCTGCTACGTCACCGATCTCGTGCGAGGCATCCTCAGCCTCATGGATGCGAAGATCAACGAACCGGTGAACATCGGCAACCCGCACGAGGTCACGATCGAAGAGATCGCGCGGACGATCATCCGGCTGATCGGATCGACCAGCAAGATCATCTACCGCCCGCTCCCGGTTGACGATCCCAGGCAGCGACGCCCCGACATCACACGCGCGCGGACGTTGCTCGCGTGGGAACCGACCGTGGGACTGGAAGAGGGCCTCAAGAAGTCGATCGAGTACTTCAAGACGCGGGTGACGTAACCGTCACTCGACGCTACTCCGTCGCCTCGGTAATCAGCCGTCGCAGCTTGAAGAAGTAGTCCGCGCTCGACACCAGCGTCAGCGCAAGCGACAGCCAGATGCCGAGGTCCACCATGATCGACGGCTCGTGCCGGTAGTTGAAGAACATCACGACGACACTGGTGGCGATGAACGTCGCCGTCGTCGCCTTCCCCAGGAACGACGGCCTGAACGTACACGGACCAACGGCCAGGTTGACGATCGCGACCACACCGACGATGACGACATCTCGGCTGATGACGGTCACGGTCAGCCAGAGCGGCAGATGGTTGGTCAGAGGAATCGCTGGCAGGGTGAGGACGACGAACGTCGTCACGAGCAGCAGCTTGTCGGCCATCGGATCGAGCCAGGCGCCGAGGCTCGTGCGCTGGCCTGCACGACGGGCGATGAGACCATCCAGTGCGTCGGTGAGGCCGGCAACGCCGAAGACAATCAGCGCGCCTCCCAGGTACCCGTAGACAACGAGGAGGACGAACGCGGGAATCAGCGCGATTCGCAGAATCGTCAGCTGGTTAGCCAGCGTGAGATTCTTCACTGACGCGACACGCCGAGCGTCGTCGTCGCCAGCACCCGCACGCGATCGATCACCTCGACGGCCTCCTCGCCCGAGACCTGCCGGCTCACCAGGAACCGATCACCCTCGACGAGCGGTATGACTCCCGTGGCGACGGCGGACACCACGGCGTCGTGTTGAAGGTGACCGGGTGGAACGTCGGCGATCGTAGGACGCTGACTCAATCGTTCGCGAACTGACGGATTCGACTCGGCAATCAGCGCGACGAGCCGGCTCACCACGGTTGCCAGGTCTCCGCGACGGACGTTGGTCCCCGGTTGGAAGGTATGGTTCTCGAATGGCTCGATGATCCCCGCGCTGGTCGTCTCCGTAATCCATTGAGCGGCCCAGTGCTTCTGGGTGTCCGTCACCACGACCTGGCGCGTCGGGGCACGGCGAATCAGGCCTTCGAGACGCACGCCGATCAGCGCGGCGAGATCACCGCGTGTCAGTTGCGGAGTCGTGAGCACCGCACGAAATTCGGGCGGCAGGCGAGTTTCGCGAGCACGCTCTCCCGTCGCCGCGATTCGGCCCGCAAGATTCAGGCCGGGATCGATCGCGGCAGCTTTGCGATAGGCGTCCTCTGCGCCCGCCGCATCGCCTCGAGCCTCCAACAACTCTCCCGTCTCAACCAGTGCAGTCGCGTCGTTGGCATCGAGCTCGAGCGCGCGGCGCAGATGCTCGAGCGCCTGATCGGCATTGCCGGCGCGCTTCTCGACCTGGCCAAGCTCGCGGTGCAGAAACGCGCTGTCCGGTGACAGCGAAATTGCGCGCCCGTAGGCGCGGCGCGCATCGTCAAGCCGTCCGGCCTTCGCCGCGGTCTGCGCCGCATCGATCACGTCCTGCACGTTTCGGAAGCGCAACACCTCGACGCGTCTATTCAGATCGGTCAGCGACGGATCGACGATGAGCGCTCGCTCGAACGCTGCCAGCGCCAGGTCGGTCTTGTCGTCCGCCAGAAGCGCCTGGCCTTTTCCGACGAGCGCGGGGACGTACGACGCATCGCTTTCGAGCGCGGCATCGAAGGCTTTGAGCGCGGCGTTGTAGTCGCGCCTGGCCAGGGCCACATATCCTTGACCCGCACGCGCCGGATACAACTTCGGTCCGAGCTTCAAGGCGACACCAAACTCGAGGTCGGCATTCTTCAGATCGTTGACCTGCAGATACCGCCAACCGACGTCGACGCGCGACGCACCCGGTGCGATCGCGAGCGAGGCCGGCACCTGCGGGTAGACGAACTCCGGATGCGCGAGCGTCGTCGGAGTCGGAGGTGCCGCTCGACGCGTCGCGCACCCGGCGACCAGCGCCACTGCGACAAGCAACGCACCGACAGAATGCCAGCGCCAACCGAATCGACGCCGTGGCTCAGTGGACATCGGCCAGATCCTCTCGGCTCGCGGGGGAAGTGAGACGTTCGATAAACCGTCTCGGAACGTCGGCCTCGATGACGATACGTCCATTAGTGGCGACGTGACTGATGACCCGCGCCACTCGGTAGAGACGAGAGACCTGCTCGCGGTCGAATTCCTTGCCGCTGTCGAAGGTGATCGTGATGCGCCTCGTGTCGAGCGCTACTCTCGCGGCCACCATCTCGAGCAACTCGTCGAGTCCCTCTCCGGTTCGCGCGGACACAAGAGCCGCTGCGGGGTCGGCCATCTGCAGGCGGCGGCTCTCGTCCCGGGTGAGGACATCGATCTTGTTGTACACGTCGATGACCGGCACCCCCGCCGCGCCAACTTCTTCGAGGACACGACGCACCGCGGCCATGTGACGCTCCCGTTCGGGACTTGCCGCATCGATCACATGCAGCGCCAGGTCCGCCTCGGCTACCTCTTCGAGCGTCGCGCGAAACGCGGCGACAAGGGCGTGTGGCAGTCGATCGATGAAACCCACCGTGTCGGACACCAGCAACTCGCGCTGATCGCGGAGCTTCACCTGCCGGACGAGCGGATCGAGCGTCACGAACAGCGCGTCAGAGACTGTGGCCTGCTCATTCGTCATCCGGTTGAAGAGCGTCGTCTTCCCAGCGTTGGTGTAGCCGACGAGCGCGACCGTCGGAACCGATCGTTTCTGGCGCCGCTCCCGGAGCTGTGAACGGCGCTGGCGCACCTGGTCGATCTCGCGTTGAATCGACTGAATGCGCACGCGAATACGACGGCGATCGGTTTCCAGCTTCGTTTCACCGGGGCCGCGTGTCCCGATGCCGCCACCGAGTCGCGACAACGCTGTCGCGCTGCCTGCGAGTCGAGGCAGCAGGTATTTGAGCTGCGCAAGCTCGACCTGCCACTTGCCCTCGCGCGTGCGAGCGCGGCGCGCGAAGATGTCGAGGATCAGCTGCGTGCGATCGACAACCTTCCGTTCGAGCTTCTTCTCGAGCTGCCCGAGCTGCGCCGGCGTGAGCTCGTTGTCGAAAATCACGAGGTCAACGTCTGCTTCCGCGCATGCGGCAGCGAGGCTCGCGACTTTGCCGGCTCCGATGAAGGTGGCGGGATCGGGCTTCGGCCGCTCCTGAAGCATGCGAAGCGTGACCGACGCGCCTGCCGCCTGCGCCAAACCCGTCAACTCGTCGAGCGACTGATCCGCGTCAACGCGACGCAGCGCGCTCGTCACGAGGCCGACCAGCGCAGCACGCTCGGTTGTTGGTGGATGTGGAGGCATCAGGGGTTACCGTTAGTATCGTAGCAGTCATGAGGCGCCCTCGATGCACGACCGCCAAGCCACGCCCACGACCACGTGTCCCGCTACCCCGGCAGACCGGCGGAGTGCACGAGGATAAGAAGAAACGTCCGTGGCGCCAGCGGAAGCATAAGCACAAGATCGAGGAGTAGCTACGGCTCATCCACCGACGGCGCGCTCTCGATGCGGCGGTCTCGGCCATGAGCCGCTGCACCATTGCGACAATCACGAGCAGCAGCGCAGCACCGGAAAGAAACACGACTTTGATGCTCTCGACGCGACCAGCCCGCTCAGAACCGGACTGATCGCCGAGCCAATCAACGATGCGCTCGACAGGAAACCGAAACCTACGCCGTGCGCTTCTCGTGGCACGACCGTTCCTGCAGCCGTAAATGCCGTCGTCAGTGCAGTGCCAATCGCAGCACCGAATGCGGCAATAGTGACGGTCATAAACCAGGCGCTTTGCGCCAGGGCGAACGCCCCCAGCGTTCCCGCAGCACGAGCAACGACCCGATGACGACCGCACGCGTCGTGCTGCGCTTGAGGAATGCGGCCGCGAGTTGATTCCCGAGCGCGGCGCACACCGCCAGCACGGAAAACAACACGCCAACCAGGACGGCAGGCTCTTTCCGAGTAACCAAGCCGTGACGTGCAGAAGCAGCACGGGACCGAAACTGCGATCGACCACCTGAATGCCGAAGATCACCGCCATCAACAGCACGAAGTTCTCGAAGGCCAGCACCGTGCCGAACGACACGCGGTCAGCCTCTCCCTTTTTGCTCCTGGTGCGTGATGGCTCGGTGTACATGAACGCGACCATCAGGAGCGCGCCCGGGTACACCGCGGCGGAGACGAGGAACGCGGCTCTCAACCCGACCGCAGCAGCCAGCACACCGCCTATCACCGGACCCACGGCTGGTCCAATTCGCTGCGCCGTCTGGACGGTGCCGATCGCGCGGGCCATCTGTTCGGCGGGAGCGGACATCGCCGCCATCGAAACAGTGAGCGGGCCGTAGCCGGCGACAAGGCCCTGAACGGCACGCAGGACGAAGAGATGCCACGGCTCGCCCGCATTCGCCATGAACGCCATGACGACCACGGAGCTCGCGAGCGCCCGCATCAGCAGAAGTTTGTTCCCGAAGCGATCGCCAATGCGCCCCCAGACTGGCGCACACAGCGCACTGACGGCCGGCGTCACACCAAGCGTCAGGCCGCTCCACAACGCGACGTCACCAACGTCGGTGATACCGAGTTCCTGGACGTATCTGGCAAGGAACGGCATCACCATGGTGAATCCGGTGAAGCCGACGAACGAAGCCGCGGTAACTGCGACTTGATTTCGTCGCCAGTTGTCCACGCCGCGCTAGAACCGGATCTTCGCGGTCGGTCCCTTGGCGTGGACGTGAATGCTGTCGATGAAGCGAATCCGGTGTGGATGCGTCTGCATCACGAGCGACGTGGTGCGGATGCCGTCGCCGAAGAAACGCACGCCTTTCATCAGCGTCCCGTCGGTCACGCCGGTTGCGGCAAACACGATGTTCGTCCCCGAGGCGAGCTCCTTCGAGCGATAGATTCGCGAGACGTCTGTGATCCCCATCGCATGACAGCGCTTCTCATGCTCCGGGCTGTTCACGACGAGCCGCGCGTAGATCTCGCCACCGAGACAGCGCATCGCGGCTGCGGTAAGCACGCCTTCCGGCGCACCACCGGTGCCCATGACCGCGTGCACGCCGCTGCCGACGACGGCTGCGGCGATGCCGGCGGACAAATCACCATCGCCGATCAGCCGGATGCGTGCGCCCGACGCACGAATCTCTTCGATCAGCTTGGCATGACGTGGCCGGTCCAGCACGATGACAACGAGATCCTCGACCCTGCGGCTGTTGGCCTGCGCGATCGCGCGAAGGTTGAATCGAACCGGTGCATCCAGATCGACCACGTCGCGGGCGCTCGGGCCGACCACCAGCTTCTCCATGTAAATGTCGGGCGCGTGAAGCAGCCCGCCGCTCTCGGATGCGGCGAGCACGGCGAGCGCATTGGGCGCACCCGTGGCACAGAGGTTCGTGCCTTCCAGCGGATCGACGGCAATGTCGACTTTCTGATAGGGCCCCGCCGTACCGTGGGCCATCCCGACTTTCTCGCCGATGTAGAGCATCGGCGCCTCGTCGCGCTCGCCCTCACCGATGACGATGGTGCCGTCGATCGGGACGGAATCCATCTCCTGGCGCATCGCCTCTACGGCGACCTGGTCCGACTTGTGGCGATCGCCCTGCCCCATCGTGTGGGCGCACGCGATCGCCGCTTGCTCAACGACGCGCAGAAAGTCCAGCGAAAGGTCCGAGTCGAATTGCGATCCCGCATCCACGGGCGCCGGTTTCGAAGTCGTGGTGGTCATCGTGTCTCCCACGCTGGCAGGTCGCAGCGCGTCGGTCTGTCCGTTCGATAGCCGAGCAGGTAGTCGGCCTGCATGATCTTATGAATCTCGCGCGTGCCTTCGTAAATGACTGCGCCCTTGCAATTGCGATAAAACCGCCCGACTGGATACTCGTCCGAATAGCCGTTGGCACCGTGAATCTGCACCGCGTCACCGGCTGCGCGTTCGGACGCGACGGTGGAGAACCACTTTGCCAGCCCGGTCTCGCGGGTATTCCGTCGTCCTTCGTTCTTGAGCCAGCCGGCTCGCAGCCAGAGCAGACGCGACGCCTGGTAATCGGATTCCATCTGCGCAATCAGCTCTTTGACGAGTTGGTGCGATCCGATTTCCACGCCAAACGCCTTCCGCTGCTTAGCGTAGTTTACGCTCGCGTCGCGGCACGCGCGAATCAAGCCGGTCGCGCCCGCCGCAACCGTGTAGCGCCCCTGATCGAGGGCGAACATGGCGATCTTGAAGCCCTCGCCTTCCTGTCCGACCAGGTTTTCAACCGGCACCTCGACGCCATCCATCTTGAAGTGACCGGTGTTGCCCGCGAGGATGCCCCACTTCTCCGTCAGCGTTCCACTCGAGAACCCTTTGAACGCGCGCTCGACGATGAACGCGCTCATGCCGGATGGATCGCGCTGCTTCTTCTTCTCGAGATCCGTCCAGGCGAAGACGAGAAAGTTGTCTGCGACGTCGGCGAGGGAGATCCACATCTTCTCGCCGGTGAGTTCGTACCGATCGCCCTTCCTGATCGCGACGGTCTGAATACCGCGCGCATCGCTGCCGGCGGACGGCTCCGTCAAACCGTAGGTCGCGATCTTCTTCCCCTGCGCCTGCGGGACGAGATAACGCTGCTTCTGATCCTCAGTGCCCCACGACAGCAGGGTCAGCGAATTGAGTCCGACGTGAACCGACAGGATCACGCGCAGCGACGTGTCCACGTATTCGAGCTCTTCGCTCGCGAGGCCGAGGCAGGTGTAGTCCATCCCTGCGCCACCGTACTCCGCCGGGACGGACACCCCGAGTAATCCGAGCTCCGCCATCTGCGGAAGGATCCCGCGATCGAATTTGTGCGCACGATCGAGCTCACGGATTTTTGGCGCCACCTCGCGGGCCGCCCATTCGCGGACGGACTGCTCGAGCAGGCGCTGCTCCTCTGTCAGGTCGAAATCGAGCATCAGACCGATGGTGACACAGGTGCGGTGCTGGCGGGTTCTGGAGCCTTGCGGAAAAGGACTTCGCGAAGATTCGTCTTGAGCAGGAACTGTTCGACGATGCGCAGCGGCTCGAAGAGACGCTGGATGTCGCGATTGGGCAACGGGCGCTGTTTGGCACGCGCGGCCGCGTACGGGCGGTGCTGCAGATTCAGTTTGTCGACGACCACATGCCGCGTGTATTCGGGCTTGAGGCCGGGCGGCGGCTCCGCAGTGACGAAAAACGCCAGCAGTACGCCGTCGGGACGGAGCAGCCGCACGAGCTGATCGGCCAGCGGCTTCGCAGACTTCTTATCAAGGTAGTCGAACACGTCCCAGCACAGGATGCCGTCGATACTGCCCGACTCCTGCGGGAACCGCTTCATCAGGAACGCAGGAAACTGGTCGAGAAGACCGTCACGGACGTGACGGTCGATGTCCTTCGAAAGATCTTCGACGATGATCTTGCAGCCCAACTCCTCGCCAAAGAAACTGACGTTGGAGCCGACGACAGGACCAAGGTCGAGGAGGACCGGCTGAGAGCGCGCGCTTAGACCTGCGATGAAACGCGCCAACACCTTCGTTGGGTGGACGGGTGCATCCGAGGCACCAGCCTCCGACTCAGCGTGTTCCTTGCGACGACGGGAGAACAGATCTGAGAGCGCCACCGATCTGAGTGAGCCAGGATCTTTGGAACTGCTTGCGCAGATCCAAAGATCGCAGCTCGGAGCGCGTTAGTGCGCGGCCGCTGCGGCCTGAGTCGAGGCCGCCATCGACGGCTGCGCCTTCTCGGGCAGCGGGGTCGAAGAGGCCTTCTGCTGACTCTGGCCCGGCTGCGCACCCTTGCGCTGCATGTCGACGCTACCTCGGAAGTGCGCACCCTCTGCAATCGCCACGCGCGGCGAGATGATGTCGCCGTCCACCGAGCCGCCGTCGCGGATGTCCACTTTTTCGGACGCCGTCACGTTGCCGTTGACTTCGCCGAGCACGATGACCGCCTTGGCAAATACCTGAGCCTTGATCTTGCCGTTCGGCCCGATCGTCAGGACGTGATCCTTCAGCTCGATTCGCCCTTCGACATGTCCCTCGATGGTCAGGTCCTCGCTGCCGTTCAACTCGCCTTTGATGACAACCGACTTGCCGATATTCACAATGTCCCTCTCGATCCGCCGGGCATCCGGCTGCACCGCTCCCGGCCCGTTGGCCGGCTGAGTGGATGCGGCTGTTGCCGGCGTCGCCGGTAGGCCGCTCGTCGGTTTCACCGCTTCATCACGCTTCCACATCTCGTTCCTCCGCCTCGATGGGCTCATCCTGGGCGTCGGCCCACCACTGAAAGGCTGGGCCCCAGTCACGTCACGCATTCCGACACACCTCGTCGAAATGGCTGCCACGGACTCTCGAGTACCCGAAAAGCATGGCTTCGTGGGCGGGAGTCCACTGAGTATATCGGCCGCTAAAAAATTATGTCTAGTCGTATACCTCCAAGAGTTACGTCTCAATCGCCCGGATGACGCGTAGATTGCGGCTGCGGGATTCGATTCTTTGAGTCCGATCAAAAGGTGAAGGGCGCCTGATGGTACATTGATGATTAAGCGCAGAAGATGTGCCCGCATCTACCTCGACCATAACGCGACGACCCCGCCATCCGCGGCCGCTGTCGACCGCATGAGCGCCGTGCTCCGGGAGGAGTTCGGCAATCCGTCGAGCGTTCACCATTTTGGTCAGCGCGCCAAGGCGGCGCTGGACGAGGCGCGTTCTCAGGTGGCGGCGTTGCTCGGCGCAGACCCTTCCGAGATTGTGTTCACGGGCAGCGGGACCGAGGGCGACAACATCGCGATCCGGGGCGTGGCCGAGGCGCTCGAAGTGACGGGGCGCAAGCACATAATCGCCAGCTCCATCGAGCACGAGGCCGTGCTCAATACCGTCAAGGCGCTGGCCCGTCGCGGCTGGCGAACCACTCTCCTGCCGGTCGATGCAAGCGGGATCGTATCGCCTGACGAGCTGCACAAGGCGCTGGCCGATGACACGGCGCTGGTGTCGATCATGCACGCCAACAACGAAATCGGAACCATCCAGCCGATTACCGAGTTGGCGAAACTGGCGCGCGCGCGGCGCGCGATTTTCCACACGGACGCGGTGCAGACAGCGGGCAAAATCCCGATCGACGTCAAAGCGCTTGGTGTGGATCTGCTCTCGATCTCGGCTCACAAGTTCTATGGACCGAAAGGCGTCGGCGCGTTGTGGATCCGGAGGGGCGTCCGCCTGAACCCGGCGCTCACCGGCGGGAAGCAGGAGCGCGGCCGGCGATCCGGAACGGAGAACGTCGCGGGCATCGTCGGAATGGGTGTGGCCGCTCGCGAAGCGCTCGCGAAGATGGCAGCAGAACAGACCAGACTGGCTACGCTGCGTGACGCGCTCGAGTCGTTGATCCTGAGTCGCGTGCCGGGGACGACGCGCAACGGAGTGGCCGAGCCGAGAGTCGCAAACACGACGAACATCAGTTTCGATCGAGTCGAAGCGGAGTCTCTGCTCATCGCGCTCGACCTGGAAGGCATCGCGGTGTCCACCGGTTCGGCATGCTCGTCGGGCACGCTAGAACCGTCTCACGTGCTGAAGGCGATGGGACTGCCCGCGCATCGCACGCAGAACTCGATTCGTTTCAGCCTGGGAGCCGCCAATACCGACGCCGACATCGAACGTGTCGTCGCGGTCCTTCCGGGCATCGTCGAAAAGCTTCGGAGCCTGACGCGCACCCCCGTGGGCAGCAGGCAGTAGGCAGTTCACGGTTCACAGTTCACAGTTCACATGCGCATCGTCGTGGCTATGTCAGGTGGCGTCGACTCGTCGGTCGCCGCGGCCCTGCTCGCCGAGCAGGGTCATGACGTCATCGGTCTGTCGATGCAGCTGTACGACCAGAGCGGCACGCAGTCGTTTGGCAGTTGCTGCACGCTCGACGATCTGCACGATGCGCGGCGCGTCGCATCTGCACGAGGATTCCCCCATTACATCGTCAACTTCGAGCGGCAGTTCACCGACACGGTGATCTCGAACTTCGTCAACGAGTACACGTCCGGCCGCACGCCGATTCCGTGCGCGCATTGCAACAGCGATCTGAAGTTCGCGACGCTGCTCGACCGCGCGCGAGGGCTCGGCTCGGACTATCTGGCAACGGGTCACTACGCGAGGGTCGAGCAGGCCGCCGATGGACGATTCCTTCTCCGCCGCAGTCTGGACCCCGATAAGGATCAGTCGTACTTCCTGTTTTCGCTGACGCAGGATCAACTCGCACGCGCCGTGTTTCCCGTCGGGGCGCTCTCGAAGCCGGAAGTGCGGTCCGAGGCTCATCGACTCGGGTTGCTGGTCGCAGACAAGGCGGACAGCCAGGAAATTTGCTTCGTCCCCAACGGCGACTACGCGACATTCGTCGAGTCGCGCGCGGCGGCGGTCCGCCCAGGCGCGATCGTCAATGAGCGCGGCGAGCAACTTGCTGCGCATGCGGGCGTGCACCGCTTCACCATCGGTCAGCGCAAGGGGCTCGGCGTCGCGGCACAGACGCCGCTCTATGTCTTGAAGATCGACGCTGACTCTGGCGACGTCATGGTGGGGCCGCGTTCGGCGCTCGATCGCGCGAGCTTCACCGCGTCGGGTATGAACTGGATCGGTCGCGACGCGTCAACAGCATGGATTCCTGCGACCGCGCAGATCCGCCACCGTCATCGGCCGGCATCGGGTCGCGTGCGCGCATGTGATAATGGCCGCGCTGAGTTCGAGTTCGACGAGCAACAGCCGGCTGTCACCCCCGGTCAGGCAGCCGTCTTCTACGCCGGCGATGTCGTCATCGGCGGTGGCTGGATCGATTGAATCCTTCCATCGTTGATTTTCGCGGCTCGTTGATTCGCCGATTCGTTCTCGATCGTTGAATCGTGATTTCTGATTGGTTGGTTGAATCAGTAACGCCAACGCTCGACGCCGTGCTCGCACAATCTGCAGTCACCAATTAACAACGAATCATCCATCAAGATCATCAAATCAACAATTCAGCTTGCAGGCATCAGCCTCTTGATCAACTGAATCTGTCCGGCGTGATAGAGGTCGTGTGCCGCCACGCCGGTGACGAGCGCGAGGTTCGTCACCTTGCTCCCCTTCGGTTTTCGTGCGAGATCGGCGGGTCGAAGAGCGGCAACGGCATCACGCAGCGTGCGATGCATATCGGCGAGCAGCTGGATATCGGCCTTCCACGCTTTCGCACTCGCCTCGTGCGGACGCGACATCCAGTTGGACCCTTCGAGCGGAAACGATCCGCGCTTCGAGCCGGTCAGCCGGCGCCATGCCACGTACTTCCAGTACGCGGCATGGACGACGAGCTCCCAGATGTTGTGACGGCTGGCGGCTGGCCGCCACGCTGCTTGCCTGGGACTCACCCCGCGAATCGATCCGCGCAGGTTGGTGCCATGCCACGAGACGTGGTCGTACGCGCTGTCGATCAGAAACAGCAGCTGCTGGTTCAAGTCGTGGTCTGTAGTGCCGCCTCGGGCGGATGATGATGCGAGAGCCCTTCGAGATACCGTTCGGCGTCGATCGCCGCCATGCAGCCCGAACCGGCGGCGGTGATCGCCTGCCGATAGATATGATCCTGGACGTCTCCCGCCGCAAACACACCCTCGACATTTGTCGTGGATCCGGCGTGAGTGCGGATGTAGCCGTTTTCGTCGAGATCGATCTGCCCTACGAACAGCGACGTGTTCGGCGTGTGGCCGATGGCGATGAACACACCGTCGAGCGGTAGCGTCGTTGTTGTCCGGTCTTCAGATTGCGGACCACGATGCCTTCGACCTCGCCCTTGCCGCCGTCGAGGACGTCGGCGACTTCGGAGTCCCAGATGAACTCGATCTTCGGGTTGGCGAACGCCTTGTCCTGCATGATCTTCGACGCGCGCAGCGTGTCGCGTCGATGCACGACCGTGACCTTGGAGGCAAAGCGGGTCAGGTAGATCGCTTCCTCCATCGCCGAGTCTCCGCCGCCCACCACGGCGATCGGCCGGCCGCGAAAGAAGTAGCCGTCGCACGTCGCGCACGTCGACACACCATGCCCGGACAACTTCCGATCCGATCCAATCTCGAGCCACCGAGCCGAGGCGCCGGTCGCGATGACCAGCGAGTCAGTGGTCACCGACTTGCCGTTGGCGAATGTCAGCGTGAACGGCCGACTCTGCAGATCGACCTTCGTGACATCACCCTGCATCACTTCCGCGCCGAATCGCTCGGCCTGGGCGCGCATCTCCGTCATCAGATCGGGGCCCATGATCCCATCACGGAAGCCGGGCCAGTTCTCGACCATCGTGGTGAGCATCAACTGGCCGCCCGCTTCGAGTCCCTCGACGAGGAGCGGTTTGAGGTTCGCGCGCGCCGTGTAGAGCGCCGCAGTCAGGCCAGCCGGCCCGGATCCGACGATGATGACCTTGCGATCCGCCACATCAGTCTCCCAGGTGACGTTCGATCATCTGCGCGATGTCTTCCTTCGCTCTCAGGCCCACGATGGTTTCGGCCAACTGTCCTTCTTTGAAGAGCAGCAGCGTGGGGATTCCGCGCACGGCGAAGCGTCCGGGCACATTCGGGTTCTCGTCGACGTTCAGTTTGGCAACCGTCGCGCGGCCATCGAATTCCGATGCGAGCGCGTCGACCGTCGGCGCGAGACGCCGGCATGGTCCGCACCACTCTGCCCAGAAATCGACCAGCACGACACCCTTGCTTGTCTCATCGTCGAAATTGTTGTCGGTGAACGTCTTTACTTTTTCGGATGCCATCGGCTCTCTTCTCCGCAAACGGACCGACCTGACGGTCGTCCACTATTGCTCCTGCTCATTGCCCGTTGTTCTAACTCACGCCGCTCCGGCTCTATTCGCGGCGACCGCACGCTCATATACCTTGACGTACTCTCGAGCCGACGCGTCCCACGAAAAGTCTTCCCTCATGCCGGCCCGCTGAATGCGTCGCCACGCCGGTCGATTCTCGAACAGCTCGAGCGCGCGTCCAAGCGCGCCAAGCAAGGCACCGGGCGTGTACTCGGTGAACGTGAAGCCGGTTCCTCTGCCCGACTTCTCATCGACATCGTGGACCGTGTCAAAGAGTCCTCCCGTCGCACGCACCACCGGGACCGTCCCGTATCGGAGGCTGTACATCTGATTGAGCCCGCACGGCTCGAACCGTGACGGCATCAGGAAGATGTCGGCCCCTCCTTCAATGAGATGTGCCAACCCGTCGTCGAAACCGATTCGCACACCAATGCGCCCCGGGTGCCGATCTGCCAGCCCCCGCCACTGTGTTTCGAAGCGAGGCTCACCCGAGCCAAGCAGGACGAACGATGCGCCCAAAGCTGGCAACGCGTCCGCGATCTGATCCAGCAGGTCGAACCCTTTCTGATCGACCAATCTCGAGATCATGGCCACCAGCGGACGACGTCGGCTGTCCGGCGATCTCGACAATCCGAACGCTTCGAGAACCCTTCGCTTGGCCGCTGCTTTCCCTGCGATCTTTGACGCACTGAAGGGACTGGAAGGTTCAGGTCCCGCTCCGGATCCCACTGATCGTAATCGATTCCGTTGAGAATGCCGACTAGATCGGCCGAACGCACGCGCAGGATGCCGTCGAAGCCGAACCCGAACTCAGGCGTCTGGATCTCCTCGGCATATCGGGGACTTACGGTCGTGATGATGCCGGCTGAATACGATGCCGCTCTTCAGAAAGCTGATGCGGTTCCAGTATTCCAGCGCGTCCATCCGCATCAGGTCACATCCCAGGCCGAGTCGCGGCAACCAGCTCGCGTCGAAGATTCCCTGATACGCGAGGTTGTGTATCGTGAAGACCGTGGCAGGACGGACGGGTCCGCGCCAGGCCGGAAGGGTCCGCTGGAGCATGAGCGGTACGAGTCCGGTCTGCCAGTCGTGCGCATGAACGATGTCGTATCTGTGCCCGGTTGATGCGGCCCACGAAAGCGCTGCCTGACTCAGAAACGCGAAGCGCTCGGGATTGTCCGGGAAGTCGCGCGATGACGCGCCGTACAGGTAGTCACGCTCGTAGTATGCCGGCGTGCGCGATGAAGACGATGCGGACACCGTCGTTCGATCACGGCGGAAACGTCGCACCACATCGACCTGCCCGCCGAGTGAAACGCTGATCTGACCGATCGGGGACCCGGCCTTGATCCCGCGATAGCGCGGCATCACGACGTCGAGGTGGTGTCCCAGCTTTGCCAATGCGCGCGGCAGTGCGCCAAGTACGTCCGCGAGGCCCCCAGTCTTTGCAAAAGGGTGCACTTCGGACGCAACCATCAGAATCCGCACTCTTGAATATGCATCTCACGGTGACCGATTCCGACTGGCTCGCGCGCCGCCCGCGGGTACCCGACCGGAGTCCCGGGAGGCAGCCGAACTGCGCACGATTCGGTCGCAGCAGCCTCAGCTCGCCGCCGCCGTCGATCTCCACCTCGAGATCCTGGAAGTTCAACGTCGCGTGCAGGGTCGCGTCACGCTGCCGCACCTCGAGATCACGAGCGAGTCGATGCTGCGCCATGAGGCGACAGCGACACCTCTGCTGCGATTCGAAGACATCCCGCTCGACCTGAGCGATCTCGGCTCATGGTGCGACAGACCGCTGACGTGCTTCGCCGCTACGGCGCACTCGAAGAAGGCGACTACCAGAAGATTCAGTCGCTCGGCCGCGACATGCGGCTGATCGAGGTGACTGGACAGTGGTTTCGAAGCGGGTTCGCACAGCAGGTTGCTGGCGTCGGCGTCCCAGACTCAAACTCGTTTGCCGAGTTGGATGGCGCCGATGTGATCGACCAGGTACTCACGCTCTCGATGCGACCGTTCCTCTCGCGATGCGCCGAGGTCTTGCAGCAGCGTTCGGAGCTCTCGCTCTGGACGCATGCGCACTGCGCGCTCTGCGGTGGTCAGCCGGACCTCTCCGTGATTACGCCGTCTGCTGAGCGGCACTTGATCTGCGGACGCTGCGAGCTGCGGTGGAAGTGGGAATCGCTCGACGTGTCCGTACTGCCGGAACAGCGAGCGCTCGAAGATCACGTCGTTCGCGACACCCGACGGGCAGTATCGCGTCTACGCGTGCGACGTGTGCCGTCGATACCTGAAGGCCTACGACGGGCGCCGCGCATCTCGACCGGTGATGCCGATGGTGGATGCGGTAGCGACACTCCCGCTGGACGCGGCGGCGATCCAGCGCGGTTACTCTTCCTAGTGTAATCGTAGTCGACCGGTAGCGTAGTTGCAGCGTCGCGGCCTGGCGAGCGGCGTGCCGAGCAGGTCCTCGGCCTTGCTCGCGAACCAGTTGAACAGGTGACGCGTTTCCCAGAAACGTCCGGCGTTGGACTTGGCACCAAGGACGACGACGGCGACCTCGGGTCCGCCCTGCGGCAGGCGCAGGAGCGTGGCGAGGCAGTAGCCGGACTTGGTGATGAATCCGGTCTTCCCGGCCTGCACGTCAACATCGCCGTTCATGACGAGTTGATTGGTCGAGTGGATGTTGATGACGCGGCGGCCGGCGGTCACGGTGTATGTCGGCGTCCGCATCACGCTCGCAATGCGCTCGTCGCCAGAAACGTAGGTGATGAGCCTGGCCATGTCGTACGCGGACGACACGTTCGCCGACGAGCAAGCCGGAAGGATCGGCATAGCTCGTGCTCGTGAGACCGAGCTCGGCGGCCTTGCTGTTCATCCGAGCGATGAAGCCTCGCGAACCAAGGCTCGACACACGAGCGAGCGCGCGGGCCGCGGCGTTGTCCGAGGCCATCAGCGTCAGATGCAGCAGGTCGCCCTTCGTGATGCGATAGCCCGCTCGGATGTAGGTCGTCGATGCGGCTCGGACATCGGTCGGCTGAACCACAATCTCGTCTGAGAGGTTCGGAGAATCCTCCATGAACACCACCGCCGTCATCACCTTCGTGATGCTGGCGATCGAGCGCTGGTTCTGGGAATTCGACTCCCACAGCACCTGACCTGTGGCCGAGTCATAGATAATTGCGGCCTCGGCGCGAACATCGGGAACGAGGGCTCCCGATTCGTCCAGCCGGAACCTGGGTTCCTGGGCCTCCCGGACGGCACGGGCCAGAGCGGCGGCGCGGGAACGCGCCCGGCTCCGTCGGGTGCTGCTCGCCGAGGCACGCGAGGTCGTCGATTTCCGGGTAATAGTCTTCTTGGTAGTAGTCTTCTTTGAGGTTGCCTGGCCGGTCGAGTTCGACTGGGCGGACGCCACATCGACGGACATGCCGAAGCACGCGAACGCCGTGAGGACGCACCAAACGCGGGATATCTTCGAGAAACCGGGAAAAATCACAGGCAACCCTTTGCGTGACAGCTGGTTACAAGTTGTATCGGCATTCTAACAAACCTTCAGCAGTGTGCAAGAGTGTTGTGCGTCGCTGACGACGGTCCAAGAAAGGTGCCATCGCGCATGAGCCTAGCCGAATCGGAGTACACAGTGCTCCGCCACACCATCGCCAGCCGGGGAACGGCCAGAATCACCCTGCTGCCGGTGACGCTGATTGGGTGGGCCCTCGTCGCCGGGACCCTCGCGGTCCTCGGGAAAGAATCCGGCCATGTCGCTCTTCTCGCTGGCGGTCCTCGCAGGAGGCTTCGAGGCGATTCATGCGATGCATGTTGGTGTCGAGCGCATCGGGCGGTATCTCCAGGTTTTCTATGAAGGACGGCCGATGTTCCGCGGTGGGAGACCACGGCGATGGCCATCGGGCCGGCCCTGCCTGGCGGCGGAATCGACCCACTCTTCAGCGTGATCTTTACGTTCGCGACGCTGCTGAATGTGATGGCGGCGGTCGTCCCTGGACCCACCAGGCTGGAGCTCTCGGTCATCGGCTTGATGCACGGAGCCTTTCTGGTGCGCCTCGCACGGGCTCGTTGGGCGGCGACACGGCAGCGGGCCGTGGACCTCGAAAGCTACCGCGCGGTCAAGATGCGGATGTCGAACGGCAAGGAGTAACTGCCGCAGATCGTCGCGGGCGGTCACTAATTGTCATGGGTGACACTTACCGGCACATGAACAAGCCGGGCCGGGTCCTTGGTGGGTCCACAACGCGGTCCAACGCTTTGGAACGCGATCCAACCCGTGTGCTGTTTAGAACAACGCTGGACGCAAACGGCACACTGCTACGTGACATGGCTCGCGCCCTCGCGTTCGATCTTCTCGGATTTATCGTGGATTCGCCTGCCAACGACTCATGCAGCTTCCGCGAAATACGCGGCACACAGATTGCTACAGTGAGCGTCGGGGGACAGGGTATGAGTCTGGTGCGACTCCTTGGGTTTCGGACGTTGATGTGCGGATGTGTAGTGGGTCGGTATCGTGAGCTGGCGACAAGTCGCGAAGTGTCGTACGTCGAGGAGAAGGGCGGCGGCTGCGACGTGCACGTACACCGGCGGAATCACACGATTCCTGAACGCGTCGCTCCATCGCTCGGGGCAGTGGCTTCACTTCGCGCCTCCTGAGCGCGAACTCGGGTCGCTCATGACGCGCCACGGGTACAATCTCCGTGGTGCCGCAAACCCTCAAGCCTACACACGCGCTTTGCATCGAACAGCGCGACTTTTAGTTTCTATCTCGGCGACTGCGTTGACATTCTGGAGCAGCTCGAACCGGGCTCCATCGACGCGATCGTCACCTCACCACCCTACAACCTGGGCATCCGGTATCGGAGTTATGACGACACGATGCCGCGCAGTCAGTATCTCGAATGGACTGGCGAATGGGTCAGCCGCGCGGCTCGCGCCATGGCCGCCGACGGGTCACTGTTCCTGAACGTGGGCGCGAAGCCGACCAACCCGTGGACCGCCATCGACGTCGCGCAAGCTACTCGCCCGCATCTACAGCTACAGAACACGATTCACTGGATCAAGTCGATCGCGATTGAGAAGTCGCTCGCCGGATCCAACGCCAACCTTGCCGACGATCTCGCGGTCGGTCACTACAAACCAATCAACAGCCGGCGGTTTCTCCACGACTGCCACGAGTTCGTCTTTCACTTCACCAACGGCGGCCAGACGCCGATCGACCGGCAGGCGATTGGAGTGCGGTATCAGGATCGGTCGAACATCGCGCGCTGGCAGGGAGCGGCGTCAGGCGTGCGCTGCCGGGGCAACACGTGGTTCATTCCCTACGAGACCATCCAGAGCCGCGCGAAAGACCGGCCCCACCCGGCCACCTTCCCTCCCAAGTTGCCGGAGATGTGCCTGAGGATGAACGGACTCGATCGAACGAAGCTGGTCGCCGACCCGTTCCTCGGGCTCGGGTCCACTGCCATCGCCTGCGCGCAACTCGGTCTGAACTTCATTGGCATCGAGATGGACGAGGGGTATCTCAATGAGGCAGTCGAGCGAACCCGCGCAGCGCTTGAACCGCCCACGCGCATCGTGAAAGCAAATCGTCGCAAGTAGATTCATGACAAGTCCGCATGTATGCTGACTCATGGATCTCAGGCAGCTCGAAATCATCCGGGCAATTGCGGAGACCGGATCGTTCACGGCTGCAGGTGATAAGCTCCACGTCTCCCAGTCGGCCATCAGCCGCCAGATCCTGATCCTCGAGGACGAGCTCGGCGAGCCAGTCTTTCATCGCATCGGCCGCCGCATCCGAATCACCCCGACCGGCGAGTCATTGCTCCAACTGAGCCACCGCGTCTTCCGTGACCTGCAGGAGACGGTGTCGGCGATCAGCGACACACGTGAGGCACTGCGCGGGTCGATTGGGCTCGTTGGCGGGATGACCGTATGTCTCTACGTCTTCCCTACTCTGCTCGCCGAGGTCCGGCGGAGCCACCCCAATCTGGACATGCGCGTGACGGTCGGCAGCACGCAACGCTCGATTGAGATGCTGCGATCGGGCGCCGGCGACCTCGGGCTGCTGACGCTTCCGATCGAAGCCTCGGATCTGGTGTCAGTGCCGCTCCTGACAGAGGAGCTGCTGCTCGCGACGTACCCGAGTCACCCGCTCGCCGCGCAGAAACGAATCGTGCCCGCCGATCTGGAAGGCCAGCCGTTCGTGCTGTTCGAAACGGGATCGATCACACGCCGGATCGTCGAAGAGTTCTTCGCACGCGAGCGGATCACGCCACCGATCATCATGGAGACGGAGAACGTCGAGATCATCAAGGCGATGGTGCGCAGCGGCCTCGGCAGCAGCATCATCCCCTGGCAGGCGGCGGCTGCCGACGTCAGCACACGTCAGTTGTTCTGCAGTCGAATCACCGGCGTCTCGCTGGTGCGTCAGACAGGCTGGCTGTACCCGAAGATGGGACGGCTACCTCGCGCCGTAACCGAGGTGATCCGGGTATTCGAGACGATGCGACCGCAGCTCGAAGCTGCGGTGCGCCCGTCCAAGATGTGAGGAAGCGCCGCGCGATGAGCGCGCGGCAGGTCTATCGCTGATCCGCCGACTGGATCGGCCGAAGCGTGTACTCGCCACGCGACCACACATTCAGATTCTGTCTAGTCGTCTTAATGTCGACCTTGCGCCTTCTCCGCAACGGATCGGGGTTCGACGAGTAGTAGCCAAGAACGTAGTAGTCGCTCGTCTCGTTGTCGATGCGCTTCAGCGCCTTGTCGAAGTCGTTCTGATTGACGACCGCGATCCCGCCAGTTTCCTCGGCCAGCACGCGCAGGCTGTCCTGCGTGTCGCGCACGTACGCGTTCCACTCCTGCGTCGGCACTTCATCGTCGAGGTCCTGGCCAGCGATAAGGCCACGCGGGTCGATGGTGTACATCGTGGCGTTGGCGCGATTCGCGGCGCGCGTGAGCTCGGCAAGCTCGCGAATAAGGTCGGATTCAGCGAGCAGCTGCGAGCTTTGCTGCGTGCGATAGAACGGATCGTTCTGCAGATCGCTCGATTCGACGTGCATGCGCTGCGCCTGCTCTTCGAGGCGTGACTGCTCGAACGGATTGAAGTCGTAGCCGCTGCTGATGTAGATGACGGCCTTGCGCCGGTTCTGCAGCTTCTCGAGGTTCTTCATCAGATCGTAGGCGGTCGAGAACGCCACGTGTGCACGATGGCGCAACTCGGTCGGCCCCTGCGATCCCGACTGGCCTTCGATGATCTCCTTCGCCTTCAGACCGCCCCCGGTCACTTTGGAGATCGCGGAATCGAGCACCTGCCGGTCGTACGTCAGCTGCTCGGAGATCGACGAATAGCCGGTCGTCACGATGCCGAACATGTCCCCTTCGTGAATGAGCAGCTTCATCATCTTCTTGATCAACTCCCGGGTGCGCGGCGTGCTGCGGAAGTCGAGATGGAGATCGTCGATGAAGATGAGGAACACGCGTCCTGCTGCGTCGTTCGTCGGGCGATTGGTCGGCAGGATGATGCCCTCCTGCACCGGCGCCGGAGGCGGGGTCTGCACGTTGTAAACGCGTCCGCCATGGGTCAGGACGAGCGAGACGATTTCCTGCTTGACGCCGTCCTCGTAGATCTCGAACTCTCCGGGCTTCAGGTCTGCGACGAATTGATCGCTGCGCTGGTCGCGGACGATCACGTCGGTGGTCACGAGATCGACGCTGAGGCGGAATGTTGGCTGCGCCGGTGCCTGCTCCGGTGCCGCTGGTGCCGGGGCCTGGGCAGGCTCCTGCGCCTGAGCCGTCGCGACCGGTGTCCGAGCCGGATTCCACGCCGTCGCGATGACTGCGAACACGCCGACGATCAAGAACTTAGCGAGATTTCGCATGGCAAAGTATACTCCGCCGCGCTTCATTTGACGACGCAGCCAGGGATTCGGCCGGTGTACGGCCGGTGTATCTGTGAGACTCATGCGAATCGCCCTCGCCGCCGATCATGCCGGATTTGAACTGAAACAGCAGATGGGTGCGCACCTCACGCGGCAAGGCCACGACGTTGTCGATCTGGGTACACATTCGACGGCCCCGGTGGACTACCCGGACTCGGCCGAAGCCGTGGCGCAGACGATGTTCGATGGCCATGCCGAACGCGGAGTCATCATCTGCGGCAGTGGCGCCGGGGTCTCCGTCGCCGCCAACAAATTCCCGAGCATCCGCGCGGCCGTTTGCCACGACACCTACTCCGCACATCAGGCCGTTGAACACGACGACATGAACGTGCTGTGCATCGGCGCACGCGTCATCGGCTCGGCATTGGCGTGCGAGATCGTCGACGCCTTCCTCAACGCGCAGTTCTCGGGCGATGACCGCCATCAACGGCGGCTCAACAAGATCTTCGCCATCGAACGCCGCTTCGTTGTGCGTTCGTAGCAGTCCTCGACGCCATGTCCGAGACGCGCAACCATCCCGTCGACGACCTGGACAAGCTCGTCTCGGAACTGCAACTGATCTCGCAGGCGCGCTCGGTACCAATCGCGAGCGACAGCCCGGACCTCGCCGATTGGCTTCGGCAGGTCCGCGAGCAGGATGGCAGCGACCTGCTCCTCGTTGCCAGCCTGCCTCCGCTCGCTCGCATCAAAGGCCAGATGTCGCGACTGAGCGGCGACATCTTGAGCGGCGAGGACATCGAGAACGCGGTGTCACCCGTTGTCCCCTCACGTCTGCGAGAACGCTATCGTGATGGCGAAGCCATCGACGTCGGTTTCACGCTGAAGGGCCTCGGACGCTTTCGCATGAACCTGCATCGCGAGCGCGGACGGCCAGCGGCAGCGATTCGTGCGTTGCCGACTCGCATTCCGCGCGTCGCGGACCTGCACTTTACGCACGACATCGCATTGCTTGCGGAACTTCCGCGCGGCCTCGTCCTCGTCTGTGGACCAACCGGTTCCGGCAAGACGACGACACTGGCGGCCCTTATCGCTGAAATCAACAACAAGCACGCCCGGCACATCGTCACCGTTGAAGATCCGATCGAGTACGAGCACTCGCATGGACGGAGCGTCATCGAACAAGTCGAGATTGGCAACGACGCACGGGACTTTCCGACTGCGCTGCGCTCTGCGATGCGTCAGGCTCCCGATGTCATCGTCGTCGGCGAGATGCGCGATCCGGAGACGATGCGCATCGCGCTGGCGGCCGCGGAGACCGGACACCTGGTGCTCGCGACCGTTCATGCGACCGATGCAGCCGCCGCTGTCTCGCGAATCGCCGACGGCTTTCCGGTGGAGCGACAGAACGCGGTGCGGCAGGAACTGGCGATGGCTCTCGCGGCAGTGCTGACGCAGTCGCTCGTTCAGACAAAGGCCGGCGCGCTGGTCCCAGTCGCAGAGTTGCTGCTCGTCAGCTATGGAGCCCGTCAGCACATTCGCAAGAACGCGCTTCAGCATCTGAATCAGGAGATCACGATCACGCGAAAGGCCGGATCGTTCACGTTGGAAGAATCGCTGGCGAAGCTCGTGCTCGCTGGCACGCTCGACCGAGGAGATGCGATGGTGCGCGCCGCTCACCCGGAAGAACTCGAATCGCTACTCCGCGGCGCGTAGGGCGGCGTTCTTCATCGATCGGCGCGCGGCTCGCGTGACGGCGGTGGTTGCCACAATGGTCGCGATCAGGCCGACCACGAGCAGCGTATAGTAGGCGGGTCCACGCGGCGGCGCGATGCCCGCCGCGAGCTTGGCCACATCTCCTGCGACCTTCCCGTAATAAACGTACATCACGATGGCGGGAAGCATGCCTACCGACGCCGCCATGAAATCACGGTAGCGAACACCACTGAGAGCGAGCGCGTAGTTCAAGAACACGAACGGGACGACTGGGGACAGCCGCAGCAGGAACATCACCCACGCGCCCTCGCCGACGACGGCGTTTCGCACCGCGTCCACGCGGGGATCCTTTCGAAGCCATTTCAGAAACCGGGAATCAGCAAGCGGCGACGCAATCGCGAATACTGCCGACGAGCCGAGCGATGCCGCGACGTACACGAGCAGCGTGCCTCGCCACAAACCAAAGACCGCGCCAGCGGCAAACGTGAGAAGAAACGCCGGCGCCAGCGTCACCGAGGCCACGACGTACGCCGCGATGAACAATACGGGACCCCACACCCCCAAATCGCCAAGGGCCAGTACGACCCGCTCGATGAACTCACTCACGAGTCGGACTGCGTGGAACCGGGTGATGTCGGCCGCGAATCGTTCGAACGGCGGCGTGTGCGACGACGGCGGCGAGAGAAAACACGTGAGAGCCGTTCGAGCGCTTCAGATGCCTGCTGCAGGCCGGCGGCAATCTGATCGGCATCGGTCCACGCAGCAGGGTTGAGCCTCTCGGTCAGGGCCATCAGCGCTTCCTGACGAACCGGATCGGATGTTCGTCGTGGGATGCGTTCACGAATGAGCACATACCATCGCCCGAGGAATGCGATCTGATCGTCGGGAGTCGCACCTTCGATCGCTGACGGTACTGCGCCAGGGGACGGCGCAGGTGTCGAAGGTGATGGAGGTGCGGGTGCCGGCGCCTCTACGTCTGGCGCAGCCGCCGCTACTTCCTCTTCGCGCTTGAGCGGTTTCCGGCGTCGCGGTTCTGACGATATCTCGATGTGCTGCTGATGCTCGCGAACATCCTTCCAATCGAACGCAATATCGGGATATTGCACCTCGATCTCTCGCAGCACGTCGGGGTCCAGCGATCCGCGCCCGACGCGCACGCCGCCAGGGGATCGGAAGACATACAGGATGCGAGACCGTTGGCGATGCCCCTCACGATAGAGGTGCATCAGATAAGTGGTCTCGTATCCACGCTTATCTCGGATAATGCGCAGGAACGGCACAGCGCTTTACTTGCGCTTCTGAGGCCTGGATGGTGAGGACTGACGTGCAGCCGGCCTCTTGGTGGCTCGCCGGACTTCCGCGGTCTTCTTCTTCGCGGCCACGACTCGAGACTTCGAAGCGGTCGCCGCACCGCGTCGTGCGGGAGGACGAGCGTTGGACGTTCGGACGGTCTTGGGTCGCGCCGTAACGGCCGCTGACGCCGCCGCTGGCCTGGACGGAGCCGCAGGCTTTGCGGGCGCAGACACAGGTTCGCGATCACGCACCGGCCGCTCGGGCGGGCCCGTACGAGAGACCAAGGTGAAACGGATCTGCTCACCGATCGCGTGGTACGCCCACATCTCGGCGGCCTGAATCTGCAGGTCCGTACACAGACGTCGAGCGCTATCGACGCCGGCGGCGGGGACGTAGAGATGAAACGGTACTCGCAGTTTGGAGAACGTGACCCACTGCGACATCGCTTCGAGGTTGTTCAGCGACTCGGCGGTCTCGACCTCAACCACGCCAACCAACTTCTTGGTTCGCTCTCCCGACTGCAGAACGAGGTCTGGATACCACGGGGCAGCAGGCGGTCCGACGGGCGCGGTCCGGTCGTTGCCGGGATTGATGGCCACGTCGAACTTTCTCTTGTACTTCGCCTGAAGCAGACGGATGACCCGATCGTGCTCGAGCTGCTCGCGCACAGGCCGCACGAGTATGGGGCTCAACAGAACCTCCGACGCGGGTACACGCAACGGCCTTCGCCGCCGGAACGTGCAGGTACGGGAAGACCAAGGGGCCGGCTCATGCCGGCAGAAGCGCCAGAATATAGCACGAAAGGTACAGCCGCCCAAACCATTAGGTCTCTCGCCCTTCTCGAAATCCTTGACGCTTCTCCATTCGAGCACGACAATGAGGCCAGTGCCGTCGCGAGAGGCGAATGCCCCGAACGCACGCGTCCTGATCGTGGACGACGATATCAGCGTTACAGAACTATTTGCGCGGATACTTCGTCTGGAGGGCTTCGAGGTGTGGGCGGCGCACTCAGCGGATGAGGGCCTCGTCCTTGCACAGACCCATCGTCCCCATGCCATCATCCTCGATTTGAGGATGCCGCTCACCAGTGGTGTCCAGGTCCTGCGGTCATTGCGCGCGATTCCTGGAATGCAGCACACGCCAGTGACAATAGTCACTGGTGACTACTATCTAGCCGAGTCGCAGACGAGCGAGATCCGATCGCTCGGCGCCGACGTCCGCTTCAAGCCGCTCTGGCTCGACGAACTGGTGACTCTCGCCCGCGACATGCTCCATACTCCGGTTCGGGACTGATCGTCCTCTGACCCACGCACTGCGAAACTGATTCGTGACCCCTTCCCGATTTCTGAAGGCCTGTCGCCGCGAGCCTGTTGACGCGACGCCTGTCTGGTTCATGCGCCAGGCCGGGCGCTACATGCAGGAGTACCGCACGCTTCGAGCGCAGTACTCGCTGCTCGAGATTTGCCGCACTCCCGATCTGGCGACCGAAGTCACCCTGCAACCGATCCGGCGTCTCGAAGTGGACGCAGCGATTCTGTTCTCGGATCTCTTGCTGCCTCTTGCGCCGATGGGCCTGCCCTTCGACTTCATCAAGGGCGAGGGGCCGCAGCTCGAACGGCCGATCGACGGACCAGCAGACATCGAGCGCCTTCGTGTCTTTGAGCCGCGTGAGGGGCTTGGCCACGTACTGGATGCCATCCGTCAGATTCAGGGAGAGCTCGTCGGGCGCGTTCCGCTCATCGGGTTTGCCGGTGCACCGTTCACGCTCGCGTCGTATGCGATCGAGGGCGGACACTCGAACAACTTCGCGAAGACGAAGTCGTTGATGTACGGCCATCCAGACGACTGGCATCGGCTCTGCGAGAAATTGTCGAGCGTGGTGGCCGACTACCTCGTTGCGCAGATCGAGGCGGGCGTCGATGTGGTTCAAGTCTTCGATTCATGGGTCGGTGCGCTCGATACCAGCGACTACCGCGAGTTCGCGCTGCCCCACACTCGCACTATCTTCGAAGCTGTCGGCAAACGCGTGCCGACGATTCACTTCGGAACCGGCACGGCGACGATTCTCGAAGAGCTGCGCGACGCCGGCGGCGACGTGATCGGAGTGGACTGGCGCATCCCGATTGACGAAGCCTGGGAACGAATTGGCGAGGACCACGCGGTTCAGGGGAATCTCGATCCGACGCTCCTCCTCGGTCCGCCCACGCGGATGATGCAGCAAACGGACGCAATCCTGCGGCGTGTGGCGGCACGTCCCGGCCACATCTTCAACCTCGGCCACGGCATTCTTCCTTCGACGCCGGTCGAGCACGTTCAGATGCTCGCGCACTACGTCCACACCGCCTCGCGGCGACTTCGCTGACAACGGCTCGACGATGACCGACGGGAGCAGCGACCAGCGTATCGACGTCGCGATCGTCGGCGGTGGAATCGCGGGGCTCTCGGCTGCATACGATCTACAGGCGCGCGGTCTCTCCGTGCGCGTGTTGGAGGCCTCGGCGCGCGTTGGCGGGGTGATCGCCACCGAGCGCTTCGACGACTGGGTCATCGACGGCGGTCCCGACTCGCTGCTCGTGCAGAAGCCCGCGGCGGTGACGCTGTGTCGCGAGCTGGGAATCGCCGACCGGCTGGTGTCAACGCTCACACCCCGCACCGCGTTCGTGCTGCGAGACGGCCGACTGCACGCGATCGCCGAAGGCTCATTTCTCGGCTTTCCGATCACGTTTGGCGCGCTCGCCCGTTCACGGCTGTTCTCGCTCGCCGGCAAGGCGAGGATGGCGGGCGAGGTGATCGTGCCGCGTCGAACAGTCGATGAGGATGAATCGATCGGCGCCTTCGTCAGCCGGCGATTCGGACGCGAAGCCGTGGACTACCTTGCCGATCCGCTCCTCGCAGGTATCCACGCCGGCGATGTCGATCGCCTCTCGATCAGAGCGCTGTTTCCTCGACTCGTCGACGCCGAACGCCGATCGGGCAGCGTCATTCGCGCGCTCCGGGCGTTGCACGTTCGACCGTCGCCGCAAGGTGCGTTCGTGTCATTGCCCGGGGGCACCGGAGAGCTGGTTGATACCCTCTCGAAAGCGCTGAAGCGCGAGACGGTTGTGACCAACGCGCGTGTCACGAATCTTCAACGAGGACTCGACTACTCGATCGACTCGACCGCGGGGAACATGCAGGCACGCTGCGTGGTGCTCGCGGTGCCCGCGTACGTCACGGGAACACTGACGCGACGGCTCGACCCGGCGCTGGCCGATCTGTGCGACGTCATTCCATATGCGTCAACGGCAACCGTTGCGTTCGGCTATCGACGCGATCAGGTCGCGCATCCGCTCCGGGGAACCGGCTTCGTCGTGCCACGCACTGAAGGCCTGGCGCTCCTTGCGGGAACGTGGGTCTCGTCGAAGTGGCCCGGTCGCGCGCCCGAGGGTCACGTGCTGCTGCGCGGATTCCTCGGTGGCGGCCGCGACCCCCGCCGCCTCGACGCTGCCGACGAGGACCTCATCGACACTGCGCGGCGCGAGCTCAGTGACTTGCTTGGCACGTCCGGGTCTCCGCTCTTTTCACGCTTCTATCGCTGGACACGCCAGAGCCCGCAATACGAAGTCGGTCACCTCCACCGTGTCGTGAGCATCGAGCGTCGTCTCAACGCGCTGCCAGGACTCTTCGTCACCGGGAGCGGCTTCAAGGCAATCGGGATCCCTGACTGCATCAGCGACGGCCGCGCCACTGCGGCGCGCGCGGCCGACTACGTCGCATCGGTGACGTAAGATCCCGCTCGCGGCAACAACCCATCTTGGGAGTGGGAGAATTGGGGGTTGGGAGTTGAAACCGGTCCACATCATCGGCGTGCCTCTCGACCTCGGCGCAGGCCGTCGCGGCGTCGACATGGGACCGTCGGCGTTTCGGATTGCGGGGCTCGGCACGCAGATCACCGACCTCGGACGCATCGTCGTCGACCAGGGTGATGTGCCGGCGCCGATTCCCGAGACACGTCATAAGTCCGACGAGCACAAGAAGTACATCCACGAGATCGCGCGTGTGTGCCAGACGCTCTATACGACCGTCACCGACTCGCTCGACGCGGGTGCGCTGCCTGTGGTGCTCGGCGGCGATCACAGCCTGGCTGCGGGATCGGTCGCCGCAAGTGCCGACTGGGTTCGCCGCGTCTCGGCTTATCCACTGGGGCTCATCTGGGTCGATGCGCACGGCGACATGAACACGCCCGAGACGACGACCAGCGGGAATGTACACGGCATGCCGCTCGCGGCGTTGCTTGGTCAGGAACCCGCCGAGCTCGCAGCGATCGGAGCATCGCCGTCCGTTCTCCCGCAACACACGGTGCTCGTGGGAATCAGGAATCTCGACGAGCGCGAGAAGGATCGCATTCGCGCGTCCGGCGTGCACGTCTTCACGATGAAAGACATCGATCGCCACGGAATCGCCGCGATCGCCGAGCAGGCCATCGCGCTCGCGTCGGCGGCCACCGGAGGCATTCACGTCTCGTTCGACATGGATGCGTGCGATCCATTGTTCGCGCCCGGCGTCGGCACACCCGTTCGCGGCGGGCTGGACTACCGCGAGGCGCACATGGTGATGGAGATCGTCGCCGACTCGCAGCTGCTCGTCGCGCTCGATCTCGCCGAGGTCAATCCGACGCTGGATGTCCGCAACACCACAGCGGAATTCGGGACCGAGCTGGCACTGTCGGCGCTGGGGAAAGGCATTCTGTAAGTCCGCGGTCAGCGCCCCAGCAGCTTCTCCATTTCGTCCATGACCTCGTTCATCCGCTTGATCGTCAGATCGAGCGGCTCATCGGTGGTCATGTCCACGCCGGCGTCCTTCAGCAGATCGATCGGATACTTCGAACCGCCCGCCGCGAGGAACGTCAGATAGCGCTTCGTCGCCGCCTGGTCGCCCGCCAGCACTTTCGCAGAAAGCGCTTCGGCTGCGGTGAACGACGTCGCGTACTGGAAGACGTAGAAGTCACGATAGAAGTGCGGAATGAAGCTCCACTCGTGAGCGATGTAGTCGTCGACGGTGGCAATCTTCTGATCGTGACCGTAGTACTTGCGGGTGATCTCCAGATACAGCTTCGCGAGGGCGTCGCCGGTGATCGGCTCACCGCGCTCCCCCATCTCGTGCATCTTCAGCTCGAACTCGGCGAACTGGGTCTGACGGAAGACGGTGGCCTTGATGCCTTCGAGGTAGTTGCCAAGTATCGAGAGACGCGTCGGCGTGTCCTTGATCCGCTTCAACATGTAGTCGATGAGCAGCGCCTCGTTGAACGTTGACGCCACTTCCGCGACGAAGGTCGGATAGCCCGCCGTCACATACGGTTGCGTCTTGTTCGAGTAGTAGCTCTGCATCGTGTGCCCGAGCTCGTGAGCCAGCGTGCTGACGTCGTTGTACTGCCCAAGGTAGTTGAGCAGCATGTAGGGATGGACGTCGTAGGCGCCACCGTTCGAATACGCGCCGGATACTTTTCCTTCGGTCGGGTGCCAATCGATCCAGCGATCCTTGAAGCCGCGACGGAGCACGTCGGTGTAGTCCTTGCCGAGCGGCGCCGTCGCGCCGATGACATGTTCCTGGGCCTCCTCGGGTGTATAGCGAAGATCAACGGAGGCGACGAGCGGCGCATACAGGTCGTAATAGTGCAGATCGTCCGTCAGCCCCATCATTCGCTTGCGCAGCTTGAGATAGCGGTGGAACGTGGGGAGATGACGGTTCACGCCGTCGACCAGGCGCATGTAGACCGACACCGGGATGTTCGGACCGTTCAGCGACGCCTCGAGGTCTGTCGAGTACCGCCGCGACTTCGCGAAGAACCGCGACTTCTGCACGTTGGAGTTCATTGTCATGCCGAGCGTCCGGCTGAAACCACCAAGCGCGCCGAAGAACGCAGCCATCGCGGCTTGCCTGTCGGCGCGATTCGGCGATGTACGCAGCTCGCTGTATCCAGCCTGATCGACTTTGACCTTCCCGCCGTCCGCAACCGTGATCGTGGGATATGGGAAGTCGGCGTTCGCGAGGATCGTGTAGATGTTGTTCGCTGAACCCGCCATCGGGCCGGCATCCGCCAGGATCTTCTCTTCGGAATCCGAGAGCGTGTGTGCGGTACGACGCGCGATGTCCCGCAGGTAGAAGGCGTACGGTGCGAGTCGTGGCTCGGAACCAATCGACTTCTCGATCGCGGCGCTCCCGATCTTCAGTACCTCCGGCTCGATGTACGAGGCCTGAGCGCCGAAGTTCGCGTAGATCTGCTGCATCTCCTGCTGCATGCCCTGCGCGCTGGAGACACGCGTGTCTTCGTCAGACAACAGGCTCGCGTAGACGTACAGCCGGGAAAGCTCCTTATCGAGACGCGAACTCAGTTCGAGGGCATCGGCCAGCGTGGCCGCCGAGGAGCCGAGCTTGCCGCGGAAGTCCCCCAGGCTCGCGATTTCGGCCGTAACCTTTTCCTTCTGTGCCTTCCATGCCGCCTGGCTTGGATACACATCGGCAAGATTCCACTTGTACGCATCGGCCACTTTCGCGCGGTCTCGATCCTGCGCTGTCATCAATACGGTCATGCTCACTACTGCTCCTGCGGCAATGCCAATATTCCGCGTCACGGCCATCTCCCTCAGGTTACCGGCTGCGCTACGAGCTAGTCTATATCCCAGCCCCACATGCCTAAACGTTCTGTGCACGAGACATGGCCTGAGCTCGACGATGACGCTCTGCTCGAGTTACGGATGGCCGATCTGCCGATTGCGATTCAAGGCACATTGGCCCAGCGAACCGAGCAACTGCGCGACGAGCTCCGCGCTCGCGGCCTCACGTTCCCACTGCACTTCTATCTATCTGACGAGTGGTTCACACCGGACGGCGCCACGGCAATCGCGATCCCGTTCTATCTGGCGCACCCGCGTCTGGAGAAACTCGAAGAGACCCAGATGCTCGAAATCGAAGGCGGAGAATACGAGTGGTGCATGCGCATCCTTCGCCACGAGGCCGGGCACGCCATCGACAACGCATATCGGCTTCGACGCCGCGCGCGACGCCGCGAGATCTTCGGCTCACCCGCGGAACCCTATCCCGAGTTCTACACGCCGAAGCCGTACAGCAAGAGCTTCGTGCTGCACCTGGACTCGTGGTACGCACAGAGTCACCCCGACGAAGACTTCGCCGAAACGTTTGCGGTGTGGCTAACGCCGAACAGCGAGTGGCGTCACCGATACGCCGGCTGGAAGGCGCTGCCGAAACTCGAGTACATGGACGGGCTGATGGGGTCTCTGCGCGATGCGCCGCCACCGGTCCAGAACCCACAAGAAGTGGACGCGTTGCCGACGCTACGCCTGACACTGCGTCAGCACTACAGGAACAAGCGCCGTCACTACGGCGTCGACTACCCCAACTTCTACGACCGCGATCTGCGGCGCCTGTTCTCTGACGCGCCCGAGTTCACCGGGCACATGACGGCAGCACGGTTCATCTCCCGAATCCGGCGACAGGTACGTCGCGTGGTGGCGGGATGGACGGGGATCTACCAATACACGATCGACCAGGTGCTCGAGGAGATGATCGGCCGCTGCCGTGAATTGAAACTGCGCCTCGCGGTAACTGAAGAACAGGCCCGCCAGGAGTTCACCGTGCTGCTCACCGTGCAGGTCATGAACTACCTGCACAGCGGCGGGCATCGTCTGTTCCTGTGAAGAAGCTCCGCATCCTTGCGCTCGTCCACGACCATTTGGTCCCACCGGAGGACACGACCGGCATCGACATCCTCGAGGCCGAGTGGAAGATGGAGTACGACGTCATCGAGACCCTTCGTGAGATCGGTCACGAAGTGCGCGTGCTCGGGATCAACGACAACCTCGGTGGCATCCGCCCGACCGTGGGGCTCTTCAAGCCGCACATCGTCTTCAACCTGATGGAGGCGTTTGCCGGCGTCACGACCTTCGATCAGAACGTCGTCAGCTATCTCGAGCTGCTCGGGCTCCCCTACACGGGGTGCAATCCGCGCGGCCTCATCCTCGCGCGCGACAAGGCACTCTCGAAGAAGCTGCTCGCGTATCACCGTATTCGTGTTCCCGAGTTCACGGTGGTTCGTGCTGGCCGCAAGGTGGCGCTTCCCAAGCGGCTGACGTTCCCGCTGATCGTCAAGTCGCTCTTCTTCGAGGCATCGACCGGTATCTCTCAGGCGTCGGTCGTTGAGAACCACGAGCAACTGGCGAAGAGGGCCACCTTCATTCACGAGAAGCTCGGCACTGCGGCCATCGTCGAGCAGTTCATCGATGGACGCGAGCTGTATGTCGGCGTGATTGGCAACGAGCGGCTCGACGTGCTGCCACCGTGGGAGATGTCGTTCGCGCAAATGCCGGACAACCGCTGGAAGATCGCGACCGAGCGCGTCAAGTGGAGCACGCAGTATCAGAAGAAGCATGGCATCATGACCGACCGCGCGAAGCTCGATGCCCCGACGATCGAGCGCATGCAGCGGATGGCCAAGCGTGCGTATCGAGCGCTCGACCTCAGCGGCTACGCCCGCATCGACGTGCGCATGGATGAGGACGGTCGTATATACGTCCTCGAAGCCAATCCGAACCCGAACATGGCGTACGGCGAAGACTTCACGGAATCGGCCGAAGCGCACGGTATCTCCTACGAACGCCTGCTCGATCGGCTCATCGCCCTCGGCCTGCGCTGGAAGCCCGCCCGAACCGGGTAGTGGGGACTTTTTCGCAGCAGAAGGGAATGATTCCGCACCGGCAGGACAGCGAGGGGATGTTTAGGGCATCATTAGTTTGAGCCCAAAACGGACAGCCCTTTGCATTGACCGCCGTTCAGATGAAAATCTCTCAACTCTGCCTCGTCGGCCTGGCCTGGGTAGCCAGTGTCATCCTCGTATCGGCGCAAAAGATTCACCCGGCGCTCATCCGCAATCATCCAGCGATCGCGTACGCCACCGCGCCGGTGTCCGATCCGGTTGCGCTGTTGAACGAGCGGCTGCGCCGCGGAGAGGTCACGCTCGAGAAGAACGAGCATTCGGGTTACCTCCCGTCCGTTCTGTCTGCTCTCGGCGTGTCGATCGATTCGCAGGTGCTGGTCTTCTCGAAGACAAGCTTTCAGGCGCCCAGGATCAATCCGACGAACCCTCGCGCCATCTACTTCAACGACTCGGTGTCTGTCGGCTGGGTTCGAGGCGGCCCGGTGCTGGAATTCGTCGCCCAGGACCCGAAACAGGGCTCGATCTTCTACACCCTCGAGCAGTCAGCACCCGGCACCCCCCAGTTCGAGCGCAACGACACGTGCGTGATGTGCCACGTGTCAGATGCCACGCACTATGTTCCTGGCCTCTTCGTCGGCAGCGTCTTCCCCAGCGTCAACGGCACGACGATGTATGGGCCGGCATACACGACGGATCACCGGAGCCCGTTCGAGTTGCGATGGGGCGGATGGTTCGTCACCGGTACGCATCAGGCGACACGCCACATGGGGAACGCCGTCGCGACCGACCCGTCGGATCTGGGTGCGATGGTCACGCCCGAGACCGTACATGTCACGAACCTGAATGGCCGATTCGACCTGACGGGGTATCTCTCCAAGTACAGCGACATCGTCGCGCTGCTCGTGCTCGAGCATCAGGCGCAGATGCTGAATCTGATCACTCGTGTCGGATGGGAGGCACGTGTAGGCGGCGAGGTCGCGCATCGGCCGTTCGCGTCGGCGGTAGAGGAATTCGTCGACTATCTGCTCTTCATCGACGAATCGCCGCTGCCGGGACCGATCGACGGACCGACGCCGTTCGCGAAGCGGTTCAGTGAAAACGCGCCGCGCGACACGCGAGGGCGGTCACTGCGCGACTTGGATCTGACGCACCGGCTGCTGAAATATCCCTGCAGCTATCTGATCTACTCGGAGGCGTTCGATGCGCTCCCCGCCGAGGCGAAGGACGCAGTGTATCAACGCCTGTGGCATGTGCTGAACGGGTACGCAACAGATGCTCGGTACAGTGCCCTCAGCGCCGACGATCGCACGGCGATCATTGAAATCCTGAGGGACACCAAGAAAGACCTGCCCTCGTATTGGATGGTGGGGAGTGGTTAGTGGTTAGTGGTTAGCGGTTGGTTCTCAGTTCGTAGCGCCTCGTATAATTCCTCCAGGGATGCTGCTGGCTCGCGGAGCTCGCCTGGGGAAGTACGAAATCGTCGCCAGTCTTGGTTCGGGCGGAATGGGCGATGTGTATCGTGCGCTCGATCCCAGACTCGAGCGCGAAGTCGCCATCAAAGTCATCCGCTCGCTGGCCTCGAACAGCGAGGCCCAGGCGCGTCTCTGGCGTGAAGCGCGAGCCGCTGCCAGCGTCAGCCATCCAGGCATCTGCCAGATCTACGACGTCGGCGAGTCCGACGATCAGCTCTTCATCGTCATGGAGCTCCTGAGCGGCCAGTCGCTCGCGAGCCGTTTGAAAGACGGTGCGCTCAAGCCTGACGAAGCTGTCACCACGTCGCTCGGCATTCTTGGTGCGCTCGGCGCGCTGCACAGCCGGCACATCGTTCACCGGGATCTGAAACCGTCGAACGTGTTCCTCAGCGACGGCGGCATCAAACTGCTCGACTTCGGCCTCGCACGCTCGCGTCAGTCGATTGATGGCGTTGAGCAGACGCTGACCAAGACCGGGATGGTGGTCGGGACGCCGCGCTACATGGCGCCGGAACAGTGGTCCGAGCAAGCGCTGGACCCGCGATCGGATTTGTTCGCCGCCGGCGCGATCCTGTTCGAGATGCTCTCAGGTCAGGCCGCCTTCCCGGGCAACGACCTGATGCAGGTCTATCACGCCGTCATGTCGGCGCACCCTGCGGCGTTGACCGGATCCGCAGCTGTGACAGCGATCGACGGTGTGATTCATCGCGCGCTCGAGAAACGTCCGGAAGACCGCTACCCGACTGCGGACGCGATGGCGCAGGCGCTGCGATCGGCGCTCACGCTCACGACCGACACGTCCACCGTCACCGTTCGTCCGACGACGCGTCTGATCGCCGTGCCGTTCCGGATGCTTCGCCCGGATCCGGATGTGGACTTCCTCTCGTTCAGCCTGCCCGACGCCATCATGAGCTCTCTCGCGGGCATCCAGTCGCTCGTCGTGCGCTCGACGCTGGCAGGCAACCAATACGCGAACGACGAGGGCGTGGATCTCAAGAGAATCGCCACAGAGGCGGGCGTCGATGCGGTGCTGTGCGGGACGCTCCTGCGAGCCGGCGGACAGATTCGTGTGACCGCGCAGCTGCTCGAAGCGACGGCCGGCACGATTCTGTGGTCGAAGACGATTCAGGTTGAGCTCAAAGACATCTTCGACGTGCAGGATCAACTGGCCAAGGCCATCGTGGAGTCGCTGGCGATTCCGCTGTCGTCAGGAGACCAGCGGCGGCTGCGTAAAGATCTTCCCGCCAGCGCCCGCGCCTACGAGTTCTATCTCAGGGCCAACCAGCTCGCGCACGACAGCGCGATGATGCCGGTTGCCGCGGAGTTGTACCTGTCCGCGCTCTCCGAGGATCCCGATTACGCGCCGGCGTGGGCGAGGCTCGGCCGTGTCTATCGCGTCATGGCGAAGTACGGCATGGAGAACGTTGACGGATATCGCCAGCAGGCCGAGCATGCCTTCCGTCGATCGCTCGAGATCAATCCGACCTGAGCATCGCGCACAATCACTACACGAACTTCGAGGTGGAGTCGCTCGGCCGCGCCAAGGAGGCGATGGCGCGGCTGCTCAGCCGCGCGCGCTCGCAGGCTGCCGACCCGGAGCTCTTCGCCGGCCTCGTGCTCGCGTGCCGCTTCTGCGGCCTTCTCGATGCGTCACTCGCCGCTGACCGTCAGGCCAAGCGCCTCGATCCGCACATTCGCACCAGCGTGATGTACACGAACTTCATGCGGGGCGACTGGGAGCGCGCGATCGAGAGTGACAACGAGGATCTCAAGTGGGTCACGAACTGGACGCTTCCGATCCTCGGACGTGCCGACGAAGCGATCGTCAACTATCGCCGCATCGTGCAACTGAGGCTGCCGCCCATGATCGGCCTGATGATGGGCGCCGCGCGCGGCGTGCTCGAGGGCAACCGGGAGGAAGCGCTCGCGACGATTCGTGAGTTCATGTCACGCCCGTTCGACCCCGAAGGCGTGTATTTCATGGCCCGCAATCTGGTGCGGCTGGATGAGCACACGTCGGCGCTCGAACTCCTCGAACGGATCGTCAAAGAAGGCTTCTTCAGCTATCAGATTCTGCAGCGGGATCCGTGGCTCGATCCGATTCGCGGCGAGCGCCGCTTCAACGCGATCGTCGCGCGTGCGCGCGAGCGATCCCAGGACGCCGAAGCCGAATTCCATCGCCTCGGCGGTGATCAGTTGCTTGGAGCTCAGTAGTTCACGGAACTGCCTACTTCGCAGTCTTTACGGGCAACGGCGGATCGGTTTTGCAGGCCGACGGCGCGAACTTGGAGCCGTCAGGTTCCAATCGAAAATTCGTGCTCGTGTAGAACGTCCCGTTCAGGTACTTCGGGTCGTCGATCATGGTGATGACCTGGAGCCACGAGTCGCCGTTCGGATGCGTCGGCAGTCGATGGATGTACTCGGTGATCGTGGCCTGCTCGCTGTAAGGCACACCGTTCTTCCGCAGGTATCCCTCACGAAAATTCGTCGTCACGATCCTGAGGTCGCCGCCGCTGTTGATCTCCGCCTGCTGGCGTGGCGGCGGCCCCCCACGAAGCCCCTGGCCACCGCCGCCAGGGACGCCGCGCGACAGGATCCCTCCGCCCGTCACACGCACGTCCGTCGCAGGAGCGCCGCGACCGACACCCGGACCTTCCCACTGCGCAAGTGAGAAGCCCTGCCAGCTCTTCTCCGCCGGCGCTTGTTTCGAGCGATCGAAGTTGACCAGTCGCGTTTGCGTCCCCGCGTCGAACTCGAGCTTCAACGTCTCATCGTCCTGCCATGAGATCCTCAGGCGTCCCGGCTGCCGCATGATGCCGCCGACGCCGAACGCTTTGCACTGATTGCCGCCCGCGTTGTCGGCCGCGAGATCCCAGCCCTGTGCGGCCTTGCGTCCTTCTGCGCTCACCGGGACGCTTGCGACATCGCCCTTCGGTGGCGTCGCCATGCGCCAACGCCAGTCCTCCGTGATGACAGAAACCCATGTGCCAGCGAGATCGATTGGTCCCGCCTGTCGGGCCGTCTGAGGTGGGCCAGCCTGACCTCGGCCGCGTCCCTGACCCGCGGCATCCATGCCGGCAACAGCAATCGCGAGGCACACCGCAGCCATGCCACACGCGGGAGTACCGCATGCTCATCGCGCGCTCCTCTGCGAGCCTGTGGCGGTCGACCCGCTCATCTCGCGGTAGATGGCTTCGATGAACATCGCTGTGGTCCACGGTCCTGCATCCGATCCGTAGCGGCCGTCGTAGTCGAGCGTCGGTCGCGCGGCCTTCACCTGCTCGAGCGTCATCTTCTTCTCAACCATGTTCTTGATGCGGTCGCGGATGATCACGAGCATGTCGCGATACATCGCGACGTCATGCTCGTCGCTGATCCGTCCGTGACCCGGGATCACGTACGTTCCGCCTTCTTCGAGCATCTTGCCGGGCACGGTCAGATCGAGCAAGCGATTGAGGCCGGCGATCGTGCCATCGATGCTGCCGCCATTGGCGAGATCGATCACCGGGTATCCGTCGGTCCTGAAAAGATCGCCCGCGGCGATCACGTCGGAACGGCGGAACATCACCATCGTGCCCGTGTCATCAGACGAGGCGTCGTCGTGATACAGCAGGATTGGTTCGCCGTTGAAGGGGAAATCGCGCGACGCTTCGAAGTAGGTATTGAAGGGGCGCGCGGCATCAGCGACACCCGCCTTGATCATGCGGGCTGCCGTGTTCTCGTGCGCCACGATGGCTGCGATGTTGCCGTTCACCGTGCGGCCGGCCTTCGAGATCTGCTCGTTGCCACCCGTGTGATTCGCGTCCATCCCGGTGTTGATGACCCACCGGATCTCTTTGCCTGGCGCCAACTCCTTGATCGCTGCAAGCACCTTGTCGCTCGTGCCGGCGTTGCCCGCATCGACGACCAGTACGCCGTCCTCTCCGACCTGAACGGCGATATTGGCGCCGGCGCCGACGATCATGTGCACGTTGCCTTGCACGTGGGCGGATTTGATCTCACCCGACGCAAGACGCTGCGGCTGGTCCTCGGGCCGGAAACCGCCATTCGCTCCGGGACGCGCAGGCGCGGGCTTCGCACCCGGCTTCCACTCCGGTAGCAGCGTTTCGGCGCCGCCACGGACGCCACCCTCAGGCATCGCATGCTTGGCTGAGAACTCGCCTATCCACGGATTCTGCCCTGGCAGGTAGTGAGGCACCTCGTTCTTGTCCTTTGGCACCTCCATGACGTACTCGCAGTTGTAGAGCCAGTTCGTGTTGCCGCGTTCCATCAGCACGAACTCCTGACTGCGGATGTACGGCTCGGTCAGATACACCGGATCCGTCGCGATCGTCACCTGCGAGAGCACGTTGCCGTGACGGATCCAGTGCTCCACCACCGTGATGCGATCGCTCGCGGGGATCCCGGTGCGGCGGAAGTAGCCAGCCTTGATGTGCGTCGTCGTGATCGTCAGGGTGTCGCCGTTCCACACGCCGGTCGAGAACCCCATGAACGTGTGCGGCGCGTAGTCGGGAGGATGCGGACGTCCGTCCATCCAGATCGGTACGTTCCTGCTGATACGTCCCCAGGTGCATCCGGATGGCGACGAGCTCCTGCGTATCCTGGTTGTGTTCCTGCCAGATCCGGAACTGGTTCGGGCCGAAAAACATGTAGGGGAGCGTGTATGGCGCGCACTGATGCTCGAGAACCGAATGCCGCGCCACGTCCCAGCTATCGCCAAACAGGCGAGCGGCTTCGTTCAGCGGCACCCCGCTGAAGTCGCCCGGCTCCTCACCTGGAACGCGATCGGGCTGATCCTCGTGATAGCGCCCGGCCCATTCGCCAACGAAATTGATCTGCGCAAAGACCGGCGCCGCCCCCAGCAGCACCAGCAGCCAGGCGGCAACGATTCCTGAGCGGGTCACTTTCAAATTCATCTCACTTGTGTCTTGGACGAGGTGCTCTGCAGATGCTCGTTCAAGTCCGGCAAACAGGATACTTCCTGAATATCTTCGTCGTTGACACGGTTGAACCGCTTGGTGCTCTTCCACTCGCCTTCCCAATACTCCGGGTCGGTCATCGTGTATTCGATCTCGAGCTGCTTGCGGTCGTTGATCAGGCGAATACGCTCGACGATGTGCAGCTGTTCACCGGCTGGAATGGATGCGCCTCCCTGATCCATCCAGTGGTGATCGCCACGGAATCCAACCGTGTCGACGACCAGCGTGTCTCCTTCCCAGCGGCCAATCGACTCGCCGTTGAACGTGCGCACGATGATGTCCGGATCGGTGTGCGAGCGCCCATCGAGGTACACGATGCGCAAGCTGTTCATGAAGCCGCTCACCATGTAGACGGCCGTAGGGATCTGGATCATCGCCATCGGCCAGTACCCGCGTCATGATGAGCGGCAGACCGGCGGGCCAGCACTGACCGATGTCGTCGCGGTAGACCTTGCCTTCCTTCGCGGCCACCTGTGACGCATCGAAGTGCACCTGAGCCGCAGCTGTCAGCTTCGGGTACGGAGGACCGAACCTCCACGCGTTCGGATTCTCGGTCACGTCGATGAACCAGTTACCGGTCAGGTCGAACGGCGCCGATGGACGAGCTTTTGCGATGTTCTCAGGCGCCAGAGCGCTCAACTGCCTCCCAGGCCCGGATGGGACCTCGCTCTCCGCGGCTGGCGTGTCTGCTGCCGGCGTGTTTCCGGGTGCCTCGGCGGGCGCCGTGCAGGCCGAAACGGCCAGGCTGGCCGAGGTGACGATCGCGACTGCGATTCGACTCAGACTCATGATCAGTGCGCGCCTCCGAGCTGTTCTGACTACTTCGAATCAGGTGTGCCGAGACGTGCCGGCCGCTCGGTGAGCTCCCGCCCGTCCGCGAGAATCAGCTTGCGGAAGATGCCGGCCGGCTCTCCGGTCCGCACGGGGTTGACAATGACGGTGACCTTGTCGCCGGGCTTGATAGTGTTCGATTTCCAGCCGGCGCGGACCAGGTAGGTTGGGCTGGTCAGCTCCACACCCCATAGTACTGTCTTGCCCTTGCCATCGGGGACGTTGACCTCGATCCACGTGTGCGGGTTCTGCCAGCGGAATTCCTTCACCGTTCCGACCAGCGTCACTTCCTTCGTACGGTCGAACGCTGCCGGCGAATGATGCGCCAACACCGGAACCAGACTCGCGAGCATCACAACCAGCACGCCTCCGAGCAATGCCTTGGTCATCTCCCCTCCTGCACCTGCGGTGGACCGTCCCGGGTGGATGCGTATTATCACCTGCCTGAGCCCTTCCGCGGATGTGCTGCGCTCCGATTGGAAAATCGAGTGTGTCGAGGCATTGCGAGTCAGGGTAAGATCGGCCCTCCCCCACTCAGAACGAACGAGAACATGGCAGCTCTTTCCGAAACCGCGCTCGTCCACCATCCTGATGAGACACTGGCGCCGACCGCGCTGGCGCTGTCGACTGATTCAGACACGGCCGCGCGCGAAGCGGCCGCTGTCGAATTACGTCATGCGTTCTGCGCGCACCTCAAAGCGTCGCGCGAAATTCGTGGCGTCAGTCTTCAGACGATCTCCGAAAGCACGAAGGTCAGCGAGAGTCTCTTCGCCGACCTCGAACGTTGCGACCTCTCACGCTGGCCCACCGGCATCTACCGGCGCGCGTTCTTCCGCGAATACACCGCCTTCGTCGGCCTGCACGGCGAGTCGATGCTCGGCGAATTCATCCGGCTCTTCCCGGAGGATCTCGAACAGGTCACATCCGAATTGCGCGTGCCGGGACCGCTGCGGCTCACGCTCGCGCGACCGTTCTGGCACTACCTGTCGCCGATGCACGCCGCCGCTGCCGGCATCGATATCCTCGTCGTGCTGTTGGGCGCGATCGCGATCACGGGACTGGCGAGTGTGAACCTGTGGGGAGCTCTTGGAGTCATGGCCGTGACCTACCACGCGATCGGAACCGCGACCTGCGGATGCAGTCTTGGAACCTACGGGCTTCGTATGCGCCAGCGACTACTACGCTCGAGAGCACCGTGGGTGTTGTTGCTTGCGCTGGCCATCGCCGCACCGGCGAATGCGCAGCAGGGCACGTTCAAGCCCGAGGTTGGACAGGCGGGAAAAGATGTCGTGTGGGTCCCGACACCGGAAGTGATGGTCGAGCGAATGCTCGATCTCGCGAAGGTCACCCCGACCGACTACGTGATCGATCTCGGTTCCGGTGACGGGCGCAACGTCATTGGCGCAGCCAAGCGCGGTGCGAACGCGCTCGGAGTCGAGTACAACCCGGACATGGTGACGCTCTCGAAACGACTGGCCATGGAGGCTGGCGTCGCGGACAAAGCGCAGTTCGTCCAGGGCGACATGTTCGTGGCTGACATCTCCAAAGCCAACGTGATGGCGCTGTTCCTCCTTCCGAGCAACCTGCTCCGCCTCCGCGAAAAGTTTCTCGAACTTCGTCCAGGCTCGCGCATCGTCTCCAATACGTTCAGCATCCAGGACTGGGAAGCCGACGAGACAGTGACCATCGACCAGTGCGAGCAGTGGTGCACGGCGATGCTCTACATCGTGCCCGCGAAGATCGGAGGCACGTGGAAGGTCGGCTCGGATGTGCTCGAACTGAAGCAGGAGTATCAGAAGTTGTCGGGAACGTGGACCTCTGGCAGTCAGGCGACGCAGGTCTCCGGATCCCTGAAGGGCAACGACCTCACGCTCAAGACAGGAACGAAGTCGATCAGCGGCCGCGTCCAGGAGAACACGATCGACGGCACGCTGACCGACGGCAGCGCCAAGTCCTCCTGGCGCGCGACTCGCTGATTCGACTACCAACTACCGACTCGCGGTTGACGGCGCCGGTGCGCGGCGAATGATCTGCGCGAAGTAATTCGTAATGCCGTCGGGGTCCGAGAGCCAGATGGTGCGGAGTCCGGCGCTGAAGTTGCCGAGCGGCGTGTCGATCTTCACGTTCTGCGCCTTGGCTTTTACGTCAACTGCTTCGACATTCGACACGACGTACTGAATGCCGGCGCTTCGCGTGTTGGCCGCCAACCCTTTCCCGAAACTCCACACCGTTACTGTCGTCGTTCCGTGTCGATACGGATAGCGAGTGACACCGAGCACGGGATCCTGAACCGGCGGCAATTCGTCGAGGCCGACGAACTCACGATAGAACGCGCGACTCTTCTCGAGATCCGACACCGTCATCCCAAGCTCGATCGTGTCGTACACCTCCTGCGACGCGCCGGGCACGACGACGAGCTCGACCCATTGATTGGCAGGATCGAGCACCATGGCCATGCGCTTGCCGCCGCGGCCCTGACCGAACGAGGGTGCCGGATAACCGTGCTGAACGAAACGTGCAGTGACGGCGGCCTCGTCCGGATAGAAGAATGTGAAGACGCGCAGACCGGTCACTTCTCGTACTGGTCCCGTCTTGTACTCACCGGCCGCGGCGGTGTACTGCAGCTTGACCTGCCCCGAATCCGATCTGGAACAGCATCATCTGACCACCGCCGGGCATGTTCAGCGACGGCAGTTGCTTGAGACCAAGGACCTCAGAGTAGAACGCCGCCATCTTTCGGGTTCAGCGGCGAATCGCCGGAACACATTCATCGATGGTTGGGTGGACAGCGAGGCCAGTGACACAGGGCTGCTGGACTGCGCAGCCGCAGGAACTGCGACCGCAACCAGCACGCACGCGCGAATAAGTGCTTTCATGCGCGAATGGTAAGGCCTCCGCACCAGATTTCACAACTGGCCGCTTTTCTCTCCACGTAACTAGTTCGGCGAGCGACGGATTTCTGACTACGCGTGTCTTAATTCCGGCACTCATCAAGTAATCACGCACTTGTAATTTCCGTCGAAGCCGCTCACTACAAACAAGATACGGGAACTACCGATGCAACACCGTGCAGCGCGGCGCACGGCAGAACCGTTGCCTCTCTCTCAATGTCGGTGAAGCCAGTTCCCACGCACCCGTCGTCGTTGCGACTTTCAGACGTACTGGCCGGGCTGTCTCATGCTCTCGACCTGACCGAAGGGCAGAGGCCCGGGCATGCTGTCCGTACGTGTCTGATCGGCATGCGCCTCGCCGAGGTGCTGCGTCTGCCGCAGGAGATGCGGTCGCCGCTCTTCTACGCGCTCCTGATGAAAGACCTCGGGTGCTCGAGCAACGCCGCCCGATTTGCCGCGCTTTTCGGCGCCGACGATCACGACATCAAGGCCGACCTCAAGGTGACCAACTGGTCGCAGGCGCTCGAGTCGTTTCGATTCGTCGCGAGAAACGTGGCCCCCGGACACTTCTGGCTGCGACGGGTGTGGCAATTGCTCGGCGTGCTGTCGCGCGGATCTGAAGGCGCGCGCGAAGTGGTGGTCACCCGATGCGAGCGCGGCGCAGACCTCGCGCGCATGCTTGGCTTCCCCGACGACACAGCGCAGGCGATTCGCGCGCTCGACGAGCACTGGGATGGTGCAGGCCAGCCCTACAACCTCAAAGGCGACAGCATCCCGCTCCTTGCGCGCATCCTCGGTCTCGCGCAAACCGTCGAAGTGTTTTCGAGCACGCACGGCACCGAGGCCGCATTCGACATAGCCGTCACCAGGCGCGGCACATGGTTCGACCCGGTAATCGTGGAGGCGCTCGTTGCCACGCGCAAGGACCGCGCTTTCTGGCAGCTACTCGCCGAAGGCAATGCGCGCGCGCAGATTGCCACCGTGGAACCCGCGGACGACATTCAGACCATCGACGACGACCGGCTCGACCTCGTTGCGGAAGCCTTCGCACTCGTCATCGACGCCAAGTCGCCCTGGACGTTCCAGCACTCAAAGGGCGTCGCAGACATCAGCGTTGCGATCGGACGCGCCATCGGCTATGGCGAGAGCGAGCTTCGCGACGTGCGTCGCGCCGCGTTGCTGCACGACATCGGCAAGCTGGGCGTCTCGAGCCTGATCCTCGACAAACCGGGTGCATTGACCGACGCTGAGTTCCAGGTGATGCGACGTCATCCGGCCAACACCCGAGAGATCCTGGCTCGCACCGGCTGCTTCAGGCACCTCGCCGATATTGCATCGTCGCATCACGAGCGCCTCGATGGACGCGGGTACGACCGCGGCGTCGCCAGCGCCAATCTCCCGATGCTCGCGCGAATCCTGTGCGCCGCCGACATCTGTGATGCGCTTAGCGCGTCGCGTCCGTATCGCGATGGCATGCCCACCGAACGCGTGCTCGAGATCATGAGGCGCGAAGTCGGCAGCGCGATCGATCCCGACTGCTTCGCCGCGCTCGAGTCTGTCCTGCAGACGGCCCCTGGCCGCGCACTCACCGACAACACACCGGCTGCCCGATCGGTCGCTTCCCTCGCAGAGGACTACTCCCAGGCAGCCTGACGTCCCGGCCATTAACACTACGAGCCCCAGGTAGCGCACGGATATTTCAAACACGCGAAAGGCGGGACGTGAGCCCGATCAGTTCAGGCCCAGCGCCGAGCTGACAAAGACGTGGGCGTCATTTGCTGCCGGTGGGAATGAGATTGACTTGAATTCGTTTCAGAAACTTCACCGGCACACCATCGACGCGCGCGGGTTGGTACTGCCACGACTTGGCCGCATTGGTTGCCATCCTGTCGTATTGCGGATTGATCGAAACCAACATCGACGCCGACTCCACGCCGCCCATCGTGTCGATCAGGACTTCGAGGACACCACTCTGGGCCTCGCGAATCTGACCGCGGAAGGCTGGAATCTGCTGACTCAAGGCGATTGGTGGCACGACGTTCAGGTCGTTCGAGCTATACACTTTCGGGGCGCGCGGTGCCGGTGGCGCCGATGGCAGCTGGGGAACGACAGGCGATTGCGGAAGGACACGCGCTACTGGCTGCGGCGGAGCCGCGGCCTTGGCGCTCAATTCGTGGAATCCAGTCGCAAGCGTGCGGATGTCCGCCAGCGGTGACTTGCTGGCAGCCGCCTCGACGTCCGGATCGGAAAGCACCTGCAGGACCAGCGCGAAGCCGCGCGCCGCGGTGCTGTAGTCCTTGAAGTCGAAGGCGGCCTTCGCCTCCTGATACGCAGACTGCGCAGCGGTCGGCAACATCTTCTTGCGGGTCTCGCTGTACGTCGAACGGACGCGCGGCGGCAGATCGCTCGAGGGGCGATAGAGCGGATCCTTCGTGACAAGCCCTTCGATGATGCCGCGTGCATCGGCTTCCTTGCCGGTGGCGACCAGGCACAACACACGATGGAGCTCGATGGCCTGCTGCTCTTCGCGGGGATGCTCGATCAACTTCAGCGCGTCCAGCATCGCCAGCGCGCGGTCGTATTCAGCAGACGCGTAAAGGTCCTTGGCTGCCTCGAGCGACTGCGCCTGAACTCGAGTTCCGACAAGCAAGCAGGATCGCAACGACGAGAGCGGTCCTCGTGGCTCGCATGATTCTCACCTCTGTCTCATGTCGACGCTCACCTTCGCGGGGGCGGAGAGCGTGACAACCGCACGAACACGTTTTTCACCGAGTTCAGGATGCCGGAAGAGCACGTCGTGATTGCCGACAGGCACCGAGATGTTGCCAAGAGGCGTCTCGCCGATCTGCCGACCGTCAACCCAGACCTCAGCCCACGGAGTCGCGTTGAACGACGTCGCCGCGCTCGGCCACTGTGGCCTGATCGGAGTCACGCGGCCGGGCGTCACGTTGACGACCTGTGATCTGGCTGAAGCCGACCACCTCGTTGACCATCAGCGAGCTCGTGACGTCCAACGGAGACCATGATGCGGTCGCTCTGGCTCGTGCCCGAGCAAGCGGGAGTCTTCGAAGATCTGCAGCGGCTCGGCGCGTTGACCGAGATCCAGCCCGAGACCGGCGCATTCTTCGGTGTCGCTCAACGGCACAACCAGCGACGCCGTCGTGCCGGATTCGATCTTCACTTCCTGCGTCATCGAACCCAGTCTCGTTCTCGAGGAGACCGCGTGCGCACCAGGGGCCAGGCCCTCGACCGTCAGCGGTGATCGGCCGTAAACGTGTCCATCAACGGTGACCTCCGCCCCGGCAGGCTCCGTTCGAACCTGGAGTTCGCCGAGCAGGGATGACGCACGAGGCAATTCGATCAATTGCGATACCTGACCACCAGCCGTGATCGTGATCGGCATCGAGCGAACGTTCCCTTCATTCGCGAGCTTCAGCGTGTGACGACCCGGCGACAGACTCAGAGTGAGCGGCGTGACACCACGCGGCTGTCCGTCGACATCGACCGACACACCGCTCGGATTGGTCTGCACGCTCAGCGTCCCCATTCCATCAGCCGCAACGGGCGCCGCCATGTATCGGAGCGCTCCGAGCGTAATCGCCGACGTCAGCCCGACCAGCAACGCCGCAGCCGCGGCGAGCTTGAACCGCGACAACGGGTACTTCGCTGCCACAGATTGTCTGACCTGCTCGACCGGAGCCGGCGCGGCCGCGGCGGCGCGGCGGGTAACGGTGTCCCCGTGGACTTCTCCCAGAACCCTGGTGCCTGCCTGCGGCCGGCTGCGTTGGCTGCGGCGCCGTTGATGACGCGGCTGACGGAGCGGACGGTGGCGCAGACACCTGCGGCGCGGATGCCTGGAGAAGAGGATGACGGCGAAGCGTGATTTGGGTCGGCATAGGCGTGTGAGCAGGCGCAGCCTGAGTCGACGTGGTGAGTGACGGCAGCTCGCGGTTGACAGGTGACGATTCGGTGAGACGGGCGACGACTCACGGCTGCGGGTGGTGCTTGCCGCGTCGGGGCCTGGAGCGGGTCCGCCGGTCCCGACTACGGCGTGATAGCGCGACAGGAAAACCTTCAGCGCCTCGATTTCTGCGATCGGATCGCTGTAGTGGAGGACCCGATCGAGCTCGGCCCACGCTTCGGGCGCGGAGCTGAATGGCGTCTTCGAATCAATCTGCAGCGCACGCTGCAGCCAGACCCTCAACGGTAACGGCAGCGGCTCGAGCGCGCCATCTGACGACAGCGCCAGAGCGTTTGCCGTCATGTCGCTGATCTGCGCCGGGAATTCTTCGTCAGCCAGTGGACGTCCGAGGATCAGCGCCAGCGCAGTGGCGCCGACCTGCGTGATATCGGTCCGTCGATCAAGATGCGGCATGCCGAAGCTCTTCGGCAGCGGGACTCGCAGGCCCTGCCAATACTGCTTGTTCGAGTAGCGAAGCTGCTCGATCGCCGAACCGAGCACGTACTCGACGAGCACGAGGCGCGCATTCGGCGTCACGACGATGCGCTCGGGACCGATGGCTCCATGGCAGACGTCAGGCGCCTTGTCGTGCAGAACCGCAACGGCGTGAACGAGTTGACGCAGCAGGCACAACGCTGCGTGCATCTCGACCGGGAGCAGATAGGCGCTCGGCGGCCGCAAGAATCGTTGAGAGCCTGACGCCGGGAACGTGATGGGACACGATCATCACGTGGGGCACGGACTTCCCTGCCCGCTCCACGCCACGCACGCGTCCGAAATGCTCGGACTGAAAATCTGCGAGCCGGTCGCTCGATCGCGCAGCGCCGCTTCGACGACGGCGACGCGGTCAGCTCGTCGCGAAGAGTCAGCACTTCGAACTGGTCTCCGTTGACGCCAAGCGCCAGCCGGCGCTCTCCGAATCCGTCCTCGAAGAGGGCCGGACCGGTCGACGGAGCACGCGCGGTCACTGGATCCACGAGTGGACCTCTCGGCGTGAACCGTGCCAATTCTCCGGCGCCTCGCCGAACCGGCGCGATCTCAGAATTGGTTGAAATGCTGAGAGATTTGGGTCGTCGCCGTGAAGTGCGGGAGCGACACCTTTATATGGCGGCCGGACGACGATTACAGAATCGTCGTCCGGAGGCCGGTTTTCGTATGGCTGGCAGGGAATGCGACGGCAGGTCGCGAACGTTCACATTCAGACCGCCGTCCAGAATGATCTTCGCGCCGTTGTAATAGCGTGCGCGGTCGGAGGCGAGGAAGACGACAGTGTCGGCCACTTCATCCATCTCCGCCCATCGACCGGCAAGGATGCCCATGCGCTTGCAGAAGCTGGCGACGAATTCATCCTTGCTCACGTTCTGCTGCTTGGCCATGTTCTCGGCCCACACGTCTCGCCCTTCGGTGCCGACGAGGCCAGGCACGACGGTGTTGACGGTGATCTTCTGGCTGGCGAGATCCGTGCGCGAGATAGCCGGTCGCCTGATTCATCGCGGCGTTGTTCAGCGCATGCGTAAGTGCGGGCGCCCAGACGATCGTCGACGCCGTGCCACTGATGTTGATGATGCGGCCTGTGCCGTCGCTCGGCATGAGCGGCAGGAACGCCGCGTCACTGCGCAGCGCGCCCAGGATCTTGTTGTCGAGATCGCCGATCCAATCGGTGTCCGGCCAGAGAATCTGCCGATCCATGCGTCGCATCGGACCGCCCGGCGTTGTTCACCACGATGTGAACGGTGCCGAACGCATCCTTCGCCGTCTTCGCCGCTGCATCGACCTGCTCGGTGCTGGTGATGTCCGCGCGTCGCAGCAACGACGGTGACGCCGCTCTCCTTCCGGATGTCCTCGGCGGTCTTCTCGAGCGCTCCGGCGTTGCGGGCGATCAGCACGAGGTTGACGCCCTCACTCGCCAGCCCGCGCGCAATCGCACGGCCGATGCCCTTGCTGCCGCCGGTGATCACTGCGGTCCTTCCTGACAGTCCGAGTTCCATCGCCACGACGTCTCTCCTCCCTTGAACGTTTATTCCTGATCGAGGATCTGGCGCACCTTGGACGCGAATGCCTGCAGTGCGAATGGCTTCTGAAGAAATGCCTCGCGCGCTTCGTACACGCCGTGGCGCAGCAGCGTATCGTCGATGTAACCGCTCATGAACAGCACCCTGAGACCCGAGCGCTCCTTGCGCAGGCGGTCCGCCAGATCGCGGCCGCTCATGTTCGGCATGACCACATCGGTGGCCAGGAGATCGATGTGCGGCGTGCGATCGTGAACCAAACGAAGCGCTTCGGCTCCATTGCTGGCGGTCATCACGGTGAACCCGTAGTTGCGAAGACCGCGAGCCAGGAGATGTCGAACCGCCTCCTCGTCCTCGACGAGGAGAATCGTCTCCGCACCACGCGCGCCGAGGTCAGCAGGCGTCGTCGGAGCGACCGCCTCTGCCTCGTCGATGAGTGGAAGAGGAGATCGAAAAAGTCGCCCCTTTGCCCTCTTCACTGTCCACTTCGATATACCCGCCGCTCTGCTTCACGAAGCCGTGCACCACGGCGAGACCGAGTCCCGTCCCCTTGCCGACTCCCTTCGTCGTGAAGAAGGGCTCGAAGATTCGTCCTTTCACTTCCGGCGACATACCGTGTCCCGTGTCGCTGACCACGAGGCGCACGTACCCGCCCGGCCGGCATCGTCTGTCCGCTCATCGGCACGGGTGCACTCAGATCGACTCGCTCGGTTCGAATCGTCAGCCCGCCGCCGGAAGGAAGCGCATCGCGCGCGTTGACGGCCAAGTTGATGAGAACTTGTCCAAGGTGACCCGGATCGACCTTCACGAGCCCGCCACCGGGAAGGAGCGCGACACTCAAGAGAATGTCCTCACCGATCAGGCGGCGGAGGATGTGCTCCGTTTCCCGAACGACGCTGTTGACGTCGATCACTTTCGGCGTCAGCACCGCCCGCCGGCTGAATGCCAGCAGACGCTGCGTGAGAGACGCGGCACGATGTCCGGCGTCGGCGATCGCGCGCACATCGCTGCGGAGCGGATCGTCTGGCGGCAGGCGGTCGAGAAGAATTCCGCAATAGCCGGCGATGACGGTCAGCAGATTGTTGAAATCGTGCGCGACGCCGCCGGCAAGCTGGCCGATGGCTTCCATCTTCTGCGCCTGACGCAGTTGTGCCTCGAGTTGCAGGCGATCGCTGATGTCGGTGATGCTGCCGCGAACCAGGGTGCGGCTCGGGTCGGGCAGGCGCGCGAGTCGGATCTCGCACGGGATGTCGCGCCCGTCACGCGAGCGATGGGTCCAATCGAAGAACGCCGTTCCATCGACGATGGCCTGGTTCAGGTACGCCGCGGCTGCGTCAACCGATCGCCGGCCGTCCGCCTGGAACTCAGGGCTGATATCAACCGGCGACTTCGTCACCAGTTCCTCTGCGGGCCACCCGAACATGTCGACCGCTTTCTGGTTGTGCTCGATGAAGCGTCCGAGCCCGAGGTCCATCACCACGATCGCTTCGGGCGCGGTCTCGATCAACGTTCGATAGCGATACTGAGTGGCGGCAAGGCGTTCATCGCGCCGCGCGTGCTCGCGCGACAGCAGCACGGACAGCACGGGGATCCACACGACAAACTGAAAGATGCCGATGTATGGCATCGGCAGCCGCCACACATCAGCAAGGACCGGCAGAATCGTGCCCAGCACGGTGACGATGCCCGTCAATACGATCAACATGCTGGCGAGTCGATCGCGCCGCCAGGCATGCCATCCGATGTGCAGCGCGAGTCCCTGCACGGACAACAACAGGGTGTACACGGGCCCGGTCAGGGTACACGCTCGAGTCACGTTGAACGACGCTCAGCGCCTCGCCCCACGGCAGTCGCATCTCGCTTAACCCGGTGACCGTTCCGTTGATGCGAACACCGAAGGCACTGATGATCGCAACGACCAAGGCGATGACGGTCAGTCCTTTGACCAGCCGTCCAGGTCGCACCGATGCGATCTCGGCGACGAGCCACAGGAGCAGTGGATACGCGAGGAACCCAAATGTCGTCCTCAGATTGAGGGCGCGCTGAGCACTCTCAATCGAATCGGCTGCGACAAGGCTGACGGTGACGGCAATCACGACGCTGACGATCGCTGCGAAGATGGAGAAGATCAGAAGGACTCGCTCACGCCGCGACCGCCACCACAGGAGAAAGTAGTGGAGTGCTGCGAAGGCCAGCATTCCCTCGATCACAATGTTGGTGTAGACGATCGGTCCCACGACGCCCGCACGATGGTACCGTAGGTGCGCGTCTCGACCTATACTGAGCCTCCCGCGAGGAGGATCCTGACTATGAGGATGATGCGTCTTCTGACGATCACGCTGTCATGCACCGCGGCGATCGTGGCGCTGCTTTCCACTGGCGGCTCTGCCCAGCAGAAGGTCCCGTTCCGCGGCGAGACGCCGATTGCGCCGTCGGGGATTCCCAAGATTCCGCTGCCCGATCAACCGGTGGTCTACGACACGGCGGAGGGCCAGCGGATTCGCGTCGTGGTCCACGCGAGCGGCTTGTCGCATCCCTGGAGCCTGGCGTTCCTCCCCGATCGGAGCGATGCTGGTGACCGAGCGAGACGGCCGCCTGCGGGTCATTCGCAACGGCGTCGCTCGATCCGAAGCCGGTCGAAGGCGTGCCGACCATCCGCCGCGCCGGCCTCTCGGGCCTGATGGACGTCGTCCTCCATCCGCAGTTTGCACCAACAGTTTCGTCTATCTCTCATATGCGAAGCCGCTCAACGAGAAAGAGACGGCGACGGCGATCGCGCGAGGCCACTGGAACGGCACCGCGCTGACCGACGTCAGCGATGTCTTCGTCGCTCCCGCCGGCGTTGGCGGCGGCGCGCGCATGGCGTTCGGGCGCGACGGCACGTTGTACGTGACGACCGGCGGCGGCGGCGGGAACAGCCCTCAGGATCCCAACAGCCTGGGCGGCAAGGTGCTGCGCCTCAAGGACGACGGGACGATTCCCAGCTGACAATCCGTTCGTCGGCCGCGCAGGACATCGGCCGGAGATCTACACGCTCGGACATCGAAGCTCGCTCGGACTCGCGGTGCATCCAGGACCGGCGAGGTGTGGCAGAACGAGAACGGGCCGAACGGCGGCGACGAGATCAACATCCTCAAGCCGGGCGCGAACTACGGCTGGCCGATCGTGAGCCTCGGGCGCAACCTATCCGGGCCCGTGGCAGGCCATCGCAGTTCTGGCGCGAAGGCTTCGAGCAGCCGGTCGTGTACTGGACTCCGTCCATTGCCGTGTCCGGCATGACGTTCTACACCGGCGATCGCCTTCCCAAGTGGAAGGGCGACGTGTTCGTCGGATGCGCTGCGCGAGGGCGAGATCCCGGGGACGGGTCACCTCGAGCGCATCCTGTTCAACGAGAAGATGGAGGAGCTGCGCCGGGAGTCGCTGCTTCAGCCACTGCGTCAGCGAATCCGCGACGTCCGGCAGGGACCCGACGGACTGCTGTACCTGCTGACCGATGAGGACAACGGCGCGGTGTTGCGAATCGAGCCGGCGTCATAGGAGGCACCGCGATGGCTGACGACAAGGTGCAGAGCTACGCGAATCACGCGCAAATGGTCCCGATGTATCCACTACGTGACGTTGGGCATTCTCCAGCTCACGTTCATCGGGGCGTGCGTCAATCTGTATCAGTCGTGGGGCGACCACGCACGTTTCTACAGCGCGTCGCTGCTCGTCACACTGACGCTGGCGACGATGCTCGTGGCGCTTCTACGCGCGCTCGTTCGCGCTCAAGGCGCAGGACCGTGCGATCCGCGCCGAGGAGCAGCTGCGCCACTACGTGATGACGGGCAAGCTGCTCGATCCGCGGCTCACCGTCAGCAGATCGTCGGCCTTCGCTTCGCGTCCAACGAAGAGTTCGTCGCGCTGGCACAGCGCGCCGCCGATCAGAACCTGTCGGCCAAGGACATCAAGCAGGCGGTCAGGAACTGGCGCGCGGATACATATCGCGTCTGAGTGATCTGCCTACGCGCTCGCGTGCCTGCCGCTCGGGTCCGTAGACACCGATCACGCCGAGCAGCCGGGTCACGGAAAGCAAATGGCGGTTGCGGCCCGTGACGTTCTGCAGCTTCAGCCAGCCGCCCGCACGATGCGTGTCCAGATACGCCTGCGCGATCGTCCCGAGGCCGCAGCTGTCGATATACGGCACATAAGCCAGATCCAGCACCATCCGAACTCGGCCGGCGCGTAGATGCTGACTGATCGCGTCTTTCAAGTCGGCTTCGTTCTCAACCGTCAGGCGCTCTCGTGGCTGCAGGACCACAACGTCGGGAAGGACGTGTTCAATCAATTCCATGGCGGACGCTCTCATATGATGTCAACGAGGATCCGCTCCCCGACGAACGCCCTTGCCCGGAAATATTACGGGGCACCCTGGCTGGCCGGGTGCCTTAGCGTGACTCAGACCGATGGGCTGGCCGAACCAAGTCGAGGAACCGCCACTGCCGAATTCGGCGCCAGACCCTGCCAGGTCACGGCCGATAGCCTGGAACACCGGCGGAGACGAGGTGACGTGCTGGATGCCGGCGTGCATGTCGCGGAACAGCCGCTGGAGCGTGCCCGACGCGGAGCGCCACGGTGCCGGCCGACGCATAGGCGAACATCGCCACCTCGTGCGCCGACCACGTCGCATGTGCCATCGCCAGACGGATCAACGTGTGCTGGCGCGTGGACAACCGATCGCCCCGTTCGAGTGTGTCCCGCACATCTCTCCACGCTTCGTAGACCAGCGCGCGAGCGGCGCGATAGGTACCTTCGGCTTTGGCGTACTGCTGCTGGAAGGCTTCGCTGGTGGCCAGCGTTCCGGCCCGTCCCATCTTGCCCCTGACGTTCTTCGCGAGCTCGTCGAGCACGCGCCGGCCGATGCCGCAGGCCCACGCCGAGTGACACATGATCGCAAAGCCGATGACGCCGATCTTGGTAGAGGCCGCCACCGCGCTTCGGTGTGTCGATGAGAGCCGGGTGCGTGTAGCCCTCGGGCACGAACACGGAGTCGATCCGGTAGTCGATGCTTCCCGTCGCGCGCAGGCCGAGCACATCCCAGTTCTCGATGAGCGTCGCCTTCTCGACCGGCAGAACGAAGATGCGAGCCTCGCCCGTGCCTTCGATCACGCCGAGCGTGTGAATGTGCGTGCCGTGCTTGATGCCCGATGCGAAGCTCCAGGACCCGCTGAGCATGAAGCCGTCGTCCTTGGGCACGGCCGTACCTGGCCGCGTGCCCTGACCGGCGATGACCGGCAGTCTCGGCTTCCCGAACAACTCACTCACGGCCGCGTCGCTCAAAAACGCCGCGCCCGTGCCCACGGCGAGCGCCGCCGCCATCAACACCCAGCCCGCAGACGGATCGCCGTAAGCGAGATTCTCGATCACCTGCAGGGACGAAACGGGATCGAGCTCCGCGCCACCCGGTACGGACTTCGGCACCCACATGCCGAACAGTCCCTCGCGGTGAAGAGCATCGACGACGGGATCGGCAAGCCGTCCCTGTGAGTCTCCAAATTCCGCGTGCTGGTCGGCAACGAGCGCAACGGCGCGCGCGCGCTCGGTCAGATCGATGGTCGTGGCTGACATGCGTCCTCACCGGATCAAGAACCCCACACGAATCCCGAACCCCGAACCCCGAACCCCGAATCCCGAATCCCGAATCCCGAATCCCGAGTCCGAATGCCCGAGAATTATCGCTTAGGATTGCATCCTCAGGAGACATGTGATGTCAGTCGGTTCACCAGCAGGAATCACTCGTCGCGGCCTCATCGTCAGCCGTGCTCGGCCAGACATCGACGAGCCCGGCACCCGGAGCTGTGGACCGCATTCCCCCGCCAGACTCACCGCGACCCATCGCCTCACCCTACAAGCTGCAGACGGAGCCGGTGCACAAGTGGAAGAACCTGCAGTCGATTCCGATTGGCTGGATCACGAGCGAGTTCGGCGCGGGCGGATCCCCGGTTGCCAACGTCGAGTTCCTCAAGCAGGTGGGATGCAGAGTGGAGATGCTGCGCTCCTGCGCGACTACGGCATCTACGGCAACGGCAATCTGATGCTGCTGGAGAGAAACAACCACGAGGTCTTCACGGTGATCCGGGATTGGCTGGACAAGAATGTCAAATAGCCGGGACCCGGGCCCCGGGTCCCGGGCCCCGAAATTCACTTCAATCGAGGCACCGGAATGTCGCCGATGATTTCGCGGCGCTTGAACTTCCACCGCCCATCCTCGCGCACGAACTGATCGCGATACGTGGCGAGCAGCAGAAAGTCGGCCTTGTTGTTCTCGGCGTTGGCCATGACGAATCCGCCCTTGCTCACACCGGTCCCTTCGTCTCCCCGCACCTCGATCGACTCGTTGAAGTAGAGATGAAAGTTACGGCCCTTCGAGTTCGGATAGTTCGTGCCGATCGCTTTCTCCAGGAACGCGCCGATCGCCGCCGGTCCCTTCGCCGGCGGCCCCCCGCCGATGAACTCCGCATCGCGGGCAAAGAGCTGCGAGAACGCAGCGAAATCACGGGCATCGAGCGTCCGTCCGTATTCGGCCCACAGCGTCCGAATGGCCTCGCGATCCTCGAGCGCCCGGACACGCGCAGCCATGTCGCCGCCGGCTTGTGAACCCTGTGCGGCCAGCAACGCTGCAGCACAACCGACCACCGCAACCACGATCAGGGTGGGTGCCTCAGGGTCATACTGATCGCCGCCGGAGCCTGCCGATCGCTCTCCCGAGAAGCAGGATTATAGTCAGCGTAATGAATCGAACCACAGCCAAACCCGGAGGCGGCGCCCTCGCAAGCCTCGCCCTTGCGATGCGGTCGCGACGCACGGCGTTTGTCGTCCTGCAATCGTTAGCGTCAGGACTCCCGCTCGGGCTCGTCTGGATCGCCATACCCGACTGGATGCGCGACATCGGCGTGGACATCCGCGTGGTCGGTCTGATCACGCTGGCGCAGGCGCCATGGACGTTCAAAGTGCTCTGGGCTCCGCTCATGGATCGCTACGTCCCGCCGTTCTGGGGACGCCGACGTGGATGGATGGCGGTGACGCAGATTGCGCTGTTCGTCGTGAGCCTGATGCTGGCGGGCGTCGGCAACGGCCGGAGGCGATCTGGGTCGTCGGCGCGCTGGCGATGGCCATCGCGCTCGCGTCGGCATCGCAGGACATCGCGATCGACGCGTATGCCGTCGAAGTCTGCACAAGGACGAACAGGGCGCCGCCGTCGGGGCACGAGTGGCGCATGTATCGCGCCGCGCTGCTCGTCTCGGGCGGGATGGCGATCAGCTGGCGGCGCGCATCGGCTGGCCGGCGGTCAATGCGCTGCTCGCGTTCGTCTATCTGCCGATGCTCGCTCATCACGTGGAAGTCGCCGGAGCCGGAAGTGCAGCCGCCGCCGCCGCGAACGCTGCGCGACGCCGTATGGCAGCCGTTTCTGAGCTTCCTCGCGCGCCCGCGCGCGCTCGAGATCCTGGCGTTCGTCGTGCTCTACAAGATCTCCGACCAGCTCACACAGGCGCTGACGCGCCCGTTCCTCATCGACATGGGCTACAACGCCGATCAGCGTGGCATCGCCGCTCGGCCACGATCACGCATCACCGCGACGATCGTCGGCGCGTGTATCGGCGGATGGGTAACCACGCTGGCCGGGCTGGGGCACTCGCTGTGGATCTTCGGATTCCTGCAGCTGTTCTCGAACGTCGGATACTACTTCCTGTGCGATCCTCGGTAAACCGGCGTCGCCGGGCGCTGTATGCGGCGACCGGGTTCGAGTTGCTGACATCAGGCATGGGCACGGGTGCCTTCTCGGTGCTGCTGCTTCGGCTAACCGAGAAGCGATTCTCGGCGACGCAGTACGCGCTGTTCTCGAGCCTGTTCGCGCTGCCGCGAGTCGCCGCCGGGCCGATCACCGGCTTCGCCGTCGCCGCGATTGGCTGGTCCAGTTTCTTTCTCACGACGCTCGTGATCGGCATCCCCGGACTGATGATGCTCAATCGGTTCGTGCCGCTTGGGGTGCGAGAGCCGCAATTCGAGCACGAGGGAGAGACCGCGCCGGCAGCGTCCGTGTCGGGTCTGCTGCGGCCCGGGATCACTGCGGCAGTGGGCCTGGCAATCGTTGCCTCGCTGCTGCTGGCGGTGCTCGATGCGATGGACAAGGCTGCGAACGGCACCGGCGCACGGGGTTCGACATCGCCGCCGCGATCTGGCGACTGACGCACCCCGCGGACCCCGGTGGCTGGGTTCAAATCGTTGGCATCCTCGCCTTCGCGATCGTCGGCGGCATGTTCATCGCGGCCACGCGCGTGCGGCGAGCGCGCACGTCACCCTGACAGCTTCTTCGCCAGCGTTCTGAGGTCGGCGACGAACTCCTCCATCGCCACGCGACGTCGTCGTCGGTCTGCGCGCGCAGCACGGATGACGGATGAACGGTTGCCATCACCACCGGCGCCAGTGGTGAGTCGACGAACTTCCCCTCTCTGAGTCGAGACTTTGAATGTCGATCCAAGCAGCGCCTGCGCCGCCGTGGCGCCGAGGCACACGAGCGCGCGCGGCTTGACGAGCGCGAGCTCGGTGTCCAGCCACGGCCTGCACGCGCGAATCTCGGAGATCCGCGGCTTGGCGTGAATGCGGCGCTTGCCTCGCGGTTCCCATTTGAAGTGCTTCACGACGTTGGTGACATAGACCTGATCGCGCGCGATGCCAACCGCCTCGAGCGCCTGGTCGAGCACTCGGCCAGCTGGCCCGACAAACGGCTTTCCCGCCAGGTCTTCTGCATCGCCCGGCTGTTCGCCGACGAACATGACGGTGGCGTCAGCTCGACCTTCGCCAAAGACCGTCTGCGTAGCACGGCGATACAGATCGCAGCCCTTGCAGTCAGTGGCTGCCTGTCTAGCTGTACAGAGCGTCGGCCTCGGCGGCACGAACGGCGCCGCCGACTCTGGTTTATCGGCACTTTGACCTTCACACTTACTTTGACCTTCACACCTATCGTTATGGCAACGCTCTTGCCACCTTCGACTCATAGCCGAGCAGACGGTCTATCTGAAAGGAAGGCATCATGCCGCGAGCGATCTGGACCGGTTCCCTCTCTTTCGGTCTCGTGAACATCCCGATCGAGGTGCACACGGCCGTGCGCGATCATCGTCCGCACTTCCGAATGCTGCATGCGAAGGACCGCTCGCCGATCAATTTCGAGCGCGTCTGCCAGAAGGACGGCAAGACCGTGGCCTGGGACGGACATCGTAAAAGGCTATGAATACGAGAAGGGACATTTCGTCGTGCTGGCGCAAAGAGGACTTCGCCGCGGCGGCGCTCGAGAAGACGCGCCGCATCGACGTGCTCGATTTCGTCGAGGCTGACGCCGTCGACGATCGCTACTTCGACAAGCCCTACTACTTGACGGCGAAGAAAGGCGGCGAGGTGGCGTATGCGCTGCTTCGCGAGGCCATGAACGAGTCCGGCCGAATCGGTATCGCGAAGTTCATCCTGCGCGAGACGCAGCACCTCGCCGCAGTCGAAGGCATCGGCGATGCCCTCGTGCTGTCGACGCTGCGCTTCGCCGACGAACTCGTGGACACCGGCTCACTGAGTTTCCCTAGCAGCAAGAACCTGAAGAAGACGGAGCTCAATCATGGCAAAGATGCTCGTCGAGAACCTCGCCGCGGAGTGGGATCCGGACAAGTACAAGGACGACTACCAGGAGAATCTGATGCGAGTGATCAAAGCCAAGATGAAGGGCAAGGAAGCCCGACGCTCGTTTCGACGAGCGCCCGCGAGACTCGAACGTGATCGATCTCATGGAGCGGCTGAGAGCAGAGCCTCGGTCAATCAGGCAACGGCGCGGACGCAAAGAAGACTGCACGCACCAAGGCGCGGAAGCCTGCTGTCCGCGCGCGCAAGCAGCGGCGCAAAGGTCACGCGGCTGCGTGACCTACGGCAGCCTCATGAATCGGTGGTTGTAGCGATACCGTCGCCACGCCCAGGCAGCCATAGTCATCGCGAGAATGGCCATGCCCGTGCCGACCACGCCTGCCACGGGACGCGTTTGGGGTTGTAGCGCTCGAGCCGCTGGTGGAGCGTGTCGATCCGCCTGTCGATCGAGAGCCGCTTGTCACGCACATCCGCTACGACTCTGTCCGTGCTCGGAGCCATTCCGCATTCTCCTTCAGCGTATCAACGCTCTTGGGCATGTAGCGGTCGCGCGACAGCATCGAGCGGCTCATCATGCCCAGCACCACCGCGATCACAATCAGCGGAAGCGCGACAACGGCGAAGCCCGCCCACGCGGGCCAGTCGAACGCATAAGACGCGCCCCACGCAATCGTGTCGAGGAGCATGATCACGGCCAGCATGCCAACGCCGACCGCTGCGGCCACGGTGATCAGACCACTCTTGATTCGCACGACCTCTTCGCGCATCTCGGTACGCGCCAGCAAAATCTCGTCGCGCACGATGCCGATGCCGTCCCGGATGGTGCCGCGTATGAGATCGGGAATCGACTCTTCATAAGCTGCCATCGAATTCCTCCTCATTTGGGGAATGTCTCAGTGCAAGCGCACTGCCACGGACGCACCTCATCAAGGTGAGCTGGTCACACTCGAGCGCTCGCTCGTTGATGAGAAGGAATTACAGAGCCTGCTTGCAACTTCGCACTGAACGCCTGGGCTCAAACGATCGCGAAAGACACATCACTGTCGGACCCATCTTCGGGGCACATGCCTTGCTCCAGTTTCCCTGACCCCCATCCGGCTCAGGAGGAGCATCATGAAGACTCGTGAGATTGTTTTGGGAGCGGCGGCGATCCTCTGCATTGGCGCACTGAGCTCCGCACAGATCGCACCTCAGGGGCAGCGAGCTCCGCAGCCCCGATCTCAGCAGCCACGGCCAGACCCGGTCGCGGGCCCTGTGACGACGCTCGACGGCTGCCTCTATCGCGAGGACTCGATTTCAGGACGGAAGCCGAACGTGGCTGAGCAGGCAGGTGTGCTCGAAGACTACATCCTCGCCGATGCGACACCGGCGCGAGAACAAAATCGCCTGCCCGATCGACCAATCGCCGAAGCAGGCCAGCCACCTGCCGCGCCCATAGCGGGACTCGCAAGCGGCCGTATGTACAAAGTCACACAGATCGAGGATGGTCGACTGAAGGAGCTTGTGGGAAAGCGCGTCGAAGTCACCGGCACCATCAAGCCTGACAATGATGCAAAGCCCGCCGATCGCAGCACGAGTACGAACCTGCCCAACATCGAGGGCACGTCGATTCGCGAGGTCGCTGGCGCGACGTGTCCCGCGACACCTCGCTGACGGATTCTGGTCGGTGGTCGGTGGAAGGTGGTCGGTGGAAAGCGGATTCACCCACCACCAACCACTAACCACCAACGGCTTCTGCTCGATTCAGATGATCGTAAACGGCGGGCCCGTTTCCGTGAGATCCAGCGCAGACTGAATCGAATCGAGCTCCGGCGCGTGCTTGATGGCCTCGCGATCGGCGGCAACAAACAACTCGCCGCGATCCTTGTCGATGCCTTCCACTGTTTCCGGCGACACGATCACCGACCGGCCACCGATCCAGTTGCTGGTGTCGACGAGGAGATAGCGGATGCGCCAGCTGTCCTCGCCGATCAGGAAGTCGTCCACGTGGCCGATCTCTCCGTTGCGCGCGTGCAGGTGGTAGCCCGTGCTCTTCTTGATGCTACGAAGGTGGCGCTCCTCCGGATCGATCCCCGGCTTCTCGTCGACCAGAGCGGTGCCTGCGGGAACACCCGAGACGAGCGCCGTCGGACTATCGAAGCTTCCCCAGACGCTTGCTGATCCCCAGTAGTCGGGATAGCCGTAGTAAGCGAGGATCTGCGTCTCATTCGCGGGCGAGAGCTGATCGCCGTCCTTGAACTCGGGGCTGTTCCAGACTTGATCCTTCGAGAGGTTCAACGGCACGCCCGTCCTTCCCCACTCACCCGCGACCGACATCGGCGAGATCAGCACACGTTTACCGCTGAACCACTTGCCGGTATCCACGAGCAGATAGCGCACCGTCCATCTGTCTTCTTCGAAATAGAAATCTTCGATGGTGCCGATGTCACCATCAGTGCCTCGAACGGCGGCACCGGAAATCTTGTGAGCAAGATGCAACATGACGTGACCTCCGCAACGAGCCTCGAGGCCCGCAACCACGAGACGAGCAAAGCGCAGACCAGACCCGAGCTCATCGTTTCGAGCAGTTGGCAATTGTCTTGAACTCACGAGCCAGACAGCAGAATCTGGAGAGGGAGGCCAACGTGGAAGAGCAGCACAACAACGTATGGACCAGCGTCACACTGATGGCGCTCGTGGGCGGCGTAATTACAGCCCTGCTGTACACCAATCGCGGACGTCAGTCGTTGCAACGGGTGGAAGACGCTCTCGACAACTTCGCCGGCTCGCTTCAGCAACTGCGCGGCACCATCCAGAAGGCAGGCTTGGTGGCGGCGCAGGGGATCGATGTCGCGAGCGAGAGCGTCGAAGTTGTCTCCCATCTCATAGGCAAAGGCAACGGCCGGCAGGAATCGGCGTCGCTTCACTGAGCTTCGCCACGACGCAACGTACAACGAGCGCGTTTCGTGCGTCCGTGGCGGTCGCCGCCAGTGTCGGAAGCGCACCAATTGTCGATGCCGCTCGCGCCAACGATCCAGCTCCTGAACAGTATCTGCTGGCAGAAAGCCAGTAGACTGAGGACTCAGGACCGCGGGACAAGAAACCACATGGATTTCCCTATCGGATCGATGGGCGCAGCCATATTGGGCGCGCTGGCCGTGCTCGCATGGCGCATGCACGAGTCGCGGCGGCCGGTATCGCTGCGCGGGCTGGTCATTCCCCCGCTTGGCATGAGCACGGGCTTCTCGATGTTCGCGATGCAGGCGTTCCGTGTGCCCTGGATGTGGGGGCTGTCCGCGTTCGTGCTGGGCGCGGCGATCTTCGCTCAGCCCGTGATCGCCACGAGCCGGCTGACCCGTGAGGGCAACGTCGTGATGATGCGCCGCTCACCATGGTTCATCGTGATCATCCTCGTGCTGGCGGCCATCCGCCTGGCGTTGCGCGGTTACGTAGGCGAATTCATCTCCCCGCAGCAGACCGCCGGTCTCTTCTTCATCCTGGCGTTCGGCATGATCGTCAGATGGCGCAGTTCCCTGTTCGTGCAATATCAACGTCTGACCGCTGACCAACGCGGCTGACAAGCGAAAAGAGCCGATCACATTTATGGAACGCCACGGAAAGTAACCCAGCGCGAGGACAACGATTGAGATGTCCCGCGCCGCGGCGACTAGGGTTCGACGTGAGGGTTCCTTTTCGCGCGGCGTCGCGAGCCGATCGCTCCGCTCCGGAGTGATATCGTTGGCCGGCCTCTTGCTCGTGCGGCGAATGCGATGACATCACAGTCCCCCAGCTCATCAAACCGATGGCACGAGGTTCTGCTTGGCCGATCGATGGCGGCGTGCGTGCACCCGATGGCAGCCTGGCAGTCGAGGGCGAAATCGTTTCGCGTACTCCTCCTCGCTGGCTATTTCGCGATGGGATACGTAACGGTGCTGGCCGCAATCGCGCTGCTGTAGCTTCGGCCTTACAATTTGCGCACTGTGCGCGCCACACTGCTTCTCGGCCTCCTCCTGCTCGTATTCGCCGCCACGATTCAGGCGCAAACCGCTGCGTCGGCCCCAGCCTCACCGACCACCGATCACCGAGCCGAACGCGTCGCCGTTCCGGAGCCGACTCCCCAAGCTCTGAGCTATTACCGTAGCGGCAACGTCCTCTTTGTCATTGGAAGCCTCTGGGATCTCCTGATTCCGTCACTGTTGTTATTTGCCGGAGTCTCCGGACGCATTCGCGATTGGGCCCGCCGCACGGGACGGAAGTGGTTCTTCGAGATCGGACTCTATTTCGTCGCCTTCACAGTCATCCTCTTCCTGGTCGATCTCCCGCTCTCCTACTACCAGGGCTTCGTCCGTCAGCACGCCTACGGCCTTTCCAATCAGACCTTCGGCAAGTGGGCCCGCGATGAAGTGACCGGGCTCTTCATCGGCATCGTCTTCGGCGTGCTGTTCATGTGGGTGCCATACCTCCTGCTGAGCAAGAGCCCGCGACGATGGTGGCTGTACACCGGTCTTCTGGCGATTCCGTTCATCGTCCTCGTGTCACTGGTGCAGCCAATCTGGATCGATCCGCTGTTCAACACATTCGGCCAGATGAAAGACAAGGCGCTCGAAACCGACATCCTCCGGCTCGCCGATCGCGCGGGGATCGAGGGCAGCAGGGTCTTCGAGGTCGCCAAGAGCGAGGACACCAACGCCGTGAACGCGTACGTCGCCGGCTTTGGGGGCACGAAGCGCATCGTGCTGTGGGACACGATTCTCGCGAAGCTGAATCGCGAACAGCTTCTTGTCGTAATGGGCCACGAAATGGGTCACTACGTGCTCGGGCACGTGTGGAAATCCATCCTGAGCCTGTCCGCGCTCATCATCCTTGCGCTCTACGCGGTTCATCGCACGTCAGGTTGGTTAATCGCCCGCTACCGCCACCGCTTCGGGTTCGGCGAGCTCGCAGATGTCGCGTCCCTGCCGCTGATCCTCGTCCTCTTCAGCGTCGCGACGCTCGTCGTCACGCCGGTCGCCCTTGCCATGCAGCGCCACTTCGAACACGAGGCGGATCGCTTTGGCCTGGAGATTACCCGCGACAATTACGCGGCGGCCACGGCATTCGTGACGCTGCAGCAAGAGAACCTGGGAGTGCCGCGGCCGGGCCGTCTGTATACCTGGTGGCGCGCCAGTCATCCCACGCTTGGCGACCGGATCGACTTCAGCAACGACTACCGTCCATGGGAGTCGAAGGAGCCGCTGGTCTACGAAAGCTACTTCAAGAAGCCGTAGTGGGCTAAGAAGCCGGCAACGTCGGGTGAGCCGGGTACGCCCGTTCACCCGCAAGAATCTTCACGCCCGGACGATTTTCCGGCAGCGGAATCGGGCACGTGGTGAACGGATTGAACGCACACGGTGGGTTGTACGCCTGATTGAAGTCCAGCACCGTCGTTCCATCATCGCGAAGATCTGAATAGAGGAATCGAGCGGCCGCGTAGGTTTCCTGCCCGCTCGACGCATCTCGAAACACGAAATAGAAACGCTTGGGCCGCGTTGTAAACGGGCGCAGCCTGAGCGTCTGTCCGCGCAGCGTGAACTCGACGACGCCCTCCGTCTTGTAGGTGTCGAGGTCGCCGAACGTGTTCATCACCTGCATGTCCCGCGACGTTGCGTCGGGAATGAACCGGCCGGTGACGCGATAGTCCATCTGGATCGGGAACCAGGTGAAGCCGAGAAACCCTCTGGCCAGTTCTCCATTCGGATCCCAAACGCGAAGCGACTTGCGCTCACCGCTTCGATGCACCACGACGCGGACATCCCCTGCTGCAAGCTCGTCCGCCTTCGGCGCGCTATCATCGACGAGATCGATCGGACTGGTGACGGGCTTGCCGTTCAGAGAGACGGCTGATCCCGACTGAGGCTCGAAGCGGACGACGTCGTGTGCAAGAACGAATGCCCCAAGCACGGCTGGCGCTGACGCCGGCAGTTCGATGTCGTTTGAATCGGCGCTGCCGGCAGAATGGGATCCAGGCTCGAGGAAGTGAAGACCTGCGATGGTCACCCAGTCGCGGCGATAGTCCGCCTCATGCTTCGCACGCCACGCTTCTGTTTCTTTGGTTGCGGCCTCGACGTCCATTGCAGCTGGATCCTGAGACGTGCGTGCCCGGCAGCCTGAGGTTGTGACGACAGCCACAGCGGCAAGACTGACAATCAGGCTCGAACGTAGCGCGATTCCGATCATCCGAGCGCTCCCTGACGGCGATTATAGTGTGCCGCTCTCTTGGTCTGCGTGTTGCAATTTCGTTTAGTTATCAGATTCAACAGAGGAGTTATGACACGAACTGGTCTATTGGGCGTTGCTATGTTGTGTTGTCTCGAGTTCGTGGTAACGGCACAGGTCAACAACACTGAACCTCCTCCGAAAGCACCGAGCTACACACCGGAACAACTCTTCGGGCGATCGCCATCATCGCGAGGCTCGTCCACCAACTCTGATTCAACCGTGAATCGACCTCTGATTCAAGCCGTGAATCAACACCTGCTCAGGCGTTGCCATCGCCACCGCGTGCGACAACGCCTCAACTCCCGACACCCTCGCCCGCATGTGCTCCCCCAACGAACACGCCGCCACCGAATACATCGGCATATCCAGGCGTCAGCGCTTCGCAGTTTCAACGTGCGGGCGTCAGCGCCGACGCCTTTGAGCGCCCCGGCGTGAGCGCCGAGCAACTGCGCACACTGATTCCCGGCAACGAGACAAACACATGCGCGAAACAGCGCGACGTCGTGCTGCATCCTGATCCTGAACGACCGCCGCGACCGATTAGGTCTGTTACGGATGAGCCGTAGATAGACTCTGCTTTATTCGTTGACACTCGGCAGTCGTCTGCGCACAATGCAGGCGCTTCCGGAGCGCTCGAGCGCGTCGCCCACCACCGCTATGACCAAGATCAAACGATACCGAGTGGTGCTGCTCATCAGCATCGTCTTGAACCTTGTCGTGGGGGTGCTGATCTTCTTTCGGCCGGACATGTTCACGAATCTGCTGGGCCAGCCCACTGCGGTTCCTGACACATGGCCACGCCACTGGGGCGCTCAGTTGTGGGCCATCAACTTCCTCTATTTGCCGGGTTATCGCGATCCGCTCGTGCATCGATGGCCGAACTGGTGCGGGATCTGGATCAGGATTCTTTTCGCGCTGTTCTTCTTCAGCCAGGGTGACGGATTCGTCCCCATGGGCATTTACGACGGGCTCTCGGGTCTCCTGCTGCTGGCGACGTATCTGCCAGCGCTGCGGTCCGGCGGCCGTGACTAATCCGTCGAACGCCGCGGACGAAGGGTGTGGTACAATAACGGGGTCACGTTGGATCCCGCCCGTTTGTTCTGCCTGCGTCTCTGTCGTTGTTGCACGCTTCAGAAGTCATCAAGCTCGCGCCTCCAACCTTTCACTGGAATGTGCCAATGAAGATCTACGTAGGAAATCTGTCTTTTAATACCGAAGAGCCGCAGCTCGAGCAGCTCTTCTCGCCCCTCGGTGACGTGGCGTCGGTTCGTCTGGTCCGCGATCACGAGACCGGACGTTCGCGCGGTTTCGGCTTCGTCGAGATGAACGACGACAGTCAGGGCCGCGCGGCGTGCGAAGCGCTCAATCAACAGGAATTCGAGGGCCGCCGCCTCACCGTCAACGAAGCCCGGCCGCAGGAGCGGCGTGAGGGCGGCGGTGGCGGCTTCTCCCGCGGGAATGGCGGCGGTGGCGGCAACCGTCAGCGTCGCGAACGCTGGTAGTTGTTTCTGGCCACGCTTCAGGAGCGCCAGACTGTAAAAGGCCAGCAGAGATGCTGGCCTTTTTTCGTTTTCACTCAACTTATCGTGAGCTCGGCGGTTCCGGTGTAAAGTGAGGGCGGCTATCCTGAGCAGCACCGCGATAGGGCGGGTTCCTCATCATGGCTTCCGCCGGAGGATCTTGTCGTTCATGCTTCAACGCCTCTAATGCACTCGTGCGGCAGGCGTCTGCCGCGTGACCGTCTACCTTATCAATCCAAGCCACGTCTCGTTTGGCATCGGCGTCATCACGCCGCGATGGCTGTACGTCCTCGCGTCGGCGACGCCGCGCTGTACGGAGAGCCCCGACTCATCGACGAAACGCTCGAGACGTTCGACCTCGATGCGATCCAGGCGGGCGACGTCGTCGGCATCGGCATCCACACAGGCAATGCACTGCGCGGCTACGAGATCGGCACGAGCCGCTCGCGCGGCTGGCGCCTACGTCGTGTATGGCGGCATTCACGCGACGCTCTATCCCGACGAAGCGCGCGAGCTCGGCGGTGCTCACGCCGTCGTCACCGGCGATGGCGAGCAGGTGTGGCCGATCGTGCTGCAGCGACTGCGCCGCCGGCACGCCGCGAGCGCGGTACGACGGCGGGCGCGTCGGCGGCGAGACGTTCCTGCCCGGACGCTGGGAGCCTGCTGCCGCAAGGACGCTACATGTGGGCGTCGGTGCAGACCGTCCGCGGATGTCCGAAGCACTGCTCGTTCTGCTCCGTCTGGCGGACCGACGGTCAGAAGCCGCGGCAGCGGCACGTCGACCGCGTCCTCGAAGAGATCGTCGATCTGCGTCGTCGCGGATTCCGATTCATCGCGCTCGCCGACGACAACTTCTATCCGGTGACGCTCGAGGATCTCCGGATGGCGTCGCGCCGGCAGCGATCCCAGCCATCTCGAGCAGCTCAAGGCGACTCGCGCCGAGCGGTTCGAGTTGATGGCCGGCCTGGAGCGTCTGCCCGGCGACACCGTGTTCTTCACCCAGATCACGATGGAGGCTGCCGAGGATCCGGAGTTCCTCGACGCGATGCGCCGCGCGCACATCAAGGGCGCGCTCGTTGGCGTCGAGGCGGTGACGCCCGAAGGGCTCAAGGACATCTACAAGGGGTTCAACGAGAGTGGCGAGGCACTCGTCGAACGGCTGCAGGCGTTCCGGCGAGCACGGCGTGCACGTGCTCGGCTCGTTCATCTTCGGCCTGCCGAGCGATCGCGAGGCCACCTTCGACGCCACGCTGTCGGTCGCCGAACGCGCCGACCTGACGTTCGCGCAGTTCGTGATGCTGACGCCGTTTCCCGGCACGCTCGACTTCGCCGCGTGGGAAAAGTCACTCGGCGCCGAGCCGCCGCGCGTCGGCGGCATCCCGGTCACGCGTCACTGGCTGATTCCGCAGGCACAGCGGCCGAAGGTCTACATGGAGCATCCGGTCGATGAGCGCCGATCGAGATCCGCAGCCGCACGCAGGCGGTCTGGGATCGCTTCTACTCGTTCCGCAGCATCTGGAAGCGATCGCGCGGATCGGTGACGTCGCTCAAGGCGCGGCTGGCGTTCGTGCTCATCTCGAAGATCTATCGTCAGATGTATGCGAACACCGGCATCGCCACCGACAGCGCGCGCGTCAATCGCTCCGCGCGGTGGGCGCGATGGATGGCCATCCCGTGCCGGCGCTTGTTCGCCGGGACTCCGATGCCTGACCTGGAAGTCGAGTTGCCTGCGCGCCGGCGCCGCCGCCGACGGGCATACCGATCGTCTTTCGCAGAGACGCTGTGTAGCTCGCGTCTGGTGCGGTATCGTTTCCGCCTGGAGGTTGCCGACGATGCAACGTACTCAGTGGATTCTTACTCTCCTGCTTGGCGTGTCGCTGCACGCCGCCGCGAGCGCACAACAGCAACAGCCCGCCGCCGGCGGTCCTCCGCCCCGGCCGATGACGTTGGCCACAACGGCGTTTCCGGACGGCGCCCAGATACCGGCGAAGTACACGCAGGCGGGAGAGCAGGTCTCACCGGCGTTGACGTGGACGAACACGCCGGCAGGCACGGTCAGCTTCGTGCTGCACATGCACGACATCGACGTCGCGCGTAACAAAACCCTCGACGATCAGGCGCATTGGGTCGTGTGGAACATCCCGGTACGGCAACTGGACTTCCCGAGGGAGTGCCGAAGGGTGAGACGCTTGCCGATGGCAGCCATCAGATCAGCGCAAGCGGCCCTGTCTATCGCGGTCCCGGCGCACCAGCCACCGGCCCGCTCCATCACTATGTCTTCGAGATCATCGCGCTCGATACGAAGCTCGATGTGATGGGCACGGCCGACGCGTTCGAAACGCGAGCCGCGGTGATGAAAGCGCTTCAGGGACACGTGCTCGGCAAGGCCACGTACGTCGGGCTCTTCCGCAGACCGCAGTAAACCGAAAAGAGGAGCACGCTCGCCGCTCAGGCCACACGGGTACGGGGTCTGACCGGCATTTTCAGGGCCATGCTGCCGTTCGCTGGATTCAGTTTTCTGAATTCCGTCCAAATGTCTGTAGCACGCTGCAATTTGTAAATCCATTGACCACAGCTGTCAGCAGCCTCGTCACCCTCCACGTACCTCTCGTCACTCGTCCCAACGGCACGTTTCTCTCCTATCACGCACTCCTGAGGTAAGTCCCGTTCCGCCTTCGCTGGAGCGACGGCGGACCGCCGAAGCCTTGGCGGAGGACGGTTAACAACCCGGCGCGCTGTGCCGAGGGAGGAGTGTGAACCATGGCGAGACGCATCACCGCGCGGAACCGCTATGCGGCATCAGGCGCGGATTCCGCGCTCGTTGCATCGGAGCCGCATTGCGGTCCCAGGCGCGCGAAGCGCGCCGAAGAGACGCTGCCAAACCAGTCGAGAGCTCGGCTCAAGGAGCGGAGCTCTTGGCTGGTTGCGGGGCTCGTCTTCGTATTGATGGCTTGCACGATCGACGCCCAGGAGCGATTCGGTGGCGTCACCGGCACCGTGGCGGATGCATCCGACGCGGCTGTTCCGGGCGCAACCGTCACCGTGACGAACAAAGAGACTGGTGCGATGAAGGTCGTGGTCTCGGGTGCCGACGGGACGTACCGCGTGCCCGATCTCGATCCGGGCCGCTACTCGATCTCGATCGAGCTTCAGGGATTCCAGAAAGTCGTCGTCGACGATCTCATCGTCCTGCTCGGCAGGACGCTGACCGCTGACGCCAAACTGCAGCCAGGCGTGCTGACCGAAGTCGTCAATGTCACCGCGGATGCCACCAGGCAGCTCGATCTCACGAGCGTGACGCTCGCGCATAACGTCACGGCCGAAGAGTTCGATCGGCTGCCGAAGGGTCGTAGCTTCCAGAGCATCGCGCTGGCCGCGCCCGGCGTGAACTCGGGAGAGATCGAAGGCGGCTTCCAGGTGAACGGCGCAAGCAGCGCCGAGAACGTGTTCACGGTCGACGGTGTCGCGACGAACAGCTTGATCTACGGCAGCTCGCGGCAGAACACCGTATTCGAGTACCTGCAGGAAGTCCAGGTGAAGACCGGCGGAATCGACGCCGAGTACGGCGGCGCGCTCGGAGGCGTGATCAGCGCCGTGACGAAATCCGGCGGCAACATGTTCGCAGGTGAAGCTCACTACTACTACATCGGCAACGCACTCAGTGCGGGACCAGTGAAGCGGCTCGTGCTCGACCCGGTCGATTTTCAGACCGTTGGCTATTTCGACGACACCAAGCCGGTCAACAACCAGAGCGAGTTTGGCGGCTCGGTCGGCGGCCCGATCGTGAGAAACCGTCTCTTCTTCTTCGGCTCGGTTTCACCGCGCGTGGTCCGGCGCACCAGCGACTACAACTTCTCGTCTGGCACCGAGCCGGGCACGATCGATCAGGATCAGTCCGCGTGGCAGGGATTCGGCAAGGTGACGTATTCAGCTGGCCGACTGACTGCCAACGTCAGCGCCCTCATGACGCCGACGCGCTCGACCGGGCGGCTTCCGAATTACGATTCGACCGGCACCAACTTCATCGCATCGTCTTCGGCGGCCAACGAAGCGAATCGCACACGCGGATTCGAGAGCGATCAGAACAACATCGGCGGCAACGTCGACCTGTCCCTCTCGAACACCGCGTACCTGACCGTGCGCGGCGGCTACTTCTACGACAACTACAAGGACACCGGTGTTCCGCTCATCACGAGCTACACGTACCAGGCGCCCAACTTCAACGTGCCCGGTGTGCCGCCGAGCCTCCAGGGCCCGGTGAACACGGTCAACACGCCGCGCATTCTGCTCAGCAACTTCGACAAGACCACGCAGGGGTTCTTCCAGCTCGATTACAACCATGCGTTCACCGGCCTGGGCTCTCACCTGATCAAAGGCGGATGGGGCGTTCGCCGCTCGGTCAATGACGTCGACGTCGCATACCCGGGCGGGTACGTGTACCTGTATTGGGGTCAGTCATTCCGCAGCACCGCAACCGGCCAGACCGGAACCGGCACCTACGGCTACTACTCGGTGAACGATCAGGGAACACGAGGTGCCGTGCACGCCAACATCCAGAATCTGTACGTGCAAGACACGTGGAGTGTTGGGAACCGCCTTACGCTCAATCTCGGACTTCGCACCGAGAACGAGAAGATCCCGACCTTCAGACCGGACATCGCTCAGTACGCGTTCCAGTTCGGCTTCGCCGACAAGCTGGCGCCGCGCCTCGGCGCCACGTATGACGTGCGTGGCGACGGCAAGGTCAAGGCGTTCGCAAGCTGGGGACGCTACTACGACTGGACGAAATACGAGATCGCCCGCGGATCATTCGGCGGCGATCTCTGGCACATCTTCTATCGTTCGCTCGACACGCTCGACATCGCCAGTCTGAATCTCAACAACATGCCCGGAAACGATCTCTGGGGCGGACCGACTGGATTCAGAGACCTGCGCGCCACGGCGATTCTGAACACCGATCCGAACATCAAGCCGATGTATCAGGACAGCTTCAACGGCGGCGTCGACTACCAGTTGAGCGCGACGACAGCGCTGGGGATCCACTACATCCATAACAACCTCGGTCGAACGATTGAAGACATGGGCGCGCTCGTCAACGGCGACAGCGTCTACGTCATCGGCAATCCCGGCGAGGGGCAGAACACGATCACGCCCGCCTCGTATCCGGCGACCGCGGACTTCCCCACTCCGAAGGCGAAGCGGCAGTACGACGCGCTCGAGATTACTCTGGAGAGGCGCTTCTCGAAGAACTGGTTCGCCAGCGCCAACTACACGCTGAGCCGTCTGTACGGCAACTACTCGGGCACGGCCAACTCCGACGAGATCAGCACGCCAACGACGGGCGTCACCTCGAATAACGCGCAGCAGCAGGTCGGCACGATCGCCCGTCCGGGCAGCAACTCGCACACCGGCTGGGACATCGACGAACTGATGTGGGATGCGCATGGGAACCTCGACCCACGCGGCCGCCTGGCGACGGATCGCCCGCACGTCGTGAAGTTGTACGGCGCGTATCAGTTCGGCATGGGCACGCAGGTCGGCGCGTTCTTCTATGGTGGGAGCGGCACGCCGGTGAGCACGCAGGTTGTCGGACAGGACCAGTACGCGCCCTTCGTGAACGGGCGCGGCGACATGGGTCGCACGCCGGTCCTGACGCGCACCGATCTGCTCGTCTCGCATGAACTGTCGCTCGCGGATCGGAAGCGGCTGCGCTTCGAGTTGAACATCCAGAACCTGTTCAACCAGAAGACGGCAACGCACATCTTCAACTATCTGAACAAGGGCGCCCCGGCCGGTGGCCAGACACGTCCAGCCGACGCGATCGACTTCTCGAACGTCAACCTCGCGGCGGGTTACGACTACAACGCGCTGATCCTGGCGACGCAGGAGGGGGCCTTGGCCTTCGATCCGCGCTACGGGATGCAGGATCTCTTCAACCCCGGAACCCAGGGGCAGTTCAGCGTGAAGTTCATTTTCTAGCGAGTCAACTCCCAACCCCCAACGTCCCAATTCCCAACCATCAAGTCAGTTTGGGAGTTGGGAGTTGGAGGATGGAAGGTTTGTCCCTGACCATTGCTTCGGCGCTGCATGGTCAGTCTCAGGAGATGCCGCGGTTCCGCGGCGGCATCGATCTCGTCAGCGTCACAGCCACCGTCACGGACGACGATGGGCGGTTCGTCGCCGATCTGCGTAAGGAAGATTTCTCAGTCTACGAAGACGGAAAGCGTCAGACGCTGACGCAGTTCACGCGCGAACGCGCCCCGGTCAGCCTTGGCATCCTGCTCGATGCCAGCGGCAGCATGAACGCCGAGAAGCTGCGGGCGGCAAAGGCGGCGATCAGTCACCTCGTCTTAACCTGCTCGAAAAAGACGACGAGCTGTTCTTCATCGAGTTCGGTCGCCTGAACGTTCGCGCGCGACATGGGTTCATCGCGTCGTGAGCGCGATTCGCGGGAGGAGCGAGACCGCTCTACGACTTCCGCGCTTGCAGCCGATGATATCCGAGCTGTCGGCGTGCCTCGGCAAGCGTCTTGCCCTCGGCAACCGCGGCGCGAATCTGCTGCTCGATCGCATCGATCTCCTCGGCGGCAGCCAGAATCGCCTCCTCGTGCGCGTGAGGCAGGACAACCACGCCGTCGGCGTCTCCGCGCAGGAGATCCCCGGGCGCCACGCGTGCGTCACCGATGTTGACGACCGCGTTCACGGCTTCGACCTGCACGCGATCCTTCCCGGTGCGCATCGAGTAGCTCCGGCTGTAGACCGGATATCCCAACTCGCGCGCCAGATGCGTGTCGCGACAGGCGCCATCGATCACCGTGCCTGCGACACCGCGTTGATGCGCGACCCACGTCAGGATGTCGCCCCACACGGTCGCATTCTCGCGACCGCCGTTGTCCAGCACCACCACGCTCCCCGGCCGCACATCGTCGATGTAATCACCAACCGTGCCGGCGGGATTGCCCGCGGGGCCGTACAGGATCGTGAAGGCGCGACCGGTGAGGCGGAATCGTGGATCGAGCGGTTTGATGTTCAGGCACTGCCCCGCGATGCCGAGTCGATCGAGCGCGTCGCTGATTGCCGTCGTATCGAGCCTCGCGGCGCGCTGCACGCTGGTGTCGTCAGAGTGTTCCGCCACGTCCGTTACCGCTTCAGCATTGTTTCGTAGCTTTTGCCCATCACCTGGGTGACGGCTTGCCCCTCGTTCAGCGCGGCGACCATCGCGCGCTCGCGCGCCGCAATCGCCTCGGCCGCCTCGAGGACCGCCTCGATGTCGCGCGCCGCAACGAAGACCACACCCGTGCCATCCGCGACCACGAAGTCTCCTGGCGACACCGCAATGTCTGCCACCGCGATCGGCACGTTCGTGCCGGTCTCCACGATTCGTCCGCGCGCGGTGAGCGGCGTGCGGCTTCGCGCGAACAGCGGGAACCCGTAACCCTGCGCCTCGTCGATATCGCGAGCCGGGCCTTCAACGATGACACCGGCAATGCCCCGCAACTGTGCGGCCCGCGACAGGTTGCCACCCCAACTCGCAGCCTCGCGGCCGCTTCGCTGCTCGATCACGATGACGTCACCCGGCTGTCCCGACTCGATCGCGGTCGTCCCCAGGTGACGCGAGGCCACTGGGCGCCCGTCGTCAGCCTCGAGCTTCACCGTCACCACGCGGCCAGATATCCGCCGGTCGGTGGCGAGGCGCTCGATGCCGGACGCCACACCCTTGAGGCCAAGCTTGTCGAGCGCATCCGATACGGCGCAGGAGTCGAGTCGTGCCAGGCGGGTGGTGATATCGATCATGAGCAGCAAGTTATTCCTGATTTGGTGATCTTTGATCGGTGATTCGGTGATTGTGATGATAGGTTGATCCGTGCGCTCGACCACCGAAATCAACATTCAAATTGTCAAATCAGCAAGGAATCAGATCAAGCCAAACCACAATGTCCTTGGCGATTACTGCCAGTATGCGAAGCACATCGCGTTGCCCGTGCCTGCTTCCGATCGATAGCACGGTACGTAGTCGATCTGGTGGTACTTCAGGCCAGCGGTGTTCATCGCCGCGATCACCGGAATCCAGTTCTTGATCTCGGCCGTTCCCACCTTGAAGTAGCTTTCCGGCAGCGCCGACAGTGCGGCTTCGTCGCCGTTCTTCATCGCAGAGATCACCGACTGATCGAAGTCCTCGTCGATGACGAAGTGGGTCAGCCCACCCGACGCCATCAGCGCCACGCGCTTGAACCCGTCGAAGGTCTCGATCGCCCGCGCGAGCCCGCGACCAAGCTCGAGGCAGCGCTTGATCTTCGGCGTGTTGTGCGGGAAGTGCACGTTCAGGATGATCGGCACGCTCGGCGGCGTCTGGTCCTGCAGGATCGTGTGGTAGAAGAAGCCATACGCATGCGGAATTCCTCCGCGGGGCGCCCCACTCGGCGTCTCGTCCGACTGCGCAAGATCGAAGTTTTCGTCACCCAGCGATCGCAGGATGTGATCGGCAAGCGCGGTCGCGCCAGGATAGTTTGCACCCTCTGCGGGTGAATTCGCCGGTTCCGCGATGTTGAGGCCGGGCGCGTCTTCGTTGAGGTGCTGCACGTTGCTGATCGTACTGCCGCGGTAGATCGTAATCGCCGGCGTCAGCCCCGCGTTAAAGAACTCACGCTGGTCGTTGCCCAGGATGATCACGGCATCGGGCGCGACCTCGTTGAACTTCTTGCCAAGCGACTCGAGCGCGGCGCGGCACTTGATGAAACGCTCACGCCGCTTCTCCACCGTGATCTCGTGCGCAAAGCCGGGAGCACGTGACTTCAGCAGCGACTCGTAGTCGTAGGTCTTCCCGCGAAACCAGTGATTCTTGTTCTCGCGGTCGGCCTTCGCACGCAGGTCCCACTGCTCCGGCGGCGTCGAGAGCAGAGGCCCGTGCGACGATCCGATCCCTAAAACGATTTCAGCCATGTTTACTCCGTAAGGGGGTCGGGGGTCATTTAAAGCGGACACTCGCGGAGCGTGGCGGCGCGAGTGTCCTGATCAAATGACCCCCGACCCCATTTAACGCTCAGGTCTCCACCGCGAAAATCTCTTCTCCAACTGCTCGGCCAACCATGTCAGCGTGATCCCGGCGAGCGCGATGATCGTGACGCCTAGAAACACGGTGTCGGTCTGAAACGTCTGGCCGCCATAGTTGACCATGAAGCCGATCCCCTCGCTGCCGCCGAACATCTCGCCCACCACGACACCGATGAGCCCAAGAGAAACCGCCTGTCGCACCCCGGTCAGGATGAACGGCACGGCACCCGGCAGCACGACGGTCGTGAAGATCTGCCAGTCCGACGCACAGTACGCGCGCGCGGCCCTCAGCAGGTCGACGTCAATCGCCTTCACGCCGCCGATCGTGTTGATCAACACCGGAAAGACGGCGTTGATGAACACGATGAAGACTTTCGACCACATCCCGATGCCAAACCAGATCAGCACGAGCGGTACGAGCGCCACGCGCGGCGTCGAGTAGAGCGTCGTCACGAATGGATCGACGACCATCGCCAGGCGCTTGTACCAGCCGATCAGCACTCCGAAGACGACCCCGACGGTGATCGCCAGCCCGACTCCGATGACGAAGTTGAGACCGCTGTACGCCAGGTCCTGCTTGAGCCGTCCGTTCGTCCACTCCTCGATGAAGCGAGTCATCACGGACGAAGGGCCCGTGAAAAAGAGCGGCGAAATCTTTCCGGCCGACCAGAGGGCCTGCCATCCCGCCAGCGCGACAAGGACGGCGAGCCCGCCAAGGATCAGGCGCTCGTGCCGCTGGTAGAAGCTGCGACGCGGCTGCTCGATGAGCTGCGGCTCGGAACTCGTATCCACTACCCTGCCGCCTTCGTCATGCCGATGCGCTCGGGCGACTCTTCGACCATCTGCCAGATCGTCTCTTCGATCGCCAGGAACCGCGCGTCCCGTTTCAACGCGAGTCCGCGCGGGCGCTCGAACGGGACGTCGACGATGCCCTTGACGCGGCCGGGACGCGCGCTCATGACCGCAACGCGATCGGCGAGATACACAGCCTCGTTGATCTGGTGCGTGATGAACAGCACCGTCTTCCTCGCCTTGCTCCAGATCTTCAGCAACTCCGCCTGCATGAACTCCCGTGTCTGCGCGTCGAGAGCGGCAAAAGGCTCGTCCATCAACAGCACCACCGGGTCTGCCGCCAGCGCTCTGGCCAGGTTCACTCGTTGCTGCATACCGCCGGAGAGCTCTGACGGATAGTGCCTTTCGAAGCCGTTCAGTCCCACGAGCTGGGTGAACTGCTCTGTCCGGCTCCGCATGACGTCGCGGTCGAAACGGCGCTGCATCTCCATGCCGTACCGTACGTTGCCGGCGACGGTTCGCCACGGCAGCAGGCTGGATTGCTGAAAGACGACGGCCCGTTCGACCCCGGGCCTGTCAACGGTCTTCCCATCGATGACCACGCGGCCGGCGTCATACCGGAGCAGGCCGGCGACGATGTTGAGGAGTGTCGTCTTGCCGCAGCCACTCGGACCGACGATCGCCATGAACTCGCCGTCGGCGACTGACAGGGACACGTCCGAGAGCGCCAGCACCTGACGGCCGTCGCGCTCCACGTAGTAGCGCTTGGTCAGGCCGATGATATCGAGCTTGTGCATCCGGTATCGCGCGCCCTACTTGCCGAACGCGAGCTTGGCCTTTGCTTGCTCCTCGGCCTTGATGCCGGGCCCGAAGACCTGCTGGAAGAACCCTTCCTTCACGAGCTTGTCGATGACGCTCTGGTCCACGATCTTGTGAAAGTCGAAGCCTTTGAGGTCGGCGGCAATGCGCGGGTCGACCTGTTGAGACAGAGTGGCCTTCACGGCGCCGGCCATCACGTACGGCACGCGCTCGAAGATGTTGCCCTTCTTGTACAGGTCGTAGATACGTGACACGTCGGCTTCCGGCTGTTTGTCGAAGGCCATGTATGCCTTCACCGCGAAGGCCTTGTCGTCGTAGAAGCGCTTGATGGCCTCGGTGTGCGCCTTGATGATCGACTCGGCGAGCTTCGGATTCTCGGTCGTGGCCTTGCGCGCGAAGAGATACACGGTGGACAGGAAGACCGACGGGTGATCGGCCAGATTGGCGAGCACAGGATAACCTGCCTCTTCGAGGCGGAAGTAGTTCGGTGCCGTCAGCAGTGTCGCATCCGCGCGGTTGGACTGGAGCGCTGCCGCGCGACCGCTCACGTCGGTGCCAACTGGAATCCACTGCACGTCTCGGACGCCGAGGCCAAACGTACCGAGGAGCGCCACCGAGTAGTTGTAAGGGGCGTCGCCGATCTGACCGACGGCGAACCGCTTGCCTTTGAGATCCTTGGTCGTCAACCCTTTCTGAGCGACCAGGGCGAAGAGACCCTTGTTGGAGGAACTCCCCATCAGCGTGAAGGCGCTGGCGTCGCGGGTGCCGGCAATCATGCCCTGCTCGAGCGAGTGGTTCACCATGACCGCCTGGCCGCTCGTGAGCATCGCGACACCCGTCGGGTGGACGCCGAACTGCAGGTCCACATCGAGACCGTACTTCTGGTAGTACCCGCCTTCCTTGGCGATGTAGAGATGCCACGACGCGCCGCTCCGGGTCGGGTAGTTGATCGTGACCTTCTGCAGCGTCTGCGCGTGCGCCCGCTCGACCATGCTCAGGGCGCCCCGAGCACCGTCGAGGGGCGGCCAACTCGCGGTCACGAGCACCGCGGTCACGATCGCAAGCAGAACGACATGCGCGCGCGTGAGTCTCATACGGCCATCCTCTCGGGCACCTTCAGGTTGAAGAGCTTCTTCGCGTTGTCCTCGAAGATCATCTTCTTGTCGGCATCGCTCAGCCAGTCGATCGCCTCGATGGTGAATCTCGTCTCATCGAGCCAACGTCCGGTGCGTGGATCCATCACTGTGCCGACGCCTGGACGCTCCGTGCCGAACACGCATCGGTCGACGCCGACCGTCTTGAAGAGAAGTTCGAGCGCATCCTTCGAGTAGAGCACCGTGTCGTAGTACAGGTGCCGCATCTGATCCGAGAACCGTGGGCCACCCTTGCGGCGCAGCGATCCGGCCTCGAAGCGCGCGAACTGATACGGGATCGCTCCGCCGCCGTGCGACACGAGGATCTTCAGCGTCGGAAAGTCCTTGAACACATCGGAGTTCAGCAGCGATACCACCCCGATGCTCTCTTCGTTGATGAAGTGCAGCGAGTACGGTAAGCGTTCGGATCGGCAGCCGGCAGAGTGAATGTGGCCCGGGATGTCGAGCTCCACCATCTTCTCGTAGAGCGGATACCAGAACCGATCGCCTAGTGGCGGCGTCTCGACGCCACTGCACTCACCAGGGTCGGGGTTCAGCAGGAAGCCGACAAACCCGCGCTCCTTGATGCACTTCTCGAGATACGGGAGGACCGCCTTCGGGCTGACGCCGGGCGTCAACGGCAGGCCGCAGACGCCGCGAAACGTGTCGGGATAGAGCTCCACCTGCTTCGCGATGATGTTGTTGGTCTCCTCGACGAACCACTGGACGAGCCTGGGGTTCTCGCTCGTCATCATCTGGTAGGGGCGCGGCGAGATCAGCTGCAGGTCAGTGCCCACTTCTTTGAGTTGCTGCAGGTGCGAGCTCCCGCCGAAGACCGGCGAATTCAGCGCTTCCTTGACGTCGTCGTCCACGGCGAGGTTTCCGCCGCGACCGTGCGCGCCGCGGTGCGCGAGAATCTGCGCCTTGTAGACATAGAGGCTGTCAGGTGCCGTGACGTGTCCGTGTGAATCAATGACCATGCAGAACCCCTCGCCTTGACTCAGAACTTGTGAATAGTCGTGTCAATTTCCAAAGCCCAACTCCCAACTCCCAAATTCTCTGGAACCCTTGGGAGTTGGATCTTGGAAGTTGGGAGTTTCAATCATCCAGCTTCAGCATCGTTGCCGCATTGCGCCAGTAGATCCGCTCGCGGTCATCCTGCGAGATCGGCAGGCGATCGATGATCGCGATCGTCTCGCGGATGTACATCGGGCCCTTCTCCGGATCGAATGGCGCGTCCGACGCAAACAGCACATGGGGGACGCCGTAGAAATCCAGGCCACAGACTGTCGCCTGGTACGCCCCGAACAATGCCGTGTCGGCGTAGAACATCTTGAAGTAATCGAGCGGCCGCTTGTTCAGCCCTTTCAGCACCTTCGAGAGATCGCGATCGGAGGTGCGTGCCCCGAGCTGATCCCAGCCCGGACCGACGCGTCCGGCGAAGTACGGCACCATCGCGCCCATGTGATGAGCGATGATCTTGAGCGACGGCCACCGATCGAAGAGACCCGCGAACACCACGCGCGCCATCGCTGCGCTCGTGTCGTACGGCCAGCCGAAGGTCCACCAGATCTCGAACTCGGACGCGTCTTCCTTCAGGTAGTCCGGGAAGTCCGCGCCGCGATACGGATGCAGCCAGATCGGCAAATCGTATCCCACCATGGCCTCGAACAACGGGAGGAACTCCGGCGAGACGATCGGCTTGCCGAGAACGTTGGAGTAGATCTGAATGCCCTTCGCGCCCAGCTCAGTCACGGCACGCTGCGCTTCGGCCAGCGCAGCCTCGGGTGCGTTCATCGGCAGCGCGGCCGCGAATCCGACGAAGTGGTCGGGATATTTCTCGACCAGCTCGGCCATGCTGTCGTTGGCGATGCGCGCGAGTTCGATGGCCTGTTCAGGTGTGGCGTAGAGCTCGATTGGCGGCGTGGGCAGCGAGAGCACCTGCTGGTACTCGGGGAACTGCTCCATCACCTGGAAACGCACGTCGAGGTCGTGGAGCATCGGGACGCCGCGGGTCCGCTTGCCGATGTCTTTCAGACCGCCAGCAATGCGTTCGACGCCCTCTGAGTACCCGGGCGGGGAAATATGGGTAAAGACGTCGATCTTGCGCATCAGCCTCCTGCGGTCCCATTTCTGCGCATTGCGCAGAAATGGGATTCTACCCCGCCGAAGGCGATGCGACTGATATCAGCGATTGTTCAGGAGAGTTCGGAAGCTTCCTCGGATCGCCGCTTCATCTCGATCTGGCCTCGCAGAATCGAACACCAGTCTTTGTGCTCGGCCACGGGCATGCCGCACTCGACACAGACCCGCACGCGCGGCTTTGGCGGCTCGTCCCGCCCCAGTAATCGTTTCAGAAATGACATCGGCCTCCCCCCAAGTCCAACGAAAGTCAATACGTTGGACGACGGGAACCGGTTCACAGTTGGCTTTGGGGGTTGGGGCGATCGGCCGGGGCTGCCCTACTTCACGATGAACGGAATCGTGATCGTCTGGGGATTCGGCCCTTTGTCGACGGATTCGAAGTTGTCCACCTCGAACGCGCGGCCGATCTGATTGCCGGCGACATCCTCCAGGATGTCGAGCGCCTGCAGCTTGATAGGAGCCGGCCCCCCACGGTTCCCTGGGCGTGAACATCCATCGCGTCTCCAGCTCGATCGACCGTGATCTCGCCGTCCACTGCCTTCCCGTCGCGGGTGACGCCCAGCGCGCGCATCAGGAGGCCGTGGTCGAGCGGCTCCGGGAACGTCACGATCAGAGCGGCTCCGTCCCCCGGCCAGCGGCGGCTGAATGCGCCAGGACGACGTGTCGAGCGGCTCCAGGTCGGTCGGACTCACACGAAGCGTGCGCCGAAAGCCCTCCTTCAGTGGCAGCCCGTGCTCGTCGCGCCACTCAGGGCTGATGACGAGCGTCACCGAACGTCCCACTTCGAGCGGCCGGCCCATCTGGCGGTTCGGCAGGATCCCCTTCTTCACGCGCCCAGGATCGAAGAACACTGTGAAGCGCGTGTGGTCAGGACTCCAGAACTCGTATTCGAGCGGCAGAACGGCACCTGGAATCTCCTTCCCGGCGTGGTCGAGCAGCTGATGTAGTCGAGCCCGCTTTTCCGGCCCATCGGCGCCGAGAACTCGACGTACATCCGCAACAGATTCTCCGGGACCACGTCGCCACTCGGGTAGACACGAGCGACGACAGTCGAAGGCACCGCCGTCGAAGCCGGGCGCCCAACGGTTGTTTCCACGACGCCGGCATCTGCCGGCGCACCTGGCAGCCGCGCGGGATCGAAGCGAACCTGATACTGCCGCCCTTCATCGAACGGAAACAACGGCGTGAATCGAAGGGCCCATCCGCTACGGCTGGTACTCGCCAAGAACCGCAGGGGCATTCTTGTCCACCGCCACACGGAGGACGCTCACCCACTGCTCTGGTGTCAGGTCGGCGCGATCCAGCGCCCGAGCGTCGCAGCGGAAAGGCCCGTGACCTCGACGTACGCCGGTGCGCCGCTCTGCGGGTGTCGCGAGCGTGATGGTGGGCGTGGCGTGTGAATCAGGTGAGGAACGGCTGCAGGCCGCGGCGCCGGCGAGCGAGCTCGCCAGCACTGCGACCCACAAGAGGCGCACGGACATCGCCTGTGCGAGCCTAGGGCAGAGGAACGACCTGCAGATTCAGCGCGCCCGACGATGCGCGCGCGATGACGATCGAGTTCTGTTCGTCCAGCATGTCGAGCTGCTCGATGCCCGTCATGCTCGCGACCTTCTCGAACGGCATACCGCCCGTCTCGCTGTCTCACCGGCGTCGTGATCGGAGTGGCACTCGCGAACGTGTTGGTCGGAATCTTCATCACGCCGCGGCTGTTGTTGGTCATCAACAGGAATTCCTGACCGCCCTTGCGGTACACGATCATGTCGAGCACGCCGGTTGCCGGCGCCGAACTCGGCGATCGTCGTGCCGCGCACCTTGTCACCCGGCTTGAGATCGGCGATCGGGAACTTGACGAGCGGCGTGCAGGTGTAGCCCGCGAGCAGATGCGGCTTGTTGTCGATCATGTACGGCACGAAGGCGTTCACAGGCGAACGCGTCTCGAGCTGCCGGTGGTTGCCGTGATAGATCTCCACGCTCGTGCCCGTGATCCACATTGGCGAACGGATACGGGATCGCGCGCAGCTTCGAGGCGAACTCCTCGTTCGACAGCCCGGCCACCCAGAGACGGCCGTCGGCAAACGCCATGTCGGTGATCGACATTCGAGCGCGGGTTCTGGCGGCCGGTCGCATTGGCGGCGGGCGCGTTCGGCAGCTCGACGTTCTGATACTTCAGCGATGCGCAGCGCCACGAGATCGATCTTGCCCGTGCCGTCGATCCGGAAGAGCGTCGGCGCGGCGCCGGCGCCCTGCCCGCGCATGGCGGAGACGTACGCGTTCCGGGTGCGCGGGTGCACCGCCAGGTCAGTGATCGTGATCTCGTGCGCGCCCGTGCCCAGCAGAGCCGCAAGCTTTTCATTGATCGCGTCGAGGCCCTTCGCTCCGGCCGCGCCGCCGCTGGCTTGCGCACCGAGATCGAGGGCGACGAACTTCGCGCCCTGGTTGTCAGCCGCGAACAACGTCCCGTCCGGGCCAAACGCCAGCGGCCCGATCGACGCCATCGTCGGACCCTGGCCGGCCACCGCCACCGCGCGGGCGGACGAAGGAGCCCAGGACGCCACGACGACGAGCGCGACTAGGAGCCAGAATTTCGTATGTGAATGCATGAAGTGGTGCTCCTTTCGGTCGGCCTTACGGTACAACCGCGGACCCATGGAGTCAATGTCATTCGGCGGGGCTCACCCGGTTCCTCGATACGGTTCTCAATCCGTCCCGGATTGACGACAATGACTGGCGAGAGGAGACAACGATGATCCGCATACGCGCGAGCTCGCGATTCTAGTGGCGTGCCGCGAAACGAACTACAGCCTCGAGTGGAACGCTCATGCGCCAGCCGCGTTGAAGGCTGGCGTGGATCAGAAAACGATCGACATCGTGCGCCGCAACGGCCCGGTCACCGGCATTGACGAGAAGGATGCCGCGGTGATCCGCTTCGGCCGCCAGCTGCTGCACGACGGCAAGATGGATTCGGGGACGTTCGCAAAGGCCGCGCAACTGTTCGGCAAGAAGGGCGCGATGGACCTGGTGGCAGTGATGAGCACGTACGCCGTCAGCGGGTTCTACGCCATCGCGGTAGACGAACACATGCCACCAGGGCGGCAGGACCTCGAGAGCGCTCCTCGTCAGTAGTCTCCAGGGCACATGGATTGCTCTCCTCCTCGAGGGGAGAGCAACCATGAATCAACACAGGCCTCAGCAGGTTCCACCGAAAGACAACACCAATCCGTTCCGCAAGCCCGTGATCCGCCCGGACGAGAAGGAAGACCAGGCCGACAGCGGACCCGATCGCGACAACCCGGTCACGCAGGAGTCCAAGCAGCCCGCTTCGAAACAGCCGGCGCGATAAACGCTGGCAGTTTGCAAAGTCGTCGCACGACCGCCTCGGCCGTTGTGCTACGCTCCGGCTTCGCGCACCTCATCACTATCCCCATACATAGAGTCTGTCGCCAACGTGACGAGTACCGGTGCGGGGAGGGCTGCGCGCCAAGCGGAGCGTTTTGACATGACGAACGAACGATTGAAGGCAGCCCAGTGGCAGCCTCTTTGGTCTGCAGGAGAGCAACCCGGTTGACACGAGCGTCGCATACGGTGGAAATGCGTCGCAATTTTGTCGCTCTAATGATCCGATGGTGGGTTCGCGTATCGGTGGCATCAACGTGTTCGGCGGTGGGCTGGCACTCTACGATAATGGCGGCACGCTCGTTGGCGGCGTCGGCGTGAGCGGCGACTCCTCGTGTGCCGATCACAACATCGCGTGGCGCGTGCGCAGCAGTCTGGGGTTCGATCACGTTCCTGTCAGCGTCAGCCCCGATGGCGCGCGCAAGGACAACATCGTGTACGACATCACCGCGCAGGCGGGACAGATGCCGGTGTCAGCGCAAGCGGCTGGGGGACATCCCGTGTGCAGCACGACGGCGACAACCATAGCAGCGGGCCTTCCAGTTACACAGTGAACGACTCTGCTCGGACACACCCGTCGGGGGTGTGTCCGACGGCACGTATGCCGTGGTTAAATGGCAGCCATGAGACGTGGACTTCGCTCGCTCTTGTGGATCGCGATCGCGTGCGTCGTGGCCGGGGTGTCTACAGGCGCGCAATGGGTGAACCACCCAATGGCAGGAGCGCCGCGCACACGCGACGGCAAGGTCAACATGACCGGGCCGGTGCCGCGCTTGAACGGCAAGCCTGATCTCTCGGGCATCTGGCAGGTGCAAGGCGATCCGCGCCCACCAGGTGGTCTCTTCGGATTGGGAGAGTCTCTCAACTCGAGATACTTCCGCGACGTCCTGGCCGACTTCAAGCCGGAGGAGCGACCGCTCACACCTACGGCGTCGAGCGGCTTCGTCAACACACGCAACTAGGCGCATTCAACCCGACACTGAATTGCCTGCCCGACAGTCTCCCGAAGGGCGACCTGTTGCCGGAGCCGTTCAAGATCATTCATTCGAACGGCGTCATCGTGATTCTGTATGAGGTCGAGACGACCTTCCGTCAGATCTTCATGGACGGACGCAAGCACCCCGCGGACATGTCGCCGACGTGGCAGGGATATTCGGTCGGCCGATGGGAGGGCGACACGCTGGTGATCGACACGGTCGGCTTCAACGATCGGAGCTGGCTCGATGCCCGGGGCACCGGCCACAGCGAGGAGATGCGCATCGAGGAGCGCTTCCGTCGTCGCGACTTCGGCCACATGGATCTCACGATCACGATCACCGATCCGAAGACCTTCACCAAGCCGATCACCTTCAGCGTCGTCGAAGAGCTGCTGCCGGACACCGATCTGCTCGAGCACTATTGCCTCGAGAACGAAAAGGACGACGCGCACATGCCGGGACGGGAGCGGAAGTAGGGCCCGGACGAGTCTCCGCGGGGAATTCCAGGCCGAGTCACGCTAAGATAGGATGTTTGTGGCTGGCGCATGACTGCGCCGACTGCGACTCTCCACGGTCCCCATCGTCCAGAGGCCTAGGACGCGGCCCTTTCAAGGCTGAAACCCGGGTTCGAATCCCGGTGGGGACGCCATACCGCTTGGAAAATTGATCGCTGGAAAAGACCGGTGAGCGTCCCCTCACCTGTCAGTGCCCATTCCTTCCGCGTCGCCGTCGGCGTGATCGTGACGCGGCCGTTTAGCAGCGTCGTCACGATCGGTCGGGCATGGATCGGATCGTCGGCGAGCACCTTCCGCCAGGAGCCCGCGAGCGTCGTCAATTCGCGCCGCAGCGTGGCCGCGTCTGAGGCCCGGAGGCGCTGCCGGGAGGCGATCGCGGCGCGCTGCGAGTCGAGGCCCGCCTGGCGATCGTCGAGCGCCTGCAGGACGTCGAGGAGGCCGGTCACCGCGCGCCCGGAGCTGATCGCCGCTAGCAACTGGCGACGCTCGCGCTCGATCTCGCCGAGTGCCTGCTCGACGTCGTCACGCCGATCGCCGGCATCGTCGCCGCGGAGGACGCCGATCGCGAACTCGATCGAGTCCGTGACGATGGTCGGGTCGAGCACGTCGTCGAGCAGCGCCTCGAGCAGCACCAGATCGGTGTCCGCCATCGGCCGCGCTGCCCGTCACTGGTCGGCGTTCGATATCAACCTCTTCGTGACGGAGCGTGACAGGTTTTACTCGTTCGTTTCTACGCGCTTCTTGACCTCGACTTCGCCAGCCTTGACCTGCCGTTTTCCGATGTGGAGTTCCTCCGCCGAGCGAGTCATCTTGACCTGGTCGTCTCTCCAGGGCTGTGACGGGGCCGTGGCGAAGTTCTTCAGGTTGGCGCCGGTGACATCCAACACGACCTTTCTCTCGATCGGTGTGGGACTCGGTGCCGATGGACGCACCGACGTCCGTGCCCTGTACTGCCTGCGGACGTCAGGTTCCAATCGACTTCAAGATTCTTCGGTGGATGGACGAGAGGGACGAAGGGGAACGCTGATCCTCTACGACAGGAGGAACCGTCCCCAGGCAAATGACGGCACGGATCTGGCGGTGCTTCCTTGCGTGGTGGATGCGGACCACTGGCATCGTCGACGAACAGCGCACCTGGTGCCGCGGCGGGCGGACGCTCTGAGGGGGTCTGCGGCGCTCGCACTCTCGGGTAGCCGCCTTGTGACTTCCGAAATCGAGCTCGAGATCGGAAGTCTCTACGCCGTCACCCGTTACGTATCCGCTCTCGCCACGCATCTCCTATAATCGCAGCCACTTGCCGTGGCTCTCACTGCTGGCACCCGCCTCGGCCCGTATGAAATCACCGCCCAGATCGGTGTCGGCGGCATGGGAGAGGTGTATCGCGCTACTGACAAGAACCTGAAGCGGCAGGTCGCGATCAAGGTCCTGCCGGAGGCCGTTGCGGCAGACGCCGAGCGGTTGGTGCGGTTCCAGCGCGAAGCCGAAGTCCTCGCGTCGCTGAATCATCCCAACATCGCGATCATCCACGGCCTCGAGAAGAGCGATGGTGTAACTGGGCTCGTAATGGAGCTGGTGGAAGGGCCGACGCTCGCCGACCGAATTGCACAAGGCCCGATTCCAATCGACGAGGCACTGCCGATCGCGAAGCAGATCGCCGAGGCCCTCGAAGCGGCGCACGAGCTGGGAATCATCCACCGGGACCTGAAGCCCGCGAACATCAAGCTGCGACCCGATGGCATGGTGAAGGTTCTCGACTTCGGGCTGGCGAAGGCGACAGAACCCGCTGGAGTGATGTCGTCCAGCCAGTCGATGTCGCCGACGATCACGACGCCCGCGATGACGCAGATGGGGATGATCCTCGGCACGGCTGCGTATATGAGTCCCGAGCAGGCGCGTGGCAAGGCAGTCGACAAGCGCGCCGACATCTGGGCCTTCGGCTGCATCCTCTTCGAAATGCTCACGGGAAAAAGAGCCTTTCGCGGCGAGATCACATCTGATGTCCTCGCGGCGGTGATCCACGAGGAGCCCGAGTGGGGCTTGTTGCCCTCGGTGATACCGCCGGGAGTCCGGGCTGTGCTGAGGCGCACTCTCCAGAAAGACCCGGTTGAACGTCTTCGCGACATCGCTGATGCGCGCTTCCGCCTTCAGGAGTCGGTCGCTGAAGATGTTTCAGGCGTTGAATCGGTACGGAGGTTCCGACGTGCGCAGCGCCTCGCGTGGCTCTCCGGGCTGTTGCTGGCGACTATGGTTGCTCTGGGCACGTGGACGATATGGCGGCCACGCGCACCGGCGCTGGACGTCCGTCTCGAGGTGACGACGCCGCCCACCACGAGTCCGCAGTCGCTCGCAATCTCGCCCGATGGTCGCACGCTCGTGTTCGTGGCGACGTCAGAAGGCAAGTCTCGCTTGTGGCTGCGACGATTGGACGACCCCACGCTTCGTGTCTATCGCCGGCACGGACAACGCCTCTCTTCCGTTCTGGTCTCCGGACGGACGATCGTTAGGTTTTTCCGTTGAGTCCGATTTGAAACGAATCGACCTTGAGAGTGGGGCCGTGCAAACCGTGGCACCGTACAGCAGCATGTTCGGCGGCGCGTGGCTCAAGGACGGCACCATCTTGGCCACCCCCAATGCCGCGGCGCCGCTCGTTCAGGTCGCGCCAGGTGGAGGTCGGGTGAGCCCGGTCACTCAGGTCACCGCGCGCGCTTTTGGCTATCGATCGCCGCAGATGCTGCCCGACGGCCGCCACTTTTTGTGCTTTGCCGGAGGCGCAGACGCTGGAATTCACCTCGGCCAGCTTGGCGAGCCTACGACCCGCAAAATTCTCGACGCGACCGCCGCCGTCTATTCCCCAACGGGACATCTCTTGTTCGTGCGTGAAGGCAACCTGTTCTCGCAGCCGTTCGATGTTACACGTCTGGAGGTTGCCGGCGCTCCGACGTTGATTGCCCAGAACATCGTGCTCGGCCCTACCGATGGCGTCGCCGCCGTCGCGGTGTCGGCGGCCGGACCAATCGTCTATCGCACCGGCGGAGCCGGGCCGCGGCGCCAGTTGATGTGGGTGGACCGATCCGGCAAGCAATTGGACATCCTCAGTCGCGTCGATGAGATGGGCGGCATTGCCACGTCATTGTCCCCCGACGACGCTTACGTCGCGTGGACGCGCGGCCCAGCGAACATCTGGCTGTTCGAGCTCGCGCGTGGTGTGTCCACACGATTCACCTTCGAGCCGTCCGTCGACATGGCCCCGGTGTGGGCACCCGAGGGGCGACGCATCGTGTACAGCGCGTACAACGACAGCGATTTCGACCTATTCATGAAGTCCGCCACCGGGTCGTCCGCTAGCGAGCGTCTCCTGCGCGCGCCCGGCGCGCAGCAGGCAGATGACTGGTCGCCTGACGGCCAGGTTGTGCTGTACACCAATGTCTCGAAAGGTGTGGAGAATATGTCCCCGAGCGAGATTTGGGCGCTACCCCTCGATGGAAGCCGAACGCCCTTTCCCGTCGTGCGGACCGCGGGAGTGGCCGCGAACGCTGAGTTTTCGCCAACCGGAAAATGGGTCGCCTTTCAGTTGAATGAATCCAATCGATTTGAGGTGTACGTGCAGCCCTTTCCGCACGGAGATAAGGTGCGAATCTCCACTGACGGTGGCGTGCAACCGCGCTGGCGCGCCGACGGGAAGGAACTCTTCTACATCGACGCCGACAACCGGCTGATGGCCGTTCCTGTTGATTTGGAATCCGTGAGGACACCAAAAGTGGGTTCGCCGGTGCCTTTATTCACGCCGTTCTGGAGTTTGGTTCCGCATCATCCTTCTATAAAGAACTACAGCGTCTCTCGCGACGGCCAACGATTTCTCGTCGACGTTCTCCGCGAAACAACGAGTCCAGTTACGGGTCCTCCTCAATTGGCAACCGGAAGGGTGAGCACTGCTTTCGTTTGCCCGCTCCGTCGCTGTGCGAGAGGCAAGTTCGCGCTGTCGAGCGGGTGCGCAAGGACCGTGGCATAACGAGTCTTCCGAAGACTACCCTAATCGGTCCCATCGTCAGTTGTCCTGAAAGCCGACTGCGGCTCGACGTCCTCTCCATCGTTCAGCCGCTGGACGGACAAGAGCTTTTCTATATGACGGAATCCACGGTTGGGGGAGAGTACATCATCCGGTGGGCCGATGAGTGAGCAAGCCGCGCGACATCCGCGTGCCCTTACTGCGAGCCCGCAACGATTGGTTTGGGACTCGGTGCCGATGGACGAACCGACGTCCGTGCTCTGTCTATGCCTGCGGACGTCAGGTTCCAATCGACTTCACGATTCTTCGGTGGACGGACGAGAGGGACGAAGGGGAACGCTGATCCTCTACGACAGGACGAACCGTACCAGGCAACCTGGTGCCGCGGCGGACGTCCGATTCGATCTGACTCGCACGAGCCAGGGAGGCAAGAAAGAAACGTGGGCGCTCGACTTCATGACCGAGACGGCGCGACCGGCAGTCAAACGAGCGTTCCGCGGTCGTGATCGTCGTAGGCCGGAGGGAGAAGGGAGGGACTTTGCCCCCACGCTGGAAAACTTGGTCCCACGAAGTCCGCATCCGCACGACTGGCATCTCGCATACGAAGGCTATGCTTCCGCGGCGTCGCTGGATTGCGTCCAGGGATTCAACGGGAAAGGCCCTGCCACGACGGTGTGCGACTCGTCGCGTGATGCATACGCACGCACCACACCGCTTCCGGAGTTCGGTCGGAATGGATTTGGCATGTGCATGAGGGATGCGGAGACTTACTGACAACTCAACTGAACTCTGGGATTAGGTGCACTTAACGCCTTAACCGTGTGCGACACTCCCGGCCTGGAGAGCGCATTAGACAAGGAGTCTCTCACATGGCAAAGAAGAAGGCCCGGAGTCCGAACATCGCGAAGAAGACGACGCGGCTGACAGTTGACGAAGTGGAACATGTAGTCGTGTCCCTGGAGACCGAACTGGCCGCGGCGCAGCGCATACGCGACATCATGGCCCAAGCCGCCGTGGCCCCGGCTCGCACAACTGCGGCCGTAGCGGCGCTGGCGCTCGACGTGGCTGCCGCCCAGACGACGGTTCGTGCCAGTCGACGCGGGGGAGCCCCTGCGGGGTCGGTTGAGCCGCTGGAGCGCGTGCTCCGCGAGCTACAAGCGGGACTCGCCGCGCTGCGCCCCGCATAAGCCCACGAATTGGTTCTGGCGACATAAGCGCGGAATCTGACTCGGCCCCCGAGCGCCAATTGCTCGTTCTAACACAACGCATGGTTGCGATCACTCGCGAGTCGTCGGCAAGGGTATTTCTACCGGCGCCGCAGTCGATCGAAAACACTGCGCCGGCAAGCAGGAACGATCCGTCCCGCACGGCCATTCCGCCCATATAATCGCGCTACCTTTGGCCCTTACCCCGGTACCCGTCTCGGTGTCTACGAAGTTGTCGCCAGCATCGGCGAAGGCGGCATGGGGCAGGTCTTCCGGGCCCGCGACACGAAGCTGGATCGCGACGTCGCGATCAAGATCCTGCCCGAGGCGTTCGCGCACGACGCTGATCGGCTCGCGCGCTTCCAGCGTGAAGCCAAGACCCTCGCGTCGCTGAATCACCCAACATCGCGGCTATCCACGGCTGGAAGAAAGCGGGGGCGTGACCGCCCTCGTGATGGAACTCGTCGAGGGCGACGACCTGTCGCAGCGCATCGCGCGCGGAGCGATCCCTCTCGACGAGGCGCTGCCCATCGCGAAGCAGATCGCCGAGGCGCTCGAAGCCGCGCACGAGCAGGGGATCATCCATCGTGATCTCAAGCCCGCGAACATCAAAGTGCGCGCCGATGGCACGGTAAAAGTGCTGGACTTCGGCCTGGCGAAGGCGATGGACCCGCGGCCGCGATGTCGCCGGCGGCTGTCGCAGTCGCCAACCATCACGACACCTGCGATGACGCAGGCAGGCGTGATCCTGGGCACCGCGGCGTACATGGCGCCGGAGCAGGCAAGGGGAAAGCCGGTCGACAAACGCAGCGACATCTGGGCCTTTGGCTGCGTGCTCTTCGAGATGCTGACCGGCCGCCGCGCATTCGAGGGAGACGAAGTCTCTGACACGTTGGCCGCGGTGTTGCGCGCCGAACCAGACCAGATGCGTTGCCCGCCGCGACGCCCGCGAGCGTTCGTCGTCTTCTTCGGCGATGTCTCGAGAAGAATCCGAAGCGCCGGCTCGCGGACATTCGCGATGCGCGCCTCGAGTTGGACGAATCGTCTGCGAGCCCCTCGCCGAGACGCTCGAGGGCGGGCAGGCGATCACCGTGGCGAGAGCGGATCGCGTGGTCGCTCGCGGTGGTCGGCCTCGTCTTGGAATCGCCGCCGCTGCACGACTCTGGCAGCGCGAGACGCCGTCAGTGCCGACGGCTCAATTCGCGATCCTGCCACCGAACGGTACGGCATTCGCAGCGGATGCCGACACAGTGGCGGTTGCTCCGGACGGCCGGTCCGTCGTCTTCGCGGCAGGCGGTTCCGATGCGCCGTGGCAACTCTGGTTGCGGTCGATCGATGGGCTTAACGTCAGGCCACTCGCTGGCACAGAGGGCGCGCGCCGGCCCTTCTGGTCAGGCGACAGCAAGTCCATCGGGTTCTTTGCCGATGGCAAGTTGAAACGCGTGGATGCCGGCGGCGGACCCGTTCGCCCACTCGCCGATATGGACGCGACTTTTCCACTGGGCGGAACGTGGAACAGCGAGGGAATCATCCTTTTCGCCCCAAACTTCGGACGGCCCATTGTGCGCATCTCCGCCAGTGGAGGCGCATCGACCTCGGTCACGAATTTGAAGGAAGGCGAGACGGTGGTGCACAACAGTCCCTTCTTCCTTCCGGACGGTCGTCACTTCCTCTACTCGGCGTCGATTGGTCCCAACACACACGTCGCCTACTTCGCTTCTCTCGACGGGGGCGAACCCGTGCGTCTCGTCGAGACCAATTCACCCGCAATTACGCCGAACCTGGGTACCTGCTTTACGTGATAGGCAAGCGCTCATGGCGCATCCTTTCGATGCCCAGCACGGGACCTCGTCGGCGAACCGGTGTCGGTGGCGATCTCCACGGATCTTAGTGGCGTTGTCTTTTCCGCCTCGACGACGCGAACGTTGATGTACCGGTCGACATCGACGACGAGCGAGCTCGTATGGGTTGACCGTCAGGGGCATCGAACCGGTGTCGCCGCGCCGGTCGCCGCCTACGAATCCATCGCGCTCTCTCCCGATGGGAAACGCATCGCATTCGACCGGTACGGTTCGACGAACAAGGACGTCTGGGTCCATGACATCGATCGCCAGATTTCATCCCGATTCACAACGCAGGGGTCGTTCAACAATGTGCCCGTGTGGTCCCCGACGGCAGCACGATCGCCTTCGCGACGGGTCGCGATCGTGGATCGACATCTACCAGAGGAAGGTTGGAGCCACCGGTGACGATGACGCTGTTCTTCGCGTCAACGCGATACCGATTCTGTTTCCGTCCGACTGGTCGCGCGACGGAAAATATCTGATGTACTACCGCACGGATAGGAAGACACGCCTCGACACGTGGGTGCTCCCGCTCTTCGGGGATCGCATGCCAATGAGACCCTCGGAACCCCGTACAACGAGAGCCAGGGGCAGTTCGCGCCCGATGGAAAGTCGTTTGCGTTCGTGTCAGACGAGAGTGGCCAGCCGCAGGTCTATCTGCAGTCATTTCCATCGCCGACTCTGCAAGGACAGGTAGCGACAGGGGGCGGCACGCAGCCGCGATGGCGTCCGGACGGTCGCGAACTGTTCTATCTCGCGCCTGATGGGAAGATGATGTCAGTCTCCATCCGAGGAACGATACGCTGGAAACAGACGTCCCACGACCGCTCTTCAACACGCCGCTTGATCCGCGCGCGCTCCGCCAGACCTACGCAGTCTCGCCGGACGGCCAGCGATTTCTGTTGCAGATGCCATCAGCCTCCTCGTTATCGACGCTGACGGTCGTCCTCAACTGGCCGGGGTTGTTGCCACGCTAGACAAGCAAATTCCCAACCTCCGACGACCAACGGTCAGGCTGTCAGATTGGCTGTCACTGCCGCGAACCGACGGTTGAGTGGATCGGGTAATTCGTTCACAAACCGCGTGCGCTTGACTGACGGTATAGAATTGCCGTCTCCAAATAGTCAGGGAGGTCAGACGCGTATGGCCTCAGCGCGAACACGCTGCCCGGAGTGCGATAGCGTCGATGTCGTGGACCTTGCTGACATCCTCTACTCTTCCCGCGTCGATTTCTTCCGCTGTGCAACGTGTCTCTGCTGGTGGATGCTTCCGAAGAACGGCGATGAGCCAGTGACGCGAATGATATTGGGCAACGCGCACCGAGACGAGAGTTTTAAGGCAGTTGGCTGACAGTCACCGGGGTTCCTCGCTGTCTTCCGCTCTACAGTTAGTTCTTTACTTCCGAATAGCCCCTCTCGAGCGCGGCTGCCTTCCAGCCAACGGCAATCTCACGAGCGGCTCCGAGTTCTCGCGCGTACTGCGATCGAATCAGGTCGTCCTCTGAGTACCCGCACCGCACCTCGAGGCCGGCGATCGTCTGAACACACCGCACGTCAGCACACGCCCTCGAGGGCTCGTCATCTGCCAGCACGCCTCGAGTAGCGTCATTGGCGGTACGTTCTCGCGCCAGTGCGACTGATACGGATCGAAGTCCATCAACTACGCTCCGGCCATGGATCGTCCCAGTGCCATCGGTGTCCACAAGCCTGGCACTTCAGCACGATGCGCTTCGGCTGCTGATCCTCGATGGCGCCGTACGCCTCTTTGCAAAGCGGACAGACCAAACCTGTTTTCTGTGTCGGTGCCTGGCTGGTTGACGCGAACACGACGTCGAGTTGTCGCGCGCGTGGCGGATCACCTTTCCACCACGGACACCCCGGGTTGTCGCATTGCATCCCCGGCCCAGAGCAGTCGTCATGCGGCCACGGCTTGTCCGGATGCTCTTCACAGATCCAACCGTCTTTACAGCGGCCGCATGTCATCGCTCGAGTCTACGTCCGCTTCGGTCGGGCCGACTTCAAGGCGTCAGGGCGGTTGGGGGTCCGATGTCGGTAGGTAGTCGACGCCCCGAATCCGCTGGTGTGCGGAGCGTCACTTTCGCCACGAAGACAAACCGTATGGACACTTTCGCCGGCGCGCAGAATCGCTGTAAGTGCGGCACGCGTCGAGGCGAAGGCCACGCCAATTGGGGGTGTTTCGCCTCGCAGAGTCGCATAATGCCGCTTATGGTTACTAGCGCGATGGCGTGCCAGCGCCTGAGAACACCGCAGAAGGTACTGCCACGCAGCCACCGCACGTCGGTGCGCCACCTGCCCGTATGTACGTCTGCGCGTTCGGATGGACTGTAAGCGTCGTGTCAGTTGTCGCGCGTCTTCGGCTGTTGAAGGAGGGATGGGTTTTGCCGCAGCAGTGGGCGTGGTGGGCGGGAGTCGTTCATTGGGGGTGCTGATTATGCCGACCATCATGCGCGTCATGTTAGGGCTGTTGTGCGCCATGTTGGTGTACAGGACGTGGCGCGGCGGGTTCCCGACGCTGGATCTGATGTTTGCGATTCTGTTCTGGCCTAGCCATTCTTCTCGCCGTGGCCGTGTGGTGGCTAATGCCGAGGCTACGCCGGTAACAGCATCGAGCGTGATGCGTCGGAACCTTCAAACCATGGGGTGCTGAGAGGGGGAACAATGGACTTGATGCTCTTGGCCGTTGGCGTGCCGTTGTTCCTGATTTTCTGGTTCACGATTACGTGATGCGCGTGCGCGGCTGGCGGGGTCGCCGCTGGCGATGTCGGTCATGCTCACCATCCTCGCCGGGACCGGGGGTGGCCCGGGCAATGGAGCCCTTCTGGCCCCATCCGGCGATCCTGCTGATGCTGGCGGCGGTGCTGCTCGTTAAGTGGCAGTGGCACCGGGCGTGAGCGGAAGGGTGCTGAGATGAGGGCGCGGTCGTTGTTCCGTGGGCGGTCGTGGCGTTCGTTGCGATTCGTTTCTGGCGAGAGCGTCGAGCGTGACAGACAAGGGGCACGCGACTCGCCTGAGCACACCTGTATCGTCCAGTAGAATCTGCCGTCATGCCGATCCCGGACTATCAGACGTTGATGCGGCCGCTGCTCGAACTGCTGGCAGACGGCGATGAGCACGCACTCCGCGACCTACGCGCCGCCTTAGCTGACAAATTCGCCCCTCTCGCCGGAAGAACGGGAGCAGATGCTCCCGAGTGGCGCTGCCCGCCTGTTCGATGACAGGGTTGGATGGGCGCGCTACTACCTGCAACGCGCGGGGATGCTCTAACGGGTACGCCGCAGCGTCTATCGCATCACCGCGCCCGGCCGCACCCTGCTGGCCGAAGTGCCGGATCGTGTGACCGTAGGGGATTCGAGTCGCCGCTCCCCGGAGTTCCGCGGTTGGGTGGAGGGCAGCCGCCGCGGCAAAGCTGATGACATCGATACGACGGTTGTGAACGAGTGGAACACCACGCCTGAGGAGTTGATGACAGCCGCCTACCAGAACCTTCGGCGCGCAGTGGAGGCAGACGTGCTGGCGCGCCTCCGCGTGGCCTCACCCACATTCTTTGAGCGCGTCGTAGTGAGGCTACTGGTCGCGATGGGCTACGGCGGCACGTTGCAGGATGCCGGGCGCGCGATCGGCCGGAGTGGCGATGAGGGCATCGACGGAATCATCAAGGAGGACCGCCTCGGTCTCGACGCCGTTTACGTCCAGGCCAAACGCGGGACGAATACGGTGGGCCGTCCCGACATTCAGCAGTTCGCTGGTGCGCTTGCGGGGCATCGAGCGCGTAAGGGTGTGTTCATCACGACCTCCACTTTCAGTGCCGAGGCCGAAGTCCTACATCAACAACGTGGACACACGCATCGTCCTCATCGACGGCGAGACGCTCACGCGATTCATGTTCGAGCACGGTGTTGGCGTCGCAACCACGTCGGTCTACGAAGTGAAGCGGCTGGACACGGAATTTTGAGGAGGAGTAGGTCGGAGGGCGGCGATGAAGTGACGCATCGGCAATTCGCTACTCTTGTGTGACAGGCGAAGGGCAAGCAGGAGCGGTTATGGCGCAGCGCAAAATCGAGGATGTGCCCGCCGACGAACTCTGGAACGAGTGGCGGCGAGACTTCGAGGCGATCGAGAGGGACATCCATTACCTATTCCGCGAGCGCCGGACGTTCCGGGAAGTCACTGAGGTCTTCAGGCAAAACAGTCGTCTTCAGGCCGTCGGCGGTCACTTATGGGATCTCATGCGCGCGACATGGGTGTCGCACGTTGCCATCCGAGTCCGCCGCGAGACCGACGATCAGGGCAACACTGTCAACCTAAATCAACTAATGCGGGAGATGAGGCGCGGCCCGATGTCGCGACGCGCGGTCGATACTTCGCCATGCTCAATCTCTCGGCGGACAAGGAGTGGCTTCGGCCGATGCTGGAAGAAGCCTTCACGAAAGCGTGGTTGCCCGTCGACTCCCCCTCTTCGACGAACCCTAAAGATCGAGTGGATGCCACGCGAGTAGCAGCGGATCGCGAGGCGTTGCAGAAGGCGGCCGCGCGCGTCCTCGACGTCGCCAACCAACGTGTTGCTCATCGGACGCGCGTCGACGTCGGATCGCTCACGGGTCCGGAGGTCGATGGCGCGTTCGACGCAATCGAGAAGATGCTGCGAAAATACAGCCTCCTGCTGGAGGCTTCGTCGCCGGAATCCGCCGAGCCCTCGCCGCAGTTCGACACGCACGAGGTGTTCACATTCCCCTGGTTGAACGTCGAGCCTGACACGGAGTGAGAGAACCGCGCGGGCATCGGCCAGCGCGAAGCCCGCAACGACGATGTTCAGGACGGCTGCGACCGCCGTCGTTTCACCAAGTCTGCGCGCGGCCTCCAGCAACACGATGCCGCTGCCGAACAGCAGCCCCGTGGATGGCTCAGGGACTCGATAGAGCAGGTTGTCCATT
>CAVWST010000034.1:0-303957 GCA_963757735.1 uncultured Acidobacteriota bacterium
GGAGCGCGTCGTGGCCGTTGTCGCACGTTTCGACGACGAACCCTTCGTACTCCAGGTTGTCGCGGAGCAGCCGGGCGATTGCCTTGTCGTCTTCGATGATCAGGACGCGCTTGGCCATGTGCATACCTCGTTCGGGGACACTCACGCGCTTCGACGGCGGCCGATCGGCAGCGTCACGTCGACTTCGGTTCCCGATCCCACGATGCTGCGAACCTCAATCCAGCCTCCATGGCTCTCGACGATACGTTTCGCGATCGGCAGGCCGAGGCCGCTGCCGCTGACGGTGACGTTGCCGCCCCGATAGAAGCGTTCGAAGACGCGTGAGAGATCCTTGCGGGCGATTCCGGTCCCTCTGTCGTGGACCGTCAGCGTGACGTTCCTGGCGGTGGCCCGGCCCCTTACGGCCAGGTGCTTGTCGGTCGTCGAGTACTTGATCGCGTTGTCCACGATGTTGTCGAGCGCCCGAATCATCGCGGACCGATCGATGCAGATCTTCGGGAGATCGGGCGGCACATCGACGACAAGATCGAACTCCAGGTTGGCCAGCACCGGCCGCACTGACTGCAGCGCGTCCTCGACCAGTTCGGTTGGCTCGACGTCGGCGAGGTCGGTCGCCGACGCCGCATGCGAACTGCTGTACCGCGCGTAGGCCAGGAGGTTGTCGATCGAGGTGCCGAGACGGGACGCTTCCACTGATAGCAGGCCGGCGTACTCCTGCACGGTCTTGGGCGACGTGTAGCGTCCGTTCGAGAGCGTGTCGCCTACGAGGCGGATGGTCGCCACGGGCGTCTTCAGCTCGTGCGTCACCGCGGCAACGAAATCGGATTTCATCGACGCGAGCGCCGCGCTCGCCCGGTCGGCCCGAACCGTCAGGACCAGCGCCAGCAGGCTCGCGGCGGCCGCGATCGAAATCAGGAAGAACATCCGCCGTGTGCCCTGGAGCGTCGCGAGGAGCGCCGGATCCGGGAGCGATCGGACGTGCACCGTCCACTCGCGGACTCGCGCCGGGCGTGAGGAGATCGATCTGACGAGCGCCGGGTCGATGAAGAGGAGCGGGAACGTGTGAAGATCGCCGGCGCCTTCGTGCGCGAGCGGCCCGCCGCCTTCGTCACCGCGCGGCCCTCGTCGTCGGAGACCGTAATCGAGAGGTCGCCTCTGCCCCCGCCGATCTTCGCGACCTGTTCTACCAGCGGATCGAAGTACTGCGCCCGCAGCCACTGCTCATTGACCGTGAAGGCCATAAATCCCAGCAGTGTGTGGGATGGGCCGGACGCGAAAAGCGCGTGCGCGACGATCTGATAAGGCGTCCCGTCGATCGGCTGCTCCAGCATGATGAACGGCGATGCCGCCGTCGCATGCTTCCGGACCGCCGTAACGAGTCCGGCCAGCGCGGGCGGGTCGTGGATCAGTACCACGGGGAACGGGTCGTCCGACGAGGGCCGTGTCTCCCACGGCGGAGGGCGATCCGCGCGGTTGAACACGTAGGTGGTCCCTTCTTCCCGACCTGTGTGCTTCCACAGCACGAACGACTCGGGATACGGGAACTGCGCAAAGGTGCGCGCCGCGACCTGGAACATGCTGTACGGCGGATCCTCGTCCAGGTCGGTGGCATTGAACGGGACGATCGCCGTAATCCAGGCGCCTTTCATGTCGGCGTTGAGGATCGCGCGCACGAGCGCCAGCGCCTCGTTGGCGCGCCGCTCGACGAGCAGGTTCGTGCCGCTCCGCCACTCGCGCGTGGCCACGTAACCAAACCACACCAGCGCCACGGTTGCCGCGAACATCGCGACAACGAACGCCATGACGATCGGAAGGCGGACGCAGCGCCGCGCGAGTCAGACGCCCGGTTCGCGCGACAGCTCGGCGACAGGGCGTCGGCGCCGTCAGTGACACGCCGCCGGCGGATCTCGATCATCGCAGGATCTCGCGCTCGCGGTAATAACGGGCCGCGCCCGCGTGCAGCGGGATCGGCGTAGCGGGCGCCTGCTCGGGATCGATGAGCGCGGCTTCACCGTGGTCGCGCGCCAGCGCCGGCAACTGCTCGAAGAACGCGCGCGTCAACTGGTAGACGAGATCCTCAGAGAGATCGCTGCGGCACACGAGCAGCCACTCCGCGCCGAGCGTTTCGACCGGATGGCTCTGCCCCGGAAGCTGGTTGGCTGCGATCGTGACCGGCTTGAGGAATGGATAGCTGCCGCGCAGTTGATTGGTCACGGTGCGGCTGATCGGCAGCAGTCGCAGCGGGACGGTCTGACTGAGTTCGCGGGCCGCCACCAGCATCAGCGGGTTCGCGCTGAACACCGCATCGATCTCGCCCGCCCCAAGCTTCGGCATGAGGTCGTCGGTCGCCTCGAAGATCGGCTGCACGTCAGCGTAGCTCATGCTGTGGGCGCCCAACACGATGCGTGTCGAGAACTCGCCGGACGTCCCCGGCCGGATGATGCCGACGCGGTGACCCTTCAGATCTCAATCGATCGAAAGGGGCTGTCGCGCCGGACCACCACGTAGAAAGTGTTGACCCAGAGCATCGCGATCGCGCGCAGGTTCTTGTGCGGATACAGGTTGCGCTCGATGCCACGGCGATATGCGAGGTACACGACATCGGACTGCGCGAGTCCCAACTGCCCCTGCCCGCTGTCCACCGCCGACACGACGACGACGCCCCCTGATGTCGCCTGCAGGCCGATGTGAGTCTGCGGGAGCGCGCTGTTGAAACGCTGGATCAGATCGTTGGTGAACCCCGCCGCGATGCCAGACCACAGCGTGAGCTGTTGCGGCTGCGGGGCCGCGGCCCCGACGAGCAGGCGGCGGTGCACAGCGAGGCCAGCAGCGCCGCAATCGCGAACCGGCGTAGAGCCGGTTTGCCAGACGCTGCGACCGGACGACAACGGGATCGAAAACGGGATGACGTCGTGGTCACGGCCCCTTCTTCCGGCAAACGAAGCCGGATTATACGGGAACTCAACCGGTTCTCGGTGCTAGTGACAATTGATGACAAATCTGGCGGCTGCAGCCCGGGCGCGGCTACGGATAATGCGCGGTCATGAGGCAGATCACGATCTGGGCGGCATTCATCGTAATTTGCGGGTCGATCGGACTCGCGCAGGGACGCGGACAAGGCGGCGAAGGTCGGGCGGTCATCCTCGAGCAGGCGCCCAAGGACCATTCGATCGCCATTCCCAGGGATAAGCTCGCGCAGTACCTCAAGGACATGGATGCGAAGAAGCTCCAGACGCTTCGCATGATCGAGGGCGGCAAGTACAACGTGAACATCCGGCGTATCACCGCGGCGGAGACGGGGCTGGTACATCCGATCACCGCGGACCTGTGGGTCGTGCTCGAAGGCGGAGGAACGCTGACAACCGGAGGCGTGCTCGAGAACGGCAAGATCAACGGTGGCCAGACCCAACAGATCAAAGCGGGCGACGTTGTCTACATCCCGTCGGGACTGCCGCACGGTGTGAGCGGTGTCAACACCAACATCACGTGGCTCAACGTGCGATGGGACACGGACTGGCCCACCGATGCTCCGATGGGCGCAGGGAATTTGAACGGCCTGCTCGGACGGGCGGGTGGTGCGCGCGCCGGCGGCGCGCCGCAGCCGGCCGCAAGCCAGCAGCGCCCGGCGCTGCCGCCCGGCAGTCAGCAGGTGCTGCCCTACAGCTACGGCGGCAGTGGCGCGCTGTTCTTCTCGAAGGAGCAGCTCGATCAGATCATGGCGGGCATGCGGCTGAAGAAGTCTGTCAACACGAGGCTCATCGAGGGCGGACGCTACAACGTGAACCTGCGGTGGAATGGCACGCCGACGGTGGAACTTCACGAACAGACTATCGACACGTGGTACCTGCTGGCGGGCGGTGCCACGGTGAACACGGGGTATCAAGTGAAGGACGGCGAGCGCGTGCCCAACACCGGCGTGTCGGTCGTGAGCAAACCGGGCGATGTGTTCTTCCACCCGTCGAACTTCTACCACGGCTTCAGCGAGGTCACGCCCGACATCTTCTGGCTGAACATCCGCTGGGACGACAACTACAAGAAGGACTAGGCGAGTCCATGGCGCGATCAACCTTTCGACATCTCGGCGTCGTGTTGGCATGCGTCGCCGTGATAGCGGCAGTGGCGACGCTTTCGAACGATCGCGCGCGGGCGCAAGCGTCCGCGACTGCCACGCGAGTCCCCGTTTTCGAAGTGGACCCTGCATGGCCGAAGCTGCCGAACAACTGGGTCGTGGGTCACGTTGCATCGGTGGCTGTGGATCGCCGCGATCACGTCTGGATGCTGCACCGGCCGAACACGATTCCCGAGGATCGGCGGAGCCACGCGGCACCGCCGGTGCTGGAGTTCGATGCATCGGGAAAATTCGTCAACGCGTGGGGCGGCCCCGGCCCGGGCTACGACTGGCCGGACAGCGAACATGGCATCGCCGTCGACTACAAGGACCATGTGTGGATCGGCGGCAGCGCTCCGGTCGCACCGTCGCTTCGGAACCTTGACGACGACATGCTCCTCAAGTTCGACAACAAGGGGAAGTTTCTGCTGCAAATCGGCGGGAGAAGCGTCAGCAAGGGCAACGCCGACACGAAGACCGTGCATCAGTCGGCGGACGTCTTCGTGTGGCCCAAGACCAACGAAGCCTTCGTCGCGGACGGCTACGGGAACCGCCGCGTGATCGTGTTCGATGCCGATACCGGCGCCTTCAAGCGCCAGTGGGGCGCGTTCAGCAACGCGCCCATCGACGTGCCGCCTGCAGCGCGAGGAGGTGGCGGAGGAGGCGCAGGCGGCGCGAACGCGGGCGGCGGCCGTGGCGCCGCGCCAGCTCTCGATACCGAGGGCAACGGGTCACCGCAGTTCGGCGGGCCGGTGCACGCTGTGAAGGTCTCGAACGACGGGCTGGTCTACGTGGCCGACCGTCCGAACCGCAGGGTGCAGGTCTTCACGCCGGACGGAAAGTTCGTGACGCAGACATTCATCAATCGATCGGGGCCGTCACCGCAGTCAGCGGCGGGGCTGGCGTTCTCTCCTGACGCACAGCAGCAGTTCCTCTACGTCGCCGACTACGGCAACTCGCACATCGCCGTGCTCGATCGAAAGAGCCTTCAGCTCCTCTACCAGTTCGGGCAACGCAGCGAGAAGCCGGGCGACTTTCAAGGCCTGCATCACCTGGCGATCGATTCCAAAGGGAACCTCTACACCGGCGAGGTTGCGCCGGGCGCGCGTGCGCAGCGTTTCGTGTTCAAAGGAATGTCAAACACGCTGCCGCCCAATGCGATCGCGCCGGCCGTGGCGCCGGCCCAGAGCGCGTGGGCCAGCCGCGCGCGTTTCCGCCACCGGGTCAGGCACGCGGCGGATATCCGCCCTGGACCAGCACGATGGCGAGCCCATACCGCGTGATCCCGAATTGGCCGCAACTGGGCGACATCAAGCCGGGCGCCGCCATCGGCATCATCCCGGACGGTAAGGGCGGCACGTGGCTGCATCACCGATCGGAGCCGCCGATCCTGCACATCGACGCGTCGGGCAACGGTCGACCGCCGGTTCGGCAACGGCATGTTCGTGCAGGCGCACGGATTCTGTCAGGACCGCGACGGGAACTTCTGGGCCGGAGACAGCGGACCGTTCCAGGACAATCCCGCGACAAAGGGGCGTGGCTTCCAGTTGTTCAAGTTCAGCCCCGACGGGAAGGTGCTGCTGACGCTCGGCAAGGCGGGCGTCTCGAAGGCCGGCCCCGACACGTTCATCGGGCCGACCGCGTGCGCGATCGCACCGAACGGCGAGATCATCGTCGCCGACGGGCATTGGCCGCGGCCGACCGACGCGCAGCAGGATGGCGATCGGCTGGTGCGTCTGAAGACAGACGGGACCTTTGTCGCGGAGTACGGAAAGATGGGGACGGCGCCGGGCGAATTCATGGGACCCCACGCGCTGGCGTTCGACTCGCAGGGACGGCTGTTCGTCGCGGACCGCTCGAACAACCGGGTGCAGATCTTCGATCGCAACATGCAGTTCGTCGACGAATGGCGCCACTTCGGCCGGCCGAGCGGCATCGCCATCCTGCGGGACGACACGCTCATCGTCGCGGACTCCGAGTCGAGCCAGTTCATCGGTGGCCCGCCACAGGCGCCCGAGGGCGGCGGCAACGTCGTGCGTAATCCCGGGTGGGGCAACGGCATCCGCATCGGCAGCGCGAAGGACGGATCGCTCCGCTACTACGTCCAGGGAACCCGGCCCGAGGGCATGGGCGCCGACAACGAGGGCAACGTCTTCGCCGGACTGACGGGCGGATGCGACGCGAGTCCCTCGGGCGGGTGCCTGCAGAAATGGGTCAAGAAGTGAATCATTCAAATAACTCCCAACTGCCAAACTCCAACTCCCAAGCAACCGGCCAGATTGGGAGTTGGGAATTGGAAGTTGGGAGTTGCTCTCGGAATTCGTTTCAACGAGGAGTTGTCATGTATCGGATCACTCTTGCTGGCGTTTGTGTCCTTGTGATGCTGTCGCAGGCCGGCACCTTCACGCAGGGCGCACAGCCGCAGACGCTCGCGACCGACATCACCGCCGCCGAAGTGCAAACCGTGATCAACGCGCCAACCGGGGGCGGGGATCGGCAGATGAAGGTCGTGGACATGGGCAAGTACAACGTCAGCGTCGGCGTCCTTCGCCGCGGCCAGACGAAGCCGGGCGCGCCGGTGGGCGCGATCAATCACGAGCACGTGACCGAGGTCTACTACATCGTCTCGGGCTCGGGGACGCTGTTAACCGGCGGGACTGTGGACGGCGTGAAGCCGCTCCCGGCCGACGGCGAGATCGTGAAGGTGGCGGTTGGTCCCAGCAACCAGGGCACGTTCCGTCAGGCGGCGCAGACACGCAAGGTCGGTCCCGGCGACATCGTCATCATCCCGCCCGGTGTCTATCACGGCTTTACCGACGTTGCCGATCACGTGGACTACGTGTCTGTGCGTCCGGATCCGGATCACGTGCTGCCGGCGGGGTACGTGCATCCGCTGTTGAAGAAGTAGAACCAATGTTGGTTGAATGATTTGTGATTGTTGATTCGTTGTTGAATGTTGATTGTGGAGTGTGGATTTGGGGGTGATTCGTCGAAGCAAGGACGCAATCAGCAATCGCCGATCAACAATCAAGAGCGATTCAACAATCAAAGATCGATGAAATCAGGAATGTGCTCCAAAATGCGCGCACGAATCGTCACGTCCGCGGTCATCGTTGCAGCTCTGGCGATCGGACTCTCAGGGCAAGCCGCGAATAAATCCGCGTGGTCTGTGCCGCGGATGCCCGATGGCCATCCCGACATGCAGGGCGTCTGGGCCAACAACGGCATGACGCCGCTCGAGCGACCGGCAGTGTGGGGCAATCGCGCGACCATGACGGACGCAGAACTGGCGGATCTGAAGAAGCGCGCGCAGAAGTTGATCGACGGTGGCGACGCGTTCTTCGCCGACGAGCTGATTCTGGCGGCGCTCGAAGGCCGGGCCAAGTTCTCGTCAGCCGATACGCAGACGGGCAACTACGACCAGACCTGGCTGTCGGAACGCATCTGGGACAACCGGACGTCGCTCATCATCGACCCGCCGGATGGCCGCATTCCGCCGCCAGCGCCTGCGGCTGCTGAACGCGCACGTGCACTAGCTGCCGCGCGACAGGGCCGTGGTCCCGCCGATCGCGCGCAGGACCTCAGTCTGAGCACGCGCTGCGTCCACGCCGGCACACCCAATATTCGCGCCGGTTACCAGAGCTACTTCGGCATCACGCAGGGCCCTGGCGTCGTGGTGCTGCGCACCGAGATGATCCACGACGCGCGCATACTTCCGATAGACGGCGGACCTCACGTCTCTTCCGCCATACGGCAGTACCACGGCGACTCACGCGCCCACTGGGACGGCGACACGCTGGTTGTCGACACGATCAACTTCTCGAATGCCGGTTTTCGAGGTTCGACCGACCACCTGCATCTGACAGAGAAATTTAGACGCGTCGCCGAGGACACGCTCGAATACTCCATGACGATCGACGACCCGACTGTGTGGTCGCGGCCGTGGACGCTGATGATTCCGCTGAAGAAGACCGGCGAGGGGCTGTTCGAATTCGCGTGCCACGAGGGGAACTATGGGCTCCGCGCGATCCTGAGCGGGGCGCGCGCGCAAGATCAATCGACACGATGAACGACGACGCACCGCAGACGCGTCACGTTCGGTCTCTAGCGTGCCGGCAACCCGAACGCCAGGATGTTCGGCCCCGATGCGATCGCCAGCATCTGACGGTTGTCGAAGACGTACGTCATCGGTGACGCCTTCCAGACCTGGCTGGTCTGGAAGCTCCATATCCGCTTGCCCGACTTCGCATCCGCTGCAGCAAAGGCACCGCTGTCGTCGGCGAAGAAGACGAGATCGCTGGCGGTCGCGAGCACACCGCCCCACGAATCGACATTGCCGAACTGCGGCAGTTCCCAGGCCACCTTTCCGCTCTGGATGTCGATGGCTCGCAGCACGCGCTGCGCGGGCCCGGGCGCCGCTGCAAACGTGCCGCCCATGAAGCTCTTTCCCGATTCCCACGTCTGATCCACTCGCGTGAACAGTCCGCACTTGTCGTTGGTCTGCACGTAGAAGAGACCCGTGCGCGGGCTGAACGACGCCGAGTACCAGTTGGACGCCCCCTCGAGTGACGGGCAGACCCGCCGCCCTTCGCGCGTCGGCTCCATGTTCGGCACCACGATCGGCCGTCCTTCCTTTCGTGAGGCCGGACGCCCAGGTGATGTTCTTCACGTATGGCGTGCCCGAGAGGAACTCGCCGGTGATGCGGTCGAGGACGTAGAAGTAACCGTTGCGATTGGCCTGGAGCAGTAGCTTACGCGGCTGGCCCTTCCACGTCGCATCGACGAGCACGATCGGCTGCTGCGCGTCGTAGTCGTGCACATCATGCGGCGTGAACTGGAAATGCCATTTGCGGCGTCCGGTCTTCGGGTCGAGCGCGACCACCGAATCGGAATACAGGTTGTCGCCCTGGCGGTCGTCACCGATCATGTCCGGCCCGGGGTTGCCGATGGCCCAGTACAGCGTGTCGAGCTCCGCGTCGTAGCTGCCGGTCATCCACGTCGCCGCGCCCGGATGATCGATCGCGTTGCCCTTCCATGTTTCCGACCCGGGCTCGCCGCGCGCAGGGACGGCCCAGAATCGCCAGACCTCCTTGCCGGTCGCCTGCTCGTAGGCCGCAACGAATCCGCGCGCGCCCTCATCCCCTCCGGCGATGCCTGCGATCACCAGATCGCCGACGACCATAGGCGCGCCGGTGCCGTTGTAGTTCTGGCGCCAGTCGGCCATCTGCGTCTCCCACAGGAGCGCGCCGCTGGCACGATTGAGCGCGATGAGATGCGCGTGGTCGGTCGCCATGAAGACGCGCTCGCCGCTGACTGCGACGCCGCGATTGACGCCTCGGGCCGCAACACCGGCCAGCCCACGCGTGCGCGGGCGCCGGTAGTTCCAGACCTGGCGCCCACTGCCGGCATCGAGTGCGTAGAGATCGTTCGCCGCGCTGACGTACATCAGGCCGTCCACGACGACCGGCGTCACCTGCACCTGCGACACGTTGGGCAGCGTGAAGACCCACTGCGGCGCGAGGCGCGCGACATTGTCAGCCGTGATCTCAGTCAACGCGCTGTAGCGGTTTCCGCTGGCCTGGCCGTTGTATGTCGTCCAGCCGCTCTGCGACGTCACTGCACGATAGCGGCCCGGCGTCGTCTCACGCAGCAGATGCGCGCGGCGATCGTCGCCGAGTATCTGCATCTCGCCGACACTCTGATTCAGGAGGACGCCTGAAAGTGACGACCCATCCGCGAGCACCACGCTGGTCCGCTGCGGTCCGGCGCCGGCGCGCGGCCGGAGCGTCCTGAGGAAGGCGATGAGATTCGTGCTCTCGGCCCTCGACAAGTTCGCAAACGACGGCATGCCGGCGCCCGACAACCCCTCGCGAATCACGGCTTCGAGATCCGCATCGGCCCGCAATGGAATGCGAGCTGACGATCGAGGGGCCGAGCTCGCCGCCACCGCCTTCGGTTCCGTGACACGCCGCACAGCGGCTGGCGAACACGGCTCTGCCGCTCCCCGCGTCCTGCGCGCCGCCGGCAGCGCGCAGGTGACGATCCCAACCATTGACGCTGCCACGGCAGCGGAACGAAGACGCACGAGGACCTCCTGGCGACCCGAGCCTACGTCATTCCCGCCCACGAATCACGGCGCTGACAATTGATGACAATTCCGGCTTTGATTCGCGGCCCGCGCACTTCTCATAATCCGCGCGGCCCGTGATCGCAGGAGCTGTCCTCGACGCGCGCCTCCTTAAATCGTTGGGCATCACCAAAGGAGGGACCTCGTGGTCTTGGCACGTCTCGGTCGTCGCGCATGCCTCGTCGTCGTTCTGAGTTTGATCCCCGCGTCCGTTCTCGCGCAAGGCGCGAGCACGGCCACCATCGCCGGCGTCGTCCGCGACCCGTCGGGCGGCGTGCTGCCTGGCGTCACCATCGAGGCCGCCAGCCCGGCTCTCATCGAGAAAGTTCGCGTGACCGTCAGTGACGATCGCGGCGAGTACCGGCTGTCCGAGCTGCGGCCCGGCGTGTACACCGTCACGTTCTCGCTCGCCGGCTTCTCGACGCTCCAGCGCGCGGGCCTCGAGTTGCGTACCAACTTCACGGCCCAGGTGGACGTGGAGCTCAAGGTCAGCACCCTGGAGGAGACCATTACGGTCACGGGTGCCACGCCTCTGGTGGACGTGCAGAGTGCGACACAGCAGCGCACGGTCACGAAAGAGGTGCTCGACACGGTGCCCACCGCCAAGAGTGTGCTCGGCATTGCGGCGCTGATTCCCGCGGTCGTCGAGCCGCCGAATGCGCAGGACGTGGGCGGCAGCAAGGGTGAGCGCTCCGTCCGCATCACGGTGCACGGCGGCAAGACGTTCGACTCGCGTCTGCTGCAGGACGGCATGCGCTACAACGCGCTGACGCCCGGCATCGGCAGCCTCGAAGGCACGGGACGCGGCTACTACGTCAATCCCCTCGCCGTGGAGGAGGTCGTTGTCGACCTCGGGACGATGGGCTCAGCCGAGTACTCGCTCGGCGGCGCGCAGGTGAACAGCATTCCCAAGAGCGGCGGCAACCGATTCACGGGGGCGTTCTTCGTGGCCGGCACCGGCGATGCGCTCCAGAGCGACAACCTCGACGACGACCTCATCGCGCAGGGGCTGACGTCGGTCAACAGCGTCAAGAAGGTCTTCGACTTCAACGTCGCGTTCGGCGGACCCGTGCTGGCGGATCGCCTCTGGTTCTTTGCCGCGGCGCGCCGCTGGGGGACGACGACCGGCGTGGCCAACCTCTTCGCCGACACGAGCGTGAGCGACTTCATCTATACGCCGGACAGCGGGAGCCCGATCGAGCCCGAAGAGTCGAACAAGGGCATCGGCGCCCGACTCACTTACCAGGCCACCTCGAAGGACAAGCTCACGTTCTCGTGGGACCGGCAGCGGAATTTTCAGGATCAGCTGACCGGGCAGCTCGAGACCGGCACCATCAAGAACGAGGGCAATCCGGGCTACTGCCAGCGACACGAGGTGATCCAAGGGGCGTGGAGCCGGCCGCAGTCGAGCAGCGTGCTCTTCGATGCCGGCGTGACGGTGAGCAAATTCAACTTCGGCGGCTTCGGCGAGGACCTGTTCCTGTCGGATTACGAAGGCTGCGGCGGAGGGATCCAGGACAACGTGTCGATCAACGACACCGGCCTCGGCTTCACCTACAACGGCGTCGGTAACCGCACGATGAGCCTGTCGCACCAGTCGAACGGACGCGTCAACGTCTCGTTCATCACCGGCCGGCACAGCATCAAGACCGGCGTGTTCTGGATGTATGGCCTCGGCGGCGGGCACCGTACCTACACCACACGTGACCCGAGCAGGTGAACGGCCTGCCGGTTTCTTACACGTTCGTCAGCGGCATCCCACGCTCGCTTACGCAGTTCGCGTCGCCCAGCTACACGGTCGACCAGCTCAATCCCGATCTCGGTCTCTACGTGCAAGACCAGTGGCGCATCAGTCGCGTCACGGTCAGCGCTGGACTGCGGTTCGACTGGCTGCGCGAGTCGGTGAAGGCCACCGAGGTCCCGGCCGGCATGCTGGTGCCGGCGCGCAGCTTCCCGGCGCGCACCAACGTGCCAAACTGGAAGGACATCAACCCGCGGTTCGCCATCGTGTGGGATCCGACCGGCAGCGCGAAGACGGCCATCAAGTTCGGCATCAACCGCTACGTGCAGTCGAACACGACCGGCCTGGCGCAACTCTTCGACCAGGCGGCAGGCGCGGTGAACAGCACAACGCGGTCGTGGAACGATCAGTTCTCGCGGTTGGCGATCCGCGCCGCAGCAACTTCCTGCCCGACTGTAACCTCGTCGCGACGACAGCCAACGGCGAGTGCGGCGCCATGGCCAACCCCAACTTCGGCACCTACGTGCCGGTGAATTCGCCGGATCCCGACTGGATCACGGGCTGGGGCAAGCGGAACTACAACTGGCAGACGTCGATCAATGTCGATCGCGAGCTGATACCCAACGTCGTCGTGAACGCCGGGTACTTCCGCACGTGGTACGGCAACTTCCAGGTGACCGACAACCTGCGCGTGACGCCCGCCGACTACAGCCCCTACTGCGTGACGGTGCCGGTGGACGATCGGTTGCCACTGAGCGGCCAGCAGATGTGCGGGCTCTACGATATCAATCCCGGCGCGTTCGGCCAGGTGGACAACATGATTACGCGCAACGATGCGTACGGGAAGCAGGAGGAGATCTACAACGGTGCCGATGTGAATTTCCAGGTGCGCCTGTTAGGCAACGCCACTATCGGCGGCGGCTGGAACATCGGGAACGCCGTGCAGCTCGGCACGTCGGCGGGCGGCAGCGCCTCGGCCGGCACCGACACCTGTTACGTGATCGACTCACCGCAGCAGCTGTTCAACTGCAAAGTGGACGTGCCGTATCAGAACCGGGTGAAGCTCAATGGCTCGATACAGCTTGCCATACGGTTTCCAGGTGGCCGCAGTGTTCCAGAGCAACCCGGGCGCGAACTACGGCGCCAACCGGACCTACACGCTCGCCGAGGTCCAGCCGTCGCTGGGACGTCCACTGTCGGGCGGCCTCACGACCGTTGTGCTCCCGCTCGTGGCGCCGCTCTCGGTGTTCGGCCCGCGCATCAACCAGTTCGACCTCCGCGGCACCAAGATCTTCCGCTTCGGCGCACAACGCATCCAGCTGAATGTGGACGCATACAACCTATTCAACAGCAACACGCCGGTCACGCTTTTCGGGACCTACAACGCCCGGTGGGGACAGCCGACGCAGGTGCTCGACGGACGGCTCGTGAAGTTCAGCGCGCAGTTCGATTTTTAGCAGAAACTAGAGACCGTCAACGCCCAATCTCTCCGCCTACGCGCCATAAATTTTCTGGCGCTTCGGCGAGACCTCGCCAAAGCTTGTCGCGTGTGGATCAGGCGACAAGCGGAGGCGGCAACTCCCAACTCCCAACACGGCTTTTTGGGAATTGGAGGTTGGAAGTTGGGAGTTGACAGCGTTGGCTCCAGAGAGGGGAGACACGATGAGGAGACGGAATCAGCCGGCCCCGTGCGACACCTGACCGTGTGCGCATTCGCCGTCGGCCTCGCCCTGGCACTCGGCCTGGGCCAGAGCGGCGCGGCGGCGCAGCGCGGCGAACCGGGCGAGGGCACCCGGGGGCAGGGTGGCCGGTCCGGCGGGACGCGGACGGGCGAACTATTCGCTGAACGATCCCGCACCGAACGATCCGGCGCTGAAGGGCGCAATTGACATGCACGCGCACCAGGATCCCGACAGCTTCGGGCCGAGCTACGGTCAGGCCGCGCGCTCGATCGACGCGCTGGATCTCTACACGCGCGCGAAGGCGTCTGGCATGCGCGGGTTCATCATCAAGGGGCACCTCGATCAGACCGCCGGGCTGGCGTACTACATGCGCAAGCTCCATCCCGACATGGAGATCTTCGGCGGGATGGGTTCGAACCTCACCACCGGCACCAAGGTCAATCCGTGGGCGATTACCCACATGGCCGAGATGAAGGGCGGATGGGGCCGCATCGTGTGGATGCCGAGCTGGGACTCGGAGAACAGCATCCACAAGCTCGCGCGCCGGCCGCCCGCGTACGTGGCGGTTGCCGAATGCAAGGGGCTGCCGTTCTGGATCAACTATCCGAAGCCGTGCCCCGACGGCGGAGAGCTGCTGCCGGAAGTCAAAGAAGCGTTGCAGATCATCGCCAAGGCGAAGACACGCGACAGCAACGGCGATTTGATTCTCGCGACAGGCCACAACTCGCCGACCGAGGTGAAGCTGATGGTGAAGGAAGCCGTCCGCGTGGGCGTGAAGCACATCATCATCACGCACCCGCTGCTCGACATCGTGGACATGACGATGGAAGAGATCAAGGAGACAGTCGCGATGGGTCCCGAGATCTACGCGGAGTTCACGTCGCAGTTCGGCAACCCGAACGCGCGGCCCGAGGTGGTGAAGCTCCACATCGAAGGCATCCGCGCCGCGGGCGTGGAACATGCGTTCATCTCGAGCGACACGGGTCAGCTCAACTCGAACTGGCAGCCGGATGCGCTGGCGAACTGTGCGAAGGTCCTGCGCGCGAATGGGTTCACGGAAGCCGAGCTCGACCTGCTGTTCAAGATCAATCCGGCGAAGATTCTCGGGATCGCGCCGCCGGCGGCGGGCACGCGTTAACGGGATGTGGCTGGCCGCCGCGTACTGTGCCACATGCGGGTGATCCCGGTAACGGTGCCCAGGATCGACACGATCACCAGCCCCGTCACGATCTGTTGCGCGAGATCTGATTCGAGCATCCGAAGCACTGAAGCACCGTAGCGACGCGCAAGGATGCCTTCGATGCCGAATCGGATGACGCGCGCAGCGGCGAAGACGAGGAGGAACCGTGTCAGCCCCACTCTCAGGGCTCCGCTCGTGAGGACGAACGCCGTGAGTGGGAAAGGCGGGGGAAGCAGGGCCAACAGCCCGGTCATCGGCGCGCCGATTGTCTTCACGCGCGTCCTCAATCGTTCGAGCCTGCGTTTCGCCACGAATCGAGAGAGGCCCGTGTCGCCGATTTTCGCTCCAATGAGATATGTCACGCCCGCACCCACCACAGAGCCCGCCGCCGTCAGCAACGGATAGAACCAGAACAGCGACGGATTGCGCGCGCAGAGGTAGACGACGACCGCGTCAGTCCCGAGCGGGATGAAGAAAAAGAGCGACGAGTCGAGCGCTCCCAGAATGAACGCGCCCCACCAGGTGAGAAAGTGGTTGAGGAACGAAAGGATGCGACACCTTCAGTTCACTCGCCCGGGCGAAGGTCGAATGTCGGCCGTGGTGAGCGCGACGGTGCGGCTTCCCGTGCCGAGAAACATCGCGTCCGGAGCATACAGCGCGACGATGGCATCGACGTCCGATGCGTTGAAAGCCGCGGCCCACTTCTCGACAACCTGAAGCGCGTCCTCTTCAGATCCCGCCGACACCGGCGACGTCAGCGCCGCCATCAATACGAACGCACCTACCCAAGCACGCACGAAAACCTCCACTGGAACGGCCGCGAGGATTCGTGGCTACGGCCGGTAAGTTGTCGACGATATCACGCGACCGCTCGGCGGCGCGCACCGGGTATGCTGTGTCGCGGAGGATGATGATGAGACGCGCGAGAGTCCTGGCATCGATCGTCGTGGCGGGCTTCACCGTCGTCACCGTTGCGGCGCAGCAACAGCGACCGCGAATCCCGCCGACCGGCACGATCAAGAAGGTCAGCGACAATCTCTACGTGATTCCTGGCGCGGGCGGCAACACAACGGTCTTCGTGACGCGGGCTGGCGTCGTGCTGGTGGACACCAAGCTCGCGAACAATGGCGAAGCGATCCTGAGTCAGGTTCGCAGTGTGTCCGGCCGCGCCGTGACGATGATCATCAACACGCACTCGCATCCCGATCACATCGGCAGCAATGACTATTTCGCGCCGTCGGTCGAGAAGGTCACGCACGAGAACACGAAGAAGTGGATGACGGCGAATGAGCGGGTGGCGTCGAATCCCGCGGTCATGCCCGACCAAGACGTTCACCGACAAGATGACGCTCGGCAGCGGCAGGGATCAGATCGATCTCTATTACTTTGGCGCCGGGCACACCGATGGCGACGCCTTCGTCGTGTTTCCGGCTCTCCGTGCGATGGCGGCCGGTGACATCTTTGCCTGGAAGATGGCGCCGCTGATCGATCCGATGGCAGGCGGCAGCGTGGTGGCGCTACCCGACACGCTGGAGAAAGCACTCAAAGGGATCGGAAACGTGGACACGGTGATCGAGGGACATGGTGACGTCAACACGTGGGCCGGGTTCAGGGACTACACCCTGTTCAACCGTGCACTGCTCGACGCCGCGAAGGCCGGCATGGGAAAGCAAAGCGCCGATGAGATCGCTGCCAGCCTGAAGAAGAAGTTCCCGGTCTTTACGAAAGAAGAATTGCTGACGGACATGGAGTACGGCGGCACGCCGCTGTCGCGTGCGGTCATCAACGTGAACGTGGCGTTCCAGGAGTTGGGGAAGAAGTGATCTAGACGACGTCCGAGCCGCTGGCCGAAGACGAGGCAGACTGGCCACCGCGGTGTCCAGTCGAACAGGTCCACGGCATCGGGCAGTAGTTTCAACTGCGACGAGTTGATACCCATCGGCCGCGAGTCGTCGTAGCGCGTCCGGTACCGTCCAGCCTCGGTGACTTCCCATGACACGCTGTCCTCGGCGCCGAGCGCGGTCTTGGCGATCGCCCGGCGCTGTCGGCTTCCCTGATCGGGACGCGGCGTGATGCCACACAGCACGACCCGTTCGACTCCGGAGGCGTCCGCCGTTCGAAGGATCGAGCCGGTGTTGTAGAGACTGCGGATGTTGTCCAGGACGACAACGACGTTCTGCACGTGTTCTCTTGGAGTTGGGAGTTGGGAGTTGTCGGGAGTTGATTCCTTACCGCTTCCTGAAACGTGATCGGCATGCCGCCCTGGGCGCTGTTCACCGTGCCGATGAGCGACGTGCCATCTGAGGACAGTTCGCCTGCAAACGTCCAGGGCTGCGTGTTGGGAAACTCGAAGTTCATCCGGCGATCCTTCATCGTGAAGTCCCGCAGCGGCTTGTCGATGGTTGGAGACACCTTGCCGCGGAAGGTTTTCAGATTGGTGCCGATCAATTCCCCCTGCACGGTTCCATCGGCGTTCTTCGTAAACTCGACGAAGATGTCGTAGTCGATCGTTGCGAGGCGTGGGCGTCCCGTCCATCGTCCCGCGAGGGCGTTTGCGACGTCAGCTGGTACCTGCGCGGCCTTTGCTGGCGGCTCCGGATCCGGATGGTCACGCTCGTAGCGGTTCGTCTCGCTGTAGTTCTGAACGATCGTGTTGCCCTCGTGACAACCGTATTCCCACCACTCGTACGTCGGGTCGTTGCGCATGGGGTAACGCACGGTGAAGGAACGCGTGAGGATCGCCGGATCCTCGGTCTTGATCTCGTAGAGCCACGTCTCGTCGTTCAGCCGCGTGACGCGCTCCGTCGTCTTCAGTTTGTCGCTGACCGGGAAACGATTCCCCGCCGGTGACCCGACGACGGCGAGGTTGATCATCGGCGGGCCTTCCTTGTAGTTCGTCGTTTCAATGACAAGCGTGTTGCCTTCCCAGTGTCCGCGCGACTCGCCCATGTACTGCTTGTGCGCGGACGCCAGCGGTGGCCGGCCGTCGGTGTAGATGACGCGTGCGTCGTGGATCATCTCGAGGTCGAAGACGACCACACCCGGTGCCTGCCAGATGCTTGAAGCCGCCGTTGTAGCGATACGGCATCATCGACGACGGCATCCCGCGCGAGCGACAGTTGTCCCAGAAATCGAAGTCGAGGGCATCGTCATACACAGGGTCCTCGCCGGGGAGTGACCAGGAACTGCCCATCTCGAGCGCGCGCCGCTTGGCCTCGGGCGTGAGGGCGGGCAGCAGTCCACTTGGCGGGTCGACGATGAGACTGGTCTGGCGCTGTGGCGTGGCCGGGTCGGTGACGCCGGTGAGCAGCGCGCGACCGAACTCGCCCTTGGCGATCAGATCTCGACCCTGGTCGACGCGGCCACGCGCGGCGGCGATGCGCTCGTTGTACTCCGTCTCGGTCCACCACTGCTTGTTCATGTCACACGGCGGGCCGCCGAAGCGATAGCTGCTGGCGCAGCGCTCCAGCGGCACGTTGGCCGCCTGCATCATGTTCAGCGTGGCCTGGATGTCGGGTTCGCCCCATGGTGTCTTCGGGTGGACCCAGCCCTTCGGGGTCTCGATGAAGTGGTTCGCCTCGCTCGGAGGGCCGAGGATCGACTGGCCGTGCGTCGTGGCGACGAAGATTGCTGCGGCCGTGAGGCCGAGCAGCACGCTGCGCATCGCGGGCATGATCGGTTCGAGTCTCATCCCTGTAGTGGTCTCAACTCCAGCGAAGATCGTGCTTGCCGTAGGGCAGATCGCGGTAGCGCTTGCCGGTGATCTGGAAAATCGCATCGCCAATCGCGGATTGCACCGACGTGGCGCGGTCGTGGCCCATGCCCAGCAGCCAATGCTGGGTGGGGAAGAAGCGGATATTGATCTCGGGCGGATCCTCGCTCATGCGAGAGATCGGAAACACGTTGAAATTGTTCTCGACGATGTGACCGTCGGCGATGGTACTCGCCTGGTGCACGGCGTCGTTGTAGAACCAGGTGATCTGGCCCTCGATCTGTTTTTTCACCGAAAGAGGATTGACCAGACCGAAGCCGGTCTCGTGCGCGACGTCAACCCGCTCCAGCCTGACCTTGCCTTCACGGCTCACCGAGACGGTGTGCACCATCGCGCTGATCGTCGCCATGCCATTGCCTTCGGCCCCTCGTTCCTCGAGCGCGATGGCGCGCGCCCTACCCTTCGGTAACGGCGATCCCCAGCCCGACATCTCGGCGGCCATGTCGAGCGCTTTGATCATGTCGTCTTTGTACGGCAGAGAGGTGCGAGCGAGCAGCTCGCGCCGATAGCGATACGGATCCTTGCCCGCCGCGTGTGCGAGCTCGTCCATGAAGCTCTCGCGATAGAACTCGTGCGCGGCCTGGCCGACACCTCGGCGTGTGCCGACCGGCACGTGGAACGTCGTCGTGTGGCTCGAGTAGCGATAATTCGGCACGTGATAACGCGACATCACGTCGAAGGACGCTTCGGGACCAAACCCGCCGCCCTGCATAGCGGTACGGACCTCGAGTGCGATAGGCCATCCATCGGCGTCGAGAGCGGCCTTGAGTCGCGCGACGCCCATCGCGCGATATGTCGTGCCGATGAAGTCCTGTTCGCGCGTCCACAGCATGTGAATCGGAACGCCACGGTTGGCGTTGGCGATCATGATCGCGTGCTCGGCCTGCGGTCCGTTGCCGTTACGGCCGAAGCCACCGCCGAGGTGGCAGAGATGCAGATGCACGTTCTGCTCAGGGATCCCGGTGATCGTCGCGGCGCTGAAACGTGTTTCCTGGGGGCTCTGATCGCCGATCCAGATGTCCACCCGATCGTCGGTCACGAGTACCGTGGCGTTGCCGGGTTCCATGCGGGCGCGCGGGAGATACGGCGTCGAGTATGTCGCCTCGACGATTCTGGTCGCGCGCGCGAAGGCCGCATCCACCTCACCCTGATTGACGCGCACTCGGCCGGGCTGATCGAGCGAAGCCATCAGCGTCGCGTGCATGTTCGCCGTGTTGCGCGCAGCGTGTTCGGGCGGAATCTTCCACTCGATCGGCATCCGATCGAGGGCAGTCTTGGCTTGATACCAGGTGTCAGCGATGACGGCGACGCCGCCGCTGAAGATACGGCCACGGGTCAACGCCGGATCGGGAATCGGGAACTGCACGGCCGACCGGACGCCGGGCATCGTGCGAATCGCGTCGAAGTCGTACGACTTCACGTCGCCCCCGTAGACCGGGCACGCTTTCACGGCAGCCCACTTCATTCCAGGCAACCGGACGTCGATTCGGTACACGACCTTGCCCGTCACCTTGGGGGGAATGTCGAGATTCTTCTGCTCGGTCCCCATCAGTGTCCACTGGTCGGGCGGCTTGATGGTGATCGTCTCGGGATGCGGATGCGGCGTGTCCGCGGCGCGCTGGGCGATCTGGCCGTAGGTTGTCGTGCGGCCGCTCGATGTATGTGTGATGACACTGTCCTTCGCGTTCAGCTCTGTGACCGGCACGTTCCACTGCTTCGAAGCAGCGAGCAACAGCCGCTCGCGCGCTTCAGCGCCGGCAAGCTGCAGGTAATACCTGCCGTCCTTGACTGACGAGGCCGCGTTCGTCCGCATGCGGCGATAGAGACTGTCCGGAATGCCGCTCACCCCCGTGCGATCGCGATTGCCGAACGTCGGCTCACCGCCGCTCTTGGGATCTGTGGCGCCATCGCCAGGGACCTTGAGTGTCCACTCGGGTGCTTTTTCGCGCGCGTCGCGATTCGCGGATGCGTACTGCGGGCGCACCTTCGACCAGTCGCACTGCAGTTCCTCGCAGATCATCATGGCGTTGGATGTCCACACGCCTTGACCGAGTTCCGTCTGCGCGATGCGAATCGTAACTGTGTCGTCTGGCGCGATCACGATCCACGCGTTGATCTCGGGCGTCGCCGGCTCCTGATACCAGGCCGCGTTGGCCGTCGTTTGCGCGTCCGCGCGTGACGGGACCCAGAAGCCGAGCACGAACGCTCCCTGTGCCGCAGCGACGGTTGCGAGAAATTCGCGACGGTTCACACCCGCGCTCATCTCACACCCTCCCCGTTTCGCCCTTCATCAGGTTGGCGGCCAGATGAATCGCCTGCCTCACGCGGTGGTAGGTGCCGCAGCGGCAGATGTTCGTGATCTGTGTGTCGATGTCGGCGTCTGACGGGTTGGGCCGCTCGCGCAGCAGCGCAAGCGCGCTCATGATCATGCCGGACTGACAGTAGCCGCACTGCGGCGCGTCGAATTCTTTCCACGCCCCCTGGATTGGATGGCTTCCGTCCGGCGACACACCTTCTATCGTGACGACCTTCTTGCCGACGGCGGTCCGCGCGGGGACGCTGCAGGATCGGACCGCTCGGCCATCCACGTGCACAGTGCACGCACCGCACTGGCCAATGCCGCAGCTGAACTTTGTGCCGGTGAGCCCGACGTGATCGCGTATCACCCACAGCAGCGGTGTCTGCGGGTCTGCGTCAACGGTATGTGACGTTCCATTTACCAGCAGCTCGAACGCCATACCTTCCTCCGGATGCCGGGAATTGTAGCGTGCCTCGAGGAGGCGCGAGGTGAGCAATCGGCTCATGCGCGCGAGGCGTGCGCGATCTGGGCCTGCGAGCCGCCGCGGAGTAGAATCACCACGTTCGGAGGGTCTCACCAGCGTTGAGACTGTATCCATCTTGAGAAGGCGACCGATATGACCAGCCGGCTGATAGCGTCGTTGAGCGTGGTTGCAGGAATCGTCGCGGTCTGCGTGTTCGGCAGTGCGTCGCTGTCGGGCCAATCGCGGAGCACGCCGCCTCCGCTCGTGATTACCGGCTCGGGGGGGGAAGGCAGTCGAGTATAAGGCGCCGCGCACGCCGTGGGGCGACCCTGATCTGCAGGGCGTCTGGTCGAGCGACGACCTCGAGAACGTCCCGATGTCGCGACCGGCTCAGTTCAAGGATCTGTATCTCGACGATGCGCAGTTCGCGCAGCGGCAGGCGCAGGTCGATCGCGGGGCGAAGCAGCGCGACACCAGCGCCGAGAGCAGCTTCCGCTTCGACTACGCCCGTCGCGCGATGCGCCAGACGTCGTTGATTGTCGATCCGCCAGATGGTCGGCTGCCCGCGATTAAGCCTGCGGTGCAGGGGCGCATCATGCCGCGTGGCACGTACGGTCCGGGTCCGCTCAACTCCTGGGAGGACTTTTCGCTCTACGAGCGCTGCATCACGCGCGGCATCGCGGGATCCATCCTTCGCGTCATCTACGGGAACGGCAATCGGATCGTCCAGGCACCAGGCGTCGTGGCGCTCTCCTACGAGATGCTCCCGGACACGCGCCTCTTCTACACCGATGGGCGTGCGCACATCGGCGCCTCCATCGGTGAGTACCCTCGGTGACTCACGCGCGCGTTGGGAAGGTGAGGAGCTTGTCGTCGAGACGACGAATCTCACCGACAAGACGGCGATCGGCGTCAATGGCAACGGTGTGCGCCACAGCAAAGAGATGGTGATCATCGAACGCTTCCGCCGCATCGCCGACAACATGGTTCAGTACCAGGCGACGTACGACGACCCGGTCACGTACGAGAAGCCGTTCACCGTCTCATTCCCGTTGACACCGCTCGACGGTGGCATGCTGCTGCCGGTACCGACTGTCATCCGGGTAATACCGCGATCTCCATGTCATTGGGCGGCGAGCGGTTGGAAGAACGCCGCGTCGCCGAAGACTTCGCCAAGGGAATCATCCGACCCAAGCGCACGGTGCAGGACGATGGAGCAGGTGTTGGTGCGGCGCTGCCGGCGGGACGCGGTGCGGGGCCGGCGCCACTTCCGCCAGGCGCGGCCACCGGTGAAAGGGATCAGGAAAAATAGAGGGGGAGACGAGGTGTCTATGAAGCGGAACGCTGTCCTGTCACTTTCATTCATGCTGTCGAGCACTGTTGCGTTCGCGCAGATCGCATTGCCGCCCGGCGCGAGCCCGCAGTCGGCTCAGGATCCTGGCTACAAGGAACTCATCGCGACGTGCAAAGTGCCGCCCCCGGCTCCGGCCGCGCGCGGTGGCGGCCCGGGTGGGCGTCAGGGCGGTGGGCCCGCTGCCGCGGCGCCGACGACGTTCCCGCCGCCGCCAGCCGAGTACACCGTCTCCGAGATCCCCGGCGTCATTGCGGCGGGACAGAAGTGGACCAAGGTGTGGGAGGTCAGCGGCAACAACGCTGACGGCATCCTTGCCGACAAGAACGGCGACCTCCTGATCGCGCAGAACCACAACGCCGCTGTCGTCAAGCTTGATAGAAGCGGCAAGGTGGCGGTGGTTTACAAGGACACGCACACCGGCGGCGCCCTGTCGATGAACAAGAAGGGCGAGCTGTTCATGGTCCAGCGCGGCCTGCGCGCCAACGTGTCGCAGCTCACGCCAAAGCGGCAGATCCTCGCCGACAAGCTGCCGAATGGCGATCCACTCGATTGCCTTGGTGGTGTGATCAACGACCTCACGGCGGACAGCAAGGGTGGCGTGTACTTCACGATGGGTGGGCTGTTTCATGCCGATGCCAAGGGAGTCGTGACGCGCTACGGCGAGAACCTGCAGACCAACGGCGTCGTCCTCAGCGCGGATGAGAAGACGCTTTACGTCACCAACGCTGGCACTGTGGCAGCGTTCGATGTGCAAGCCGATGGGTCGCTGATGAACCAGCGTGAGTTCGTCAAATTGCCAAGCGGTGGCGGCGATGGCTTGACGATCGATTCGGAGAATCGCCTCTATGTCACGGCAGGTCCCGCCCTGCACGTGGTCGCCGCCGATGGCAAGCTGCTCGGCAGCATTCCCGCGCCGTACGGACTCATCACCGCCGCGTTTGCCGGGCAGAACAAGAAGACGATGTACGCCGTTGTCAGCCTGACCGATCCGGATCGACTGCAGCATGCTTACGTCTATTCGATCCCGATGACCGCTTCGGGGTACCCGGGGCGGGCTAAGTAACTCGTCGAACTCCCAATTCCCAACTTCCAATTCCCAAGAGCAGTTTTGGGAGTTGGAGATTGGGAGTTGGGCGTTGACATGTGGCTATTCCAGAATCGGAAACATCATGACGAATTCCCGCCCGTTCGGCAGCAGATCGAACTGACGCCGGTACTCGCCTTGCGCGAATCCCTTGATCGGGAGCGCGACGGGATCGCCGCTCGACGAAGGCGCTGCGAGATTCACCGCAAGCCGAAACAGTTGCTGATCGCGATCGAAGTAGATGGAGCGACCGTCGGGTAACCAGACCGGGTGCCCTCCCCCGTCGCGTGTGATCTGATAGCGCGCGCCCGTCAGAGGCAATGGTTCCAGCCAGACTTCATAGCGGCCGGTCTCGTTCGATGCGTAGGCCAGCCAGCGGCCGTCTGGCGAGACTACGCTGCTGTGCTGCGCGGAACCCGGAAGACCAACCAATGGCGTCACTGTGCGCGACGACATGTCGAGCAGCGAGATGTCGTAGTCGAGATTGCCACCTTGTTCCCGCAGCGTCAGAAACCGCATCTGCTTCCCGCCCGGCATCCACCCTTCGGCGCTTCTCGCATCGAGCAGATGTTCCGGCATGCCGCTGCCGTCAGCCCGTCGCACGTAGATGGCATCTCCACGCTCGTTAGACACGATGAAAACGAGGCGCTCGCCATCGAGCGACCACATCGGCGCCCAATCAACCGGGCCGACAGGATTTGGCACCGCGCGTCGTCCGGCAAGATCTGAGAGGTCTGCGATCCAGAGACGTGCGCCGTCCGGACCAGATCGATCGCGCGTCTCGAACGTGACGCGCGTGCCGTCAGGAGACAGACGCGGCGCAAACACCGACGTCGGGAGTCGCCCCAGAACCTTTGTCGCGCCGTCCACGTCGACAAGCACCAGATCGAATCCGGCCGGTCGTTGCGCACGAACCGCCGTGCCGGCGACGATCGCTGCGACGAGGCAGCCGATGATCGTCGCCACGGAAAAACGAATGATGCGTCCGCTCATCTTCGACTCCAATTTCGCTGACGGTTCAAACCGGCGGGGTAGCACGTTATCTCATGGTAGACGCCCGTGTACCACGGGGATGAGGAGAGTGTGTTGTGATCTTGCTCGGTTCGTACGACAACAGCGTGACCCAGGGCGATCGTGACGCCTATCTTCGGCAGGCCACGGCGATCTCCGGCGGTCGCGCGGACCAGGCAGCAGACGGAAGCGACAAGTTGTCGTTTGCGCCTTATACGCCGGAACCCGACCAGCCGATGACCGTTGCTGCCATGCAGCAGGCGCTGAAGACAATCGGTTTCTTTCCGGGCGGGAAGGTGGATGGGATCTGCGGCTATCGCACCCGCGCAGCGATGCGACTGTTCCAGGAGTACGTGCGCTCGGTGGAGAAGCTGCCGTCGGTGCCTGATGGGCGCTTTGGACCGTCGACGCGAAAGCATCTTCTGCGATGGCTCGGCGGAGGCCCTGCGTTCTCATGGGCGCCGACGATCGAGCGGTGGCGAACAGGCACACTCGGCCAGACGGAATACACAGAGTGGCTGTCGTTGCTGGAGAAGGTCAGGGAGAAGTACCTGGCAAGCCCAACCGAGATGCAGAGATTGGTGAACGCCTTCCCAGGTCGGACGGACACGCGCAAAGTGTCCGACTGGGAATGTTCGCCCAGCTCCATCCACCTCATTGGCGTCCGGCGAAGCGAGAAGACCAACAAGTTCGACGACCTCTTCGTTCTGCTGATCAAGGGACTCGTCTTCAAGTTCCAGGGATCCACCGATCCCGGTGCAACGAGCAATCCGCTCGGGGCTCCCTTCCTCGTGCAGGGTCAGCACGATTACCACTTCGGCTGGCACAAGAGTCAGCACCTTGCACTTCGGCCCTCCGACAAAGGTGTGCTCGTCGTCCGTTCGAAAGGCGATTTCCGTCTCGATGACGCAGACATAAGCAAGGGGCTGGAGGCAAACTCGACGATCCATATTCACTGGGGCGGCAAAGGACAGACCTTCGACGTGAACAACTGGTCGGAAGGTTGTCAGGTGCTCAACGGCAGCGCTTACATCGATCCGAACAACGAGAAGATCGACTGTTCACCGTTTGTTGCGACAAACAATGGTGAAGTCGCGAGCAACCCGTCGAAGACGCGCGGCGCTTACAACCTGGTGGCCGACCTCGTGCTTGGTCTGGGAAGCGATCTGCCGGGCAGTGCGGTGCTCTACACACTGCTGACGGAGCAGGACCTGGCGTTGACGGCGTCTTCTGCGCTTGCGGATGGTCGAGAGAAGGCGAGCGTGCTCCTGGCGTGACCGCGCACGAGACATCGCGTCCGCGGTCGAACACCATCCATCCCAGACCCGCACACACGCGCCAACTGTAGCGGCGCTGTGTCTGTGTTGTCGAAACATTCTCCGGCGCGATTGGGGCGTGCGCGTCGGCACATAGCTTGCTCCAGCCGACATTCCCAGGATCTGCCGATGCTGCATGGAGTCACCCAGGACGTGCGCCTCGCCCTCCGGACGCTGCGCGCGACGCCGTTTGTCACCAGCGTGCTGATCGTGTCGCTGGCGCTGGCCGCCGGTGCGAACACCGCGATGTTCTCAGTGGTCAATGGCCTGATGCTGCGGACTCTGCCCGTGCGCGATTCCCAGGAACTGGTCCACGTGACCGACTCGGTCGTGCAGGACACCGGCGAAGTCCGCGTGCGCGCCTGGAGCAACCCGGTGTGGGATGAGTTCAGGCGGCGGAGCGATTTGTTCGAGCGAAAGGCGGCATGGTCGTTCGTTCGTTTCAACGTGTCGCAGAGCGGTACGACGCAGCCGGCCGATGGCATGTGGGTGGACGGCCTGTTCTTCGAGACGCTCGGGGTCCCGATCGTGCTCGGTCGGCCGCTCACGCCGGCAGACGATCAGCGTGCCGGCGGCCCTGCAGGTCCGGCGGCGGTTCTAAGTTACGGCTACTGGCAGCAGCAGTTCGGCGGAGCCGCCAGCGCGGTCGGCAGCGCGCTGACGATCGACGGAACCGCGTTCACGATCGTCGGCGTGACGGCGCCGGAGTTCTTCGGCCTCGAGGTCGGACGCAGCTTCGATGTCGCCGTCCCGATCAACACCGAGGCGCTCGTGCGCGGTGCGGACTCCCTCCTCGCATCCGCCTCGACGAACTTTCTCACTATCGTCGCCCGCCTGCGCGGGGGCGAGACGCTGGATCACGCGCTGGTACGGTTGCGTGCGGCTCAGCCGGCGATCCGCACCGCCACGATGGGACCGCAGGAACTCGAGATCGCCGATCGCTTCTTGACTTCACCGTTCAACCTTGTGCCCGCGGCGCACGGCTACTCCAACGCGCGACGGGCGTACGGTCGGCCGGCGATTATCCTGCTCGGGATCGTGGCGCTGGTTCTCGTCGTCGGCTGCGCCAATGTCGCGCACCTGCTGACGGGGCGCGCGCTCGTCCGTGCCCACGAGCTGAACATGCGCCTGGCGCTGGGAGCCACCCGGTGGCGGCTCGCGCGGCAACTCTTTGCCGAAGCGGTGCTGCTTGCAGTTGGCGGGGCAGGTCTTGGGGTGGCCGTTGCGGCCGTCTCCAGCCGCGCGCTGGTCGCGCAGTTGGCCACACCGGTGAATCGCTTGTCACTGGCGGTCCCGCTCGACGCACGCGTGTTGCTGTTCACGATAGGTGTCGCCGGACTCGCCGCGATCGTGTTCGGCGTCGCCCCTGCGATGCTCGCCCTGCGAGCGGATCCCGTCGATGCGATGCGTGATGGCGGACGCCGCGCCACTACGTCGCACCGAGGCAGCATGGGCCTGCTCGTGACAGTGCAGATGACGCTGACGATGGTGCTGCTGATCGGTGGCGGGCTGTTCGTCCAGTCGTTCACGGCGCTCGTTCAGCGGCCGATCGGGTTCAATCCGGACTCACTCGTCGTGGTGGTCATGGATCCGCAGAGCGCCGGCGTTCCCGTCGTCGAGCGTCGTGCCCTCTACGCGCGGATTCGCGACTCGGTCGCGGCACTGCCGGGTGTGAGCCACGCCGCGATCTCGTTCCTGACGCCGCTTGGCGGCGGTGGCTTCACGCCGTCGCTGGAGATCGATGCGCCGTCTGGGCGCGTTCGCGTTGCAGCAGACAGCGACGTGGCGGGAAACCTGGTGTCGCCAGGCTGGTTCGAGACGCTGCAGGTGCAGCGGCTCGTGGGGCGCGACTTCACGGCAGCGGATCGCGCCGGCGCGGCGGGTGTGGCGATCGTCAACGCCTCGTTCGCTGGCCGCTACTTCGGAGGCGATGCTGTGGGGCGTACGCTCACGGTCTATCCGGGTACGCCGCGCGCGTTCATCGCGCGAGTCGTGGGCGTTGTCGGCGATGTGCCGGGGTCGTTGCGCGACGGCGCATCGCCCGCGTGGTTCGTACCTGTCGAGCAGTTGACGGCATTTCCGCTGAATGTCGCTCGCTTGAGCGTTCGCGTGCGGCCGGGCTACGACGCCGCTGCCGCCGGTGACATCGCGACTGCGGCGGCAACGGTCAACCCCGCTGTGGCGCTGACCGTTCGGCGCCTGGCCGATCAGATTCGCGCGGCCGTCGCCGTCGAACGCGTGCTGGCGCTGCTCGCGGGCGGCTTTGCGGTGCTGGCGGTGCTGCTCGCGGGGCTCGGGTTGTACGGCATGACGGCGTTCGCCGTCTCGCAGCAGCGGACCGACCTTGGCGTGCGCATGGTGCTCGGCGCCGCACCGTCGGGGATCGTCCGGATGGTCCTGCTGCGCGCGGCTCGCGTCGTGCTCGCAGGCGCGCTGGCAGGTCTCGTCCTGGGCGCCTGGGCGGGGAGACTGGTCGCAACGCTGCTCTACGGTTTCGAGCCGGGCGATGTGTCCGTTGCCGCGGCCGCAGCGACAGTGCTGGCCGCGGTCAGCCTGTTCGCAGCATGGCTGCCGACGAAACGGATCGCACGGGACGATCTGGCCAGGCTGTTGCGGGAAACGTAACGGGAGTTCTCGCGTTAGCCGCGGGCTATACTCCCTCGTCTTGATGCTTCGACACAGAACTGCTTTGTCCTGGACTGTCGTCATCTGCGCGGCGCTCGTGATGACGAGCGTGGAGTACCGCGCCCAATCGAATCCCTCGCAGGCGATCGCCTCGCGTGCGGACGTCATCGTGTTCGGTGCGACGCCCGCGGGTGTGACCGCGGCCGTGTCGGCCGCGCGCACGGGGCGCAAAGTGGTGCTCGTCGAGCCCGGTCGGTGGGTCGGCGGCATGATGAGCGGCGGCTTGTCGAACACCGATACCGGGCAGCGAGGATCGGAGGTGATCGGCGGACTGGCCGGTGAGTTCTTCCGGCGTGCCCGCGCCATCGAGGAGACACGCGGCGCATGCCTCGAACCTTGTGCATCGAGCTTCTTCTTCGAGCCACAAGTCGCCGAGCAGGTGTTCGAAAGCATGTTGCGCGAGGCTGGAGTCATCGTCGAACGCTCCGCGTATCTCGTCGACGTCGAGAAGAACGGCGCGACGATCGCGCGTCTCCGCACGTCTCGCGGTGACGTGCGTGGTGACGTCTTCATCGATGCCAGCTACGAGGGCGATCTGATGAAGTTGGCCGGCGTTTCATTTCGAATCGGGAGAGAGCCGCGTCGGCATCCAGCAGGCGCGAGCGACACGGCCGCCCTTGCCGACCAGGAAGACAACGCGGGGACGCAGCAACGACAACTGCCGCTCGGCTTGCACCTCGATCCGTATCGCGTGCCTGGCGACGTGGCGAGCGGCCTCATCGCTTTCGTCGAGCCACGACCGGATCCGCTCCCTGAAGTGGGCGACGGCGACTCACGCGTGACTGCCTACACGTATCGTCTGTGCGTCACTGACGATCCGGCGAACCGCATTCCTTTCGCTCGTCCCGAGCGCTACTCAGAGTCGGACTACGAGCTCCATGCACGCCTCGTCGCGGCTGTGCGGCCGGATCAGGACATCGTTCGATCGATGTTCAACCCTGCGCGGATCGCGCGCTCGCGTGACAAGAACTACTTCAAGTACGACCTGAACAGCTCTCTCACGTTGTCGACCGACCTCACGGGAGATGGCTTGAACCAGGGATACGTGGACCAGCCCCAGTCAACGCGGGAGCAGATTCAGCGCACGTACCGGGACTACGTTCAGGGTTTGTTGTACGCGATGCAGACCGCACCTCGATTCAAGGTGCTGCACGAACGGGTGTCCCGATTCGGCTACTGCGCCGACGAATTCACCAGCAATGGCGGATGGCCGCACCAGTTCTACGTGCGCGTGGCGCGGCGCATGATGGGCGCCTACGTGATGAACGAGAACGACGTCATGCAGAACGGGCGTCGCCCGCGGATCCCGGACCCGGTGGCAATGGGGAGCTACTCTCTCGCCGCTCATCACCATCGTTATCTAGCCGCGCCCGTGGACTGGCCGAACGGTCAACGCAAGGATGCTGTAATGCTCGAGGGGTTGCTCATCGGACGGATCCCGAACGACGCGCCCTATCCGATCCCGTACCGCGCGCTGACACCGCGCGAAACCGATGCGCGCAATCTACTGAATCCCGTCACACTGTCAGCGACGCACGTTGCGTACAGCTCCATTCGCATGGAGCCGACCTTCATGATGCTCGGTGAAGCGGCGGGCATCGCCGCATCACTCAGTGTGGAGTCGAAGAGCAGTGTGCAGAACGTCAGTTATCAGAACCTGCGCCGCCGCCTGGTGGACGCCGGGCTGCGCCTCGAGTGAACCAACACGGTCCGACGGGGCGAGGGGGCGGAGGTGCGACGGTCCAGTACCGGAGGTCCGAAGGTCCGGTGCGATGGTCCGAAGGTTCGGTGCGGCGAATACTGCGCGCATGCCGCGTTTTAGACATCGCGAAATCTGCGATCGTTCTGAGTGCTTCGTGACGATCGGATGCGGAGTTCGCTCGCTTCCTCGACATCGCCCGTGGGTCGCTGAACGAGTGTCGTAACCACATCGGCGATGCGCGGGATCGCAACTACATCGATGAAGTGGAGCGGTCTGCGCTCGATGTTCTCGCTAGTCGAGCGGTCGGCGCGGTTGCTGGTCTCCAGCGGCACCTCCGTCGAGGAAAGCGGAAGCGGAGCTGAGTTGTTGCGTCAGGACCATCGCGCCTTCGGACCGGACCTTCGCACGTCGGACTGGACCCTCGCACCGTCGCTCCTTCGCCCCGTCGCACCGCAAGTGGACTTACGTCGCCCCCAGCCTCCGAAGAGCCTCCTGCATCTCCTTATTACCTTGCGCCATTTGCAGAAGCGTTCGGCCCTGCCCATTGCCGAGCGCGCTGATGTTGGCGCCAGCCGCGACGAGCCGCTGCGCCACGGCCGGATAGTCGGCTCCTCGCGCACGACGCTGGGCCGATCCGAACGCCGTCCATCCAAGCGGCGTGCTCTGATGCGTTGGGTCCCTCGCGTCGAGTCCGATGCCTCCGCGAGCGAGAATGCGCTCGACGATCCGCACATTGCCCACCCAGCCCGCGGCGTGCAGCGCCGAGCCGCCGTCTACGCCGGGTGCGGCCGGATCGAACCCGAGACGCAGCATCAGCTCGGCCGCGTCGAAGTGCTCGTAGAAGATCGCGTGGGCCAGGTGACCGTGCACCTTGCGAGTGAGAGACGCGAGGAGAGACGGATCCTCGGCAAGTACGGCGCTCGTCGTCTGCTCGTCTGCGGCGAGAGCGGCATTGATGAATCGAAGCTGTGTCGGGCTTCTGGATACGAGCAGATCGTTGACATCGCGATGATCGAACCTGGACGCGACATCGTGCGGCGACAACCCGAACCCGAGTGTCCAACAGTAGATGTGCAACGGAGGCACCGGCGAATACCCGTCTTCGTTGATGCGAGGCTGAGACGCACGATGGGTCTGCATCCAGCAGACGCGTGGCCAGCGCGACGTCTCCGAGGCGCGCCGCCATGAAGATGTCGGGTGAGGCTCCCCGCTCGAGCAGACGCCGGCACACGTCCGGACGATCGACCAGCGCGTACTGCGCCGGCGTTGACTTGTGATCGATGCAACGCACGTTGACGTCCGCGCCGCGGTCGAGCAGGAAGTCGGCGATCGCGAGGGTCTTCGCCTCATGCAATGGCTGCTGACCATCTCCTCCTCGCGCGTGCACGAGCGCGGCGTCGGCGCCCACCATCGATCGCAGTTCATCGAACCAGCCAAGTCGTGCCGCCACGTTCGGCGTCAGCTTCGCGCCACGCGTCAGAAGAAACCGCGCCGTCCCCTCGTCCGCGTGATCGAGCACAGTATAAGGGCCGTTCTCCCAGTCGCTTTTCAGGTTGACGTCAGCGCCAGCCTCAATCAGCGTCGTCAGCAGCCGTTCGTTTTTCGCGGCCATGTGGGTGGCTCTCCCACCAAAGTCGAACATCGGATCGTTGAGCCGCTTCCGCACGTGGGCGAGAGAGAGGAGCCGCTGCGTTCGCTGGACATCTCCTTGACGCACGGCGTCGCAGAACGCCTTTACGTCGCGCTGCTCCAGTTCCGCGACGAGTTTCGGCCACGAGTCAAAGCCAGCCTCGCGGGCGATCGCCAGCTGGGCATCGGCAAGCTTGAGCGAGCGCGGTGGTGAAGCGGCATCGGAACGAACCACCTGAATGCGCGAGAGCGCCGCCGGGTCGCCGTCACGCGCGGCGTGGATCAGATCCTTCGCGAGCTTGTGTTGCTGTTCGAGACTGGTGAGAGGTAACGAATTCGGTGTGGACACGGACGACCTCCTTCAACACTCGCCCGTGTCCGCATCGTGGGCTTGAAGAAAGGTCGCTGATGACTCTTGCAACGCGACATGACAGGTGGGCGCTGCCCTTCCCGCGGACCGGAGGCGTCCTGCACACGCCAGCAAGCAGCGTAGACCGGGCGCCGGCTCGTTGGCAAGGGGCACCGTTCGCGCCTCCTTGACATGTTACAGGTTGTACGGTTACAACTTGTAACACATGAAACGACCTCCATCCCAGGCGAACATCCGGCCGGCTCTCAGCGAGCTCGAACACCAGGTGATGCAGGCCATGTGGAGCTCCGGGCCCTCCTCCGTCGAAGCCGTGCACCAGGCGGTGTCGCGCCGGCGTGATCTCAAGGAGGTCACCGTCCGCACCGTGCTGCGCCGCCTCGAGCAGAAGGGGTACGTGCGCCACGAGGTCGAGGGCCGCGCTTACATCTATCGTGCCGTTGAAGCCCCGCGCAGCCTCGCGGCTCGCGCGTTTCGCCACATCGTCGATTGCTTCTGCCACGGCTCGGTTGACGAACTGGTCAGCGGACTTGTCGAAGCGAACGTCCTGGATGATGCGGAGCTGGCGGCACTCGAAGCGAGCCTCAAGGCGCGCGCCCGCGGGCGCGCACTCAAGCGGAAGAAAGGATGATGAAGATGGATATCCTCGCTGAATCAGCGGCCCGCATCACCGTGCTGGCCTTCGGGGTCGTCGTCTTTCTGCGCGCCCTGAACATCCGTTCGCCGCGGGTGGCCCATCGTGTATGGACGGCCGTGGTGGTCGTGATGCTCCTGCTGCCCATCTTCGTCGCGTGGGGGCCGGAGTTCGCGGTGCCGCTCCTGTCCTCTGACGCCGCGAGCACGCTCCGCCTGCCAGCCGCAGACGCGTCGCGTCGGCGGCATCAAATGAGATTCCGATCGAAAGTCCTTTCGACGCAGATCGTGCGCCCAGGCGCATCACTTGGGCGACTGCAGCCGGCGCTGTGTACCTGGCGGGGGTAGGGTTCTTCCTGCTGCGGCTCGCCCTGGGAGTGCGGCGCGCTCGTGCAATCAAGCGCGGAGCGGTTCGCGTGAGTGGAAGACTGACCCATTCGGCGTGTGTCACGCCGATTACGGTCGGAGTCTCGCGCCCGCGGTGATCCTGCCGCCGGACTGGCCGAATTGGGACGAAACGGAGTTGTCTGCGGTACTCGCACGAGGAGGAGCACGCGCGTGCACGCGATCCACTCGTCGGTTTCGTTGCGCTGCTGAACCGCGCCGTCTTCTGGTTCCATCCACTCGCGTGGTGGCTAGTGCGAGAGTCGGGCGGCTGTCCGAAGGGGCCTGCGATGCGGTCGTGATTTCGCGCGGGCACGACAGCCACGCCTACTCGACGTGCCTGCTGCGGTTCGCCAGGCGCGCGCCGATGCCGGTCGCCGCATCGGGCCGATGGCCACGGCGATGCCCGGATCGGGACTGCAGGATCGGCTTCAGATGCTCAGCCATCCGCAGCCGGTGCGCGCGTCCATCTTCCGTCTTGCCGTCGCAGTCGCCCTTTCGCTCGCACTTGTTGTCGTCTGCACTGCGGCAACGCCAACAGCACCGCCCGAACAAAACGCGCCGTCAGCACCCGGTCAGGTGACTTGGCCCCTCAGGACATCGGAGCACTTCGAGGTCTTTCACAACAGCCTGCCGGCCGACCGCGTAGATGGTGCGGTCCGCGATGCCGAAGCGGCGTACACACAACTCAGCGCCGCGCTGAAGCACGAGCTGTCACGGCCCGTGCCGCTCATCCTCCTGCTCCGCGATCGCGAACTCCCGGCGACGGAGGCGCGCGCCCGAAACTTCCACCTCCAGAGCGGCGCCCCACCCGCACAGCATCTTGTGATTTCGCTGGAGTCGCTCGACCGGCGCACGGGGATCATCGTGCACGAACTCACTCATCAGTTCGCGTTCGATATCGTCTCCCAACCACCAGCCGCGTCGCTCCTGTCCTTCGAGGGCTGCGGATCACCCCTCCCGCTGCCGCCGCCACGGGTGCAATTCCGTCGTTGGCAAATCTCGACGCCCCCGACCGTCCCTGGGCCCATGCGTTGTTTGATTTCGTTGTTGCACAGCATGGAGAGGAAGGTGTGCGAAAACTCCTGTTCGCATTACGCGCACGCGACACGCTGGTGCAGGCCGTGCCGATGGCCTTCGGCGTCACATTCGATCGGTTCGATCGGGAATTCCGCGGCTACGTGATGACCAAGTACACCAAACCCTGACGGGGCCGCGTGCAACTGGTGGACGTATCAGCGTTGAGCCCCGTAGGATCAACGCTGATGCAGCCGAAATCCGTCAAGCAGACGTTCACAGCGGCGCTCGACGCGCTCGTCGAGGAGATCAAGAAGGACCGGGCGATCCTGGCGGTCGTCCTCTGCGGCAGCCTCTCGCACGACACGGTCTGGGCGAAGTCGGACATCGACCTTGTGCTGGTGACGATCGACGACCGCAAGATCGAGAACTCGGGTCTCTCGCTTAACGCGGACGGCGTCAACGTGCACGCCGTGCTCATGCCCCGCGGCGAGTTCCGACAGGTCGTCGAGGGGTCCGTCAACAACTCATTCTTCCACTCATTCCTCGCCAAGGGCCGCCTGCTGTATACGACGGATCCGAGTATCGAGGCTCTCTGTGTCAGGCTGCACACGATCGGCGAACGCGACACGCAACTCGAACTGTTGCGCGCCGGTGTGAGCGCGCTGCCGCCGATCGACAAGGCGCACAAATGGTTCGTGACGCGTGGCGACCTTGACTACACGGCGCTCTGGGTGCTCTACGCCGCGACGCAGCTAGCAAAGAATCGAAGTGATCGGCCGTCGACTGCTTGCCGACAGGGAAGTGTTGCCGCAGGCGTTCGCGCTGAATCCCGACTTCTTCGGCAAGGTCTACACGAATCTCCTCAATACAAAGAAGAACAAAGAAGAACGTCGGGGCGGCTCTCGACGCAGTCGATGCCTATCTTGCGGACCGAGCGCCTTCGCTGTTTTCATTGGTGCTCGAGTACCTGCGCGAAGCGGGAGACATCCGTTCGAGCAGCGAGATCGAAGCGCACTTCACGCGCAACTACGATGTTGGCGGCGTGGTGACTGCCTGTGAGTATCTGGCGCACCGCGGTCTGATCGGCAAAGCAGCAACGTCGGTGCGCCTGACGAAACGCAGCACGGCCGACGTGCAGGAACTCGCTTTCTTTCACACCGGCGCTCATGGCTAGAAATCATTCGAAACCGCAGGGTAAAACGGTGGCCACGGCGCGCACGACGGTCGCGGTGCAGGGCGCGCGCGTCCACAACCTGAAAAACATCTCAGTCGAGATACCGCGCGACAAGCTCGTGGTCATCACCGGGCTGTCCGGCTCCGGGAAGTCGAGCCTGGCCTTCGACACGATCTACGCGGAGGGGCAGCGTCGCTACATGGAGTCGCTGTCCAGTTACGCCAAGCGCTTTGTTGCGCAGGTCAAGAAGCCAGACGTTGACTTCGTCTTCGGCCTCTCGCCGGTGATCTCCATCGAGCAGAAGACGGTCATGAGCAACCCACGCTCGACCGTCGGCACGATGACCGACATCTCAGGCTATCTGAATCTGCTGTTCGCCACGATCGGCCAGCCGCACTGCCCGCGCACGGGAGAGCTGACCCCGAGCCGGTCGGCCAGTCAGATTCTCGAGGCGATCCTCTCACTGCCCGCGGGCACCGAGATCGAACTGCGTGCACCGGTCTTCAAGGTGTACGGCGAAGAGCTCGACGTTGTCTTCACCGAGCTCCGGAAGAAGGGCTGCCGGCAGTTGATCATCGACCGCACGCCGGTCGACATCTCGGGCGACGTGGACGTCGATGCCTCCAGCGTGAAGACGATGGAAGCGGTCGTGGATCGGTTCGTGGTGGGACGCCAGCATGAGAAGGCGATTCGCGCGGGCGTCTCGGCTGCGCTGCTCGTAGGCGATGGCCTGCTGCAGGCGCAAGTTGGCAAGGGCGCGAGCAAGGCCGAGCGCGAGCGTTTCTACGAGGGGCTGAGCAGCGCGACACATCACTTCGTCTACGGCGACATCGGACCGAGCTATTTCGTGTTCAACGATCCGGAGAGCGCGTGCCGTACGTGCGGCGGTCTCGGCGTAGACAAGCTCACGCATCCGGAACTGCTCGTGCCCGACCCGCAACGCAGCATCCGGGGCGGCTGCTTCGTCAAGGAAGCCTTCCGCTACAACCCGGACACCTGGGACGGGCGGATGATGTTCAGCCTCGCGAAGGCGCAACGCTTCTCGCTCGACACGCCATGGAACGAGCTGCCGGAATCGGCGCGTAAGGCGGTGCTGCACGGCGAGCAGAAGGTCAAGGTCACCACGCCGTCAGAAGCGAAAGTGAAGCGTGACGATCAGGAAGGGAAAGAGTTGAACTTCACCGGGATCGCGCGCCGGATCGAGCGCTGGTATCGCCGCTACCGTCAGCGCGGCGAGGCCAATTCCAGGATGGAAGCGTGGCTCGACAAGGTGATGGTGGAGCACACGTGCCCCGACTGCAACGGCGCACGCCTTCGTGCGACCCGCCTGCTGTTTACCGTCGGCGGCAAGACCATCTACGACATGGGGCAGCTCAACTTCGACGAGTTGCACGAGTTCCTCGGCGGCATCAAGCCGGCCGGGCGCGGCGCCGATGCCGGCCGTCAGGTGCTGAAAGAAATTCGCGGACGACTCGGGTTGCTGCTCGGCATCGGACTCGACTACCTGAATTTCAATCGTCGCTCGGGTACGCTCTCTGGTGGCGAGTCACAGCGCATCCGCTTGTCGACGCAGATCGGCTCCGGCCTCATGGGAATGCTCTACGTGCTCGACGAGCCGAGCATCGGGCTGCACCCGAAGGACAACGTCAAGATGATTGCCACGCTCGAGAGTCTGCGCGACATCGGCAACACGGTGATCGTCGTCGAGCACGATGAGGACACGATTCGCGCTGCCGATCACCTCATCGAGATGGGACCGGGCCCCGGCGTTCACGGTGGCACCGTCGTCGTCCAGGGCAGCTTCGACGACGTCCTCAAGTGCAAGGCTTCGCCGACCGGCCAGTTTCTCTCAGGCAAGCGATCGATCGCGACGCCCGCGAAGAGACGCATCGGCAATGGCAAGACGCTGATCGTGCGCGGCGCGCGTGAGAACAATCTGAAATCGATCGATGTGACCTTCCCGCTTGGATGTCTGGTCGCGATCACTGGCGCGTCAGGGTCCGGCAAGAGCACGTTGATCAACGAGATTCTTTACAAGGCTCTCTGGAAGCGGCTGGTGGATACGCGCACGTTGCCCGGCGAGCACGCCAGCGTAGACGGCCTCGAGCACGTGCACAAGGTAGTGAGCATCGACCAGACACCCATCGGACGTAACAGCCGTTCGAACCCGGCGACCTATATCGGCTTCTACGACACGATCCGTGATCTCTTCACGCAGGCGTCGCTCTCCGTCGAGCGCGACTACAAACCAGGCCGCTTCAGCTTCAACGTCAAAGGTGGCCGCTGCGAAGAGTGTCAGGGCGAGGGCACGATCACGACGCAGCTCTATTTCATGCCGGACGTGGAGGTAACCTGCGCCGCGTGCAAAGGGGCGCGCTTCAACAGCGAGACGCTCGAAGTCACGCTGCGCGGCAAGACCATCGACGATGTGCTGAACATGTCAGTGGAAGAGGGCGTCGGCTTCTTCGCCGGCGAACCGGCGATCGGCAAGAAGATTCAGGTGCTCGCCGAGCTCGGTCTCGGCTACCTGACGCTCGGCCAGTCGGCGACCACGCTCTCAGGTGGTGAGGCGCAGCGCGTGAAGATCGCGACCGAGCTCAGCACGCTGCAGCGCTCGAAGCACACGCTCTACATCCTCGATGAGCCCACGACAGGTTTGCATCTGGCGGATGTCGAGAAGCTGCTGGCCGCGCTCAATCGACTGGTGGATGCCGGCCACACGGTGCTGCTGATCGAGCATCATCTCGACGTGATCAAGACGGCCGACCATGTGATAGACCTCGGTCCCGAGGGCGGGCATGCGGGCGGTCGAGTGGTCGCGAGTGGCACGCCGGAGGTGATCGTCGGCGGCAAAGAACTCACACACCGGGAGATTCCTGAAGGCGCACCTGCGCGCACTTTAGAGCAATCTTCAATTCTCCGTAGAGGCGGGTCTCATCTGGCCTGAGTCTGTCGAATACACGACGCATGTACTGGAGTCGGGAGATGCCATTCCCAGTGATCGCGCGACGGCGGTATGGCTACTACGTCGCTCCGTTCGTGACGCGCCCGCCTTCGCCAAGGCTACGGCGAGGTCTCGCCGTAGCTCGCCCGGAACGCTCCGCGAGCGGAGGCGGAGAAAAACGGCACGCTCGGCAGGCGTGCTGCCGGTCACGGCGGCGGCTGGGGCAATCCGATCACCAGTGAGGAATCGCGCCGGCAGTCAGGCGATCCGAGCGACGGTGGCGAATCGCCGCCGCTCGGACCGCGCTCGCGACCGTTTTACCCTCTAACGGGTGTCGCGTCACTCACAGTCGCTCGCCGCAACCACACCACCGTCGCGCGATCGAGCAGGTCGACTACAGTTCGCGGTCAGTGACATGTGTTGGTGCGGCGGGTGAACCCTGGCCGCGGCGACCTGTGATCGCCGCGATCAGCGACAGGGGTAAATCAGGCCTGGAGGCGTGGCCAGCCGGCGCCACTGTTTTCGCCACAACGCTGCGAGGTGCCTGGACGCGGACACGATGTTGGCTGTCGTCCGGATCACCCAGGCGACGGCGGATCGTAAGTCGGGCGCCCGATGGGCTGATTTTCCGTGGCGATCACGGGAGCCCGCGGGCAGCGGTCGCCCGCCGCGCCAAAAGGCTCCTACGGCATTTCGAAAACGCCTCTAGTCGCTGCTTACTTCGACAGCGTCGTGATGAGCCGGTAGTGGAACTCCAGGTCTTCATTGAACTGCTTCACGCCCACACGCTCATCGCGGCCGTGGGCCCGGACGTCGTCGATGTCGTCGAACAGCCCGTCGACACCAAACGTCGGAATACCAGCATTCCGGAGACGGAGTCCATCGGTGGCCCCGGTACTCATCACCGGAACGACGGGCACGCCCGGAAACATCGACCGTCACGATGGTCTCGGTCGCAGTCATCACATCGTCCCTGAGCACAGCGGGCTTGCTCGGCGTGGCCTCGTCCACGAGTGACAACTCAATCGCCGGGTCCGCGAGGACCTTGGTCAGCTGCGTGATGACTGTCGCCACCGGCACACCGGGCAGAATCCGGCAGTTCACGTTGGCGCTCGCCACCTGCGGCAGCGCGTTGGGAGCGTGGCCCCCATCGAGCTGAGTGGCCACGCAGGTCGTTCGCATCAGGGCGTTGAAATAGGGCGACTGCGCAGACAGCCGCGCGGCGGCGGCAGTGTCCATCGGCTCTTTCGCGACCGCGAGCATGTCGGCTCCCGTTTGCGCGTCGAGTTGCGCCGGCGCGGCACGCTGGAAGTATGCGCGCGTGATGTCGTTCAACTGCACGGGGAACTCGAATGCAGAGAGCCTGGCCAGAGCGGCGGATAGACGGTAGATCGCGTTGTCCTTGACCGGGAGCGAGCTGTGTCCGCCGCTGTTCTTGATCTCGAGACGGACGTCCTGGTAGACCTTCTCGGCCGCTTGCACCTCGTTGGTGACGTACTTTCCCTTCCTCATCACGCCGCCACCGCCCTCGTTGATGGCGAACTCCGCGTCGATGAGATCGCGATGATTGTCGAGCAACCACTGGACACCGTTGTGCGTGCCACCCTCTTCGTCTGCGGTCAACGCCAGGATGATGTCGCGTGATGGCACGAAGCCTTCGGACTTCAGACGAATCAGATTAGCGACAAACACCGCAGCCATCGTCTTGTCGTCTGCCGTGCCACGGCCGTACAGGAATCCATCCTTCTCGGTCAGGATGAACGGATCGAGCGACCAGTCCTCCCTCTTCGCCTCGACCACGTCGAGATGAGCGAGAAGGAGGAGCGGCCGTTTCGTGCCGTTCCCGGGGTAGCGGACGACGAGGTTGCCCTTGCGTGGCGCCGGCTCGAGCACGCGGACATCGGTGAAGCCGGCGCCCCTCAATCGGACGGCCATCGCATCGGCCGCGGCGGTGTTGCTGCCCACCGAGTGTGTCGTATTGATCTCGACGAGTTGCTTGAAGATCTCTCGCGCACGCGTCTCAGGTGCCGGGCTCTGGGCCGAGAGCGCCACCGCGCCCGCACTCACAAGCATCGCTACAAGCAGCGCGTCGTTTGCCTTTTGCATTGAATGACCTCGGCCGTTATCGGCACAGTATACGTGTCGTCTCTCAGAACTGAGAGGAACGATTCAGCGACGATTCCGGGGAGCACGGTCATGACGCAGTCTCGCTTGCTCACATTGCTTGTTGTCGTGTTCGCGAGTGCACCAGGATGCCGTCAGGCGCAGGAGACACCGCAGCCAAAGGAGGTGCCGCCCGTGGCGCAGTCGCGTGAGATGGGCGGAGCCAAGTCGGTGATGACGTTCTTCGTTACCAGCAAGGGGCCTGGGAAGGGTGGCGATCTGGGAGGTCTTACCGGCGCGGATCACACTGCCAGGCACTGGCGCAGGCGGAAGGTGCGGGTGATCACACGTGGCGGGCATACCTGAGCGCATCGGCGAGGGACGGACAGCCGGCGATCAACGCTCGCGACCGGATCGGGAAGGGGCCGTGGTACAACGCCGAGGGTCTGCTCATCGCAGCAACGCTCGACGAGCTGCATAGCGATAAGAACCGGATTAACAAAGAGACTGCGGTGACCGAGAGACTGGACCCGGTGAACGGCGTTGGAGACGACCCGAACGTGCACGACATTCTCACGGGATCGCGTCCCGATGGGACTGCATACGCCGGCGACGGCGATCTTGCCTGCCGGAACTGGACGTCGAGCAGCGACGGACGCGCGCAGGTCGGGCATCACGATCGCCGTGGGCTGACAGAGGGCGTGAATTCGTGGAATTCAGTCCATGCTTCACAGGGATGCGGTCAGTCGGATCTACGGGCCACGGGCGGGGCAGGGCTGTTCTATTGCTTCGGCATCGATTGATGACAGAGTTCCGGTGCGGCGTGCGAGCGCGCGTGTTCCTGCAGCTGTGCGCCGTGGCGCTGCTCGTTCCTGATCTCATCGCTGCACGCGTGACTTCGGGCGCGATCGACGTGGTCCACTACGACGTGGAGGTGAAGCCGGACTTCGACCAGCGAACGATCACCGGCCGGACGACGATCCGTTTCCGAAGTCTCGAGTCCTCGTTGAGCGAAGTGTCTTTTTCCCCGAACGCGATGTCGATCGACGAGGCGCGGATGAACGGCACCGCACTCCGCGTCGTCCGCGCGACGGATTCGATCGCCGTGCGGCTCTCTCGACCTGTTCTTCGCGGGCAGATGGCAGAGATCACGGTGCGCTACTCGGGCAAACCCGCACGAGGGCTCACGTTCGAGGGGCGAGCCGTCTATTCGAGCTATTTCACCTGCGACTGGATGATCTGCCGTCAGGACGATCCCGGTGACAAGGCGACTCTTCAGATGTCGCTCCTCCTGCCGAACGACACGATGTCTTGGGGGCCGGGAACGTTGCGGTCGCGAGCGGCTGTCGCCGGCGGGCTCGAACGACAGGTCTGGCGTGAGGATCGTCCCTTCTCCAGTTATCTCTTTGGTTTCGCAGCGGGCGAGTTCCAGCACACAACGGAGAAACATGGACAAACCGAGCTCACCTATCTGAGTACGACTGCAACGCCCGAGCGGTTAGGCCGGTTGTTTGCGCCAACGGCTTCGATGCTGCAGTTCTTCGAGCAGAAGGCAGGCGTCTCGTTTCCGCAGCCGCGGTACGTTCAGCTGCACGTCGATGGCTCGGTTGCCCAGGAAGCGATCAACTTCTCTGTGCTGGGTGACGAGGTTCTCGCACCGATGTTGACGACGCCTGAAGAGGATTGGGCGATCGCGCACGAACTCGCACATCAGTGGTGGGGCAATCTCGTGACATGCGCCGACTGGACACACTTCTGGCTGAACGAGGGGATCACGACGTTCATGGTGGCGGCATGGAAGGAGCATCGCTGGGGCCGGCCCGCCTACGACCGTGAGCTCGCGATCCTGCAGCGTCGCGCGGACGAAGCGACGGCCGCGGGGCTCGACGTTCCGCTCACGTATTCAGGGGGCTATCCCTCACTCAGGCTTCGCCGCGCAATCACCTACTCGAAGGGCGCCCTCTTCATAGATCGACTGCGACGCGAGCTGGGCGACGAGGTGTTCTGGCGTGCGTTGCAGCGTTACACGCGAGCCTACGCCGGGGGAGTTGTCGAGAGCCGTGACTTTCAGCGTGCTGTCGAGCAGGCAAGCGGGCGCGATCTGCAGGCGCTCTTCGCAAAGTGGGTGTACTGACAGGAGATCGCGCTTCGAGTCACCTATTGAACGGCGGCCGCGATGAGCGTGGACCAGCGAGGATTCGGTGTGCTGCGCAGAATCTGCCGGGCCCGTACGAGTGATTCGGGCGTTGCACTCGTCGGCCCCACCGCGCCTATGGACGCGTAGATGATCAGCTTCTCGGTGAGCGTCGTGCGAAATGCCTCGGGGTACTGCAGGAGAACCTGCCGGAGATCGAGGGCGCCGTTGATCGGCGTGCCATCGACGAATGTCCCCGACGCATCGACCGGGCCAATCTGATCGCTGGTGCGCCAGCGGCCCAGCGGGTCGAAGTTTTCCAGCGCATAGCCAAGCGGGAAGAAGTCGCGATGGCAGTTGACGCACGGATCGACGGTCAGTGTCCGTGTCTGCGGAGTGATCGGTAATTCTGGCTTCACGGGCTGTGCGCCGGGAAACCCGTTTGGCAATGGCGCCCCGAAGAAGTGCAGGCGCACCCACTTTGCCCGCGTCGCTGGCGTTGTGTAGGCGGCGTCGACGCCGTGCTCGTGTCTCGACGTGACCATCAACACGCTGCCCTGACCCAGAAGCCCGGCGCGTTCCGGCATGGGCAGAGGAGTGCGGCGGAACTGCGAGCCGGTCACGTTGGGGACGCCGTAATGCTTCGCCAGTTGCTCGTTCAGAAACGAGTAGTTGGCGCTCCAGAGCTCGATCGGGTCGTGGTCCTCACGCAACTGACTGAGCAGGAATAGCTCGGTTTCCCTGGCCAGTGAATCGCGCAGGGAGACGTCGTAGTCGGGGAAGTACTTCCTGTCCGGATCGGCTTTGGCAAGCGCATCGAGTTGCAGCCACGGGAAGAAGAAGCGCGAGATGAACGCGTGAGCGCGATCGTCGGCGAGCATACGCTGGACCTGACGCTCGAGAGCGGCGCGATCGCCCAGTCGATTGCGCTTGACCTCTTCGAGCAGTGTCGCGTCCGGTTCGGCATTCCAGAGAGCGCTCGCGAGGCGCGTCGCGACCTCGCCGTCGTTGGTGGCGGCGCGCGCTTGTGTCTGTGTTCCGAGCGCCCGCTCGATAGAGAGGAGTGTGGCGTTGGCCGTTGCGCGATCCGGCCGAGGTGAGCCTGCCGGCGGCATCGCCCCCGCCTGAAGCTGGCGATATGCCCGCGACCACAGCGCAGGATTCTCGGCGATTCGCGTGGTATCGAACTGTTCGAGCAGCGTGCCTGACGCCGAGCGCGAGCGCCCGTTGTGACACCCGGAGCAATAAACGTCGATTGTCTTCACCGCCGTGTTGTCGGTCTGTGCGGATGGTGCGCGGGCTGCATCCTGCGCCGACGTTCGCGCAGCGGACCAGAGCGCCAGTCCCGCCACAAAGAGGGCGATCGCGAGTGTCTTCAGTGGCATCGAGGCAGTAGGCAGTAAGCGGTAAGCGGTAGGTAGGCAGTAGGCAGTGAGTCGCCTACTACCTCCCGCCTACCGTTCAGGCACAGAGCCGAAGTCGGTTCGTGGCTCGCTTATTCGCCAGGAACCATCAAGTGAGCCGTCGACGTGCCGGCGTTCATGATCCACACGCCGCCATTCTTCGGATTGTCCGGCAATCCCATCGACTGCGCCGTCGCACCAGGAACGGCGATCGTCATATGGGGGCGCGCGGTGGACTGGTCCTTGCCCATCAGGTGATACCAGACCGATCCGAATTCCGGCTTGGCGCGCGTGCCGTCTTTCTCAGCCGCATCGAGAGCGGCCTGCCGCTTCGCGCGGTCCGGCTCCGATTCGAATTTCATGTTCTGCGTGGCCCGGTCGAGGTTTCCAAGGCTGGTGCACTCGAGCGAGTAGGGCAGCTGTCCCGGCAGCCCCGACTTGTCAAAGCAGACCAGACGATTGGTGCCCTTCCGCAGCGTGTCGTACGTCCAGTCGGTCTTCCACTTGATGACCGTCGCCTGGTCGCGGAGGTTGGCAGGAGCTGCCAGCAGCGCCTTGTCCACGTCGGCCTGCGACGCCCCCGGGCTCAGCGGCGGTGGCGGCGGTGGTGTGCCGCGGCCCTCCTGCGCGCCCGCCACACTGGCGGAAACGATAATGACTGCGAAAGCCAGTAATGCGATACGTTTCATGGTGACCCTCCAGATCCTTCCTCGCTCTGTGCGAACTGCCTGTCTGTTGCCGCTGCGTAATTTATCAGGATTGGGGACGCGAACGTAAAATGGGCCCGCACATTTCTCAGGAGTTTCAATGAATCGCCGTTTTGTCCTCGCCATTTTGCTTGTTTCCGCCGCGACGCCGGCCAGCGCCCAGTCGCCGGCCAGCGCCCCCGCCGCGCCGTACGCGGCGCCGACGTCCACGCTCTCGAGCTTGTTCGGACGTTACGCGATCCAGGGCGACTTCGGCGTCAAGGATCCCAAAGAGTGGGGTGGCACCACGACCTGGCTGGCCGCGGACGGCAAGGGCACGGTGGTCGTGATGGTGCGCATCGCGCCGTACTTCCGGTTTTTCACGACGCAGGGAGCACCGATCCGTCAGTGGGGCGACAAGGATCTCTTCACCGGCGAAGCGCACAGCGTTCACTTCGGGCCGGACGGCAGCGTCTGGGCCACTGATTCGGTCGATCACACCGTCCGGAAGTTTTCTCTGACGGGACAGTTGTTGCTGACGCTCGGGAAGCAGAAGGTCGCAGGCGACAACACCTCGCAGGATGCGTTCAATCGTCCGAATGCGGTTGCCTTCGGTCCCACTGGCAACGTCTTCGTCTCCGACGGCTATGCCAACCAGCGCGTTGTCGAGTTCACGCCCGAAGGAAAGTTCGTGCGCGTCTTCGGCGGCAAGAAGGGGAAGGGCGACGGTGAGATGGCGATGGTTCACGGCGTGGCCATCGACGCCCAGGGGCGCGTCTACGCGACCGACAGCGACAATCAGCGCGTGCTCGTGTTCGACGCGCAGGGAAAGTTTCTCAAGAACATCGCGATCCCCGGTCGCGGCGGTTCGTTTATGGCGAGTGACGGTACCTTCTACATCAGCGACGTGAACTCCGGCGCCGTTGCCATTCTGAAGAACGACCAGATCGTGGATGTGATCAAGGTCGAGGGACGCCCGCACGGACTCGCTGTCGATCCCACCACCGGCGATGTCTACACGTCATCGACGGTTGCCACACGGCCTGGCGTGACAAAGGCGACCGCCCGCCGAAGCACCGGGAACGCGACCAACTAACGGATATCTCTCTCGAACAGACATGAGCCGGCGCTACGCACCTGTCGAAAGCGCGCTAGCGGTAATTGCTGGGGTCGGCGTCCATTCCGCGTTCGACGTCCTCGTTGTACTTCCACACGTCGGGTCGTGATCCGTCGACGTCCGTGAAGCCGTACGCCGCCGCCAGCTGACCCGACGTCACCGATCGCTGATGCCATCGGTGGCGCTCTGGATCGGCAGCGAGCGCCGCCACGCCACGCCCGACATATCTCGGCGACTCCGAGAGTGCGAAGGAGGGAGGTGCCTGAGGCGAGGCGCCGGCACTGAGCGCGTCCCGCCAACGTGACTCCGACACGCCATAGTTCTCCAGCATCATCTCGGACCGCAGCCACCCGGGAGTGACCGAAACGGCGGTCGCGTGATGCGGCGTCAGTTCGTGCCCCTCCGAAAACGCGAGCCGGTTCACTGAGACCTTCGCCAGATCGTAGAAGACCGAGATCCGGTAGTGGGCCGCGTTGTAGTCGGACGTGCCGTCTGTGACCTCCACCAGGAGGCCGCCTGGCTTCGCGACCAGGAGAGGCAGCAGGTAGTGCGACGTGATCAGGTGCGTCTCGACGCCGAGCCGCAGGATTCGCAAGCCCTTCGCAAGGTCGTGCTTCCAGATCGGCGTGTTCCAGTCGCGAGGACCGCCCTTGAGGACTTCAGCGCCCCAGATGTCGTTCACGAGGACGTCGATGTGGCCGTGGTCGCGTCGCAGCCGATCGGCCAGCGTCTCCACGTCGCTCGCGTTGAGATGATCGACGGGGATCGCAACGCCGGTTCCACCGAGGGACGTCACGAGCTCCGCCGTTTCATCGATCGTTTCCGGCCGGTCGTAGTCGGAACGTGATGACCCGCTTGCCCGAGTGCTTCGACCGGTGCAGACGACTGTCGCGCCTGCTTCACCGAGAGCGGCGGCGATACCGCGTCCGGCTCCTCTCGTCGCCCCGGCGACAACCGCAACGCATCCACGCAGCGACGATGGATCGAGTGACCAGCCGTTCATATCGCGCTGCAATCAGTCAGCAGCACGCGAGTCTGTCGCACGCTGTATGGTGGTCAAGGTGAGCCGGCGTCGCAAGGGCCGAAGCCGGCCGTCAATCGAGCGTGAACGACACGTACATCAGCCGCCCGTCACGCTGAATCTGCAACGTCACCGGAGTGCCAGGCGTGAGCGCGCGCACCGCGTCTCTCAGCCCCTGCAGCGACGTGATGTCGCGATTGTTGAGACTGCGAATCACGTCTCGCGGCTGAAGAGGGACCTCCGTCGTTGCTCCAGCGGCGCGCGCGACGACGATGATTCCGTAGGGCGCGCGGAGCCCCGTCGCGCCCGCGGCGATGCGCGCATCGATTTCGACACCGAGCAGACCGAGTTCCGGCACAAGATTCTTCTCGGGGTCGGCCATCGAGGAAACGGAGTCCAGATCGCTGCGCTGCTCGACCGCTGCCACGCTGAGGGGCACTTCCTTGCCGCTTCGGAGCACCACGATTTGTACGTTCTCTGTGGAGTCTCGCAGGCGGAAGTTGTAGTTCACGGTGGGCAGATTGTCGGCGGGCTGGCCATCCACAGAGACCAGGATGTCGCCGACCTTCATCCCCGCCTTTTCAGCAGGGCCGCCGGGCCACACGTCGGACACGATGACGCCGTAGTTCCTTGGCAGGCTGAGCCCTTTCGCCATCTCCGCTGTGATGGTCTGAATGCTCATCCCGACTTCCTGACGCCGCAGCTGGCCGTACTCTCTGAGTTGGCGGAAAACGGTTCGGATCGTCGCGCTCGGTACCGCGAAACCGAGTCCTTCGTTTCCGCCAGACTGCGACACGATGAACGTGTTGACGCCGACGACTTCGCCGCGGATGTTGACCAGCGGTCCTCCCGAGTTCCCGGGATTGATCGGCGCATCCGTCTGAACGTAAATCAGCGGCGAATCAGGGTCGATCTGTCGGGCCACTGCGGAGACCAGGCCGTGCGTGAGGCTGTTGCGCATGCCGATCGGGCTTCCGAACGCGAAGACCGTCTCGCCCTGCCGCACCTCGGAGTACGTCGCAAGCGGCAGTGCCGGCAGCTTCTGTCCGTCCACCTTCAACAAGGCGAGATCCAGTTCGGTGGTGATGCCGACGATTCGGGCCGTCAGGAGGTATGTCCGCCCGGATAGCGCGGTTTTGAGCGTGCCGTCCGCGCTGTCTGCCGGCAGGACAATCTGCACGCGCCGCGCGCCGCTGACGACGTGCGCGTTGGTGATGATGTAGCCGTCAGGATCGATGACGAAGCCCGAGCCGGTCGCTTGTTGACGCCCGACGACAACGTTGCCGTCGCCGCGGTCGGCAGCGCTGTCTTCGCGCGGACCGTAGCTGCTGACGAGCACTTGCACGACGCTGGGCCATACCTTCTTGGTGAGCGCGTCGATAGACTCGTTCATCCGCACGAATGGATCTTGAGAAGGGGCAGGCTTCTGTCCTGCGTCGGCGGGGAGGCCTGAAAGGGCGACGAAAGCCACGCAGGATAGGAAGGAGATGATGCCGAACGGCGTCAGTCGGCGGGTTGGTGTCATCACAGTGTGCCACTCCATCACGCAGACCCGTTCCGCACGCACATGTCCCGGGGCGCCGGTCACGACATACCGTGAGCGCGGTCGTACAGGCAGTGAAATCACGGAAGAAATCCGCACATCACTCGATCGATTGCGATACAGGAGGCACAGAATGTGCCGTCGAATCGCTCGCTCGTGACGACCTGAGCCGCGGCATGCCGCGATGGTGGCCCTGTGCTATAAATCGGAACTTGCCCATCCCTGGAGAGAGTGCGACGACATGATCAAAGTGATCGACACCGAGAGCCGGAGCAAGGTCCCGGTTGCTGAAGGACACGTCAGAAAGATTCTGGGCCAAGCCGAAGAGGGAACCAGAGTTCAGGTTGCCATCGAAAACGTGGATGCAGGCAAGGCCTGTCGCCTTGCCGTCAGCGATCGCACACAGGTCGCCTACGTTCTCGAGGGGAAAGACGCGAAGATCACCCATGCGTCGAAGGGGAACACGGCCGAGCACAGCGCACAGCGTCGGAGTGGGATCTATCTCGAGCCCGGCGAGGAAGCCACCATCAGCGCGTCCAGTACTCCGCTGAACCTTCTGCTGGTCACCGTGCCGAAACACACCGGCAAGGCGACAGATAACCAATCGCCTGTCGGCTACTTCTTCGTCGAGGGCCAACTCAGGTCGCTGGTCGACGAGAAGCGCTTTCGCGAGCGCACCTTCTGGGTCAACAAGGAAACCGGTCTGTCAGGCTCCTGGGATCTGCAGATCGGCCGTATGGCGTATGCGCCGCTCGCGCATTCACCGCGCCACGTTCACCAGGCGTCGAAAACCAGCCCCGTCATACCGGAGCACTTCTATTTCATCGAGAAGGGTACCGGCGAAGTGAAACACGACACTGGCACTCTTCCCGTTGGGCCCGGCAGCCTCGTGCTCATCCCTGCCGGCGAGTGGCATCAGCTCATCGCCTCTGACACGGGCTTCGACTACATCGAGTTCCAGGCACCCTTCGACTTCGTGACAACGATGGACCACGATCCACTCGGGAAGAACTGGTACATCAAGGGCACCGACGACGGGACGGGGAAGCCGAAGCTCTGGGTCCAGAGCTGACTGTCAGGCGCGTCTGCCTTCGTGTCTAACTCGCGACGACCGCTTCGGCCAGGTGGTACGCGCTGAGCCGCTGTTGTTCCCGCATCCGCTCCGGAGACATCTGCTGCTGAACCTCGGGTGGCGTGGGCGCGGCCTCTCGGGCGCGCGCGGCCATCTGTGCGATCGCCTCTGCAATCGCCTGAGCGCCGACCTGTGTGCCATCGGCTGTCGTCAGATACCGCTTCGCAGAATCCTCCAGGATGAAGAACGTGCGCTGGGTCACGCCCAAGTGAAGCTGGAAACTCATTTTTTGGCAAACACGATCTCCAGACCCGTGTGTCCGATTCGTTCAAGACACGCGAATGGAGTCGCGGTAGGCTTGGCCATCCGGTGTGAAGACCGCGAGGTGAGCTGATGGCGAACTCTGCAAACGATCGTCGAATCGACTATATCGAGATGGGGGTGGGAAACATCGAGCGCTCGAAAGCCTTCTATGGCCAAGCCTTCGGGTGGACGTTCAAGGATTACGGTCCGGCTTACTGCGAGTTCGCCGACGGGCGGCTCACTGGAGGATTCACGACCGACTCGCAGCCACAGCCGGGAGGAGCGCTGATTGTGTTGTATGCGGACGATCTTCCCGACATCCAGCGTCGCGTCGAGGCGGCTGGCGGACGAATTGCAAAACCGATCTTCGATTTTCCTGGAGGTCAGCGCTTCCACTTTCTCGACCCGGACGGCTATGAACTTGCAGTCTGGTCGAAGCGCTAGCACTGTGTTGCCGCTCGGCGGCATCGTGGCGGAAACGGGGGTATGTCGTTGTGCGAAAACTCAAGCTTCAAGTGCAGATGACGATCGACGGATTCGTGGGTGGGCCAGAGGGTCAACTCGATTGGATGACCTGGAACCATAGCGACCAGTTGATTGCGTTCATCAATCACCTGACCGACACGAGCGACACGATTCTGCTCGGCCGGAAAATGACACCAGGCTTCGTCTCGTATTGGGAGGGCGTCAAGCCAGATAGCCCCGAGTACGCGTTCGCTCAGAAGATGGTTGGGATGCCGAAGGTGGTTTTCAGCAGGACCGTCGATCGAGTCGACGGCAAGAACATCCGCGTCCACAAAGGAGACGTCGTCGAAGGCGTGAACGCGGTCAAGCGTCAACCGGGGAAGGACATTGTCGTCTACGGAGGCGCGACGTTCGTCTCGTCGCTGCTCGAACACAACCTGATCGACGAGCTCAATCTCTTCGTGAACCCCATCGCACTCGGCAATGGGCTACACATCTTCACGGGGCGGAAGCCATTGAAGCTGGAGGTTTCCAAGCAGTACCCGTGTGGGATCGTCGTCTCGACCTACCGGCCAGTCTCTTAGCGGCCGATCGCAACGCCGACGTGAAATCGGAAGAGGTGCGCGCCGTCACCCGGGGCGAGCACGTGCAGATAGTCCGCACCTGCACGAAGTCCGATGGTATCGGTGAGACCAAAGTTCACACCGCCACCTGCCTGAATGCCGAAGTCAGTGCCCGACTCCTCCTCGTCGAAAGTAATAGGCGCCTGGCCGGGGAACGTCGCGGAGGCCGACGCCTTGACGGAGCCGTTGATGCCGCCAGCCAGCACCTGTCCGAAAGGAACGATGGCCTTGTTGGAGCGGAGGTTCAGCCGCACACCGCCGAGGAAATCGTGAACTTTCACATCGGCAGTTGCCGTCGCGGTGATGCCGCCGATCGTGGCCGATTCCTCGAACGACTTGTAGTTGCCGCCGATCTGGAAGACGACTCCGAGCATCGAGGTCAGATTTCCCGCCACGTCGAAGTACCAGCCCGCGGGCATCGCCTCGTTCGCTCCGCTGAGGGAGAAGTTGAGGAACTGGTACCCGCCGGACAATTCCACCTTCGGAACGGTTTGAGCGGAGGCAGGAACGGCCATGGCGATCGCCAGCGAGACAGAAAACCAGCATTCGAAGAGCCAGTCCATGCATGTGAGTCATCCTTTGGTCTGATGCTAGTATCTCCACGTCTTCAGCGCACTTCCTGTGACCCGTTTCCGCTTGAATCTGGCGCTCGCCGCCGCAGGGATGCTCATCTTCCTGACGCTGTTCATCACGTCCGGGAGAATCGTCGCGGGAGACGGCCTTGGGTGGGATGGGCGTGGCTACGCCAGCCTGATGACCGAGGGGCTGGATCAAGGCTCGGTGATCACACGCTCCCGACCGCTGTTGCCGTTTCTGACGCGCATTCCTCACTCGCTTGGCCTGGACGTGATCCAGAGCTTCCAGGCGATGAACGCGATCTACGCGTTTGTTCTGTATCTGTTCGTGGCGCTGATTCTCGACCACTACGGCGTGCACACGCGGTTCAAGATCGTTGTGATTGCCAATCTGGCGCTCTGTATCGCGACGTCGAAGATGTTTGCATACTACCCGGTCCTCATCGATCTGGGAGCGCTGGCGCTGGTGACGGCCGCCTTCTATTTCACGATCACCGATCGCCACGGAGTAGCTGGAGCCGTCTGCGTTCTGGCTGTGGCCTCGCGTGAGTTCGCTGCTGCGGCGCTGCTGTGCGGAGTGCATCGGACGTTTCGACAGGGGCGCTGGCCTGCTGCCTTGTGGGTACGTGCCGGCCGTAGTGGTCGCGATCACCGTGCGAGCCACCACCTCCGCGGAGGGGTCGCTCACCCCAAGTGACTTGATTGCGAATCTGGCCTTCTGGCGTTCCCCGATGTTGTACGCCACCGTCTTCGCATATTTCGTCTCCACCGTGTTTGGCGGGATGAGCGTGCTTCTGGTACTGCACCCGCGTTGGTGCGGCAGGCGCCTGCGTGAACAGGGGGAACAGGCGACGTTCCTTGTCGCGATCCTGGGCCTCTCAGTGCTGGGCCTCGACATCTGGCGCTATCTGATGTTCACGCTGCCTGTAGCCGTTGCTCTCATCGCGCAGTTCTACCGCGATCGCTTGCATGCCACAGGACTCGAACGACCAATCGCGGCGGCGATGCTCTTCGCCACGGTCATCACCCAGAGGCCGTTCGAGCGCATGGATGCCGAGATCTACTTTCGAGAGTGGTTTCCGCAGGTACCACGTCCTCGGCGGAGTGGCTTCGCCGGATCTTCTCATGCTCTGGGGCATGCGGCTGACGGCATTGATGATGCTCGTCATCCTCTTCGCGTCGATTACGCGATCGTCCAGATTGCAGCAGTCAGAGTCCTGACAGCAGTGATGCAGCGACTGCCACGCAACGCATCTTCCTGGGGCCTCGACCTACGGGACCTTGTTCTAATTTCGGCGCTGGCAATCGTCGCCATCCTTCCGGTATCCCACGACATCGAGCGCGCATCGAAGCCCGGGCCGGTCGCGCGTGTCGCGATGAGTTGGGAAGCAGTGAATCACCGCGCGTTGGACGAGCGCACGCTTCCACTGTGGAATCCCTATCAGTTCGGAGGACGTCCGCATCTGGCCAATCCCGAGATGCTGTCGCTCTATCCGCCGCACATGCTGCTGCGGTTCCTGCCGTTGCCGCTGTTCGTCGCAGTCAGCTTTGCCCTGCACGCGTGGCTTGCAGCAGCGGGGACCTATCTCGCGGCGCGTCTCCTGCGTGTGTCGCGGTTGGCCTCGCTCGCGGCCGGCGCAGCCATCTTGTGCGGTCGCCTGTTCATCTCGTTCGAAGACATGGCGTATTCGCCGGATATGTATCGGCTCGCGTGGCTTCCGTTGATCGCGGCATGCGCGCTGCGGTCGGCGCAGCGGCCGACGTGGTTACCGCGGCCCGAGCTCGTGGTTGTCGTAACGCTCGCGTTAATCGCATCGGCGTTGAATCCGACGTATCTGCTGGCGACAGTGATCGCGTCCTACGCGTTCGCCGCGATGTGGCAGCCACCTGCAGGGTCGTTGTCCCGACACATCGTCGCGCAGCCGGTAATCCTGGCATGTCTGGCGGTGGGGCTGAGCGCGGTTCAAGTCGTGCCGACCGTCCGGTTCTGGACGACGATGCGAGGAGCCAACGATCTCCTCCCTCATGTCCCGCCGCGTAGTCTGGAAGATGGCGGGAGCACGCAGCAGCATGCGGACATTGGCGACGTGTTGCGCTCGATTGGTGCTCGCGGGCGGGTTCTCTCCGCGTGCGATCGAGCGATTGACGGCAGTGATGTCGTTGCGCTCGGCGTTCCGGGGGTTGGCGGGTACGGAGGCGTGTTTCTTGCGGACTACGCCCGCTTCTCGACCCTCGTGCGCGGACCGACGGAACCGATGCGCGCTGTCTTCCAGGGCATTCCGGAAGCGGCAAGCGGGTCGGCACGCGCGGATCTGCTGAACCTTCTTGGCGTCGAGTATCTCGTGGCGTGCGCCCCTCCAAACCCGCAGAGGTGGGCGCTTGTGAAAGAGAGTCGCGGCGTCGGAGTGTATCGGAGCCTCGTCCCCTCGCCGCGGGCGTTCTGGACGTGCGCACCTGTGGCGACCGGACGCCAGGAAGTCGAGTACCGGCTCCGCGAGAGCTCGTACGACAGCCACTTCGTGTTGCAGGCTCACACGATCATCCACGTGCGTTGGCCGGAGGGCATCAGCGACGCCGACAGGGCGCGCGCGGAATCCGAACTGCATCTCGCGCCGCATCGAGACATCGAGGATCGCACGTGGCAGTACAACCTGCTCGATCGTTCACCTGAGAACGTTGGTGCGATTTTGGCTCACCCGCTTGTCGAAGATACGCAGGGGATCGACCGCGCGACACAGGTCCTCAAGGCAACTGTGCCTCCGACTCGGATGTTTACGGAGCCCAAGTCCGACTGGCTGCTCGGCGCCGAACCGTGTGACGCTCCGGTCCCCGCCACGGTCCTCATTCAGGACCGCACGGACGGAAGGATGATCGTTGAGGTCGATGCTCCGCGTGACGGTGTCGTCTTCTTCAGCGAGACGTACTATCCCGATAGACGAGCATGGGTGGACGGCAAGCCCATTCCTCGCATGAAGGTCGATCTCGCGTTTACGGCTGTCCGCGTGCCCGCGGGCACTCACCGCATCGAGCTGAGATACGACATGCGTGCGCTATGGGCGGGCGCTGCGCTATCCGCCATCACACTTCTGATCTGGCTGGTGAGCGAGCGGGGGCGCGTCGCGTCTGCTCGCTAACATCACATTCTTGACGTCGCGCTTCAACCAACTCCCGATTTCCGACTCCCAATTCCCCAATTGTTGAGAGTTGGGGGTCGGGAGTTGGGAGTGAACGGCCTGTTGGAGTTGTGGTAGGTTCCTCTCTATCTTTTTGAGAGGCCCGCAATGAATCGAATCGTACTGACAGCCATCGCGGCAGCGGTGATCGTGACAACGACATATGTGAAGGCGATGGTCCCCGAGCAGGTGAAGATCGACTCGGGAACGGTTGCTGGCACGATCAGCGGCCAGCCGACCGTGCGCGTCTTCAAGGGCATTCCATTCGCAGCACCGCCCCTCGGTGAAAACCGATGGAAGGCGCCTCAGCCAGTGGCTAAGTGGGATGGTGTGCGCAAGGCGGACGCGTTCGGCGCGCCGTGCGCCGCGGGCGCGCCGCCTGCTGGTCGTGGTGGTGGCGGCGGTCGCGGAGCCGCAGCACCCGGGGCAGCACCGCAGGCACCTGCGGCGCCGCCGCGCGAGCCCGCTCGAGCCGAGGATTGCCTGTACCTCAACGTCTGGACCAGCGCGACCAGCCCAAACGACAAGCGGCCCGTGATGGTGTGGATCTACGGTGGCGGTTTCACCGGCGGCTCCGGTGGTCTTGCCTGGTATGACGGCGAGAACCTCGCCTCGAAGGGACCGGTCATCGTCACCTTCAACTATCGACTCGGTTCGCTCGGCTTCTTCGCGCATCCCGAGCTGGCGAAGGAGTCGGGACACAACGCGTCCGGCAACTACGGGATGATGGACGCGATCGCCGCGCTGCAGTGGGTGAAGAAGAACATCAGCGCGTTCGGTGGGGATCCGAACAACGTCACGATCGCCGGTGAATCTGCCGGTGCGATCATGGTCGGCGCGCTCCTTGGATCGCCACAGGCGAAGGGACTCTATCACCGCGCCATTGCCGAGAGCGGCGGCTGGATGGGTCTGACGATGGGACGCATGGCGTCGGGCCAGACGGCGCAGGCAAACGGCGCGAAGACGATGGAAGCGCTGGGCGTGAAGTCGATCGCCGAACTACGCGCAAAGCCGATGAACGAGCTCACCGGCCTCTCCGCGGGTGGACTCATCGTCGACGGCTATCTCATTCCGGAAGACGTCTCGCTCACGTTCATGAACGGCAAGCAGCACGCAGTCGACGTGCTGACAGGCTCCAACAAGGACGAAGCCAACTTCGGTGTCTGCCCGGGGGTAGGTGGCCGCGGCGGCGGCCCGGCGTTGACCGCTGACGCATTCAAGGCAAATGCGCAGCGCAAGTTCGGTGAAGCCGCCGACGAGTATCTGAAGCTCTACACCGTCAGCTCGGATGCCGAAGCGCCCTCCGCTGCGCACGTGGCATGCGCTGACGAGATCAACTGGAACATGCGGCAGTGGGCGGTGGCGCAGGCAAAGGCTGGGAAGAAGGCCTACACCTATTTCTTCACGCGCATACCAACGCTCAACGGCGCACCCTCACCGCAGGGCGCGACGCACACCGCGGAGATCTCGTACGCGTGGAACAACCCGAAGGGCCAGGCGACTCAGACCTGGAACGACGTGGACACCAAGCTGGCCGACACGATGTCGTCCTACTGGGTCAACTTCATCACGAAGGGTGATCCGAACGGCAACGGTCTGCCGAAGTGGCCCGAGTACAAGGACCTGGCGAATGGCCGTGTGATGGTGCTTGGCGACACGGTGCATGTCGAGTCGGCGGCGCCCACCGCGAAGCTCTCCTTCTATCAGGCGGCATACCAGAGGCTGTTGAAGACACCGAATTCCGGGACGAACTAGGTTTCATTGAATCCGACACAGCAGCGCCGCGTGGATCGATCCCCTGGTCGCTTTGCGCGACTAGGCGACGGTGCGTTGGTCTTCGGTCCCCAGTCTCCGGTGGTTCCAGGTGCGTTGTTCATGGGGACAGCGCGACCGTGGACCGTGGACTGAAGACCGAGGACCAGACCGAGCGTCGTCAGGTGTGACGTGCGATCATCGGATCGGACCGTCGTGAAGACTGAAGCAAATAACCGGAGCGCGCTCGAGACGCTGGACGTCCGGCTGAAGACGCTGTTGCCAGAAGAGTACCGCGACTCGTACGAGGAAGTACAGCCCAAGCCGATGGGCTCGGCGCCGCTCAAATACGACGCCGAGGGCCAGGTGGCGTGGGACGAGATGTGGGGGAGCTTCTGCGACCTCGCGATGGCGGGCGGCCCTCCACACAAGGGCACGCTCCTCGAACCCGGCAAGGAGGCGGAGATCGACGCGCAATACGGTCGCTACGACTCGGCCGCCGAGGAGATCTGTCGCGGCATCAGGATGGTGACCGGCCTCCGGTCGTATCTCTCGCCCACTCCGGGATGGGTGTGCGTAACGTGTCTCGGCGACGCGATGGCTGGCTGGCTGCATCGCGCGATCGTCATGGAGAACGTCGCGGCTCGCCGCCGCGGTGCGATTCTGGAGCTACCCGTCGCGCCGCAGTTCCGCCTCGAGAAGGAAATCAAAAACGTCATCACGGTCATCGCCAAGACCTGTCACTACTGGCTGGGCCACATGCCGCGCGAGCAGCAGCAGGCGATCGCCGAGCTCTTCGTGACGATGGCTGGGGAATCGCCGCTGCTCGAGCCGGACCTGTCGAATCACGATGGAGAACGTGCCGCGCGCGTTGCGAAGCTCATTGAGGAGGGCACTGGACTTCAGCGATCGAACCATCGCTATCCCGGTTGGCTGGGCATCGAATGCCCGAGTATTCGTGCCGCGGTGTGGATGATGCGCGCGTTGGTCGCGAGCAATGTCCTGTCGCGACGTGAAGGGACGACGCTCTTCGTGCCACTCAATCCCGCAACCGACCCGCATGGAACGAGCGCCGCGGCTACCTTGGTGAATGTGTACCGCAGCGCATCGGCACGAGGCGTGCTTTAGGAACTTCCAACTTCCAACTTCCAACTCCCAACTTCCAATAAAGGTCAATTTTGGGAGTTGGAGATCGGGAGTTGGGAGTTGACAGGATTGTGCCGTATAGAATCCCCCTATGCCTGCATCCATCGACCGTCGTCATTTTCTTGCTGCGCTGCCCGCACTGGCCATGTCGCCTCGGCTGCTTGGCCCTTCGACTTCGCTCAGGGTAGCCCCGAGCTAGGTCGAGGGGCACAAGCCCCGGCGGCGCCGCAGTTCCGCGTCAACGGTCTCAGTCAGATCACGCTGACCGTCTCCGACGTCAAGCGGTCGCTCGACTTTTATCAGGGACTCTTCGGGATGCCGGTGCAGGCCCGGCAAGGTTCCGCGGTGCTGCTGCGCATTGGCAACGGTCCTCGATTCATCGCGCTTCGACAGGCAGCAGCGGGTGAGCGTCCAAGCATCAGCGCTCTTGGTTTCGGTGTGCAGGACTTCTCAGTCGATCGCGCGATGCAGACGCTCGCGGCGCATGGCATCACCGCCGCGCCAGCAAACGCGGATAAACCAGGACCGAAGCAAGCGCTCGTTCGCACACGCCGGCAGAATGAAGGTGGATCGCCTGATGGCACGCGCGAGCTGTTCGTCGCGGATCCGAGCGGCGTGGTGTTCCAGTTGCACGACATCAGCTACTGCGGTGGAAGCGGAGCGCTCGGCAACGTTTGTCCGGTGGCCGAGCCATCGCCCAAGCCGGGAATCATCGCGCTCAAGGACACCAGTCACTTCACGATTGCGGCAAGCGACCCGACGACCGTGCCGATGTACATGGAGCTGTTCGGTCTCAAGCCGATGGTGTATCAGGCAGCGACGCCAGCCTGGCAGATTGGCAACGGCGTTCACTTCCTGATGTTCATCGGCGGCGGCGGTCCGACGCGAGGAGGCGCGGCAGCCCCTGCGCCGCCAGGCGGTGGTGCGCCGCCTGCTGGCCGAGGCGGCCCGGGCGGAGGTGGACCGGCGCGCGCGGCCGGGATCGATCACGCGTGCGTCGCGATGGACAACTTCGATCCCGCCGTCATCACGAAACTTCTCGTCGGCTACGGTCTCAAGCAGCAGGACGGGCAGGGACGATCGCCGCTCGTGACCTACATCTCTCTTCGCATGCCGAATCGCGGCGGCGCTGAAGGCGGAACACCAGAGTTGTACATCACGGATCCCGATGGCCTCGCCATTCAGATTCAGGACGTGAAGTACTGCGGCGGTGGCGGGTTCCTTGGTGAGTCGTGTCCGCCGCTGCCCCCTGCGTGATATTTCACAGTTAGTAACTGGTTCAGGCTACCTGAAGAGTGTGGGTCCTCGTCGGGTGGCTCTGCAATGTATGATCGCAGGCCATTCGCGGGCACCTTGCGAGGAGAGTCTCTGCATGAAAGTAAAGTGGCTGTTGGCTGTGTTCACGTGCGCGGTGTTGATAGCGCTCGCTGCGTGGACGACGGTCGATCCGGTTTCGACTCAGGTCTTCGCTCAGGCGACTCCCGCCGCGCCCGGACAGGGTCGCGGTGCGGCTCCTCCGGGTGCGCCCGGCGGCGGACGCGGACGTGGCGCGCCGCCTCCGATCCTCGGGCCGCCGGCCGGTGTCCAGCCGCTGCCGATCGATATGTTCTCGTCGAAGAACTTCTACAAGGACCGCGCGAACTGGCTCGATAAACGTTATTACCGCTGCAACAATCCGCGTCAGATCTACTCGATGTGGGATGGCCAGCGCATCGGCCCGAAGCCGCCTGAATCCGCATCGTGGGGAGACTGCAACGACGACTGGCCGCGTGAGCGCATCGTCAGTCCCTACCAGTACAAGACGGCGAAGGAACACTACGAAGCGCTGCTGGCCCAGGCGAAGTCGAAGGGTGGCCCGACGGTCTATACGAAAGCGACCGTGCCCGACTGGGATGGCTACTATCGGCGCGACGGACCGGCGGACCGCGGTTCGGAATGGATCTGGGGCGTGACGCAAGTGCCGACGGTCCTCTCCGTGCTCACGCCTGAATACCAGAAGCGCATGGTACAGACGGCGTATCACGAGGGGGTCACCAACGCTCCGCAGTGGAGTGCGTCGTTCTGCTGGCCTGAAGGATTCACGCGATGGTGGTCGCAGCCGTCGCAGGCCGGCAACTTCCAGTTGACGATGACGCCGTGGAACGTGCAGTTCCTGTCGGGCATCGCTGACAATTTCCTGCGTCAGGTGATGGTCGGCAAGACCGCCCACGTGCAGAAGGTGCCGCAGTGGTACGGCGAGACGATCGGCTTCTGGGACGGCACGACGCTCGTCACGTGGACAGCGAACGTGCAGGCATGGCAGCTCTCGCACGTGATGTTCGAGAACAGCGGCAAGCTGGAGACCGTCGAAACCTTCAAGCCCGCACTCGACGCCAGCGGCAACTTTATCGGCCTCGATCACGAGACGATCTTCTACGACCCCGACGCGTTCACGGTGCCGGTACGCGCGTCGTTCCGTTTCGTGCGCGCCGCAACGACAGACGATCCGAATCGCCGGTATACGTTCATCGAGTGCCTGAGCAACATCTTCAACACGGATGGCCGGCCGAAGCAGACCACCGCGTCCGACCCGCGCTTCGTCGACTACTACGGCCGCCCGTGGGCCAAGAACTGGGAAGAGCATTTCGAAAAGGGTTGGGACAAGCCGAAGGAAGAACTGGATTCGGCGATCACTGATATTTTCAAGTAACCGGTTAACTCCCAATTCCCAAACTCCCAACGCCCAAACGAACTAGGAACGTTAAGAGTTGGGAGTTGAAACTTGGGAGTTGGGAGTTGACGCATTTTTATTCTCTAGTTGGAGGGGATATGAAAACGCGCACAGTCAAAGCTTCGGCGATGGCGGCGTGCCTGGTGCTGATAGCCGTGCTGTTCGAGAGCCCGGTCTCGACTCACCATTCGTTCGCGATGTACGACCAGACCAAGACCGTGACGCTCACCGGCGTCATGAAGCAGTTCGTACCACAGGCCAACCATGCCGAACTGCACTTCATCCTGCTCGCGCCGGATCACAAGGCGCTGGCAAAGGGTGCCGACGGCAAGTACGTCGAGTGGGGCGTCGAGATGGCGGGCACCGCTGCTATCGCGCAGCAGGGCATTACCGGGTCGACGTTCCCAGCCGGAACGGTGTTCAGCGTCCACCTGAATCCTCTGCGTGACGGGTCGAATTTCGGCTCGCGAGTAGGCGCGCTCGCCAAGTGCCCGACAGACTCGGCGACCACGAAGCCGAAGCTTCCCGAAGCCGGCAAGCACTGCGATTCGGTCCAGGGCCACACGCTCATTGGTGGCGCGAGTTTCTAGACAGGATGGACAAGAACGCATCAACTCCCAACTCCCAAATACCAACTCCCAAAACGCGGCGAGCGTGCCTCGAAGGAATTGGAAGTTGGGAATCGGGAATTGGGAGTTGACGAATTGAAACAGTTCGCCCTCTGGCTCTCCACGACGTCTCCGAGCGTCTACATTCAGGAGCACAACACCTGGGCAATCCCCGTGATTCAGTCGATTCACATCGTGGGGATCGCGCTCGTCATGGGATCCGTGCTGATGATCGATCTGCGGATCCTGGGATGGGCATGGGTGGATCAGACACTACGCCAGACGACAAACCGCTTCGGTCCCTGGCTGACCGGCGCGCTGTGGCTCCTGCTGGTCACCGGGATCCTCATGGTGATCGGCGAGCCCGTGCGAGAGCTCGTCACCTTCTCCTTCTGGCTGAAGATGGCGCTCGTCGCCATCGGTGCGCTGGTGGCCATAGCCTTCCAGCGGGCGCTTCGACAGCACGAGGAGCGCTGGGAAAACACCCTCGTTCACAACCGATCGATCAAGGCGCTCGCGATAGTGACGTTCCTGATCTGGATCTGCATCATCTTCCTCGGTCGCCTGATCGCGTATGACCACGTCTGGGGAAGCTGGTCTCCGTCGGAGCGGCAGTAGTGGACGTCGCCTCGATCCTCGATTGGCTCCAGCAGACGAGCCTTGCCGTTCATATCCGTGACTCGCTCTTCGCGTTTCCGCTGATCGAATCGACGCACGTCATCGGCCTCACGCTCGTCTTCGGGACGATCGCGATCATCGATCTCAGGCTGCTGGGCCTGGCCTCGACGAATCGGTCGTTTCAGCGACTCGCGGCTGACATCTTCACGTGGACGTGGGTGGCGTTTGCCGTGAGCGCGGCGACCGGCTCGTTGATGTTCATCACGAACGCCGCGGTCTACTATCACAACGCGCTACTTCCGCGCGAAGATCGCGCTGCTGTTTCTGGCGGCGATCAACATGCTCGTCTTCGAGCTGACCACACGGCGAACAGTGGCGCAGTGGGATCGGGATGCCTCAGCTCCGCCACTCGGTCGAGCTGTTGCTGCTGTGTCACTGGTCATCTGGATCAGCGTGATTGTCACGGGCCGCATGATCGGCTTCACGACCACTCGCGCGTCGCTGGCAGAGCCGGCACCGGTCGAGCAGAACCTCGAGGAACTGCTCGGACTCCCTGGCGACGGCGCGCCGTCCGCGCCCACGGAAGAGAGCAAGTAGACTCACCGCTGACCTCCGTCACTCATCCCAGTTAAATTTCGCTCACGCTTCAGCTCGCGTCACTTCCGCGTCATTCGTACGTGCCAGACTACGAATTTGGGAATGGGCTCTAGGCTCTGGGCTCTGGGCTTTCGCGATGCCGAGAGCCAAAAGTCAAGAGCCAAGAGCCGGAGAAACGTCGGGAGGTGTTCGATGGCTGTTGCTACGTCGACGTTGCTTGGACGGCCGATCTGGTACGAGTTGATGACCAGCGACATGAAGTCGGCCGAAAACTTCTACAAAGCAGTTGTGGGCTGGAAGACCGCGCCATTCGACGGTGCGGGGCAGCCTTACACGATTTTCAATCGCGCCGGTGATGTGGGCGTCGGTGGTGTGATGACGAAGCCCGCAGAAGTGAAGGCCCCGCCGTTCTGGGCGATGTACATCGGTGTGCCGAAGCTCGAGGAGGCCGCGGCGAAGATCAAGAAGCTCGGTGGCAAGGCGCACACCGAAGTGATCCAGATCCCGGACGTCGGCCGCATGCAGATGTTCATGGATCCGCAGGGCGCCGCGTTCTACATCATCGAGCCCGCGAGCAGCGAGCGGCGTCCGGAAGGCGCACCTGAAGTTGGCGAGGGGTCGTGGCACGAGCTGATGACGACCGACTGGCAGGCGGCGATGAAGTTCTACGAGGAGGCCTTCAACTGGCAGCCGACCGAGCAGATGGACATGGGACCTGACGGCAAGTACCAGATGTTCAACCGGCCGCACGGGATGATCGGCGGCATGATGAACAAGCCGAAGGCGATGGCGAACGTCCCGCCGAACTGGTTGATCTACTTCCGCGTGCCGGACGTGGATGCCGCTGCCGAGCGGATCAAGGCGAACGGCGGCAAGGTGCTCAACGGGCCGATGGAGGTTCCGGGCGGGGATCGTGTGGTCACCGCCGCCGATCCGCAGGGCGCCGCTTTCGGGCTGCACTCGAAGAAGGCGTAAAGCGTTTGGCTCACTTGAAGGCGTTCGTGCGCGCACGCAGGAACGCCTTCAGCGATGCTTCGATGTCCGCCGGCAGCGTCACTGTGGTTGCATCACGCAGGATGCGAGGGGTCGCCTGATACGACGCAACGAAGGCGGCACATCGAGGACAGCCGGCGACGTGCGCCTCGAGCGCGGCGCTCACATCGGGCGACAGCACGCCCTCGATGAAGTCCATCAGCAGTTCGACGCCAGACGCGCAGGCCACTGGAGTCACGGCTTCACTCCCACAAGGTCACTCAGATAACCGCGCAGCATCAGCCGCGCGCGATGCACCCGTTGCCGCACGGCCGCCGACTCGATGCCGAGCACCTGAGCGACGTGGGCCGTCGGCATCTCTTCGAGATCCCGCAGCACGAAAGCCTCGCGATAGGTATCGGGCAGGCGTGCGATGACGTCGCGCGCTTTTTCGGCCAGCGTCTGACGATCAAGCAGTTCGTCTGCACACGATGCCACCTGCAACTGCGCAGGAGTCGCTGCATGCGTTCCGTCGGCATCGAACCGTGGGAGATACGCCTCCAGCGATTCGGCCGGACGACGGGCGGTGGCGCGCCGGTGCATGAGGGCGGCATTGGTCGCGATGCGGTAGAGCCACGTAGCGAACTGCGACTCACCACGAAACGACGCGAGATGCCGGTACACCTGGAGGAATGTGTCCTGCAGCACGTCGGGCGCCTCGGTATCGCTGGTCAGCCGGCACGCGAGCCGGAAGACTCGTGCCTGATACCGCTGCACGAGCGTCTCGAAGGCGGAGTTGTCCCCGGCCGCGGCGCGCGCGGCGAGCGTTTCGTCGCTCGGTTCCACGACGGGGACGACCATGCTTCAGTCGCTCTGACGGTCCTGAATCGCGGCTCTCACCTTTGTCGCCAGTTCCGGCGTGACCTCGGTGATTCCGTGCGTGTGCGCGGCATGCGCGGCCACCATCTGCATGAGCTCTTCTTCGGTCGGCGCAGTAGCCTCGAACGGACAGTCCGGTACAAGCGCGGCGCAGGCAATGTACTTGTCAACGTTGGTTCCAGGTGCAGGCATCCTCGTGCTCCTTGTAAATGACTGCCCTTGAGATGCCGGTGCGCATTCAGTGTGACAGCGCCGCTCGCTGCCGGTCACATTGTCACACCGGGTCGCGTCGAGGCATCCGATAGATGGGATGTCTTTCTACGTTGCAGGACTGTGGCGGTATCCAGTGAAGTCGCTTGCCGGCGAGCGGGTGTCGAGCGCCACGCTTTCGCCGGACGGAATGGCCGGCGATCGGATCGTTCGCGTGCACGGACCGGAGGGCGTTCGCACGTCGCGGCGCCATTACCGGCTGCTCGGGCTGCGCGGGACCCTCGATCCGCACGGCCGCCCGCAGATCGACGGCCATCCATGGGACAGCGACGAGGCGCTCGCACTCGTCAAGAAGGCCGCCGGCGCCGACGCCTGGCTCGAGGCGTTCGAGGGACTCGACCGATTCGACATTCTGCCGCTGCTTGTCGCCACTGACGGTGCCGTCGCCGCGTTCGGACGCGACGTCCGCCGCCTGCGTCCGAACATTGTCATCGGTGGTGTCGACGGATTGGGCGAACGCGAGTGGGTCGAGGGCGAACTGCGCATCGGTGAGGCCATCATTCGGCTCGACTCCCTCCGGTCACGATGCGTGATGACGACGATCGATCCGGACACGCTGCGACTGGATCCGGAGGTCCTGCGCGACATCGTCCGTCGATTCGAGAACAAGCTGGCCCTGAACGCGGAGATCGTTTGCGGCGGAACCATACGCGTCGGAGATTCAGTCGAGCTGCTGACGAAAGAGTAGACTCGTGTCATCGGACATACGTAGGATGAACGCGTTGCGTCGATGGTGGCCGGATCTGCTCATCGTCATAGGCGTGACATGGCTCGCGTTTGCGTGCTCCGCCTACGCCGGCGACGGCAGCATCGAGGGCGAGCTCGATCAAGGCGGCGGTGACGTCGCGGGCGACATCTCGATCGGTAAACCCAACGCGAGCGTGTCGCGATCGCTGCGTCCACCGCGTTGACGGCCATCGGCGTCCTCGGCAAGATCAATCAGCGTCCCTCCTGAGCCTATCGATGAGATTGCGACACTCGAACGAGTTCTCACACGTTCCGGTGATCGACGTCGCTCCGCTGGTGCGTCACATCGACCAGCGCGTTCACACGGCGGAGCAGATCGGAGCCGCGTGCCGGGAGTCCGGGTTCTTCTACGTCGTCAATCACGGCGTTGACGAATCGCTCTGTCAGCGATTGGAGGCACTGAGCCGCGAGTTTTTCGCACAAAGCGAGTCGCAGAAGATGCAGATCGCGATGTCGCGCGGCGGCCGCGCCTGGCGCGGATACTTTCCGGTCGGTCGCGAGCTGACATCGGGCAAGCCCGATCGAAAAGAGGGTCTCTACTTCGGTGCGGAAGTGCCGCTCGATCATCCTGCCGTACGGGCGGGCACACCGCTTCACGGGCCGAACCTCTTTCCCGGGATTCCTGGCTTCCGCGAGACCGTCTTGCGTTACGTCGACTCCGTGACGGCGCTCGGCCATGCGTTGATGTCCGGCATCTCGCTCGGCCTGGGGCTGGACGAGCACTACTTCAGGCAGCGGTATTACCGTGACCCGCTGATCCTGTTTCGCATCTTCAACTATCCGCATTCCAGTGCAGTCACAGAGCGGCGAGACCGCGTGGGGTGTCGGCGAGCACACCGACTACGGTCTGCTCACGATCCTGCGGCAGGACGATACCGGTGGGCTGCAAGTGAAATCGCGTTCACGCTGGATCGATGCGCCGCCGATTCCGGGATCCTTTCTCTGCAACATCGGCGACATGCTCGAACGTCTGACGCGCGGAATCTATCGTTCGACTCCGCATCGCGTGATCAACAGGTCGCCGCGCGATCGGCTGTCGTTCCCGTTCTTTTTCGATCCGAGCTTCGATGCACGGATGCTGCCGGTGGAGGGTTTGTCGAACGAGGCGCTCGCAGACGATTCCGCCGAGCGGTGGGATCATGCCACCGTGCACGACTTCTCCGGCACATACGGCGAGTACCTGCTCAGCAAGGTCTCAAAGGTGTTTCCTGAGTTGGGCGATGAGGTCCTGGCACCAACAGGTCAAAGGTCAAAGGTCAAAGGTCAAAAGTAAGGTCAAGGTAAGGTCAAAGGTAAGGTCAAAGGTAAGGTCAAAGGTAAGGTCAAAGGGGCAACGCGTAAGGTCCAACGGTCAGACGAGCCATACCATGAGAATCTTCGCAACGCTCGTAGTCTTCACCCTGCTCTGACCGGCACGGCGAGCGCACAGTGGCTGTATCGGGATCCCCATGCCCCCGAACAGCTGACGGCACTGTCGACGGGAAAGCACCGGCGCCCCGTACCGCGTCAGGCAGCCTGGACCTGTCCGGCATCTGGCAGACAGACGTGAAGTACAACGCCAATCTCGCCGTCGATCTGAAAGCCGGCGACGTCGTGATGCTGCCGTGGGGACAGGCGCTGTATGACGAGCGCCAGGGCAATAACGGCAAGGACGATCCAGAGGGCTTCTGTCTTCAGCCCGGAGTGCCGCGCGTGAACGGCGTGCCGTTTCCACAGAAGATCATCCAGACGCCGACCGCGATCGTGATCCTGTACGAGACGCGCACCACCTTCCGCCAGATCTTCCTGGACGGCCACACGCTCGTGAGCGACCCCCAGCCGACATGGATGGGGTATCGAAGGGCCGCTGGGAGGGCGACACGCTCGTTGTCGAGACCACGGGTTTCAACGACCGCACCTGGCTGGACGATGCCGGCCATCCGCACTCGGATCAGATGAAGGTGACGGAGCGGTTCCGGCGTCCGGCATTCGGTCAGCTGTTCGTGGATATCACCATCGACGATCCGAAGGCGTACGCCAAACCATGGAGCGTGACGCAGGAGTTCCAGTTGATCGCCGACGGGGAATTGATCGAGTACGTCTGTAACGAGAACAACCTGGACGTCCCGCACCTGGTGGGGAAGTAATGATGCGGACGTAACGCAACTCAGTGACGCACGATGAACTGCGCGATTCCGTTGGCCACGTGGTCAGGCTCGACGATCTGCAAAGCATGAGTTGCGCCGGGAACCACGTATCGCTCGGACTCTGGCCACCACTCACGAATGCGCTCGCCTGCCTCTTTGTGAAAAGGCACCGTCGCACTTCCCATCATGAAGAGCACAGGCTGCCGGACCTGTGCTGCTCTGCGCGCATCGAACTGCCACGCTCCGACGCCAGGCAACTCGGACTCGAAGAACGTGGCCGCATCCGACTCCGCCTGTTCAGCTCCACCGGGAACCGCGACGTCGGCGTGTGACCTCCACCCAGGTCCGAAGACGACGCTGAAGAGGCCATCGATCGCGCCAGCGCGATCTCCCCGCTGCGTAGCGCTCGACGGCGGGTGTCAGCGCCGCCATGTGCGGACCAGTTGAAGGCACGCCGAGCAGTGGCGGCTCGAGCAGCGCCAGTGACCGCACGGTGTGAGGCGCGTTGCACGCAAGATCCAGTGCGATGAGCGCGCCGCTGGAGTGTCCAACGACGTGCGCGGCATCGACGCGGAGATGGGCTAACAACTGCGCCGCATCCGCCGCCGCACGCGCCATGAAGCTCTCAGGCGGTCCTCCGGCAGCTGTACTCTGTCCGTAGCCGCGGCGCCGGTAGTGAATCTGCTGGAGACCTGCCAAAGGCGGCCGGTTCATCAGCGGCACAAACGCATCCGCGATTCCCGCGCCGTGGATGAACAACATCGGGTCGCCAGACCCGTGCAACAGGTATTCGACGTGCCCGCCGTCAACGGGCGCGCGATCCAGGTGTCGAACATCCTGGCATGGGCGGCATTATGCCAGCTTCGCCCGGCGCCACGGTGAAACGCTCAGCCATCGCAGATTCCAACGCAAATTGCTGCCGACATATCAGCAGTGACGCTGACATGTCGGCACTGGCAGCTGACGATCAGCCGCTCTCACGAAAATCCTTCGCCGTTTTTGTTGGCACGGTCTCGCCCTCAACGCGGATCACGGATCGCGAACGACGAAGTGAGGGTTACATGCATCGATTCTTCTTGCTCGTCATGCTCCTGAGCGCCACAACCTTGTTACACGCGCACCACAAAACCCCCTGGGGCGACCCGGATCTCCAGGGCGTCTGGAGCAACCAGACCCCGACGCCGCTCGAGCGGCCCGACGCTCTGGCCGGAAAGACAACGCTCTCCGAGCAGGAGGCGACCGAGTTCGAGAAGACGTCGCTCGAGCGACTACTCACCGTCTTTACCCGCGAAGTGCCGATCAGCGGCGAACTGAACGAGATCTGGCTCGAGACGGCCAAAGGCAGAGTGCCCCCGGGCCGGGGCACCTCGCTGATCGTGGATCCACCGGATGGAAAGGTCCCCTTCACGACCGAAGGGCAGAAGCGATGGGACGCGGTGCCGAAGATCGGAAAGCCGATGCTGGCGAATGGTCCCGAGGATCGGACTCAGGCCGAGCGATGCATCACGACGGATGGTCTGCTGGTGCCGAATCCGTTCTACAACAACTACTTCGAGATCGTTCAGGCACCCGGTTACGTGGCGATTGTCACCGAGATGATGCACGAAACACGTGTCATTCCGCTCGACCCGCGGCCGCGTGTCGGCTCGAGCGTGCGCATGTGGTCGGGTGATTCGCGCGGGTGGTGGGAAGGCGAGACACTGGTCGTGGAGACCACGAATTTCAACGACCAGAAGCGCTTCCGTGGAGCAAGTGAGCAGTTACATCTGATCGAGCGATTCACCAGGCTCGGTGCAGACACAATCGAGTACCGGCTCACGGTGACCGATCCGGTGACGTTCGCCAAGCCGTGGACGATCGTGAATGGCCTGTGGCGCGCAGACGAAGGGATCTATGAAGTCGGCGTGTCACGAGGGCAACATCGGGCTCAAAGGCATCCTCGCGGGGGCGCGCGCTCAGGAACGACAGTAAAGAAGGCAAAAGGCAGCTGGCACGGTCAAAAGCAAGCCTGTTTGTTCTCGGACCTTTTCGGATCACCCAAAAGACTATTACGTGTAGCGGGTATGTCCTCACCCTTCGAAGGACCATCCACCAGCATAAGCATGCTCGGCAGCGGAAATAATCAGACACGTGGAGAGTAGATGGATGTCGTGCAAGGTCCACGACAGCGACGCTATCGCACTCCGGGCAGCGTGTTCGCGGCTGACGCCATAGTCGGGTCTGACGTCCCTGACTATTTGGGAAGACGACAATTGTAAACCGTCAGTCAAGGGCACGCGGTTTGTGAGGGAAATATCAGAAGCCCGCGGCGGGCCTGGCGCGTGGCAACCACAATAATCCGACTGACTCACTACTGCGCCGTGCGCTGGACCACCATGAGTATCAGGGTGAATAATCCGGAGTCATGACGCTGAGAAATCGCGCATGGCTCCTTTCAGTGCTCGTGGCATCGCTCGCCACCACGACATTTCCTGCCTCCCAAAGTGAGCGGCCCGCCACACAGGTAGTGGCCGCGGCGGTGCCGCCCAAACTTGCGCAGTACAAACAGGAAGCCGTCGCGAGCATCGACGGCATGTACGGCCTCGCACAGCAGATGGTCGACTCGGTCTTCAGCTTCGGGGAGCTCGGCTTCCAGGAGTTCGAGACACAGCGATACCTGACGGCCATCCTCGAGAAGGAGGGCTTCACGGTCCAGCGCGGCGTCGCTGGCATTCCGACGGCGTGGACGGCGCGTTTCGGTTCCGGCAAACCGGTGATCGCGCTTGGCTCAGATGTCGACGGTATTCCGCAGGCGTCGCAGAAGCCAGGCGTGGCCTATCGCGACCCGATCATCGACGGTGCTCCCGGACACGGCGAAGGCCACAACTCCGGCATGCCGCTCAACATCGTCGCAGCGATTGCCGTCAAGCGCATCATGCAGCGCGACAAGCTGCCCGGCACGCATCGTGCTATGGCCGGGCGTCGCCGAGGAACTGCTTGCGACCAAGGCCTACTACGTGCGCGCGGGCCTCTTCAAGGACGTCGACGTCGTCCTCTACAACCACGTCGGCGCCAACCTTGCGACCGGATGGGGCGACAGCGCCGGGAACGGGCTCGTCTCGGTCGAGTACACATTCCAGGGCGAATCCGCCCACAGCGCCAACGCTCCATGGCGCGGCCGCAGCGCGATGGATGCGGTGGAGCTGATGAATGTCGGCTGGAACTTTCGACGTGAGCACCTTCGCATCCAGCAGCGATCGCATTACGTTGTGACCAACGGCGGCGATCAGCCGAACGTCGTGCCGCGCAATGCCTCCGTCTGGTACTACTTTCGTGAGACCTCCTACCCCGAGATCAAGCGAATGTGGGAGATCGGGGACCAGATGGCGCAGGGCGCAGCGATGATGACCGACACCAGCGTGTCGATCGCGCGTGCTCGGCTCCGCGTGGCCCATCCACACGAACAAGGCGCTCGCGGAAACGCTGTACGCCAACATCAAAGCCGTTGGCCTGCCGACGTGGACCGATGCCGACGTCGCCCTGGCCAAGGCGCGTGCAGCGCGAGCTCAAGGTGCCCGAGATTGGTCTGGCGACTGAGATCCCGAGCTCCGCGGCCGCGAGGTGATTCCCGATGAAGAGAAGCGCGGCGGCGGATCGGACGACATCGGCGACATCTCGTGGAACGTGCCGACCGTGACGCTGAACTTCCCGGCAAACTTTCAGGCGGGACCCGGCCACAACTGGGCCAACGCGATTGCGATGGCCACGCCAATCGCGCACAAAGGCGTGATCGCCGGGGCGAAGGTGCAGGCGATGACGGTGCTCGATCTGCTGATGCGACCCGAGGTCGTCTCGCAGGCGTGGGACTACTTCCGGAACGTTCAGACGAAGGACGTGAAATACACGCCGCTGATCCGGCCGGAAGACAGTCCGGCCATCTGGCTGAACGAAGGCACGATGGCCAGGTATCGGCCCGAGATGAAGAAGTATTACTACGACCCGACGAAGTACAAGACCTACCTCGATCAGCTGGGCATCAAGTACCCGACGGTCCGCTGATCTGGCAACCTACTTCCGTCGCGCACCGGCTTCCGTGCTCTCGACGTAGTGAATCGTGATGTTCATGCCGCTATCGCCGGCGGGCCCGAACTCGACGATCGACCCAGTCCACGAGAAGCGCGTCGGCGAGAGGGCGACTAGAAGTTCTTTCCCCTTGCCGTCGTAGTCGAACCAGAGGTTCGTGCCCTCTTGAGTCACGTGAACGAAATGCTTCCTGCCGTCATTGACGGTGTCGTAGGTCCCCACGTAGCGTGACAGCACCACCGCTGACACCTGCGCGATGTCGGCAGCCTTCGTCGACACCATCCGCTCGCGGCTCTTGTGGTGATTCTCGCAAAACCCCTCGAGCATCTCAGTGTCGGTCTGGAGCGCGATCGGCATCGAGAATGTGATCGGCTTGGCGTAGATCGCCGGATCCACCATCGTGACCTGCATGTCCATGCGTCCGATGTCGCGCCTGGTGTAGCGCTCGGTGATCCGGAGAGCCTCGGTATGCGGGTGGCCGCTGAAGTCGAGCCACGAGCGGTCGGTGAATCCATTGCTCTCGACGATGAGGGCATCGCCTTCCCAGCGACCCACCGAATATCCCATCCACGTTGGATTGGGATCTGGCTCCAGCGATCGCCCATCCATGAAAATCGCGCGATGCATGCCATCGTCGAACGCCATCATGATCAACGTGGAGGTTTGAACGATCCTGAACTCGCGAAAGCGCGTGGTCAGGTACGCGGGACCGAGCGGCAGGCAGAGCGTCTCCATGCTGTCCTTGCCGAACTCGAGCTGCCGCTTCATGAAGATGCTCGTGCGCCCAGGGCGCGACGTCGCTCACCTGCAGGTCGGCGGCGATGTTGTTGTAGTAGCGATCGCCGCCGTCGTTGCTCCAGAGTCCGGAGAGATCGGGTTTTCCGTCAGAAGTCCGCGGCGCCGGAGCGGTCATGTTCGGCTTGCCGTCGGCGAGGCGTGGAAGGCCTGGCGTCGGATGCTTGATCCACTGCGCCTCGAGTGCGATGCCCGCTGCCAGAACGATCGCCGCGCAGACCAATAGCGACGCACGCTGTCCGGAGAGGTGCGTTTTCGGACGCGCCTCGTCAATGTTATTCACTGTGCGCCCATTATAGGGCTGGTGACTGCGCAGGCCTCGCTTCAGGGACCGCTTTGCTGTCGCTTGCCGGAGGCGCGGCGCAGCCTTTCCCAGAACGATCCGCGACCGTCTGGAAAATCGACGCGCACTTCGATCTCGCCCCGTGTTCCGGTGAACGTCGCGACCTCCACTTGCAAGCCTTCGATCGTCCAGGCCGCTTCCGGATTGTCGGGGTATCGCCGCTCGGCGTGCTTCACCGTCGTCGCATGATCGGATCGGACGTCGTTACTGCTCTTCACGTCTCCGAGCAAGAGGCTCGCGTGCTCGATTGACGTCGATGCAGGAACGGTTCGCCCGCGTGCATCAAGGACCTTGGCGAACGAAGTGCTCAGGGGGATTTCATCTGGTGCCGAGATCCACGTACCTGTCAGGGCGGACGTATTGGCGCCCGACAGGCTCGGGATCAGCAGCATCGTCAAGGCGAAGTAGATCGCTCGCATGTTTACCTCCCTACGAAACCGGGCCGGCGGCGGTGCCGGCGCCCATCGGCTCGATGCTGGTTATACAGTTGTGAGTGCCGCCGCGTTTCCCTGGCGATACATCTCGTGAAACAATGCGGCGAACTTCGGACAGGTGAAGGGGGACTATGCGTCTGTCGTTTTTCGCGGCGCTCGGTGCTATCTCCGTCTTACTCGTTCCGTCCGGCCTTGCGCAGGTCAGGCAGGGTGGACACGATTTCGCCGGTACGAAGCTGACGGCGCACCCCACCACGAGCTGGCCGACCAACGGCGGCAACCTCTACAACCAGCGCTATTCGCCGCTCAAGGCCATCGACCGCACCAACGTCGCGCAGCTCAAAGGGGTGTGGCGCACGCGCCTGCGGGGATCGGGCACCCAGCCGCAGTACTCGGGATTCGCGGCGCCGCTCGTCTATGACGGCGTGGCGTACGTGAGCACCGGCGCTAACGACGTGTTCGCGCTGTCGATCGATACCGGCGAGATTCTCTGGCAGTACGAAGCGAAGCTCGATCCGAACATCACCTCGGTCTGCTGCGGGTGGAACAACAAGGGCGTCGCGATCAGCGAGGACAAGGTCTTCATCGGGCAGCTCGACGGCCGGCTCGTGGCGCTCGATCGCGCGACGGGGAAGGTCGCATGGTCGATCCAGGCCGAGCGCTGGCAGGAGAATTTCTCGATCACCGCCGCGCCGCTGTACGTGAATCCCGACTTCGCTCGGCGGCATGGTCATCATCGGCTTCGCCGGTGGCGATCGCGGCACACGCAGTCGCGTCAAGGCGTACGACGCGAAGGACGGCCGCCTGATCTGGACCTTCTACACGATTCCCGGTCCGGGCGAGCCGGGTCACGATACGTGGCCGAAGGACAACGACGCGTGGAAGTACGGCGGCGCTGCGATGTGGCAGACGCCGGCGGTCGATCTCGATCTCGGTCTTCTCTATTTCTCAACGGGCAATGCCGCGCCTGACTACAACGGCGCCTTCCGCGCTGGCGACAACCTGTACGCGGCGTCAATGCTGGCGATCGAGCTGGCCACGGGAAAGTATCGCTGGCACTTCCAGCAGGTGCATCACGACATCTGGGACTACGACGCAGTCAATCCGGTCATCCTCATGGATGTGAACGTGGGCGGCCGCACGCGCAAGGCGATCGCCGAAGTGGGAAAGACCGGCTGGGCGTACATCCTCGATCGCGAGACAGGGAAGCCGCTGATCGGCATCGACGAGAAGCCGGTGCCACAAGAACCGCGTCAGAAGACCGCCGCGACCCAGCCCTTCCCGCGCGGCGACGCCATCGTTCCCCAACTGATCGAGATCGCGCCGGAAGGACATGCGCTCGTCAACGACGGCCGCATCTTCACGCCGTTCGTCGGCAAGGATCCGACGATCGTCGCGCCCGGCATCTGGGGCGGCGCCAGCTGGCCGCCGAGCTCGTACGATCCGGTGCAGCAGCGGATGTTCGTCTGTGCATCGTCAGTGATCAATGGCTTCACAGGTGGCGGCGATCCCAAGTTCGTCACCCCCACTGATGGTGTCGCATTTCTCGGTGGTGCGACGACGTTCACGCGCGTCGCGCGGACAGGGATCATCGCGGCGCTCGATGTGACGACGAACAAGCTGGCGTGGCGATATCAGTGGCCGGAGCAGTGCTACAGCGGCACGCTCGCGACCGCAGGCGGACTGCTGTTCGTCGGTCGCAACGACGGCCGGCTGACGGCGCTCGACTCGGTGAGCGGCAAGCAGCTCTGGGAGTTCCAGACCGGCGCCGGCATGCACGCGCCCGTCAGCGCGTTCGAGCGCAACGGCAAGCAATACCTGCTCGCGTTTTCTGCCGGGAGCGCGCTGATCGGATCCGCACGCGGCGACAGTGTGTGGCTGTTCGCACTCGACGGAACACTTGGTCCCGCTCAGGCCGGTACGCCTGTGTCGCGCAATGCCGCCGCGACGCCGGCAGCGGCACCCGCGGTAGCCGCCGCAACGCCTCGCCTCGCTGACGCGAATCTCGTCGAGGGAAAACGGATCTTCACGACGAACTGCGCGGCGTGCCACGGCGACGATGGAAAGGGCGGCCACACGGGTGGAGCGCCGCTGGATAAAGTCGCGGATTTCAACGCCGCGATTCAGACCGTGACCGCGGGGCGGAACAACATGCCGCCGTTCCGTAGCTCGTTCACGCCGGAGCAGATCCGCGACGTGAGCGCATATGTCGTGCAGACTCTTGCCGCCGGAGCGGCGCGGTGACGCGACTCATTCGGAGTGCTACGGAGAAGGCGCGGCTCGTAGTCACGTTGGGCGCGTTCATATGTCTCGCTGGCTGTCAGGCTCCAACGTCGAATGTTCAGCAGGACGAAAGCGCCGTCCGGCAGGTATTCGATAACTACCTCAAGTCAGTAAATGCCGCAGACCTGGCGCTCGGATCGGAGATCTGGCTGCAAAGCCCTGACGCGGTGGCCGTGACGCCGTTCGGGCGCTTTCAAGGTTGGGATCAAATTCGCGATGAGGTCTATGTCAAGTTCCTGCAACAGTCGTTGACCGAGCGCGACTTACAACCAAGCAACGTGTCGATTCACACGATGGGTGATTCGGCGTGGCTTGCGTTCGACTGGGTATTCAAGGGAAAGATGGCGACTGGTCAGCCGATCGAGTCGAAGGGCTGGGAGAGCCACGTCTATCAAAGGACCGACCGAGGCTGGAAGATCGTGCACTTGCACTATTCAGTCCCGCCGCCTCCGCCACCAGTGTCACCGTAAGCTACGAGGTGGCTTGGTCTGCTGTCGCCCTCGCTATTGCGATGGGAGTCGGAAGGCCACCACATAGTCGCCTGTACCCCACGCGCCACCACCGCCTGCGGCGACAGCCACATACTCCGCGCCCGAAGCGAGCCGGTACGTCATGGGTGTCGCTTTGACGCTGGCCGGCAATTCTCCTTGCCACAACGTCACGCCCGGTTTCGACGTCATAGGCATGGAGGCGCCGATCGAGCGCCGCACCGATGAACACGACACCACTTGCGGTAGCGGCGGCGCCGCCGAGATTGACTGAGCCCCAGTCAGGTTTCGTCTGCGGCGCGACATCGGGAGCGAGCATCGACGTCATCGACCCCAGTGGCACCTCCCACTTTCTCCGACCGGTCCTCGAGATCGATTGCGACCAGCGCGCCAAAGGGAGGCGGAGTGCAGGGAAGCCGGGACGGCGCCAGCAGCAGACGCCGCCGCATGACGTACGGCGTTCCTCGCATCATGTTGTATTCGAAATCGTCGCCCAGCTTTGTCTGCTCCTCGGTTCGTGCGCGCTGGAGATCGAAGCCCTCGCGCGGGATGAGTTGCACCATTTCGGCAATGCGGTTCACCGCGATGACGGCCACCTGACGCACCGGATCGACGGCGACGTGGCCCCAGTTCACGCCGCCGATTCGAGCTGGCATCACCAGCGTGCCTCTGGTGCTCGGTGGTGTGAAGATGCCTTCGTTCCGCAACGGTGCGATCGCCGCGCGACAAGCGTCGCGATCGGCTGCGGTGATTCCCCAGACCTGATCGACGGTGAAACGATGTGGGCTGAGCGGCGGCGTGAGCGACGTGAACGGTTGCGTCCGCGACGCCTGCTCCTCCGGGATGTCGCTCGCGGGAACGGCGCGTTCCTCGACCGGGAAGATGGGCCGGCCGGTCTCTCGCTCGAGCACGAATAGCATCCCTGTCTTGGTTGCCTGTATGACCGCTGGCAGCGCAGTGCCGTTGCGCGTGAGCGTGACGAGGGCGGGCGGCGAGGCGTTATCGTAGTCCCACAGATCGTGATGAACGGTCTGGAACGCCCACACTCGCTGGCCTGTCGTGGCGCGCAGCGCCACGATTGAGTTCGCATACCGGTTGTCGCCAAGCCGCAGCACACCGTAGTAGTCGGGTGCAGCGCTGCCCGTAGGCACGAACACGAGGTCGCGCTCGGCATCGGTGACGAGGGTGGACCACGCGTTGGCGCCGCCGCCCTTGTGCGCGAGCGCGCCTCGCCATTCCGGATACGCGGGATCGCTCGGGTCCTGCGGGATCGGGTCCCACGTCCATCGCAAGCCGGCCCGTGCGCGCATCGTATGCGCGAATCTCACCGCTTGCCGGGATCGGGGCGGGAGTTGTCACCGATCGACGATCCGGTGATGACGACGCCATTCACTGCGACAGGTGGAGAGGTGATGGAGTAGGCGTGCGGTTCGAACGGCGGAATACGAAGGCCAGCTTTGAGATCGACGATGCCGTTCGCACCAAAGTCACGGCACGGCTGTCCGTCCCGCGCGTCGAGAGCGATCAGCTGCGACTGCGCTGTGGCCGCAAAGATTCGTCGCCGGCACGGCGTATCCGTCGGCGCCGCCTCGTCGAGCCATGTCGACACACCTCGGTTGGCGAAATCGTCGTACTGGATGTTGCGTGCGATTAGCGGATCGAAGATCCAGCGTTCCTGACCAGTTGCGGCGTCCAGAGCGATGACCCTCCCCAGGGGTGTTCCCACATACATCGTCCCGTCGACGACGATGGGAGTGGCTTCGAAGGAGGCTGGTTTAGTGGTGGCGAAGCGGGCGTCGGCTTCGCCAGTGCGGTACGTCCATGCGACCTGGAGCCGGATCACGTTGTCGCGTGTGATCTGCGGAGGAGTTGGTTGGGCGTAGCCGATCGCGAATCCTGCGACCACGAGCAGCGTTGATGTGAAGAGTGCGCGCATCGGCCACGTCGAGTGACGAATCGGCATCGCCTTTTGTTCCTCCGGCAGGGCTGCCGCCAGCCCCGAAGGCCGACCTCCCAACTTCCAACTCCCAAACTGAGGGCATAATTCCATCAACGAGATTCGTGGACAAGAGTCCTGCATGACTTCGTTCCGTTCCTCTGAACTTCGTGTCCTTCGTGGACTTCGTGATTAACTGAGAGGCGAAGATGAGGCACGCGATTTCGAGTGCGGGTGTCCTGCTGTTGGTCTGTTCAGTGTCGCTCTCCGCTCAGTGGGGCAAGTTTCAGGATCCGAGCGTCCCGCGTGACGGGAAGGGCCAGGTGCGAATAGACGCGCCCGCGCCGCGGACGGCGGACGGCAAGCCCGATCTCTCGGGCAACTGGTTGAGGGCCGACCAGGAGCCACTTCCGTCCGAGCTCGCGGGACTGTTCAAGCAACAAGGCCGTGTGAATGCTGGGGGCGATGTCGTCGTCGAACCGCAGGTGCCGACGTTTGCGCCGGATCCGAAGTCGCCTCCACTGGGCGCGTTCTGGGATATCGCCACGAACTTTCCTGGTGGTTTGCCGCTCACGCCGTGGGCCGCAGCTCTCAAGAAGGAGCGGATGGCGAGCGACATGAAGGACAATCCGGACGCGAACTGCATGCCGATGGGAATCACGCAGTTCCACATGCAGCCACAGCCGCGGAAGATCATCCAGACCCCGAAGCTGATCGCGATCCTCTACGAATCCAACTACGGCCTGCGCTACATCTACATGGACGGACGGCAGCTTCCGAAGCAAGGCGAGCCACAGCCGTGGTGGTACGGCTATTCAGTCGGGCGCTGGGAGGGCGACACGCTGGTTGTCGAGACGAACAATCTTCGCGGGGCAGAAGAGAGCCCGGTTGACGGATGGCTCGATGTGCGTGGGACGCCGTACAGCGGTCAGGCGATGTTCACCGAGCGCTTCCGTCGACCGATATTCGGCAAGCTCGAGATTGATGTGACGGTCGAGGACCCGAAGGCGCTGACCAAGCCGTTCACCGTCCGCGTCAACCAGCGCGTGATGGCGGACGAGGAGCCGATCGAGTTCGTCTGCAACGAGAACCAGCAATTCCGCCGGAAGATCAAGGTGGACTGACTGTCGGACTGGACCGTGGACCGTGGACCGAAGACTGTAGACCGAGGATCACCGAATGACGTATCTTGTTTGCCGCAATATTAGAGGAGGAGTCGCTGTGGTGAAGAAATTGGCTTTCGTCGCTATCTGTTTCGCGTACCTCGGTGGGACCGCGATGGCGCAGGACGCAAAAACCGTCATCGCCAGCGCGAAAAAGGCATTGGGCGATCCCGCATCCGTCACGTATTCAGGATCGGCCAAAGATGTAGCGTTCCAGCAGTGCGGAGCCAATGCTACCCAGATGAACTGCCAGGGGACGCACGACCCGATGCGGCCGATCACCAACTACGTCCGCGTGATCGATCTCAACGCGCCTGCCACGCGTCAGGGCGGCGCCACGAACAACATCGGACCAGGTGGGTCCACGACAACCGCTCCCGGCACGTTCTTCGCGCAGGTGACGGCGCAGCAGGCCGATGTCGCGCAGCCGTGGGGCAACTCCGTGGATTTCTACCTCACGCCATGGGGCTTCCTGAAAGGCGCCGAGGCGAACAATGCCACCGCGAAGAAAGACGGTAAGTACACCGTCCTGAGCTGGAGCCCGACGGTGAAGGCGCCGTCCGGCAAGAGCTACGTGATCAACGGCTACGTCAACGACCGGAATCAGATCGAACGCGTCGAGACCTGGCTCAACGAAAACATCATGGGCGATATGCACATCGTCGCCACCTACTCTGGCTGGAAGGATTTCGGCGGCGCGATGGCGCCCGCGAAGGTCGTCCAGACGCGCGGTGGATGGCCGTTCTTCGAGGTCGAGGTGACGAGTGCGAAACTGAATCCGTCCGACGTCGCCACACTCGTTCCCGCGCCTGCGCCGCCGGCCGGACGCGCCGGCGGTCCTCCCCCGGGAGGCGCTCCGGGTGGCGCGCCTGCGATGACCGTGACGGCAGAGAAGCTCGGTGACGGTCTCTATCGGCTCACGACCGGCGCCGGCAGCTACGACTCGATCCTCGTGGAGTTCAAGGACTACGTGATGATGCTCGAAGCGGGCCAGCCGGAGGCCCGTGGCGTGGTGTACATCGCCGAAACGAAGAAGCTCTTTCCGAACAAGCCGCTGCGTTACGTGTGGAACTCGCACCCGCACTCGGACCATACCGGCGCACTGCCGGCATTCGTGGCCGAGGGCGTGACCATCGTCACGCAACAGAACAACAAGGAGTTCTTCGAGAAGGCACTCAACACGCCGAGAACGCTGTTGAGCGACACGCTGGCGAAGAGCCCGAAGAAGGTGAAGATCGAAACGATTGGCGAGAAGAAGGTCTATTCGGACGGTTCGCGAACCGTGGAGTTCTATCACGTGTCCCCGACGCCGCACTCGAACGGCTTGACGATCGCGTTCATTCCGAAGGAGAAGATTCTGTTCCAGGCCGACTACACGCTACCGGCCGCGGGACAGCAGGCCAACGATCACATCAAAGCGCTGCAGCCGGTTGTGGAGAAGTTGAACCTCGACTTCGTGCAGTACATCCCGGTGCACAGAGGCAACACGCCACTGACCAAGGCCGATCTCTGGAAGGCCGTCGGTAAGTAAAAGATCTTGTTGAGACGAAGATCACGGAGAACACGAAGGTCCTTTCGGATATCGTGAGCTTCGCGATCGTCGTGGTCTTCGTGGCCGCCGTCTTCGATGTACATCCACGCAAGGCCCCCGCGTTACCCCACCCCACACAAGTCCCAGGAGAAGTCATCGTGCCCACTGCCGACGTCGATGGATTGAAGATTCACTACGTCACCGCGGGTGACGGGCCTGCGATCCTTCTACTCCACGGATACGCGGAGACGTCCTTGATGTGGCGGCCGTTGATTCCGCGTCTCGAAGGACAGTTCAGGGTAATCGCTCCGGACCTGCCGGGCATCGGGGAATCGGATGTTCCAACGGACGGCCTCGACCTGACGAGCGCGGCGAGACGAATCCATAGCCTGATGGCCGGACTCGACATACGAACGTCGATTGTCGTGGGACATGACATCGGATTGATGGTGGCCTACGCGTATGCAGCGCTCTTTCCGGCGGAGACGCAGAAGCTCGTGCTCATGGATGCCTTCATTCCCGGCGTCGATGGATGGGAGGCGATCCACAATCATCCGGGGCTCTGGCACTTTCGATTTCACGGTTCGACGCCCGAGGCGCTCGTCAGCGGGCGCGAGCGCACCTACTTCGATTACTACTGGAACGAATTTGCGGCCGATCGCACGCAATCGATTCCCGAGGCCGATCGCCAGGCCTACACCGCCGCGTCCGCTCGCCCGGGTCGCATGCGCTCGGCGTGGTCCGTATTTCGAGTCGTTTCCGCGCGCGGCGATCGAGTTCGCGCAATTGGCCAGGACCAGGCTGGCGATGCCGGTGCTCACGATCGGTGGCGACAGGGCCAATGGCCGTGCCCTCGGCGAGCAGGGAAAGCTGGTGGCAGTGAATGCGAGCGCAGTGGTATGGCGAATACGGGCCACTGGCTGATGGAGGAGAACACAGAAAGAAACCATCGACGCACTCCTGCGCTTCTTCTGAAGGCTTCGCAGATCCCACTCACTGCCGGAGAGACTCGACATATCTGCAAGTAGCGAACGGCTGACTTGACATATTCCGTTATGGGAATATATAAACAGTCATGCCTCGGGCGTCCACGATCTCAGACGCATTCAACGCCATTGCCGAGCCTCGTCGCCGGCAAATCCTGGAGTTCATCGCAGCAGACGAACGCTCAGTTGGCGAGATCGCCGACGAGCTCGAGCTCGGGCAGCCGTCGGTCTCGAAGCATCTGCAGGTGCTGCTCAACGTCGATCTCGTGACGATGAGGCGCGACGGCCGCCGCACTCTATATCGAACCAACGCAGCAACACTACGCACGATCCACGACTGGAGCGGGATGTTTGCCCAGCACTGGCGCGGACAGCTCCGGCGCATCAAGGCACACGCGGAGGAGAACAAATGAGCACGATAGCATCAGCCCTGGAGAATCAGACCTTCACCATCACGGAGGAAATCGACGTGCACGCGTCGATCGAGCAGACGTTCAAGTCGCTCGTCGCGCAGATCGGACGCCTCAACGAAACGCCGGACGGCACTCCGCTGCCGATGGTCCTCGAGACACACCCGGGCGGCCGCTGGTATCGCGACCTCGGCGGCGACAACGGACATCTCTGGGGCTTCGTCCAGAGCATCAAGCGCCCGACGCTGCTCGAGATCTGGGGACCGCTCTTCATGTCCACAGGCGCAACCTCGAACATGATGTATCGCCTCAGCGAGACGCCGGACGGCACGCTCATCAAGTTCACCCACACGGTCGTGGGCCCGTTCCCGAAGAAAATCGCTCGCGCATGGCGACCGGGTGGAGCGCGATGCACGCGCGCGTCCGCAAGGCTGCCGAAGCCGAGGCGCACTAGGAGGACGACATGAAGATCATTGATGGTCTGCTGGCGGAGCTTGAACAGGAAGCGACAACGACACGGCGTGTGCTCGAGCGGATCCCGCAGGAGCATCTGACGTGGCGGCCGCACCCGAAATCGATGTCGCTCGGTCAGCTGGCGTTGCACGTCGCCACCGTGCCGGGTCTTGTCGCCGAATTCGCCGCGGCGGACGTTATTCCCAGGCCACCGGCATTCGTGCAACCAGAAGCGGCGACCGCCGCAGAGCTCGTGCCGACGCTGGCCGAGAGTGTCGCGAAGGCGAAGCGCTTACTTGGCTCATACGACGATGCGAAGATGGCCGTCACATGGCGGTTGCAGAGCGACGGGCGAGATCTGATGGCGATGCCGCGCGTCGCAGTCGTTCGCGCGATCATGCTGAATCACTGGTATCACCACCGCGGCCAGTTGCTCGTGTATCTGCGGCTGCTCAATCTGTCGGTGCCGTCGGTCTACGGTCCGACCGCCGACGAGAATCCGTTCGCGGCGTGAACTTCGTGGTTCCTACTTGCAAACGAAGTTCTTGGCTTCGTCAGTGCTCCCGCTCCCTCGGTACGTTGCGACCTGGGGGTAGGGGCACAGCGGCCGCGTGCGCACGACCTTGCCATGCTCGACGCGCGAGGCGGGCACGTCGTTGGGTGCCTCACCGTTCTCGACCCAACGCCGCATCACGCTGAGCATATCGAAGGTGTCCGTGCCGGGTCCGCCGTTGCACTCGATCATGCCGGGAACCATGTAGAGCCGCACGCCTTCTCGCGTGTCCTTGATGCCGATCTGTGCCTCGACGCTCTTGTAGTAGTCGAGCACCGCGCCGGCCGGCACGAGCGCGTTGTTCCAGCCACCCGAGAGAATCAGCTTTCCGCCGCGCCGCAGGTAGCCGGAGATGTCGGGGTTCGAGGCGCTGACGCGCGCGATGTCGGACCGATCGGCCGCGGCGACGTGACGATCGAAATCGACGGCGCGATAGTCCCAGCTCGGATCGTTGAGAATCATGCGCATCGCGCTCGTTGCGATGCCGATTGGCGCCGCTGACTCGGTGAAGAAGCTCCAGTCCAGCTCGCTGCCGCGAAAGAGCGGTGACCAGACCTTCTCGTTCGTGCGCGGATTGGTTGGCCCTGCGTAAATCTTCTGCACCGCTTCGACCTGCGCTGCCGTCAGGCAGTTCGCCCCGTCCCCGGCCCTGCATGCGATCTCCTTCGGATCGAATGTGCACTTCATCGGATCCTCGAGCAGCCCGTCCTTCACGCCGTCGAGCATGTCGCACTTGTTGAGCACGGCGTCGTGAATGACGGTCAGCTTCGACGCTGGAAGGAGGGCGACGCCGTTTGGATGTGCCGCCATCCAGAGCCAGAGCTGCCCGAAGATCTGTCGGGTGAGATGCGCCGCGTGGCCGCCAACGACGACGCCGTTGTAGTCGGCCGGATACTTCTGCACCTCGTGCAACGCCGCGGCGGAGCCGCCTCCGCATTCGAGCATGTACCGGTATCTGCGGTGCCGTGCCGTAATACATCGTCGCGAGCGCCTTGCCGACGACCGTTGTCTCGTGCATGGCACGGCCTGCGAAGTCGGTCAGCTTGTCCGGGATCCCGCATCCACGCGGTGTCGCCGCCTTGATGCCCGGTGTCGGTACTGGCGATCGCGAAGCCGTCAGTCACGCCGACGCCCATCGCGTTGTAGTTGAGCGACCCCGCCAAGGCCGTTGGGACTGGTGCCGCGGAAGTTGCCGTTCCATCCCGCGACTGGCAGCCACATCTCCATGCGGATGTCCGAAGAGGGCGATGAGCTTCGAGCGTCGCCGCGACGCGGCAGAACGCGGGGAGAGTGCTGAACGGCGGGATGCCTTTGCCACCGTTGTACCCAGGTCCGAGACCGGCCGTGTTGGCCGTGACTCTCCCGGGCACGTCAGGCACGGGGCCGATCGTGCCGGCGAGTGCCGACAATCCGCCTCCCTCCCGTGGCGCGCTGCCAGGCACGACGAACGCGCCCGCGTTCACCACCTCCGCGGCTGCGATCGTCGTGTTCGGCAGCGACAGCGAAGCCAGCCGCTCGCATTGAGCGGCGGCTTGAGACGTTCCCTGTGCGACTGCAGTTCCCGGCGTGAGGACGATCGTAAGTACCACCAGCCAACGCATGCGTAATCCTTTACTCGCCCCGATGAGTACAGCACACCGAGGCGGTGAGGCACAGAGAAATATTAGGCTCTTTCGCGCGCCCGAGAGTCGAATTCGGCGAATCAGCAGGACCGTCTGGTCGTCGAGCTGAGCGCCGTGGGCGCGTGCGTCCGTAAGCAACCGGTTGGCGATCGCTGACAGCGGCTGACTATCGCTCGATCGCAGCACGCCCTTCGCCCAGTCGAAGCCGAGTTCGTCACGGTCGCGATTGAACACTTCGATCAGCCCGTCCGTCAGCAGCGCGAACAGATCGCCGGGCATGCACTCGGCCGACGAGGAGCTGAAAGTCGTCCTGTCGAACATGCCGACAGCGATCTGCGGCGACGTGACTTCCTCCACGGCCCCGTTGCGGACGCGCAGGAGCCGCTCGCGTGTGACCGGCCGAGAAACTCGAAGTCGCCAATCCGTTTCTCGACCGCCGGCACGAGGACACGATGAATGTCGCGCGCGAGGTCGATCTCCGCCTGCGCGCGTACAGTAGCGGGTGGCGGTGACGGTGATGAACCGCAGGAAGCAGGTGTACCCGATGGCCACGGTGACGATAATGCCGACCGCGTCGAGGGTCACGCGCCCAGGTGAGCTTTCCGGTTGAAGGCTGAACAGACGAGGGACGATCACGACAGTACGACATGTGAGCCGCAACCATCGCGCCGTAACCCCACTTGCGCATTGGCATCGAGACCATCGCGTAGCCAACCGCCAACAGCCCCGAGAAGATCACGTTCAGCGCGAGGAGCGTCGCGGGCTGTCGGCCGCGCGTGAGGATGTCCAGCACGAATCCGATCATCGCGAACGTGCTGAAGATCGCGAGCCAGAGATAATTCAGCTGTCGTGGCGGCAGGATGCGAACCAAGTCGGGGAGCGAGTTGGTTCGCCTGCGCGCAAACGGAGATCGCTGCGAGGTCACGCTCGTATCGTATGCGTCAGCAGTCGGCCAGCCAAATCAGGCACGGCTGATTTCTTGACACGAAGCGCACCCGGTGCCGTAGGATTTGCGGCATGGTACGGTTGCTGCCTCTGGCTGGCTGGATTCTGTCCCTCGGCTCCATGTCGATTCTGCTCATGAGCGCGCGATGGAAGCTGACGTTCGACCCCTGGTAGTGAAGGAGTGGGGAAGAATCGGATGGGACCCGATGATGTTGCCGCGCATCGCGCTCGTTCAGTTGACGTGCGTGGCCCTGTACCTGACTCCTCCGACGGCGATGCTGGGCGTGGTGCTGCTCACCGGCTACCTCGGTGGCGCCATCTCGCAGTACGCGCGGCTTGGGGAACCGTACCCAATCCTCGTTCCGCTCACAACGGCGCTGCTGGCGTGGGCCGGACTCTACTTGCGGGAGGAGCGATTGCGGCGCTGCTTCCGTTGCGGCGGAAGACAGCGCCTCGGCGGTGAGGGTCTATTCCAGCCCTCGCGATCGCTGCATGCGCTCGTACGAGCTTCTCGTTCTCGAGGCAGAACTCGTCCACGAGCTCGGTGTCGAGCTCGATGTGCTGGCTCAAGCTGACCGTGAACGGCTTCGTGTAGTTCTTCGGATCGTCGATGGTGAGCTCGATGTTGAGCGTCCCGTAGTTCGGACGGGTGATCCGCTCGGTCATCTTGGCGATATCGCTCATCGGGCTGCCGCCGGTGTCGATCCACAGATCATCGCGGAAGCCCTGCGTCCGGACGACGAGCGCATCGCCTTCCCACGCGCCAACCGAGTACCCGTTCCACGTCGGCGTGGGGTCCTCCGGGAAAGGGGCGTCCGTCCGTGAAGATCTGCCGATACATCGCGTTCACCTCGTAGAGCAGCGCCAACTGCTTCGGCGTCTGCATGATCTTCGTGAGATGCGGCAATGTCCATGCACGTGGCGGGTTGTCTGGCAGGCAGCGCACGTGCGGATCGTCGCGGCTGTCATCCGCTCTGCGCTCCTTTGCGAGCTTCGCGGCATGCGGCTGGTAGGGCAGCCCCTCGGGCAGGTTCCTCCCCAGATTGCCGCCAAGCGGCGACCCGCCGATCTCGGTGCCGCACTCGATGAACTGACCGCCGCCGCCACCGCACCGCGCGGGATTTGTGGCATGCCAGAGCCCCGAGAAGTCGGGCTTTCCGTTGGGCAGCCGTGGAGTCGGGGCATTTCGATTGGGAGTGCCGTCGGCATTCGTGGGCACGCCTTCTGTTGGATATTTCAGCCACTGGCCGAAGCTGAGAGCAGGAACCGCGAGTATCGCAACGATCACGAATAAGAACCCGAGGGTACGCCGGGGCATAGATCCTCCATTGCGTTGTGCCTGGCGCGGTCCGCCAGACGTTCCGGGAGTGTAGGCCGCCGGGCCTGAATGTTCAAAATCGGGCGGGGTTCACGTGGCTGCCGGGCCACCGTGTTGGCACTGGTCAGCTACTCGCAAGCCTGACCAACTACTGCGCCAGGAAGCGCGCGAACGCGATCCATGTCGCGGTAGCGCCGGCGGTCGTGCGGATGAACTGCGTGGCGATCAGGAACAGTCCACCCCAGACGGTGGCCGCGTGCGGCCGCCCGCGCGTGACGACGTCAAAGAGCAGGATGGCAACCAGGCCGGCGTCCGTGAGGACGAAGAAGAACGGCATGCTGCCGGCGCCAGGGATACGAGCCACGCCCGCGGTCACCAACTCCAAGGTGGCGATCAGTATCAGGCGCTTGTGGATTTCAGGCTGACGCCGATAAAGCAGGGCGATCCCAACCAGCACAGGAAACACGATCACCGTGAAGAACGGCACGATGGTGAACGCCAACCCGATGTCGTTGGGAGCGCCCGCGCTCCGTCGCGCAAGATCCACCGTCATTGCTATCGCAGCAACCGTCATCGCAAACGCCAGAACTCCGCCAGCCACACCAAGACGACGATGAACAGGAGTGCGTCGGGTTGCGACGAGTCCCGTCTGCACGACGAGGAGCGCCATCCATGAAGTAAACAGGAGGCCGTGCACGTGGAAAAGCGTGGGAAGCGTGGGAGTGGCGTAGAGCTCCTTCAGGTAATAGCTCCGCGAGAAGCCAACGAAGACGGCGAGCACCATCAGCAGTGAGAGACCCGTGAAGAAGGCACGGTGCGTCGCCCAGCCGTGCGAGCTCGACGCCGATGATGCGCGTCCTGCGCGTTTGACTGCTGTCGCCATGGCGACGAATGAGACCACAAGGCTGAGCCGGACTCAATCGAAATCGGCCTCAGGAGGCTTTAGACTTTGAATGACGCGCACGTGGTGTGGAGCCTTGTGCGAACGGCATCGAGGTTGTGATGGTCGGGTGGCTTCTGAAGCGAGAGTCGACGCGGGACGTCGACGTCGTCATGAATCTCAACCTGGACGAAGAAGGTGCCCGGGCCCGTATTCGATGTCCGCTATGCGAGTGGCAGCCTGACGAATCGAGCCGATGGTCTTGTCAACGCACGCCGACGCCGGAGGGCTTCTTCGGTGGATGCGGCACCGTGTGGAACACGTTTTCGACACGTGGGCGTTGTCCGGGCTGTCGGTACCAGTGGCGTTGGACCAGTTGTCTACGGTGCACCGGTTGGTCGCTGCATGAAGATTGGTACGAGGTGGAGCACAACTAGTCAACCCCCAACTCCCAAAATCCAACTCCCAACTACCGTTTCTTTTCAGCCTCTCGAGCGGCCTTGAGCATGCCGCGCATGCCTTCGTTGCCCTCGTGGCACGCGTATCGAAGACCTGCGATTGCGGGTCGCGCGTCAGCAGCATGCCGAAGCTCCAGGGCTTCGTCCAGGTGTGCGGATCTTCGAACTTGATCGACCAGTCCACGGTGTTCGGGCCCGTCGGCTTGAACCACTCGGTCGTCTTCAGTGCGGACGATGCGCCACCGTAGGTGCCGGCCTCCTTATAGTTGGTGGTGACGACGACGAGCGTGTCGCCTTCGAAGTGGCCACGCGCTTCACCCATGTAACTCTTGAACGCGTTGCCGGCGGCCGGACGGTTATCGAGTGGAATCACCCGCGTCTCGTGCACCATCTCGTAACGGATGGCGACGTATCCAGGAGACTGCGTGATGTCGTATGAGTTGCCGTAGATCGCCGGCATCATCGAGCCCGGCACGCCGCGCGTGATGCAGCGCACGTATGCCGTGAACTCTTCGGGACCACGGAAAGGCCCGGTGTAGTAGCCGTCGCCGCCGCCCCGTGCAGCCTTCAACGCCGCGGCGCGGTCCTTGGCTTCCTGCGTGGTCGGCGGCACCTGGTAGTCGGGTGCGTCGAGCACCATCCATGGCCGGCTGTTCTTCGGGTTGTAGTTTTCGTACCAGTGCGATGGGCCCGCGCCGGTATTGTTGTCCTCCGTGCCGCCAATGGTTTCCGCCGTCTTCTCGATGCGGGCCGCGCGTTCCTTCGCGAGGCGCGCCATTTCCTGCGGCGTGACGTTTCCGGCCTCTTGCCTGCGAGTTCAGGCGGGCGCGACATCGGCGTGCCGCTTTCGTCGCTGTTCGTGTACGTGCCTTGCAGATCCGGATCGCCCCACGGCGTGCGCGGAGCGGCGTACGACGAAGAGGCCTTTTGTCCGCTGCCGGGGCCTGCGCGTGCACGCTGGTCATGGTCAGAAGCACGGCTGACGTCAGCGCAACATAAGTCTTCATGCAGCGATCGTAACAAACTCGCCAAGGGCCGAAGCGAGGCCTCCCAGGCCACTTATAGTGAGGGGATGGCGAGCCGGGTCGAATCCGAGGTTCTGACGGTGGCGGGACGGGAAGTCGCCGTCTCGAACCCGAGCAAGGTGCTGTTCCCCGACAGCCGGCTATACGAAGTCGACCTCGTCCGCTACTACCTCGCCGTCGCGGCCGGCGCGCTGCGCGCGGCCGGCAATCGCCCCAACGTGCTCGTGCGCTATCCGAACGGCATCGGCGGCGAGTTCTTCTACCAGAAGCGCGCGCCCTCGTCACGCCCGTCCTGGATCGACGTCGTCGCACTGAAATTCCCGTCGGGTCGCACGGCTGAGGAAGTCGTGCCACGCGATGCAGCCGCGCTGGCCTGGATGGCCAACCTCGCGTGCCTCGAGCTGCATCCCCATCCTGTGCGCGACGATGACCTCGATCATCCTGACGAGCTGCGTATCGATCTCGACCCCGTGCCTGGCGTGGAGTGGTCGCAAATCCGGACAGTCGCTGGCGTGGTTCACACCACGTTGAGCGATTTGGTCTCGTCGGTTGGCCCAAGACATCCGGATCCCGCGGCATGCACATCTACGTGCGCATCGAGCGCCGGTGGACGTTCACCGAGGTACGCCGCGCTGCGCTCGCGTTTGCTCGCGAAGTCGAGCGGCGCGCGCCCGATCTGGCGACAAGCAAGTGGTGGAAAGAGGAACGGCACGGTGTGTTCCTCGATTACAACCAGAACGCGAAGGATCGCACCGTCGCCGCAGCATACTCGGTGCGGCCCAAACCGGACGCACGTGTCTCGGCACCGCTCTCATGGGGGGAGATCGAGGCATGTGAGCCCGGTGACTTCACCATCGCAACGATGCCCGATCGATGTAAGCAGAACGGCGACCCGCACGCGACCATGGACGCCCATGCCGGCTCGATCGAGGGGTTGCTGGAACTCTCCAAGCGTCATGCAAAGGAGGGACTGGGCGACGCGCCCTGGCCTCCTCACTATCAGAAGCAGGCGGATGAACCGCCGCGCGTGCAGCCCTCGCGCCGGCGGATACCGAAGCGCCCGCTCATCGAGATCGGGCGCGCGGAAAAAAAAGAGGATGCGCTCGCCGGGCTCGAGCGTTGGCGCGCGCGCCACCCGGACGCCGCGGCGCATCTCCAGCCGGCCGACGTGCTGGTCGATGCGATGCGAGGACGCTTCCACACCTGGACGCGCATTCGGATCAACCTGCAAAACGTCCCGGAGAATCTTCGTCCGTCTCAAGAGCCGCTTGATCCAGATGAGGAAGTCGGCGGCTGGGGGAAGTGGTCGTCGAGTCCTCAGCGCGGTCGTCGCGCTGAAGAGCGCTAGTTGGCGCCAGCGCGCGGCGATGTGAGCCTCAATCTGACTAGAAGGTGTTTGAGCGAGGGCGGTGACGTCAACACCGAGGTCAAGAAGCGCGAGAAGAAGAATTCAGGAGCGAGGAGGAGTGCAATGAGAGTGTGGAGGTTTGCACGCACGACGCTGTGTCTCTCGGGCTTGTTGCTGGTGGGTTGCGGCGGCGCGTCGGCGCCAGCGCCCGCGGCCAGTGACGCGACTGCACCCCGTGCCGACCCGGAGGGCGCCGGCTCCGGGACGGTGACGCTGCCCACTGGATACCCCGAACGGCCGTTCGTTCGTGTCCAGTTCGACAAGCTGACGTGGCGTCCTACGGAAGGCAACACGCTCGGAGTCGAGACGGCGATTGTCGAAGGGGACCCGTCGAAGCCAGGCTACTACCTGACGATCAATGACTTCCCGCTGGCGTGATGAGCCGCCCGCACTATCACCCCGACGAGCGCTACATCATCGTGCTCAAAGGCACGTGGTACACAGACAAAGGAGAGGTCTTCCGACCGAAGGAGACGACTCCACTGAAGCCGGGCGACTTCATGCGGCATCCGAGTGGTGGCCCGCACTACGATGGCGCACTGGACGAAGACACCTGGGTGGCGATGGCGGCTACGGCCCGACGAAGGCCACCGTCATCGACGGGGGCCAGCTGTTCGGCCGGTCTCGCTAGATATAGTTCGCCACTCGAACATGCCACGACCGCGCTTTCGGCACGGCTACGCCCGCGCGCAACTCAACTCCGGCTGACGCAGCGGCCTGCATGCGCGGCGTGCGGCACGGAGGTGACGCCGAGGAGTGCTACGATCCGCGCCATGACGATGAATCATCGACCGTGATTCGGATGCTGTCCATATGCGCAGTGCTCCTGCTATGTGCGCTCGGTGCCGCGCCGGCGAGCGCTGAACTCCTGGACAAGTCGAAGCAGGTTGGCCACATGACGGTCCAGTACAAGGTTGTGCTGCCGACCGGCTACGACGCGGCGAAGGGGTATCCGGGGATCATTGTGTTCGGCGGCGGACCTCAGACGATGACCACGGTCGACGGGACGCTGACCCGTAATTTTCGAACCGAGGCCGAGAAGCGCGGCTACATCGTCGTGGCGCCGGCGGCGCCCGACGGGCGAGCTGTTCTTCGAGGAGGGCGCGCGGATCTTCCCCGAGTTCCTCAAGATGATCCTCGCCGACTACAAGATCGATGGCGGCAAGTTCCACGTCGCGGGACCGTCGAACGGTGGCATCGCGGCGTTCCACGTCGCCGCCCTGAACCCGCAGTACTTCCTGTCGGTCACGGCGTTCCCCGGTTACATGTGGCAGCCGACGGCTGCGAAGCTCCAGGCGATCTCGAAGATGTGCGTCTTCATGTACGTCGGCGAAAACGACGAATACCGATGGCACGACGAGATGAAGCAACGAAGCCGAGTTCCTGCGCGCGAAAGGCACGGTCGCGCGCTACCGGTTGAAAAGGGACAACCACACCGGCTCGAGACGCTGGCCGGCGCCAACGCAAGGCGTCTGTTCGACAACTTCGAGGAGACGAAGAAGGGCTGCAGTTCCGCCGGCAGGTGACTACGCCCGCCGCTCTGATGGCTGATGAACGCGTCGAAGCGGGAGCGCGCCACGGCGTGACTATTTCACGTGGCTGTAGACGGCCTCTTCTGCACCGGCATACACCTTCATCGACGTCTCGTCGTAGAACGGCAGCGTCTGCATCATCACGATGACGCCGAGTTCCTTGCTCGGATCGATGAAGAAGTGGGTGTTGAAGACGCCGGCCCATGTGCCACTTCCCGGCGAGCGCCGGTTTGGCAGTCGTTCCGAGGCGAGTTGAAAGCCGAGTCCCCATTTGTCTTTGCCGGCACCCGACGGGAAGTTCCTCGACAGCGCCAGATTCACCGACTGCTGTTCCTTTACGACGACGCTGCCGGTGTTGGGCGCGAGCATCGTCTTGACCGACTGCTCGCTCAGGATGCGCTTCCCGCTCAGCGTGCCGCGGTTGAGCAGCATGCGAAGGAACAGCCCGTAGTCTCCGGCCGTGCCGTATAAGCCGGCGTCGCCTTGCACGGTCGCGGGAATGGTTGCGGGCACTGGCTGTTCTGTGAGGCTGTCGTTAGCGGCGCGCGTGTTCACCGCTACGACACGCGCATACTTCGCCGCCGGCACCAGGTAGCTGGTATCGCGCATGCCAAGCGATCCCAGGATGCGCGACTCGAGAAACGCATCGAGCTTCTGCCCGGAAATCGCTTCGACGACATCGCCGAGCACGCGGGTACTGGGCCTACGCCCAACTCTCGCCCGGATCGAATTGGAGTGGCAGGTCCAGTTCCGTTTTCTTGGTCTTCGCGATGATCTTCGTCAGCATCGAGCTGCCGACCGCGTATCCGAGGCCGGACGTGTGCGTCAACAGATGCCTGATTGTGATTGGGCGCCTGGCTGGACGCGTCTCGTAGGTGGCGTCGGTCTCGTTGAATTTGCTGATGACGAGTGGGTTCTTGTATTTGGCAAGTACTTCGCCACGTCGTCATCGAGCGTCAGCTTCCCTTCGTCCACGAGCATCATGATGGCAACCGACGTGACCGGCTTCGTCATCGACGCCATGTTGAAGATCGTGTCCTTTGCCATCGGCGTGTTGCTGATCGTGCGGCTCTTTCCGAAAGCCTCGTGGTACAGGACTCCGTCCTTCTCCACGACCACCACCACGACTCCCGGGACGTCACCTCGATCGGTAACGGTCTTGAGGAAGGTCGAAAGGGCGGCCGCGCCCTGCTGGGGAAGGGAAGGGGCCGCCGATGTGACTGCGACGACGAGAAACGGAAGAAGGCACGCGAGTCGTTTCATCAGCTACTTCAGGTTCCTGTAGACGGCCTCTTCGGCACCCGCGTACACCTTCATCGACGCCTCGTCATAGAAGGGCAGCGTCTGCATCATCACGACGACGCCGATCTCTCGGCTCGGATCGATGAAGAAGTGCGTGTTGAAGATGCCCGCCCACGTGCCGCTGCCGGGGCTGCGTCTGTTGGGCTGCTTCTCGGCGGCGAGCTGGAAGCCGAGTCCCCATCGGTCCTTGCCGGCGCCCACGGGGAAGTTCTTCGAGAGCGCCGGATTCGCGGACTGCTGCAGCTTCACGACCACATTGCCCGTGTGGTTCTCGAGCATCGTCTTCGCCGACTGCTCGCTCAGGATGCGCGTGTCGCCCAGCGTGCCGCGGTTGAGCAGCATGCGCAGGAACAGGCCGTAGTCGCTCGGCGGTGCCGTACAGACCGCCGTCGCCCTGGACGGAGGCCGGCATCGTTGCCGGCACCGGCTGCTCCACGAACTTGCCGTCGCGCCGCGCGCGTTCACCGCGACGACGCGCGGATACTTCGCCGGCGGCACCAGGTAGCTCGTGTCGTTCATGCCGAGCGGCCGCAGGATGCGCGACCCGAGAAACGCGTCGATCTTCTGCCCTGAAATCGCCTCGACGACGCTGCCGAGGACGCGTGTGCTGGCGCCGTAGGCCCAGCTCTCGCCCGGATCGAACAGGAGCGGAAGATCCAGCTCGGTCTGCTTGGTCTTCTGCATGATCTTCGTCAGCATCGGGCTCGCGAACCCGTAGCCGATGCCGGACGTGTGCGTCAGCAGATGGCGGATGGTGATCGGCCGCTTGGCCGGGCGCGTCTCGTAGCTGGCGTCGGCATCGTTGAACTTGCTGATGACGAGGGGGTCCTTGTACTTCGGCAGGTACTTCGCCACCTCGTCGTCCAGCTTCAGCTTGCCTTCGTCGACGAGCATCATGATGGCGACCGACGTGACCGGCTTGGTCATCGACGCCATGTTGAAGATCGTGTCCTTCGCCATCGGCGTGTCCTTGAGCGTGCTGCTCTTGCCGAAGGCCTCGTTGTAGAGGACGCCGTCCTTGTTGACGACAGCGACGACGACGCCGGGCACGTCGCCGCGGTCGGTGGCGCTCTTGAGAAATGTCGAGAGTGGCGGCCGCTCCCTGCTGGCGGGAGTGGACGGTGCCGCGCGAGGTGACCGCGACGAAGAGGAGCGGAAGGAGCCAAAGCAAGCGTTTCATGGGGCCTCATCCTAACCCAAACGCCGCCGATGTTCTGGACGTCCGTCCGCATCGGTTCCACGGGTTGAGCGCTAAGGGCATCGGGGACGCATGCCTACCGGTCCGGGCGCCGCCGGCCCGGCAGGCGGGCGTCCATCTGGCAATCGATGTCGTGGTATTGGCATCGATAGAGCCGGCGACCCGACGGGCTGCGTCCACTCGCACCGGCGGACGCGGGATCGGCGAAGCTAGGACTAGTAAAAACGCGGCGGAGGCCCGCCACAGGGCGACGGCGGTGCAAATGGCAGGAAAGGTAAACGTGTGCCTCCGAGCAGCGGCCGAAGACGCGTTTTTTCCGCGCCGGCTCGGGGCGTGCCAGAGCTCGCCGCCGGTGCCACGCGAGTTGATGATACTCAGGTGACTTCGACGCCGAGCGCGTCGGCCAGCGCCTCGAGGCTGTAGGGTTTCAGCAGCAGGTCGAACTCGCCGTCCTTCATTCGCGCCGCGGCCTCGACGTAGCCGGTCGTCAGGACGATCGGCAGGGTCGGATGCCGTCGCGGATCTCGCGCGCCAGTTCGAGGCCGCTGACGCCGCCCGGCATCATGATGTCGGACAGCACGACGTCGACGCGCCGGGCGTTGGCGAGCGCGCCGAGCGCCGCTTCGGCGCTCGGTCGACGTGGGTGACCGAGAAGCCCAGCGACGCTGAGCATCTCGCGCGTGAGCGCCGACACTTCCTGGTCGTCTTCGACCAGCAGCACGTGCCCGCGCCGTGCGCCGTCGCTGCGAGGCAGCGGCGCGCCTCGATGTCGGCAGTCCGGCGTCGCGACCGGATCGCTGCAACGAGCGGGGCAGCAGCAGCGTCACGACGGTGCCCGACGCCGACCTCGCTGTCGATCGTGACTCGCCCGCCCGATTGCTGCGCGAAGCCGTAGACCTGCGGCAGGCCCAGGCCCGATCCCTTGCTGACGTCCTTGGTCGTGAAGAACGGCTCGAAGACGCGCGCCAGTGACCTCCGGCGGCATGCCCGCAGCCGGTGTCCGCGACCGAGAGCTTGACGAAGTCGCGCCGGCGCGACGCTCCGTCCGCGCTCCTGCAGCGTTCTCCGCGGCGATCGTGATGACGCCGCCGCCGGGCATGGCGTCGCGCGCGTTGACGCACAGGTTGAGCATCGCCAGCTCCATCTCGCCGGCGTCGACTTCGACCGGCCAGACGTCCGCGCCGAACTCCATCTCGCACATCGATGTCGCCCGCCGAGCGAGCGCATCGAGCATCTCGCGCATGCCTTTGAGGTGGGCGGCGAGGTCGATCGACTCCGGGATTGACGGGCCGGCGGCGCGAGAACGCGAGCAGATGGCGCGTCAGGCCGGTGCCGCGCGCGATGGCGCGGCGCATGCCTTCGAAGACGCGCTGGCGCTGCTCTGCCGCTGACGTTGCGCTCCAGCAGCTGCAGGCCGCTCGCGAACACCGCCAGCAGGTTGTTGAAGTCGTGCGCGACGCCGCCGGTCAGCTGGCCGAGCGATTCCATCTTCTGCGCCTGCCGCAGCGCCGCCTCGGCCTTGCCGCAGCCGCTCCTGGTCGCGCAGCCGCTCGGTCACGTCGTAGACGAACTGATAGGCGCCGATGCGGTTGCCGTCGCGATCGCGCAGCGTGTTGAACCGCATCTCGTAGAAGCGGCGGTCGCGCGCCGGATCGCCGAACTCGTCGATCGCCGTGAACTCTTCGCCGGCCAGCGCCCGGCTCCACACCGCCTGCACCGCCGCCTGATGCTCCGGCTGCTCCGCGAGCAGCGTCGAGCATGCTGTCGCCGACCCTGGGCCGGACGCCGAAGATGCGCTCGAACTCGTCGGCCGCCGCCGGTTGATGGCCAGCCAGCGGTAATCGAGATCCGCGACCTGGACGAAGGCGTCGGTGCCTTCGACGATGTCGGCGAGGATCTTGCGCTCGGCGAGCGCCTCGGTCACGCGGCGCTCGAGCGTCTCGTTCAGCTCGCGCAGTGCCCGCGCTGCGGCGAGCACCTTCTGCGTCGTCTCCGAGCACGCGCAGAACATGCCGGCGACCCTGCCGCTCTCGTCGCGGACCGGCGAGTAGGAGAAGGTGAACCACGTCTGCTCGTCGTAGCCCTTGCGGTTCATGACGAGCGGCAGATCCTCGCGATAGGTCGCCTGGCCCGCCATGGCCGCGTCGATCAGCGGGCTGATGTCGGGCCAGATCTCCGACCAGATGTCGTAGAAGCGGCGGCCGAGCGCGCGCGGATGCTTGGCGCCGAGGATCTCGGCGTACGGGTCGTTGTAGAGGAAGCCGAGCTCCGTCGCCCCACGCGACGAACATCGGGAACCGCGACTGCAGCAGGAGCCCGACGACGGTGCGCAGCGACTGCGGCCAGCGCTCGGGCGGGCCGAGCGGCGACTCGGACCAGTCGTGAGCGCGCATCAGCGCGCCCACTTCCCGCCGCCCGTCGAGAAACGCAAGCGGCTGACTCATGCGATCGAATCTTAGTCGACCGGCGACGACGAGACACTAGCTGAGCAATACCGGATAGAATGCGCACGCAGTGTCGCTCGAACGCGGTGTGCGTCTCGGTCCGTACGAAATCGACTCGGTGCTCGGCGCGGGCGGCATGGGCGAGGTGTATCGCGCGCGTGACACACGCCTGAAGCGCGACGTCGCCGTCAAGGTTCTGCCACCCGCTTTCGCGCACGATCCCGATCGCCTGGCGCGTTTTCAGCGCGAAGCCGAAGTGCTCGCGACGTTGAACCATCCCAACATCGCCGCCGTGTACGGGTTTGAAGAGACGCCGGCCGCCAGCGGCATCGTGCTCGAACTCGTCGAAGGCCCAACGCTGCGGGACCGCATTGCGCGTGGCCCGATCGCTCTTGACGAAGCGCTCGCCCTTGCCAGGCAGATCGCCGACGCACTCGAGGCCGCGCATGAGAAGAACGTCATTCATCGCGACCTGAAGCCGGCCAACATCAAGGTCACGCCGAACGGGACGATCAAAGTCCTGGACTTCGGTCTGGCCAAGATGATGGACGGTGCCGCCTCCGATCAGCACAAGCCGGCGCAGGCATTCTCGATGTCACCGACGTACGCCATCGAAGCCACGTCAGCCGGCCTGATTCTTGGGACCGCGGGCTACATGAGCCCGGAACAGGCGCGCGGCAAACCAGTGGACGGTCGCACCGACATCTGGTCGTTCGGTTGTGTGCTCTTCGAAATGCTCACGGCTCGTCAGGTGTTCGAGACCGGCGAGACCGTGTCGGATGCGGTAGCCGCGATTCTCACTCGAGAGCCCGACTGGAATGCGTTGCCCGCGAATCTGCCGGCGCCGATGCGGCGGCTCCTTCGCCGATGTCTCGAGAAGGATCCCGACCGCCGGTTGCACCACGCCGCGGACGCGCGCCTCGAGATCGCAGACGCGATGAGCGCGCCGCTATCAGAGCCGGTGCCTGCGCCGACGCTCATGCCGTCGTCGCGACTGCGTTTCGTTCCATGGGCCGTGACCGCGGTTGCCGTTGGCCTCGCGATGGTTGCCCTGTGGACCCGCAGTGGCACTGCCGCGTCCGCCACATACTCCCGTCAGACGACTGGAACTCACTCTTCCCACGGGTGTCGAACTGTTCGCGGGGAATCGCACCGTCGCCGTTTCGCCAGATGGCTCGCGCGTCGTCTTCGTCGGCATAAGGTCCGGGACTCGACAGGTCTACCTGCGCTCGCTCGACCAGTTCGAGGCCATGGCGTTGCGAGGCTCCGACAGTGCCACCGCAACATTCTTCGCACCCGATGGACGTTCAGTCGGGCTCGTCACGAACACGGGAGCGTTGCGCACCGTCTCGCTTGCGGATGGTCTCGTGACGACAGTCACGGATGGCGCGAACTTCCTGTACGGCGCCACGTGGGGCGAGGGCAATCGCATCGTCTTCGTTCGTGCCGGAGCGCTCTGGCAGGTGGCAGCCTCGGGTGGGACACCGACGCAGCTGACGATGCTGGGCGGATCGAACGGCGACACACTTCACGCGCAGCCGATCTTTCTTCCGGGTGGTGAGACCGTGCTGTTTGGCGCTGCCTCTGGCGAGCGGTGGCGTGTCGAGTCGGTGTCGATCGCAACCGGCGAACGTCGCACAGTGATTGACCGGGCCACCATGCCGCTCTATGCGGCGAGTGGTCATCTGATCTTCTTTCGCGACGGAGAGCTGCTGGCCGCGCCGTTCGATCTCGATAGTCTCGAGGTGAAGGGGACTGCGACACAGGCGATCGAAAAACTTCCGACGCAGTTGCAAGGTCTTCCGTCGATCGACATCTCGGCGTCCGGGACCGTCGCCTATGCGCCAACGACTGCGGTGAGCCGCCTCGTATGGGTGTCGCGCGAGGGTGTCGAGCAGCCCGTGAACGAATTGCCCCGAAGCTACTCGAACCCGCGGATTGCACCGGACAGGAACCGCCTGCTCGTGCAGGCGGGCGATCTCTGGGTCCACGACATCGCGCGTTCCACTTTCACGCGTCTGACGTCGAGAGACATCGTGATCAACGCGTTTCCGATGTGGCTGCCCGACGGCCGCCATGTGATCTACCGAAGTCCTAATGGCTTGAGCATTCAGGATTCCGAAGGCAGCGGCCAGGGACAGCTGGTGATGGGAACGTCCGACTACGACTATCCGGCCGCAGTCGGCCCCGATGGCGACAACGCTGGTGTTCATGCGCAGCACTCAGGAGACCTCGTTCGACATCCTGCTGCTCTCGCTTCGGAATCCATCCCAGGTGCGTCCCTGGCTCAAGACTACGGCCTACGAGGGCGGAGCGCAGCTCTCCCCCGACGGCAAGTGGCTTACCTATGTCTCGAACGAGTCGGGCCAGAACGAGGTCTATCTGCGTCAGTTCGAGGGACCGGACAGACGGTGGACGATTTCGACCGAAGGCGGGACGCAACCACTGTGGAATCCGAACGGGAGAGAGATCTTCTACCGGAACGGCGACAAGATGATGGCAGTCGAGGTCGCGACGACGCCCGACATCAAGCTCTCAACGCCGCGTGCGCTCTTCGAACAGCGCTACGCGTTCGGCGCCGGCATCACGATCGCCAACTACGACGTGGCGGCCGACGGCCAGCGGTTCATCATGGTCAGGGACGAGGCCGGCGCGGCTCGATTGAACGTTGTTCTGAACTGGCTATCCGAGCTCGGCCGAGTGGGACCCGCCAGTTCGTCCCCTTGAAGTCAGCGCGTTTTCAGGCGCAAAACGAGCACGAGTTCGACACGCCATGGTCCAGATTCTGCTGTGTTTTAGGGGGTGGATCCCGATATAGAAGACGCCTACACTTAGCGTGAACCGTGGTGACCCCGGACGCTCACACACGCGGCAGTCCTGAAGGCCGCAATCGGCGGTGCTGCCGGGATCGTTCTGGGTGCGCCCGCCTTCCCGCTCCCGGCTCGGCGGGGCGCGTCCAAGTGGCGTCTGAAGGCGACGGCCATCACGGCTCGCGGACGATCTTTTCGTCCTGCAGATTCCCGGACGAAGCTAACGTCATCGCGCAGACCGACTCGTGGCGGGGTGCTGCTCGTCGATGGCGGATCGGCGGCGGCGTCCGATGCGCTGATGAAAGCGGTGACGACCTTCCCGGCGGCGGTCCGGTTCACACGATGTTCAACACGCATTGGCATCCCGAGCAGACCGGTTCGAACGAGGTGCTCGGCAAGGCCGGCAAGACGATCATCGCGCAGGAGAACACGAAGCTGTGGCTGGCGACGGACGTCACGTGGTCGTGGAACGGAAAGCTATTCACGCGACTGCCGAAGATCGCGCAACCGAACAAGACGTTCTACACGACTGGCAGCTGGAGTCGGGCATTCAGCTACGGCGCACATCCCGGACGCGGCGCACACTGACGGTGATCTCTACGTGCTACTTTCCGCAGCAGAACGTACTTGCGGTTGGTGATGTCGTCTCCGGGCAAGGCTGGCCCGTCGTGGATTGGCAGACCGGCGGATGGATCGGCGGGATCGTCGGCGGGCTCCAGCGGCTGCAGACGATCGCGAACGCGGAAACGCGGATCGTGCCCGGACGCGGGCCGGTGCTGAGCCTCGCAGACATCAAGGAGCAGAGCCGAGATGTACAGCGACGATCTACGACCGCCTGTCGCAGATGCTGAACAAAGGACGCGGGCCGAGCGAAGCCGTGGAAGCGCGGCCGACGAAAGAATTCGATGCGCAGATGGGCAATGGCGACGAGTTCGTGCGCCGCTCGTTCGAAAGCCTCTGGGCATACTTATCACCAGACGCAAGTAGATGACGTAATGCAGAATTCAGAATTCAGAATTCAGACAAGCGGCTCGCATGACTAGGTTTCCACAAGGCCCATCGCGTGATTGCGCTGCTGCCGTGCTGTTCGCGGGCTCGTTGACCGGCGTGTTCACGGCCTCTCAGACGGCGCCTGTCTCGCAGGCACCCGCGACTCGGAGCCCGGGCTGCGGATCCCAGTCCGAATCCCGACCCGCGCCCCGAGTCGGCCGACGCGCAGCGATCGCGACCATCACGCAGGTACTGTGTTGGCTGTCATAACGATCGCGCGAAGATCGGCGGTGTCAGTTTCGAGGGCGTGACCGCCGGAGAGCATCGGCCAGCACGCCGAAGTGTTCGAGAAGGCCGTACGCAAGCTGCGCGGACGCGTGATGCCGCCACCCGGCGCTCGCCAGCCGGATCGAGTGCCGCGACTGACTCGCTGATCGCGTGGCTCGAGACCTCGCTGGATCACGCCGCTGGCCAGTAGCATGTCCGTGACGAGGTCGTGCTGCATCGGCTCAATCGCAAGGAATACGCGAACGCTGTTCGCGATCTTCTCGCCGTCGACTTCGATGCGACGCGAGGTGCTGCCTGCTGACGATCGGCGGAGGGGTTCGACAACATCGCGACCGCGCTGCAGGTATCGCCGTCGTTCATCGAGCAGTACGTGATCGCCGCGCGCGCGGTGGCCGTGAAGGCGGTGGGCCGGCCGGATGCACGACCGGGCGGGATGGACGTTCCGCGCGGGACCGGGCGCGCAGCTGACGCATGTGCCCGGTCTTCCGCTGGGACGCGCGGTGGCATCCTCGCCAAAGTCGATCTCCCGTCGGATGGCGAATACCAGATCGACATCGCCGACATGGCGACGCACATCTGGGGCAACGGGATGGAGTTCGAGAACCCGCTGGTCGTCACGCTCGACAACAAGCTTGTGTACAGACGGTGATCGGCGGTGAAGAGGACATGAAGGCCTACGATCAGGTGCAGAACGGCGCACTCGATCGCGTCAACGCCCGCCTGAAGAAGATCCGGTTCTTCGCGACAGCGGGGCCACACAGGATTGGCGTCGCGTTCAAGCGCCGGACGTTCGCCGAGTCCGACGACCAGTTGCAGATGTTCGCGCCGGGTGGCGGTCAGGATCGTCTCTATCGCGTGCAATCGTTCCAGCTGCAGGGGCCGTTCGACGCGAAAGGCATCGGTGCGACGCCGAGTCGCGAGCGCATCTTCACCTGTCAGCCCGGAAACAGCGGAGGCGCAGGAACGTCGTGCGCGAAGCAGATCATCACGTCGCTCGCCAGGCGCGCATACCGGCGGCCGGTGTCTGCCAAGACGTCAACGAGCTGATGCAGTACTACCAGGACAGCGCGAAGGACGGCTTCGAGGCAGGGATTCGCAACGCCATCACCGGCCTGCTGGCGAGCCCGTTCTTCCTGTATAGAGGCGAGCGCGTTCCATCAGGTTTGCGTCCCGGCGAGACCTACGCGATCGCCGATCTCGAGCTCGCGTCGCAGTTGTCGTTCTTCATCTGGAACACGATTCCCGACGAGGAATTGTTGCAACTGGCGATCAGCGGGAAGCTCGATGAGCCAACCGTGCTCGACAAGCAGGTGAAGCGGATGCTGGCGGATCCGCGCTCGCTGACGCTGGCGAGCAACTTCGTCCAGCAGTGGCTCGACATGAAGCGGCTGGACGAGATCGTCCCGGACTCCGCGGTGTTCCCGTATGCGTCGGGTCGAGCCGACCCGCGCGAAGACTTCCGCACGGAGCTCACGCTCTTCGCCGACAGCATCTTCCGCGAAGATCGCAGCGTCGTCGATTTGCTGAGCGCGAAGCACACATTCCTCAACGAGCGGATCGCGCTGCACTACGGCATCACCGACGTGAAGGGCGATCGCTTCAGGCGGGTCGAGCTTGCGAACTCGGCGCGCTGGGGGCTGCTTGGCAAAGGGGCAGTCCTGATGGCTGCTGCCTATCCCAACCGCACGTCGCCGGTTCTGCGCGGCGCGTTCATCCTCAAGCACATTCAAGGCGTGCCGCCGGCGAATCCTCCGATGGACGTTCCGACGCTCGATGAGAAAGACATCGGCACGACGAGGGCGTTGACCGTCCGCGAGATGATCGCGAAGCACCGGGCGAACCCGACGTGCGCGTCGTGTCACGCGGTGATGGATCCGCTCGGCCTTGCGCTCGAGAACTTCGACGCGACGGGCATGTGGCGCGATCGAGATCGCTACGCCGGAGTTGCGATCGACTCCTCGGGTGAGTTGCCCGACGGTACGGCGATCAAAGGTCCCGACGACCTGCGTCAGGCGCTCCTTCGTCGCCCCGAGCAGTTTGCACAGACGTTCACCGAGGGCCTGCTGACGTACGCGACTGGGCGTAAGCTCGAGTATTACGACATGCCCACCGTGCGGAAGATCGTCCACGGTGCGGCCGCGAGCGACTACAGGTTCTCGACGCTCGTGCAGGCGGTGGTCAAGAGCGAGCAATTCAGAATGCGGCGCGTGCCGCAGCCGGCTCCGGCTGCGACGTCAACGGCGCCGTAATTAGTAGGCAGTAGGCGGTAAGCAGTCATCGGGAGACTCGCAATGTACGTATTCAAAAAGCACGTCTCACGGCGTACGGTCCTGAAGGGAGTCGGCGCGACCATCGCGCTGCCGCTTCTCGATGCGATGAATCCCGCCGCCACTGCGTGGGCGCAGACCGCTGCCGGCTCGACGCCGAAGCGGCTCGCCTTCGTCGGGTTCCCGCACGGCGCCATCATGGACCAATGGTCGCCGCCGCAAACCGGCGCCAACTTCGAGATGTCGCCGATTCTCCAGCCGCTGGAGCCGCTGCGCCAGCACATGACCATCGTGTCCGGACTCAGAAACAAGCCGGGCGAAACGCCGGAGCCGCACGGCTATATCGAGATGACGTGGCTCACCTGCGTGAAGCCGTGGGACCACGGCGTTGGAAGCGCCGACGCTGGCGTCAGCGCCGACCAGCTGGCGGCGCGCCACATCGGCCAGGACACGCGCCTGCCGTCGCTCGAGCTGACGACCGCGCTTGGTGGAGCGCGACTGGCGTGGCGAACACCGACGCAGCCGCTGCCGCAGGAAGGCAACCCGCGCGCGGTGTTTCAGAAGCTGTTCGGTCAGGGCGACACAGACAAGGAGCGCGCGGCGATTCTCCACGAGACCGGCAGCATCCTCGATCGCGTGAAGGGACAGGCCGCGCGGTTGCAGGCCAGTCTCGGGGTCTCCGACCGCGTCGTCGTGAGCGACTACCTCGATTCAGTGCGCGAGATCGAGCGCCGCGTGCAGATGGCGTCGCAGCAGGACATGTCGCGTCTTGACATTCCCGATGCACCCGTCGGCACGCCGAACGACATCACCGAGCACTTCAAGCTGATGTTCGATCTCATGGCGCTCGCGTTCCAGGCGGACATCACACGTGTCATCACGTTCTCGATGGATCGCGAAGCGAGCATGCGCACATATACGAACCTCGGCATCGCCGAAGCGTTCCATCCGCTCTCGCATCACGGGAACAACGGAGAGAAGCAGACCAAGCTGGTCCAGATTCAGCGCTACCACACCGAGGTGTTCGCAAAGTTCGTCGAGCGGCTGTCGAAGGCGCAGGAAGCCGGCGGCACCGTGCTGGATCACTCGACGATCCTGTACGGCAGCAACATGAGCAACAGCGACAAGCACAACAACGATCCGCTGCCGGCGGCCATCCTCGGTCACGCGAACGGCAAGATCAAGGGCGGTCAGCACGTGAAGTATCCGCAGGACTCGCGCTTTGCCGACTTGCTTGTGACGCTGTTCGATCGCAACAACATCCCGGTGGAGAAGCTCGGCGACAGCGGCGGCATTCTGTCGGAGGTCTAGCATGCGATCACGTCTGCTTCGCGTGTTGGCGCTGGCGTGTCAGTGGGCGGCGACCTGGGGTCCCCGGCGTCCGCTGTATGTGTTGACGGCCGTTCTGGCGGCGGTCGTTGCCGCTGGCACCATCGCGACAGCCGCCGAGAGCCCTCTCCTCGACGCCTCGGAGCGCGGCGATCGCGCGACCGCGCTGAAACTCCTGGCGAAGGGAGCAGATGTCAACGCGCCGGGGCCGGACGGAACGACCGCGATTATGTACGCCGCGGCGAACGACGATCTCGAGCTCGTTCGTGCGCTCATCAAGGCGGGCGCGAACGTCAAACTCAAGAACCAGTTCGGCACTTCCGCGCTGACCGAAGCGGCGATCATCGGCTCGGCACCGGTCATTGAGGCGCTGCTCAAGGCGGGCGCCGATCCGAACCTCAAGAATCCTGAGGGTGAGACGCCATTGATGGCCGTCGCGCGCGCTGGCAAGGTCGACGCGGCGAAGCGGCTTCTCGAAGCGGGCGCCGACATCAACGCGAAAGAGGACTTCGGCGGGCAGACGGCCTTGATGTGGGCGGCCGCGCAGAGTCAGGCGGAGATGGTCAAGCTGCTCGCATCGAAAGGCGCGGATCTCAACGCGCGTGGCGTTATTCGCCAGTGGGAGCGCAAGATTATCACCGAGCCGCGACCCAAGGACATGAACAAGGGTGGGTTCACGCCCTTGATTTATGCCGCTCGCGAGGGCTGCGTCGAGTGCGCACGCTACCTTGTTGAGGCCGGAGCCGATCGCGATATCGAAGATCCCGAGCGCCTCACGCCCCTCACCATGGCGCTGCTCAATCTCCACTTCGAGTTCGCCGCGTACATGGTCAAGGCGGGCGCTGACGTCGACAAGTGGGACCTCTTCGGGCGCTCACCGCTCTACCTGGCCGCGGACATGAGCACGTTGCCGACGAAGGGCAACGGCGCGATGGCGGTGATCCCGAGTGAAGATTCAGTGACCGCGCTCGACGTCGGAAAACTGCTGCTCGATGCCGGCGCCAATCCGAATCTTCAGTTGAAGCGCCGACCGCCGTATCGCGATGTGCCGCAGGATCGCGGCGGCGACACGATCCTCGCGCAAGGCGCGACGCCGCTCCTACGCGCGGCGCGTGCCGGCGATGCGCCGTTCGTCGATCTCCTGCTGAAGCATGGCGCGCTCGTCGATTTGCCGAGCAAGGAAGGTGTGACGCCGCTGATGGCGGCTGCCGGTGTCGAGTTCGGCACGCGCGTCACACGCGGGCGGAATCGCACGACCGAAGGCGTGCTGGCGGCGATGAAGCTGCTGCTCGATGCGGGAGCCGACGTCAACGCGCGCATGGTGACCGATGCGCCGCGCACGGGTGAGTACAGCGCTGCCGCGACTGCCGCCGCTCGATCCGGTCGTGGCGGACGCGCCAGCCAGGTGCCGAGCGCGACGGCTGTTCCACATCAGACCGCGCTCCACGGCGCAGCAGAGCGAGGCTACACGCCAGTCGTGAAGTTCCTCGCCGAGCACGGCGCTGACCTGCAGATGAAGGACGCGAATGGCAGGACGGCGCTCGATCTCGCAAAGGGCATCGGCGTGCCCGGCGTGAAGCAGGCAGCGAGTGACGGGTTCCCCGAAACCGTCGCACTCCTGGAATCGCTGGTGGCATCGAAATAACCGCGGCGGGCAGACGCGCTTGAGGGTCAGCCATGGTTCTCGTCGCGGGGGCAACCGGACAACTTGGTGGATTGGTCACTCGCAGACTGCTCGCCCACGGTGAGCCGGTCAGAGTGCTCGTCAGGGAAGGTTCGCCCTGGCAGGCTCTGCAGACTGCCGGCGCTCACATCTCACTTGGTGACCTGAAGAATCGCGCGACGCTCGACGCCGCATGCGCCGGTGTCGATGTGGTGATCACCACTGCCAACTCGGCGTTGCGCGGCGGCGCCGACAACACGCAGACCGTTGACACCGACGGGAATCGCAATCTCATTGACGCGGCGCGCAGTGCCGGCGCGAAGCAGTTCATCTTCGTCTCTGCGTTCGGCGTGAGCATCGACAGCGCGGTCCCGCTCTTTCAAGCCAAGGCGCGCACCGAAGCCTATCTGCGCTCCAGCGGGCTCGCCTACACGATCCTTGCGGCCGACGGCTTCATGGACGTGTGGCTTCCGATGATTGTCATCGGTCCCGTGCTCGACGGACGTCCAGTCACGATCGTCGGCGAGGGCCGGAGGAAGCATTCGTTCATCGCCGTGCAGGATGTCGCGTCGTTCACGGTTGCCGCAATCGGCCACCCTGACGCAATGAATCGCCACCTGCCGCTCGGTGGTCCCGAGGCCGTGTCGTGGCGCGACGTCATAGCCACCGTCGAACGCCGGATCGGTCGAGAGATTCCAGTCGTGAGCCTTGCACCCGGACAGCCGTTGCCTGGCCTGCCGGACATCGTCTCGGGATTGATGACGGGTCTGGACACGTATGACTCGGTGATCGAGATGGCCGCCACGGCAAGGGCATTCGATGTCCAACAGACGACCGTCGATCAGTTCCTGCTCGGGATGCTATCCGGTTCGTAAAGTCCTGACAGTCGTTCCGATCGAGTGGATCGTTCGGCGCCGGGACGCTGTATCCCATGGGCGAACGCCGTGGCCTCTCTCAGTCACGACAGTTGCCCGATCGCTCTCGGCACGCTGATTGATAGGTACGAAGCGACACAGGTCTCGAGCTGAGCATGAACCTCTGGAACACACTCCGCATCGCTCTACGAACGTGGCGCCGGACGCCGGCGCTTGCCGCCGTGATCGTGGCCACGCTGACGCTTGGCATTGGCGCAACGACGACGGCGCTCACGATTGCGTACTCGATGCTCGTCCAGGGTTTGCCGTTCCCCGATGCCGACCGGCTGGTGTGGGTGACCACCTTCGACACTCGCACGTCGGATGGGCAGGCGGCGGTGATCGGATCCAACCGGCTGCCGCAGTTCGCCGACTGGCAGGAGCACCTCACGTCGTTCGAGCGGATCGGCGCCTGGGCGGGTGATGCGCCCGACGTCTTCACCGTGACAGGCGGTGGAACGCCAGAGCGCGTGAGCGGCCTGAGAGTCACGCATCAACTGCTCGGCATGCTGAGCGCAACACCGGCCACCGGCCGCCTGTTTCGTGAGGGAGACGACGAGCCGGGCGCTGCGCAGACGGTCGTGCTCTCGTCACGGTTATTGGCAGCGTCGTTTCGCGGGCTCTCCCGTCGTCGGGCAGTCCATCACAATCGAAAACGAGCGGCACACGATCATCGGCGTCGTGCCGACTGAATTCCCGCTGTCCGGAAGCCTGTTCGCGAGCGCGCCGATCGATGTGTACCTCCCCCTTGCCGTCGATGGGAACGAGGACATCGGCGGGTTCATGGCTGTCGTTGGCCGTCTTCGGCCAGGCGTCACTGCAGATCAGGCTCGCGCGGAGTTGACGAGCCGGCAGGTTGCTCTGTCGATCGGTCAGTGGCAGTGGATGCGTGTGCTCGGACAGTCCGTCACGCCACTGCCGGATCTCGTGACACGTGAGGCGCGGTTGCCGGTGCTGCTGTTGCTGGCCGGTGCTGCTGGCGTGCTGCTCCTCGCCTGCGCCAATCTCGTGAACCTGTTACTGGTGAGAGCGAGCGGGCGTCGCCGTGAGATGCAGTTGCGCATGGCACTCGGCGCCTCGATGCGTCAGGTGCTCGGCCAGTTGACGATCGAGAACGCCGTGCTGGTCGGAATCAGCGGCGTGGTTGGAGTCTGGCTGACGGTGGCGGTATTCGAGTGGCTTCAGCGCGCGGCATCAGTGCACATCGCACGGATCGGCGACTTGCATGCTGGTGGCGTCACTGTGTTGTTCGCACTCGCGATCTGCGCAGCCATCACCATGATGTTCGGCGGTGTATCGGTGCTGCAGTTGCGCCGTCGAGACACGACCGATGCCCTCCGGCCGCATACCGGCGTCACGATTGATCGGCGCGGTGTGTACGTGCAACGACTCGCACTCGCGATTCAGGCGGCCGTCGTCATCGTCCTGACGGTCGCCGGTGGATTGCTGGTGCGGAGCCTGGTGGAACTGCTCGACGTCGATCCCGGATTCGATCCGAAGGGAGCGATGGCGATCCGCGTCGATCCGGCAGGACGGCTGGCGGGGCCGGCGCGCCTGCCGTTCTTCGACCGCGTTCTCGATGGCGTCAGGGCAGTGCCCGCGGTTGAATCCGCTGCGCTCACGATTCACGTGCCCATGGGAGACCGTCCGAGCATGGGGTTTGATGCGATTCCCGAAGGGCGCGAGTAAACCCGTTGGTCGATCACACAGCCGGAAGAATCGTCAGCCCGGGATATTTCGGCACGATTGGCGTTCGCATCGTCGCGGGACGTGATTTCGACGCCAGCGACATTCGGGCGCGTCCCCTGGTCATGGCGATCAACGAGACGTTCGCACGCCGAATCCAGGCCGAGGGTCGCGAGCCGTTGAGGTCCCGATTCACGGTTCTCGGGAACGTCCGTCAGGTTGTCGCCGTGGTCGGCGACGTCAAGCATCGCAGCCTCGATGCCGAGGCGGGGCGCGAGGTCTACATTCCGATGGGCCAGGCGCCGGGATTCTTCCAGGCCTACGACCTCGTTGTGCGCGCGTCCGATCCGGTCGCGCTGGTTCCGTCCATTCGATCGGCGATCTGGGCTGTCGATTCCAATCAGGCGCTCGGTACTCCCGTGGCGCTCGAGGCGTACATCAGCCGCACGTTGCGGCCGCGCCGGCTGCTGACCGGCGTCATCGGCGTGTTCGCTGGAACCACGCTGCTGCTCGCCGTGCTCGGCGTCTACTCCGTCGTCCGTCATCGAGTGGCGCAGCAGGTGAGAGAGATTGCGATCAGGGTCGCGCTCGGTGCACCGGGCTGGCGCGTCACGGTGGTCGTGCTGGGCGACACAATCGCGTGCGTCGTAGTGGGGCTCGCCGGTGGTGTTGTGCTCGCGCTCGCGGCAGCATCTGCCATTCGCAGCTATCTCTTCGGCGTCGAGCCGCGTGACGTGGTCACGCTGGCCGCATCCTGCTCGCTCGTGGTCACGATGGCGCTGCTCGCTGCATATCTTCCGGCGCGTCGCGCGCCGCGCGTCGATCCGATCGCCGCGCTTCGCGCCGATTGACGGTTGAAGTCCCGTGCAGAAACGACGCCCGTCGGAATCACGGAACTGACGCTCCGCAGCTCATGATGAAACACCCAGCCGCCCGGGTTGGGCTTTCACCTTCACTTTTTGGCCGCAAGTTGGCTGTCTCGTACCGCAATTCGGGCGGGCAGCGCGTTTGCTATGGATGAGCCCAGGCATGTCCCCAATGCCACCGAGGAGGACGTCCGTGCCTGCAAAGAAGACTCGACAGCCGGGTAAGACGGGCAAGGCTGTCTATCTGCTGTCTGCCGATCGCAAATTTCGCCGGCTCTCGCTGAAGAAGATCTCCGAACGTGTAAAGGGCGCGCGCCGCCGAACGCGTGGACGCTCGATCGCCAAGGCCGCGACGGCAGGCGAACCACCGTTGACTGCGGCTCGCATCCCGGCACCCGCGAAAATCGCGTCTATCGCCCTCGCTTCTGCAGGACTCTTCCTGGTTGTGACGCTCGTCGGAGCGTCGTGGCCCTCGGCGTCGTCGGTGGACCCACAGGTCGCAGCAGCGCAGACGGAAAACGCGGCAGTCCTGACTGCCGACATGGCCAGTGCACCTGTCGTTCGCGCGAAGCCGCTTGCCGCGTCGCCCGCGGCGAACGCGCCACGTGAGTCGAATGCGTCGCCGGTTCCGGCCAGCCGTGACCTCAACGGCCACGTCACGCCCAACGGAGACGACGAAGGCACGAAGTGAGGCGGAGGCGCACTCGGCGGTAGCCGCGGCCTCCATCGACACGGTGACGATCTCCGGATGCCTCGACTTCGACGGCAAGTCCACCTGGTTGAAGGACACATCGGGCGTCGATGCTCCGCGGACGCGAAGCTGGCGCTCGGGCTTCCTCAGGAAGCGCTCGCCCCGGATTGCGCTCGTCGACGGACCAACCAGTGCAGAGGCCTACGACGGCCGACTGGTCTCCGTTACCGGAGTGCTCGTCGATCGAGAGATGCGCGTGAGCTCGCTGAAGCCGATCGCGGGCGACTGCGAGTAAGCAGCGAGGCTTCGACAAGCTTCAGTAATATGGGGCGGTGCAAGCCGAACTTCTGAAGCGCGACCTCGCGTCTCTCATTCATCCCCTCCACGATCCAAAGGCTCACCGCGCCGGACATGTATGGGTGCGCGGCCAGGGGGCCATGCTGTTGGATGCCGACGGCAAGGAATATATCGACGGACTTTCCGGACTGTGGAATGTCGCGCTCGGTCACGGACGCAGAGATCTGGCCGAGGCCGCTCGCGAACAACTCGAGACGCTGGCCTATGCGTCTGGCTATACGGGCCATTCGAATGTGCGTGCGATCGAGTTGGCTGAACGGCTGGCGCGACTCACCTATCCGGCGATCAACCGATTCTTCTTCACGTCCGGCGGTGCCGAAGCAAACGAGAGTGCCATCAAGCTGGCGCGCTCGTATTGGAAGCTTCGCGGGCAGCCGGCGAAGACGAAGGTCATCTCACGCGAGCTTGGCTATCACGGAACGACGCTGGCGGCGATGAGCGCTACCGGGATCGCGGGTTACTGGCCGCTCTTCGAGCCGCGTGTGCCCGGCTTCATCCACGTTCCAGCACCGTATCCCTATCGTGCGCAATCGATGGATGGCGCCGCATACGGAGTGGCGATTGCCAACGAACTGGAGAAGGCGATCGTGCGCGAAGGCGCCGAGACCGTGGCGATGTTTCTGGCCGAGCCGGTGATCGGGGTCAGTGGCGTGATCGTGCCGCCCGATGATTACTTTCCACATGTCCGCGAGATCTGCGACCGATACGACGTGCTCTTCGCCGCAGACGAAGTCATCACCGGCTTCGGGCGCACGGGCCGCTGGTTCGCATTGGAGCATTGGGGCGTGGCGCCCGACATGGTGCAGTTTGCCAAGGCGATTACGTCGGGCTATTTCCCGTTCGGTGGCGTCGGGATCAGTGACGAGATCGCACGCGTCCTGGACGAGGCACAAGTCCCGTGGATGCACGCCTACACCTACAGCGCTCATCCGACCGGGTGTGCCGTCGCCCTCCGTACTCTTCAGATCATCGAAGAGGAGAATCTCGTTGCAGAGGCATCACGGAAGGGCGCGCACCTGATGGCTGCCTTGCGCGCGCGCCTGGCGCACCATCCTCACGTGGGAGAAGTTCGCGGCAAGGGGTTCATGTGTGCCGTGGAGTTCGTGAAGGATCGCGAGACGAAGCAGCCGTTCGCACCCGAAGACCAGGTGGTCGCGCGCATTCATGACGAAGCACAGGCGCGTGGCCTGATCAGCCGTGTTCGCGGTGACGTCTTCGTGCTCGCGCCGCCGTTCGTGACGCCAGATGATCTGGTTGGTCGGATTGCCGAGATCCTCGGGTCAGCGACCGAGGCTGTGCTCGGTCGGCCCGCCTGAAGCGTCACGGACGCTTGGTCAGGTCGGCGTAGATCGCCTCGATGAACATCTCGCCGGTCCACGCTGGCGTCGAGTAGACAGGGTCGTAGTCCTTCGTTGGCCCGGCGGCCTTGATCTGCGCCAGCGTCATCTTCTTGTCGATCATCGCCTGAATACGGTCGCGGATGATCGTCGTCATGTCGCGGTATTCGGCCACGTCGGACTCGTTGCAGATCCGTCCGTGGCCGGGAACGACGAGCGTGCCGCCCTGGTTGTTGAAGGCGGGGAACGTGATGTCAAGAATCTGATTGAGCGCGTCGAGGATGCCTTGAATGGTTCCTCCGCGATTGCGATCGATCATCGGATACGACACGGTTGAAAATACGTCGCCCGTTGCGACGACGTCCGACTTACGGAACCAGACGATCACGTCGCCGTCGGTGTGCGCGGCGGGCACGTGCAGCATCTCGACGACCTCGCCGCCGAAATAGATCTGCTTCTTGTTCGTGTAGAACGTGTCGTGCGGCCACACGCCGTACGGCATGCGCGCGGGTTCGCCCTTCAGGCCGCTCATGCGGTGCAGCACCAGTTCGTGGGCGATGACCGGTGCTCCTTCCAGGCGGGCCGGTTCGCGTCCGTTCTGACCGCCAACGCCCGCGTTCACGTTGCGGCCGGCATTTGACAAACTCTCGTTCCCGCCCGTGTGGGCTTCGTCAGCGCTCGTGTTGATGATCTGGCGGATTGGCTTGTCAGAGACCTTCCGAATCGCATCAATCACTTTGTCGTTCATCGCGCCGACGCTCGAGTCCACGACGAGGACACCGTCCTGATCGATCTGCACGGTGATGTTTGCACCCGATCCGGCGACGAGGTGAACGTTGCCTTGTACCGGGATCACTTCGACAGCGCCGTCGTCGTAAGCGGGCTTGACCGGGTGAGGAGCCGGCGACGAAGCGGGATGGCCCAGCGCGGCCGGTGAAGCCGCTTTCTTGAGTTCCTCCAGACGCTTCACGTATCGGGTACATCGTCTGGGCACCGCCTTGCGACGCTTCGAACGGCAGGTTGTGCCGCTTGGCGTACTCGGGATGCGTGGTGCCGAGTGGATACGCCGGCACCTGTCCCTTCTCGAGCGACGGCAGTTCTTCGGCGACTTCAAAAGGCTGCAGTGCCGGAATCGTCAGGTTGGGATCGCGCTTGAATGTCGCCGTGCGTACGAGCGGCTCGGTGAGGTAGATCGGATCCTCGACGATGATGGCAAGCGTGAGGAAGTCGCCATGCCGCCAGTAGTACTCCGTCATCACCGCGTACGGGCTCAGCGGAATGCCGTTGCGATGCACGAAGCTGTACTTGATGTGTGTCGTCGTGACCTTGAGGCCGCCATCAACCCACTCGCCAGTCGAGAATCCCTGCCAGAGATGTTCGGCGTACTTCGATGGATGCGGACGGCCATCGAGCCAAATCGTGCGATCCGCGCGGCCGAAGAGTCCGGTGATCGTGTAAGCGATAAGACGCTCGGTCTTCTGATTGACGACGGCCCCCATGCGGAAGTCGGGCCGTGGTGCGCGCATCGAGTAGGTCACCGGGTGCGGGCGGCCCTGCCACTCGAGCAGCGAATGCATTGTCGGAGTCCAGCTGTCCGCGTGCTGTCTGGCCGCCTCGTTGAGCGGGATGCCGACGTACTCGCCGACTTCAACTCCGGGATCGCCGCGGAGCGGCAGTTCCTCGTGATTGCCGAGCGTCGCCGACCACATGCCAGCGAGATCCACTTGCTGCCCACGCGCCGGCGTAGCGACGAGGGTCAGCGCCACCGCTGCACCGATCAGGAACGTCCGGGCCGTCATCATTCGACCTCCGGTCGCCGGGAATATACCGCTCCCGGCGACGTGAGCGACATCGCCCGCAGGGCGCGTTCTGACCCGGCGCTCCGGTTCGACGCCGTGGAAAAACGGGCTCGACACAACACTTCCGCGACCTGCGCAGCGCTTCCGTGAGCTGCGCAGCAGTCACGCTTCGAGCCCGTTTTAGTTTCTTCGTTTGTCACGGCGCTCACAGTCGCGCCTCTCAGAAGCGCTCTGCGGCGAATGGGCTGCTCGTCGAAATTGCGGCGGGACACATGCTGCGTCAGCGAACCATGCGAGCGGCGCGTCGCAGGCGACAGACGGGAAATCGCGAGGACAAGGGCCGAGTCCGGCGCAGGTCACGGACAGTCACGGACCTGCGCCGGCCTGCAACCAGAACCTGGAGCCGCGGTTTCCCGCGCCGTCGAGCGGTTCGAAGAGCAGCGTGTGTCAGGCCCGCGGCCCTGGCAGCGTGGCGACCGGAGTAATCCGAACTAGCCGCTACTCAACTATGGGTAGTGTCCGAGCGGTCGTCGCTGCCCGGGTTTCCAGTCGAGCTCCACCGCGAGGAAGTTGTCGCGGTTGGGCATCTTGATCTGGGCAGGGTCGTCGCATCGAGGACGTCGTTCTCGTCGATGACTTCGTTGAGAAACAGCACGTAGGCCGTCGCCGCATACACTTCGTCTGGCGTCAGCGATCCCGGTTTGGTCGACGGCATCGCCCGGTTGATGAAGTCCCAGACCGTCGTCGCGTACGGGACGAGGCTTCCCTGGATCTTGACTGGCTTCGAATTGCCAAGCGGGATGAGACCGCGATGCAGTCTCGTGCCCGTGCCGTTGGGTCCGTGACACGACTGGCACTTCTGCGTGTAGACGGTTGCGCCTTCTTTGACGGTGCCGCGGCCCGGGCGGCAACTCTCTGCCCCCGGCGAGACGGCGGTGTCGCGCGCCTTGATTTCCTCGGCACTCGGCGTCGTTCCGAACCGATAGGTCGGCCCTTGCGCGAGGACGGTCACCGACGCGAAGAGCACGAGTCGCCGTCGCGAGGAAGTGGGATCGCATTTCAGTGTTTCGCGGTCATGAACCTGGTTGAGGGCCTGCCGATCGAGTTCCTTTCCTCGCAAGTAGAGCCTTCGAGATCCGCCGCGTGTTGGTGATGTTGTCGAGAGGGTTGGCGTCGAGCACGTTGAAGCTGGCCTCTTTCCCCGCCGCAACAGGTCCCCATCCGATCCAGGTGGAGAATCCTCGCGTTGGTTCCCGTCGCCGCGACGATGGCCTCCATCGGCGTCATGCCGCAGCGGGTGTACGCCTCGATCTGCTCGTGGGCGCCGAAGCCGTCGCCGGTTCCGTCGGTTCCCATGCCGATCACCATCCCCACGCCGTGGATCTTGCGCAGGTTGCGGCAGTGCAGCTCGAAGAGCTCGTTGGGCGGGTTGCCTTTGGCTTCCAGCTGCGCGAGCTGCGCGCGCATGCTCTCGATCTGTTTCGCCGGCAGCGTCTCGGCGAGCGACGTGATCGAGTCCTTCGTTGCCGGCACAGGGATGTTCGGACCCGACCACACTTTCGGGTGTGCCTTCACCGCCGCCAGATACTCCTCGTCCACGTCGCGATCGCGGACCAGGTGCACGAACCCGTCCACGCCGGCGTTCAGCAGATCCTTGGCGTCGGCCAGCGCTGACGTTCGACTGAGATGGGCAAGAACCTCCATGCCATTGGCATGCGCTTCTGCGATGATGGCGCGATAGACGCTTGGCTGGAGCTTCGGGACATCGCCGTTGCGATCGTCCACCCAGATCTTCACGAAGCGCACGCCGCGCATGTGACAGCTCCCTGACGTGATCGCGTCCCTCGTTTGCCGTTCGCGCGCCGTACGGGATGCCCAGCCGCGGCTCGCCGGTAGGACCACCAATCGGAGTTGCGGCGATGCCTTTCCCTACGGTGAGGAAGCGCGCGGCGTTCGGGATCACCTCGTCACGAAGCTGGTACGCCAATTCCTGATCGGCCTCGAGCCCCATGCTCAATGTGGCGGCGACGCCGTAGTACGCGTAGCGCTGTAAGCTGGTCGACGAGGTTGTCGCGTCGGTAGTTCGCCTTGCTGTTGCTGCCGTCCTTCTCGTTGACCAGCCCGATATGGTTGTGGCCGTCGATGAGGCGGGGCATCACCGTCTTCCCCGAGAGATCCACGCGCGTCGCGCCTTGCGGCGGCTGACGCTGTCCCTGCCTGTCCGACCCATGTGAACGCCTCACCCTCGACGAGGAACGCGGAGTTCTCGATCGTGCTTCCCGTCGCCGACGATGAGCCGTGCGCCCTCGAACCAGATCGGCGGGCTCGCCCCGCGTTGTGCGTGCGCGATGAGGGCAAGAGTCGAACGTCGCGATGAGACAAGCGAAGGCCGTACAGGGAAATCCATGGCCCGAAGCCCGTGAGCCCTCGATTAGAAAATCGCATTACGATGCTCCCATCCCGATTGACCTTCCAGGGTTGAATGCCGTTGAAGTGGTCGGCCTGCAGGAAGTACTCGGGCGTCACGCCCAGCACCTTCGCGGCCTCGGCGATGGTTGGTTGCACTTCGCCTTTTTCATCGGTGCAGCGCGACTGCAGGACGGCTTCTTCGCCGTTCCATTCCCACGCAAAACGAAACCGTGTGTGCGCGAAGCGAAGGACTGGCTCCTGAAGCTGCGCGTCCTTGTAGGTCCGCCCGCCGTCGACTGACACGTCGACTTTCTCACCAGGCCCGGCACCCGTCCACGCGAGCCCGGTGATCTCGTAGAATCCGCGGCCTGGCAGGCGCTGGCCTCCGGACGGGCGCGTGATGATCGACTTCGGGCCGAGCTCGAACCTGAACCCGAGCGCCTTGCCATCGGGTCTCGTGTCGGCGTTGTTGCCGGCCTCGTGCCACGACATGGCGGCCTGATCGACGACGGCGATGCGGCTCAACCACTTCACCGAGCGGATCGCTTCCCAGCCCGGGACGACGAGGCGCAGCGGGTAACCGTTGTGCGGGCGGACGGGCTCGCCGTTCTGCGCGTAGGCCACCAGGATGTCGTCCATCGCCTTCACCAGCGGGATGCTCATGGTGTACTTGTTGGCCTCATTGCCCTCGGCGATGATCCAGTTCGCCCCGCTCTGCACGCCGCACTCTTTGAGCAGAACCGACAGCAAGACCCCGGTCCACTCACTGCAGCTGGTTCGTCCGTGTACGAGCTGCACTGAATCGCCGTTCGGACCACGAAGCGGGCGGCTGTTCGCGTTGCACTCGAGGAAATAGATCTTCGAGACCGACGGGAACCGCTTCAATTCGTCCATCGTGAACGTCAGCGGCCGGTCGACCATGCCGTGCATCAGCAGGCGATGCTGCTGCGGGTCGATGTCCGGGATGCCGTTGACGTGATCCATCAGGAAGTGCAGGCCCGATGGCGTGATGATCCCGTCGAGATCCTGCAGCGGTGTCGTCAGCGCGGTATCGGTGATCGGCGTGGCCGCGCCGAGCGATTTGCGTACGTGTTGTCGAATCGCGAGGGCTGCCCGTACGCCAGCGTGTCCTTGAGGCGTGCATCGGGCTTGAGGTGTCTGGGCGCCGACCGATTGCACCGCGCCCACCGCCAGACTCGCCAACGCGGCGCTCTCCGTCAGAAACTGCCGACGATCGGAGTGGTGCGAGCCCATAGCGTCTCCTTCCTCGTTTTGCGGACGAGGCTATTCAAATGCCCCTTGCGCTGGCTGTCAATCAAAGAACGGCGCGTCATCGAGCTGAATCCAGCACCGTGAATATCGCGGCCGAGTCCTGACGGGCCCCGCCGCGCTGCTGAAGTGTGTCGAGCACCTGCGCCGCGGCCGCGCTTGCCGGAAGCTCGATGCCGTACTTGCGGGCGAGTTCCAGGACGATGTGAATGTCCTTGTGGTGGAGTCGAGACTCGACCTTCCCCTCGAAGTCGCGCGCGATCATCTTCGGCGCCTGCAGGTCGAGCATGCGGCTCGCGGCGAAGCCACCCATCATCGCTTCCTTCACCGCGCGCGGATCGACGCCGGCACGCTCGGCGAGCAGCATCGCCTCGGCCGCGCCAAGCTGATTCACGATGGTGCAGATCTGATTGCACGCCTTGGCCACCTGGCCGGCGCCGCTCGGACCGATGTGCACAATGCTCTTGGCGTAACACGAGAGGAGCGGGTGAGCGAGATCGAAGGCTGACTTCGACCCGCCGGCCATGATCACAAGCGTGCCCGCTTCCGCCGCCGCTCCGCCGCCAGACACCGGAGCGTCGAGCATCTCGATGCCCTGACGTTGCAGCTCGCTCGCAATCCGTCGCGCGCCTGCCGGATCGATCGTGCTGTGATCGATGACGAGCGAACCAGGCTGAATCGCGCTCGCAATTCCATTCTCACCAAGCACGACGTCTTCTACCGCGCGCGTATCCGTCACCATCGTGAAGACGACACTGCTCGTCGCAGCCGCGTGTGCTGCGGACTCGCCAGCCGTTGCGCCCGCCTCCAGCAACGGTGTCATCGCCTCGCGTCGGCGTGCCCACACGGTGACCGTATGGCCGCACTTCAAGAGGTTCCGGACCATCGGCGCGCCCATTGTTCCCAGCCCGATGAATCCAATCGTCGTCGCCATATTGCTCATTGTCAGATAGGATCGTCAGGTTTCGTGAACTCACGTCTGTCGCAGCTCCAGTCCTACCCATTCGAGAAGTTGCGTGCGCTGCTGGCCGGCCTGACGCCGTCCGGGGCGCCGATTCGTCTGTCGATCGGTGAACCGCAGCACGCCACGCCCGCATTTGATTCGCGATGCGCTCATACGGCATGTCGATGGACTCTCTGTCTATCCAACGACCGCAGGCAGCGATCGCTTGCGCGAGACCATCGCCGCGTGGTTCGTGCGACGGTATGGACTGAAGCAGCTTGACCCTGCCACGGAGGTGCTGCCGGTGAACGGAACGCGCGAAGCGCTGTTCGCCTTTGGCCAGGCAGTGGTCGATACTTCGCGTGCGAATCCGGCGGTGGTGTCTCCGAATCCCTTCTATCAGATTTACGAAGGCGCGGCGCTGCTGGCCGGTGCAGAACCACTGTTTCTCAATCAAACCGATGGCAACGGCTTCGCCCTGGAAACGGATTCGCTGACCGAGCGCCAGTGGGAGCGGACGCAGTTGCTCTATGTATGTTCACCCGCAAACCCATCGGGGCGTGTGTTGACGCTCGACGAATGGCGTGCGCTCTTCGATCGCTCGGACCGCTATGGCTTCGTCATCGCGTCCGACGAATGCTATTCGGAGATCTACGACGACCGCGCGCCGCTCGGCGCGCTCGAGGCCTCGCAGCAACTGGGTCGAGACGGGTTCCCGAACCTCGTGGTCTTCAACAGTCTGTCAAAGCGATCGAATGCACCGGGGCTGCGAGCGGGCGCCGTGGTCGGAGATCGACGGTTGCTCCGACAGTTTCTGCTGTATCGCACGTATCATGGATGCGCGATGAGCCTTTCGGTGCAGCACGCCAGCATGGCGGCGTGGGACGATGAAGCGCATGTAGCTGAGAATCGGCGGCTGTATCGCCAGAAGTTCGACGCGCTCGTCCCGATGCTGCAGGCGGTGATGCACGCGCCGCGGCCCGAGGCCGGGTTCTATCTCTGGGCCCGTGTGCCGGGCGGCGACGATGAGGTGTTTGCGCAGGGACTGTTTGCGGCAACACACGTGACGGTGCTGCCCGGGCAGTATCTGGCGCGCGACGCCCACGGCATCAATCCAGGACGCGGCTATGTCCGGATGGCACTCGTGCCCGAACTGTCGGAGTGCATCGAGGCCGCGCAGCGTATCGTCGCGTTCTGTGGTTGATGGGTGCACCGATTAGACTGAACTTCCACGGCTGAACTGACATGACCACTCACACTCTGGAATCACTCATCGATGCGGCGTTCGAGCGCCGCGCAGACATCACGCCGACCAATGTGCCGGCCGATCTGGCGCAGGCACTGTCCGAGATCGTCGGCGGCCTCAATGCCGGCCGCCTGCGTGTCGCCGAGAAGATCGACGGCACATGGGTGACGCATCAGTGGTTGAAAAAGGCCGTGCTCCTGTACTTCCGCGCGCACGACAACCGCGTGATCGACGGCGGCCGCGACCACCTACTTCGACAAAGTGCCCATGCGCTTCGCGGGCCTGTCCGACGCCGAGTTCAGGCAGGGCGGCTTTCGCGTGGTCCCGCCAGCCGTGGCGCGAACCGGGGCGTTCATCGGACGCAACGTCGTCCTGATGCCGTCGTACGTGAACATCGGCGCCTACGTCGACGAGGGCACGATGGTCGACACGTGGGCAACCGTCGGCTCGTGCGCGCAGATCGGCAAGAACGTCCACTTGTCTGGTGGCGTCGGCATCGGCGGCGTGCTCGAGCCGCTGCAGGCCAACCCGACGATCATCGAGGATCACTGCTTCATCGGCGCGCGCTCCGAGATCGTCGAAGGGGTCATCGTCGAAGCGCATTCGGTGATCTCGATGGGCGTGTTCATCGGTCAGAGCACGAAGATCTACGATCGCGCGACCGGCGAGGTCCTCTACGGCCGCGTTCCTTCCGGATCGGTGGTCGTGCCTGGAAGCTTGCCGTCGCCTGACGGCAAATACTCGCTCGCCTGCGCTGTCATCGTGAAGCGCGTGGACGCGCAGACGCGCGCCAAGACTTCCATCAACGAGCTGCTGCGGGCGTGACCGAGACTCGCGCCGAGACGCTGCACCTCGCCCGGCAGCTCATCGCGTGCCGCTCGATCACGCCCGCTGATGGCGGAAGCCTCAGCCTGCTGGCCGATCGGCTGTCGGCGGCGGGCTTTGCGTGCGAGCGGATCGATCGCGGCGCGGTGGGCAACCTGTGGGCCCGTCACGGATCCACGCGACCGCTCGTCTGTCTCGCGGGTCATGTCGATGTCGTGCCGACGGGTCCGGTGGGCGAGTGGACGAGCGATCCGTTCACCCCGACGGAGCGCACGGCCTTCTGTACGGCCGCGGCGCCGCCGACATGAAAGCGTCCGTCGCCGCCATGATCACGGCGGCCGAGCGCCTGGCCCGCGCGAGCGATGGAGGAGGCTCGATCGCGATCCTCCTGACGTCGGACGAAGAGGGCGATGCCGTCGACGGCACGGCCGCGGTCGTCGCGACTCTACAGACGCGCGGTGAGATGATCGACGCGTGCATCGTCGGCGAGCCAACGTCGACGGAACGCTTCGGCGACACGATCAAGAACGGCCGCCGCGGATCGCTTGAACGGACGGCTGCGTGTGCACGGCCAGCAGTGCCACATCGCGTATCCCGAGCGCGGTCGCAATCCCATCCACGATGCTGCGCCCGCGCTCGCGGCGCTGGTCGCGACCGAATGGGATCGTGGCAACGAATACTTTCAGCCCACGAGCTTCCAGATCTCGAACATCCATGCCGGCACCGGCGCGAGCAACATCATTCCCGGCACGATGGAGGCCTCGTTCAATTTCCGCTTCTCGTCGGAATCGTCGGCGCCCGGGCTGCAGGCACGCGTGTCCGAGATTCTCGATCGCCATCGTCTGCAGTACGAGCTCGAGTGGACGCTGATCGGCGAGCCGTTTCTCACACAACGGGGTCCGCTCGTGGAGGCGCTCGCCGCGGCGGTACACGCGGTAGTAGGAGTGCAGCCTGCGCTTTCGACGAGTGGCGGGACGTCCGACGGGCGCTTCCTGGCAAGGCTCGCGCGCGAGGTCGTCGAGTTCGGGCCGCTCAACGAGTCGATTCACAAGATCGACGAGCACGTCCGCGTCGCCGATCTCGAGCCGCTGTCGGCGATCTACGAGCGGACGATTCTCTCAGTCTGGAGCCGGGTCGGGTAGGGCCACGGCCGCGGATCATCTGACGACCATCGGCGCGCCCACGTTGGCCTCTACCCAGTTGTCGTTGATTCGTATCACCACGGTTCCCGTGGGCGTATCGCCATGCATCCCTTCAACCCGGAAGCCAACGTCCGCGCCGGTGAAGAACCTGGCTCCGGAAGTGGTCTATAAGCACGAGCCTGCGCCGACGCCACGACAACGGCAACAACCATCAGGGAAAGTGCCCAGAGTATGCCGACGACAATTTTCGTTTTCGTCATGAACCCGTCCTCCGCTGGATTAAGACACCGCCAGGGCGTTTGGTGGCCGGCCCATGCTCTGTCAAAGGCATACCGCAACACTGCCAACCGGCAGGTCGAACGGATACACTGGTCGGCGTCTTTTTCAGGAGCTTCATACTTGGTTACTAGAAGACTGTGGATCGCCGGAGTGTTTGCCATTCTCATGGCCGTGACGTCCACGTTGGGCGCGCAATGGCCCTCGTATCCAACGCCGGGCGTCCCGCGCGCGGCCGACGGCAAGCCGAACCTTGAAGCGCCGACGCCTCGGACCGCGGATGGCAAGGTTGATTTCTCGGGAATCTGGATGCGTGCCGGAGGTGGTGGCGGAGGTCGTGGACGCGGCGACGGAGCACCGCCGCCGCCGACCACGACGCCGGATGGAATTCCGCTCTCGACGTTCGGTGAAGTCGCGGGCCGCGGATATCCGTTGCCGATGACGTCCTGGGCTGCGGAGCTCAAGAAGAAGCGCATGGCGGACAACAGCAAGGACAACCCGGACGTCTGGTGCCTGCCGATCGGCCTGATGCAGTACCACAACCATCCGCAGCCGCGACAGATCGTCCAGACCAAGAACCTGATGCTGATCGCGTACGAGTCGAACTACGGGCTGCGCTACATCTATATGGATGGACGGCCGGCGCCCAACAACGATCCGACGCCGTGGTGGTTCGGCTACTCGCGTGGCTGGTTCGAAGGCGACACGCTGGTCGTCGAGACGACGAATTTCCTCGGCGACGAAAGAGCCGGCTGGCTCGACGTCAATGGCAGTCCCGTATACCGAGGCGCTCAAGATGACCGAGCGCTTCCGTCGTCCCAATTTCGGCACGCTGGAGATCGATGTGACCATCGACGATGCGAAGGCGTATACGAAGCCGTTCACGGTGCGGGTGAACCAGCGCATCATGGTGGACCAGGAGATGATCGAGTTCATCTGCAACGAGAACGAGAAGTCGACCGAGCACATCGCGAAATAACGAGAGCGCGGCGGATTGGAGGGTCCAACGCGGGTCTTTAGAGAGAGACGCGGGGCCCGGGGAACATACGGTCCGACGGGGCGAAGGGGCGGAGGTGCGAGAGTCCGGTCCGAGGGTACGAGGGGTCCGATGGTCCTTGATCCGATGCACGTCAAGTTCGACAGTGCTGTGTGACCGCACCACCGGACCGTCGCGCCGGACCGTCGCAGTGTCGCCCCTCGCACCATCGCACCGCACGAGACGTTTTCAGCAACCTGCCAAAGACCTGCCTTTAAGTACTAAATCCGGGTAGCTACTTCTGTCGAGGATTGAGCGCGTCGCGTAGTTTGTCGGCGAGCGATCCGAACGTCTCTGATGAAGGTGCGGTGTCCACACGCTCGGTGTACTCGCGCACCTCGTCGGCCTCACGGAGCTTCTGAATCGCCGTCGCACTGAGACGGATCCGGCGAGTCGCGGCGTCCACCTCGAGGACGACGACTTCGAGGTTGGTGTCGGCGGGAAACGCTTTCTTAACGTCGCCGCCTCGCGCGATCCCCGTCTCGCTCAACGGAATCAGCCCCTCGACTCCTGGCTCGAGCTCGACGAAGACGCCGAAGTCGGCGACGCGCGTCACGCGACCCTTGTACGCACGGCCGATCGCGTAAGTGTCGGGCACCTTCGACCACGGATCGGCCATGAGCTGTTTCAGGCCGAGCGAGATCTTGTCCTTGTCCAGGCGCAGGACCTTGACGGTGATCTGGTCGCCAGGCTTGACGACCTGCGCCGTGTCCGACACGCGCGCCCATGCCATCTCGGACACGTGAAGCAGGCCCTGGATACCGCCGCCGAGATCGACGAACGCGCCGAACTCGCGCACCGACGCCACGCGCCCGTTGAGCACTGCGCCTTCGACGATCGACTTGCGGACTTCGGCGGCCGTCGCGCGCTGGTGCGCTTCGAGCAGCGCACGTCTCGAGACGACGAAGTTGCGGTTGTCCTTGTACTCGATGATGCGGAACTGGTAGACGCGCCCCTCGTGCGATGCGGGATCGGTGTTGGGGATGATGTCGATCTGCGAGAAGGGACAGAAGGCACGCTGGCGGGCGATGCGCACATCGTATCCGCCCTTGACCGCTTTCTCGACCTTGCCTTCAACCGGAAGTCCGGCGCGGAACGCGCTCTCGAGTTGTTGCGATGTGGCCGCGCCGCGGGCGAGCCTGCGGGAGAGCTTCAGCCCTCCCGCGGTTGACAGAACGACTGCCCGAATGCGGTCGCCCACGGCGACCTCGATATCGCCCTCGTCATCTTTCAGCTCGGCAACGTCGATCTCCGCCTCGCTCTTGCCTCCGACGTCGATGAGTGCCACCTCTGCGCCGATCGTGACGATGGTCCCTTCGATGGTCTGACCCTTCTCGAAGCGCTTTGCTTTCGTTGACGCCTCGAAGAGCTTCTCGAAGTCTTCTTCTTCCTCAGGCTCGCTCACGGCACCTTCCCACGATCGGTTGCATGGTCGGTTCAGCGTGTTGAAGCCTGACCCCAGCGCGTGTCGATCGGCTTCGCCGGATCCGCAGTGATGTTGACGACGGCGCAGTGGTGATACGAGTAGTCGCCGTCGGCATTCTTCGCGTGTTCCGCCATGAACTGGATCACCTGCAGCAGGCAGTTGACGCAGTTGATGTTCGGGATCTGGATGTCGGCCTCGTTCAGGCCCATCGGCCGCTCGGTGTGCGCAAACAGACCGTCAGCAAGAACCGGCGCTTCCGGCGGATTCTGAATCGCCGCAGACACCGACCACGGACCGCGATCCGAGTCGCGCGTCGTGACGGCCGGATCGGGCGGGAGCTGTGCCATCGTCCGTGCCAGCGCCACACGGTAGTGACCCGGGTGGAACACTGTTTCTTGAATAAGGAGGTGGAACGTCGATCCACCCGTGAGTTGGGTGACGGCGTTGTGGGCGTGCCAGGGTTTGCCGGTGTATTGCGTGTTGGATTGGCCGACACGCCGCCGCAGGGCGCGATCTTCTGCGGATCGCCAAGCCGGTTCTGCACCAGCGAGGACGCAGGCGAGACAAGGACGAAATGCGCATCGGCCACGCTCGACAGACTGGCCACGGCCACCACCACGAGCAAGATCCTGCTTCTCATTGGCAATCCTCCCTGGACGCACACACGACGTTCCCAACATCATAAGCGGTTGACACTGGCAATCTCGTTTCCGATCACGCGTCGCATTTGGGGCTCGAGGCGTTGTGGAACCAGGGGCCCTTCTCAGTGCTGGCGGATTACAACCGCGCCTGGGTCGATTCGTCAGACACCGGCCGATCCGCAATTCTTTGGTTATGGCGGTCCGCTCTCTGTCATCGTCCCGTCATCTTTACGCTGAGATCATCGCTTTTCGATGGGAAGCCCCCTTACGCGGCTACCGGTGTTCGTGTGGCTCAGCCTCGCTGGCTGCGCAGCCTGCGCGACGAGCGGCCAGGTTCCCGATCGCTCGACTGTTGACTCTGCCATCCGCACCCGAACCAATGCGGGCATTCGCGTGGAAGGCACTGAGCCACTGCCGCCGAACGTCGCTGTCAACGACGGGCTGACTCAAGAGGAAGCGGTTGCAATCGCGCTGTGGAACAGCCCGTCCTTTCGGGCGACGCTTGCCGACCTCGGCATCGCGCGCGCGGATGTGGTCGAAGCCGGGCTGCTGCGCAATCCGGTGCTCTCGTTGCTCTTCCCTGTTGGACAGAAACAACTCGAATGGACGCTGCAGTTTCCGATCGATGTGATCTGGCAGCGGCCCAAGCGCATCGCCGCCGCGCAACTGAACGCGCAGGCCGTTGGCGAGCGCCTCGTGTGGGACGGCCTGACGCTCGTGGCCCAGACGCGAACCGCGCATGCCGATGCTGTCATCGCAGACCGGCGTCTTCAACTGACGACTGAGATCGCGGAGCTCGCGCAGCGCCTGACGTCGATCACAGAGGCGCGTCTGAAGGCCGGTGACATCAGCGAACTGGAGGCGCGCGCGGCCCGGAGCGATGCGGCTCGCGTGCAGGTGGTGCGGCGTGCCATCGAACACGACCGCGATCTGGCCCGCGTCACGTTGACCGCCCTGCTCGGCATGGATGCCGCCAGCGACCCGGTGACAGCGATCGCGAGTCCGGTCGTGAATCCGTCCGCGTGCGGACCCGAGCCTGCTCGGCTGGAGGACGCGCTCGCGGCGCGGCCTGATGTGCGTGCGGCGGAAATCGCAATCGAAGCCGCGGCACAACGCGCACGCTGGGAGCACTCTCGCGTGCTGACGTTCATCGGCATCCTCGACGGCAATGGCACCGGCGCATCGGCGAATCTGGGCCCCGGCGTGAACGCCGACATCCCGATCTTCTCGCGCAACCAGGGTGCGATCGGCCGCGCCGAGGCTGAAGTCGATCGAGCCGGACATCAATACGCGGCGGTCAGGTCGCAGGTCATCGCCGATGTGCGTTCCGCATCGGTCCGCGTGCGTCAGGCCGAGCAGTCTATCGCCGCCTGGCGCGACGAGATCGTTCCCTCACTCGAAGTCGAACAGCGGCAAGCCGAGAGCGCGTATCAGGCGGGTGAGATTCCGCTTTTCGCGCTGCTCGATGTGAGTCGCCGGTTAGTCGACGGCCGCATGCGGCTGCTCGATGCAGAGTCAGATTTGCGCCGCGCCACGATCGCGCTGGAGCGCAGCATGGGTCACTCATGTCAACCACGCTGAGAAGGTTTGTGCGTTCGTCTCTCTTCGGCGCCTTCGTCATCGCATGTGGTCTCGGCTGCTCGTCTGGCCCGAGCTCCTCGACCGCGAAGGAGACGCCAGCCAAGATTCAAAATCCACGCACCGAGGCGGATCTCTCGACGATCACGCTCTCACCCGAAGCGGTCAAGCGACTTGGCATCGAAACAGTCGTGGCCAGACAGGACGTCGCCGCGGCAACGCGCACGCTGGGTGGAGAAGTCGTCGTTCCCGAAGGTCGCAGTGTCATCGTCACGGCACCGGTCGCCGGAACGCTGATTGGGTCAACCGCGCCGCTTCCGGGTGTACGCGTCCGCAAAGGTGATCCGCTCATGGCGATCGCGCCGCTCGTGTCCGCCGAACGCGATCAGCGGATCGAGGCGCAGCGCGCGCTGTCGGCTGCCGAGGCCGAGGAGCTGGCCGCACGGCAGCGATTGCAGCGACTCGAACAGTTGCTCAAAGACGGAGCGGCGAGCGTGCGCGGTGTCGAGGAGGCGCGTGCTCAGCATCAGGTGACCGTCGCCGCCGTCACGGCCGCGCGCGATCGACTGGCCGGCGTCTCGCGCAATCCGGTGGGTGCGCAAGGTGAGCTGATCGTGTCTGCGCCATTCGATGGAGTCGTGCAGCGCGTCTCGGCGGTGCCCGGGCAAACGGTCGCTGCGTCGGCCGGTCTTCTGGAGATCGCACAAGTCGACACGTTGTGGGTGCGGGTCAGCGTTTACGCGGGGGACGCGACGCAGATCGATCACGCGCAATCCGTATCGGTCACGAGGCTCGGGGATGCGGGTACGCCGGCCCGCGGCACGCCTGTCGTCGCGCCGCTCCGGGGCGATCCCGCAGCCGCATCAGTGGAGCTTCACTATGCAGTCGCTCAGGTACAGCCAGCCCTGCGCCCGGGCGAGCGCGTTCTCGTCGAACTCCCGATGAAGAGCAACACGCGCGGTCTTGTCATCCCCGACGCGGCGGTTCTCTACGACATCCATGGCGCAACCTGGGTCTACGAAGACCTGGGCAACAACGCATACGCACGACGACGGGTCGAGGTCGCACGACACGCAGGAGATCGCGCGGTCGTGAACCGTGGCATCAATGAGGGCGCGAAGGTCGTGACGACCGGCGCTCCCGAGCTCTTTGGCACCGAGTTCGGAGCAGGGCACTAAGACATGCGCTGGCTCGTCGCCATCTCGCTCCGCAATCGCATCGTCGTCATCGCGCTGGGTGTGCTCCTGGTTGTGGCGGCCGTACGGACGCTGCCCAACACGGCGCTCGATGTCTTTCCGGAGTTTGCGCCGCCACTCGTCGAAGTGCAGACCGAGGCGCCCGGCCTTTCGACGAACGAAGTCGAGTCGCTCGTCACGGTTCCACTCGAATCGGCGCTCAACGGGATCCCCGGCCTGCGCACGATCCGTTCGAAGTCAGTCCTCGGTCTGTCTCAGGTGGTGCTCATCCTCGATCCATCCGGCAACGTGATGGCCGCGCGCCAGATGGTGCAGGAACGGTTGTCGCGCACTGCTCCGCAGCTTCCGGGTGTCGCCCGCTCACCTGTGATGCTCTCGCCGTTGTCGTCGCTCAGTCGTGTCATGAAGGTGGGCATCACCTCGGACACGCTTACGCAGGTCGAGCTGACGACGCTGGCGAAGTGGACGATCAGGCCGCGACTGATGTCGATCCCCGGTGTGGCCAACGTCGCGATCTGGGGGCAGCGCGATCGGCAACTGCAGGTGCTCGTCGATCCGGAGCGCCTCCGCGCGAACGCGCTCACCGTTGACCAGGTCGTGCAGGCCGCCAGCGAAGGCGTCTCGCTGCAGGCCGGCGGATTCCTCGACACGCCGAATCAACGCCTGGCGATCACCCATCGTGCCGCGGTGACGTCGGTTCGCGACCTCGAGGCGATCGTGGTGTCGGCACGCAACGGATCCGCGCTCCGCATCGGCGATGTCGCGACAGTCGTCGAAGGATTCCCAGTGCCCATTGGCGATGCCGTGATCAACAGCGGGCCGGGCCTGATGTTAATCGTCGAGAAGCAGCTCGGGGCCAACACGCTGACGGTGACGCGCGGGGTGGAAGAGGCGCTCGAACAGATGCAGCCCGCGCTGGCCGGCGTCGAGGTCGACCCCACCATCTTCCGGCCGGCGACGTTCATCGAGATGTCGCTGCAGAACCTGAGTCGCGCACTGCTGGTCGGCTGCGCCCTCGTCGTGCTGGTGCTGTTGGTGTTCCTCGCCGACTGGCGCACCGCGCTGATCAGCAGCGTCGCCATTCCTCTGTCTCTGCTGGCGGCCGGCTTGCTGCTGCACTACCGCGGCGGCACGCTCGACACGATGGTGCTGGCCGGTCTCGTCATCGCATTGGGCGAGGTCGTTGACGACGCGATCATCGACGTCGAGAACATCATCAGGCGACTGCGGCTGAACAGGGCGGCGGAGCATCCTCAATCCGCGATCAAGGTCGTGCTCGACGCGTCGATGGAAGTCCGGAGCGCCGTGCTCTACGGCAGCATGATCGTGGTCGTCGTGTTCCTGCCGGTCTTCATGCTCGAGGGACTCGCGGGCGCGTTTTTCCGTCCGCTTGCGCTGTCGTACGTCCTCGCCATCGTCGCCTCGCTCGTCGTGGCGTTGACGATCACGCCGGCACTCGCGCTCGTCCTGCTGCCTCGACATCTCGATCGGCGCGAATCACGCCTGGTGGGCGGTTTGAAAACACGATACCGCGGCATGCTCGCCGCGATCGTCGATCGCCCGAAGGCCGCGCTGGTGTCGCTTACGCTGATGCTCGCCGTCACGGCCGCCACCGTGCCGTTTCTTGGCGAGGAGTTCCTCCCGAACTTCCGCGAGTACCGACTTCCTGATGCACTGGGTGGAGAAGCCTGGCACGTCGCTCGAAGCGATGCGGCGCGTGACCGTGAGCGCGAGCAAGGAGCTGATGGCGATTCCTGGTGTCAGGAACTTCGGTGCGCATATTGGACGGGCCGAGGTTGCGGATGAAGTTGTCGGCCCGAACTTCACCGAGCTCTGGATCAGCCTGGACCCGTCCGTTGACTACGAGCAGACGGTCGCGAAGATTCAGTCCGTCGTGGACGGCTATCCCGGGCTCGTTCGCGATCTGCTCACGTATCTGCGCGAGCGCATCAAGGAGGTGCTCACCGGTGCGAGCGCCACGATCGTCGTGCGCGTCTACGGTCCCGAACTCGATGAACTGCGGACGCAGGCCGCAGCGGTCCGGAGTGCCGTCGCAAAGGTCGAGGGCGTGGCCGATCTGACCGTGCAGGCGCAGGTCCTCGTTCCCAAGGTGGAGGTACGTTTCGATCCCGATCGAGCCGCCGCCGTCGGGCTCACGCCCGGCTCCGTGCGCCGCGCGGCCGCGACGCTGGTCCAGGGCACGAAGGTCGGTGAGTTCTACGAGGCGCAGCAGTTGTTCGACGTCGTCGTGTGGGGAGCACCGGCAGTGCGCCGGAATCTCGACGCGATTCGCGCGCTGCAGGTGCCGATCGCCAACGGTAGCACAGTGCCGCTTGGCAGTGTGTCGACGGTCGAAGTCACCGCCACGCCGAACGAGATCACGCGCGAGAACGGCTCGCGCCGGATCGATGTCACGTCGAATGTGCGCGGTCGCGATCTGGGCGCCGTTGCTCGGGACATCGAGGCGCAACTGGCGAGCCTGTCGTTTCCGCAGGGCTACTACGCCCGCGTCATGGGCGAGTACGCCGAGCGGCAGGCCTCGTCGAATCGGCTCACGTTGCTCGGCGTGATCGCGGTCGCGGCGATCTTCCTGATTCTCCTCGCCGATTTCGGATCGGCGCGGGTTGCCACGCTGGTCTTTCTGACGCTGCCGTTCGCACTCGTGGGCGCGGTACTCGCGGCGTTTGCGACTGGTGGCGTCCTCTCCCTTGGCTCGCTTGTTGGGCTCGTGACGGTGATTGGGATCTCCGCCCGCAATGGCATCATGCTGATCAGCCACTACCAGCATCTCGAACGGCAGGAGGGCATGTCGTTTGGCCGTGAGCTGATCCTGCGCGGATCCGAGGAGCGCCTCGCTCCGATCCTCATGACAGCGCTCGCCACCGGGCTGGCGCTCATCCCGATTGTGTTTGGCGGCACGCGCGCCGGTTACGAGATCGAGCACCCGCTGGCGGTCGTCATCCTCGGTGGGCTCACGACGTCCACCCTGCTCAATCTCTTCATCGTTCCTGCTCTCTATCTCAGACACGGGCGGCCGGCGTTGTTGGAGACGGAGGACACGGCTTGAGGGTAAGAGTCGACCATTCAAGATGATCACGCGGGCAGCGTGACGATGAAGCAACTGCCTTTCGGGCCGCTCGATTCGAGGACGAGCGTCCCGCCATGCGCCTCTGCGATCCATCGTGCGATCGGCAGACCAAGTCCGGCCCCGCTCGCACGCGGGCTCAGGCGAACGAATCGATCGAAGATGCGAGTCTGATGCTCGAGCGGAATGCCGTCGCCATCATCGGACACACGAATGGTGGCTTCGCCGTTCGTCGTGCGAGCGACCGTGACCGTCACCACTCCCTTGGCGTAACGGATCGCGTTGTCGAGCAGGTTGCTCACCATCTGACGAAGCAGTCCGTCGTCGCCGGTCCAGGACACCTCCGTATCTCCGCATGTGAGAACGTCGACGCCACGTTCCTTCGCCAGCACGCGAAGCGCACGAGCGCAATCCCCGACCAGGTCGTCGAGATACAGCGGCTCGCGTGTCAGCGGAATCCCGGCGGCCTCGGCGCGTGACAGCAGGAACATTGCATCGACGAGACGCGCCAGTCGCGTGGACTGCTCTTCGACGATGGCGAGCGATTCGCGATAGTCCTGTTCGGTTCGCAGGCTCCGTGCGAGCGTGACTTGAGCGGTCGTTCGGACCACAGAGACCGGCGTCCGCATTTCGTGCGAGGCATCGGCCATGAACTGGCGCTGGCCGTGAAGCGCCGTCGCCAGGCGATCGAGCAGACCGTTGAACGCTCGCGCAAAAAGGCCAAGCTCGTCGTCGGGGTTGGGTGCGTGAAGCCGCGCGGTTGGATCGCGCTCCGTGATCGAGCTCGCCTGCCTGGCGAGGACTGTCAGCGGTCGAAGCGACTGACGTCCGACGAGCCAGCCGCCTACCGTGGCCACGACCAGCGCGACGAACACGCCGGCACCAAGCGCGAGGAGCAGTCGCCGACGTTCGGACTCGATGTCATCCAGCGACGCCATGACGGCAGCGACGTAGCGATGCTGGTTGTGCGCCACCGGCCGACTGAGCGCCCGCAGTCGCGTCGAGTTGAGCGTGACCGTCTCGATCGACGGGGCATCGATCGGCGGCCGCCATGCAGCGGCCAGCGGTCGCCCCCACACCGCCAGCAGATTGCCGTCTGGTTCGGTGAGCACCAGCGTTCGATCGGGGGCGACGACCTCGCTGCTGGCCTCGTCGGCGGCACCTTGAAGCGTCAGCCCCTCGCCGAACTCGGTTCGCATCACGCCTTCGAGCGTGAGCATCAGGCGTTCGAGCTCGTCGTCCAGGCGCTCGAGTGCGAGCCGGTCCTCCACCACGACGACCGCCGCGGCGCCCGCCACCAGCACGACCACGACGAGGAGGCTGTACCACGCCGTTAATCGGCCACGGATCGACCAGGTCATGAAAGCTCGTCGAGCGGGGAGGTCTCGTCTGTTGACATCATGTATCCCTCTCCGCGGCGCGTGGAGATCAACGACGGCTTTCCCGGTTCGTCGATCTTGCGTCGCAGGCGCTGGATGCAGACGTCGATGACGTTGGACATCGCCTCGAACGGTGCGTCCCACACGTGTTCGGCGAGTGCGGCGCGACCGACCACTTCGTTCGCGTGAAGCACCAGGTGCTCGAGCAGCGCATACTCGCGCGCCGTCAGGATCAGCGGCTGACCGCGACGGACGGCCACGGCGAGCGCGTGTGTCGAGTTCGATCGGGCCCGCGCGGAGGATTGATGGTGTGGGTGGACGTCGGCCGCGGCGAATAACCGCGCGGAGTCGTGCGAGCAGCTCACCAAAGTCGAACGGCTTGGTCAGGTAGTCATCGGCGCCGCTGTCGAGTCCATCGATCCGTGACTCGACGGCATCGCGCGCCGTCAGCATCAAAATGGGCACAGACGAGCCGTCCTGCCGGATCGTGCGGCAGGCAGAGAGTCCATCCTGCAAGGGAAGCATGACGTCGAGGATGATGGCGTCATAGTCGGTGATCGCCGCCTGATAGACGGCCTTCTCGCCATCCCCGACCACGTCTACGGCGTAGGCTTCCTCGCGCAGGCCCTTGGCAAGCATCTGTGCCGCGTGTGGTTCGTCTTCAACCAGGAGAATCCGCATCGTCTGTCGGTCGCGATCACCGAGCGTGTTCCGTGCCTGCTGAGTTGTCAACCCGGAGGCTCATGGTGACAAGTCGATCATGAACAGCCGATGACACATGTCATCAGGCGTTCATCTTTTTCCTTGTAGCATCGACTTATGGCCATTCGTCGTTGGGCTGTGATGTTTATTACCGCAGTGTGTCTGGCAGGTGATGGCGCGCGAACGATCGTATCGGCCCAGGTGGCGCAAGGCGACGGATCGACCCAGGCTGCTCAAGGCAACGGAACCACGCCGCAGGAGCCGGCGAAGCCGGAAACAGTCCCTGAGCCGGAGCACACCGGGCTCAGTGCGCTGTACCACAGCACCATCAGCGATTTCGCGACCCTTCCGCGGCGGAAGTCTACATGGGTGATTCTCGGCATCGGCGGGGGAGCCGCTGCCATCGCCTATCCGTTCGACGATGACCTCAACGAGGCCCTTCAGGATGCGGATGCGCTCCGCACCTTCTTCAAGCCCGGTAAGTTCCTCGGGTACGCGTGGGTCCAGGGTGGCGCTGCGATCGGCCTGTATCTGTACGGGCGCTACGCCATGGAGCCGGTCGAAGGCAGCCGCACCAACAAGGTGTCGCATCTCGGCTTCGATCTGCTTCGCGCCAACCTTGTGACGCAGGCACTGACCTTCGGGCTCAAGGCCTCGGTCCGGCGCGACCGCCCGACCGGCGAGTGTTGCTCGTTTCCGTCAGGCCATGCGTCAATGACCTTCGCGACTGCCGCAGTGCTGGAACGGCATTTTGGCTATCGCGCCAGCTGGCCGATGTTCGCCATCGCCGGCTATGTCTCGGCGAGCCGCCTCACCGATAACCGTCACTTCCTGAGCGACGTGCTCTTTGGATCGGCCCTGGGCATGGTGGCCGGTTGGACCGTGGTGGGCCGTCACGGTCGAGAGGACTTCACGCTCTTCCCCGTGCCCACGCCAGGAGGCATCGCGTTGTCTGGCACGTGGACGTTCCATAAGGATCCATAATCTCTCACCTTAAGGTTGGTGGTTGGTGGACGTGGTTGGTGGTTGATTCAAAGTTCAGTTCTGGCACTAACCACCTACCACCTACCACCTACCACAACCACCTACCACCCACCACCCACCACCTACCAGCAAGGAGGCGAGATGGTGGACCGGCGCCAGTTCCTGTCAGCTGCCGTTGCGGGTGCGGTGACGCTCGCACGCAATCCGATGGCGTTCGCTGCGCAGGCATCGAAATACGACCTGCTCATCAAAGGCGGACGCGTCATCGATCCGTCGGTGCGGCTCGATGCTGTGCGCGACGTCGCGATTTCTGGCGGCCGCATCGCCGCCGTCGACCCCAGCATCACGGCCGCTGCGGCCGAGACGATCGATGCGCGCGGCAAGCTGGTCGTGCCTGGCCTGATCGACATCCATACTCACACCGGCCGAACCGCTGAGAGCCCGGGCCTGGTGCTGCGCGACGGTGTCACCGGATGGATCGACGCCGGATCTCAAGGTGCCGACCGCATCGCCGAGATCGTCGCAGTGGCGCGATCCTCGCCGCAACAGGGACGCGTGCTGATCAACATCGGTCGCGCCGGCATCCTGCCCGATGGCGACACGATGGACCTCGCCCGCGCCGATGTCGCCGCCGCACGGGACGCAATCGCGAAGCATCGCGACTTCGTCGTCGGTATAAAGGCGAGGCTGTCGCGCGAGGTCGCGGGAAACAATGACCACGAAGTGCTGCGCCGCTCGCAGGAAGTGGCGTCGGCGTTCAACCTGCCGGTGATGATCCACATGGGCCAGACGATCTCGCCGATCGGAAAGCTGATGGACCTCCTGAAGCGCGGCGATATCGTGACGCATCTCTTCGCGCCGCCACCCAATGCCATCGTCGATGACAGCGGTCACATCGTTCCCGAAGTGCTGGCCGCGCGGCGTCGCGGCGTGTGGTTCGACATCGGCAACGGTCAGACCGGCCACATGCGCTGGGACACTATCGGTACGATCATGAAGGCCGGCTTCTGGCCCGATACGTTCTCGACCGACTGGAACGTGAACAGCAAGACGACCGGCGTCATCGATCTGCCCAATTGCATGTCGAAGCTGCTCGGCTACGGCATGTCGGTCAGCGAAGCAGTCGCGTGCGCGACGCTCAATCCGTCGCGGACATTCACGGTGTTCAACGACCGCGGGACGCTCAATGTTGGTGCGCCGGCAGATGTGGCGCTGCTCGAGCTGCGCGAAGGAACCTTCGAGTTCCTCGACAACTACAAGGGCACGATCAGCGGGAAGCAGCGGTTCTTCCCAGCCGGGACCGTGCTGGGGGGTAAGCGGATCGCGACTGCGTAAGAGAGGTGAACATGAAGCGACGAATCCTTGCTGCCCGTGTCGCGATCATCCTCGGCGTGGTGCTGAGCGGAGCGCGGGTATTCACCCAATCGCATCCGGCAACTGAGGGGCCGGCAGTCGATGGATCGCCCGCGTGGTTTCTGCAGGGATCGTTTCCCGATCCGACCGGGCGAACGTCTGTGGACGCCACCGGGCAGGTCACCGTTCTTCCTCGCGGTACCCAGCCAGTTCCTTCCGCGGCACCCGTTTCGATTGGAACAGAGACGCCACCGTGCCGGCGTTCGCCGCTCTGCGGAAATCGTCTGGGACGAAGCCGTCAGACACTACAGCGAGTTCAGTGGAAGCAGACGATGGGATACGCGTTCACGTATCCGTATGTGCTGCCTCCGGGGCCGGGCGGGGTTCCGGCGGTGGCGCTCGACTCGAAAGGCAACCTCTGGGCTTTTCAGCGCGCAGACGCAGGGAAGCCGCAGCTGTTCAAGTTCGATCCCAACGACAAGTTGATTCTTCAGGTCGGTGCTGACGTCATCGGTTACCAGGACAAGGCGCACGGCATGGCCGTCGATGCCGAGGACAACGTCTGGATTACCGCCGCCAGCGGAGCGACGGTGATGAAGATCAGTCCGGATGGGAAGTTGCTCACGACCTTCGGCACGCCGGGACGCAGGGGTGACTGGGACGAAAGCAAGGGCCAGCGTCTCCTGTGGCAGCCGGTGATGGTGGCGTTCGCTCCGAACGGCGACATCTACATCGGTGAGGGGCATGCGAACGAGAGCCCGAACGACACCGAGTCAGACGATCCCGCCAACACGATCGGCGCGGCGCGGATCATTCATCTCGACAAGACCGGCAAGTTCATCAACCAGTGGTTCGGCAACGAGGTGGGTCAGGGAAAGTTCAGCTCGGCTCATGGCCTGGCGGTCGATCCCACCAACGGCGACGTCTGGATCGGCGACCGCGAAGAGTATCGGATCGTCATCTATTCGAGCGATGGGACATTCATCAAGACGCTGCAGATGAGAAACCTTGTCTGCGCGATCAACTTCGACTCGCACGGCAACCCGTGGATTGCCACCGGGCAGGATGGCCAGTTCCTGAAACTCGATCGCAGTGGCAAGGTGCTCGGCGCGATCGGCAACGGGATGGGGATCGAGAAGGGGCAGTTCATTGAAGCCAGCTACTGGGTGTTCGACAAACAGGACAACCTGTATGCGGGCGACACGAGCGTTGGTCGCGTGACGAAGATGGTGGCGCCCGCACGGTGACGCTTCGCCTACAATGGCTGTGCTGCGCCGATGAACGAGGAGCGTCGTGTTATGGGTCGAGGTACCAGCAGTGCGTGCCGTGCTCTGTTCCTGGTCGGAGTCCTTTTCTCAACGCTCGTGTGCCTGGCGAGGGCGCAACAGGGACCTGTTGCGGCCATGTTCAGCGACGACCAGAAGCGCGGCGAAGAGATCGCGCTGAGCTTTGCCACAGCGGAAGTGCCGCCGACGTCTGTCGCCGCGTTCCCTGCGCAGGTGTATCTGACCGGCGGCGATCTCGAGCGCGCGTTCGATACCTCTCGATTCCGGCCTGACGCAGCCATCGTTCCCACCAATACCGATCTGATGATCACCGCTGCGTCGCCGGCCACGCAGCGGGTCCTGATCGATCGTGTCCGCAAGCAGTCGTCCGTCATGCGCGATCTGCAAAACCAGATTGAGACCCGGCGCAAGCAGAAGCCCGCCGCGTCCGATGGAGACGCCGGCTTACTGAGCATCGGCACCGACTGGTTCGTCGCGCAGTTGTCTCGTCAGGGCAAGGAGTCGGGCGGAGCATTTCCAAGAACCGTCTGCCTGGTCGCGACCGAATTCGCCAAGGGCGGCGCCATCGATCGACGCGAGCTCTTCGCGCAGGACCGCGTGCGCAAAGGCATCGCTGGCTGTCTGGCCGCGCTGGACGCCGCAGGCGTGCAGTCGCTCGTCATGCCACTGATGGGGGCGGCGTCGGCAGCCACGCAGGCAAACGATCCCGCGTTCGAAGGTCAGCGCGTGCTCAAAGAGTGCCGCCTGCTGAACTCGCTCTCGGGCATCGCGCTCGGCATCCACGACTTCGCGCCGAACCGCCGCAGCCTGCGGGAAATCGGCGTCATCCAGTGGGATCGCGAGCTCGACGAGATGTTCAGCCTGCCGAGGGGCACTCGCCTCGCTCAGACGGCGCAGAACGCGTATCGGCTATACGCGGATCAGGTGAAGCTCGCGTTCCGCAAAGGGCTCGCGGGCGAGAAGACCCTGCCGGCCGACGTCGACGGCGCCTGCAGCGCGATCTTCAGCGTCCAGTAGCTCGCGTCAGTCGCTCCCGTGCCACGCCTTCGCATGCGCAGCCTGCGTTGGCGAATACGCCTCCATGAAGTACTTCTCGTAGAACGCCGGGTCGATGTGATGGCATTGCATCCAGATGCCCGCCGAATCGATGGCGTGGCAGTGTGCTGGAAACCGGCCGTAGGTCTTCCAGATATAGCGGCAGATCGTGCGCACGACCTCGATGACCTCGGGCTCGACGTGCGGCGCCTCACGCGCGAATGCCGCGGCCGCGTCGGGTTTCATGCCCGGCGCGGCGCTCGCGCCATCGTGATAGAGCCCTGACGGGCCGTACTTCTCGGCGAGGATCGCGTCGATGGCTGCGTCCGTGTCCTTGAAGTACGGCGGCGCGTAGGACTGCAACACGCCGTCGAGACCCACGGGGTTCGGCTGACCGGCAGGATACGGTCGCGGCAATCGAATCTTCTTCTTCGGTCGCTCGAATCGGAAACCAAGGCCGGGCCCGATCTCCGGATACCCACCAAGGAGGATGGTGTTCTCGAACGCGGCGTGAATCCAGCCGCCAAGGCCCATGCTCTGCGCCACGAGCGCGAGGTTCTGCAGAAGCAGCATCGCTTCGTACTCGGTGCGCCCTTTGGCGTAGAAGCTCAGTGGGATCGGGATCTGTTTGTTGAGGAACTTGGACTTGATGAACCGTTCGCACCCGCAGGGCAGGAACAAATTGAAGTCGTCCACGAACACGGGCCGCTGGCCCGGCGCCTGCGCGAGCACATAAAAGAGACCGTTGATGTACTGCCGCGTGACCTCGGTGACCGGCATGAACATCGTGCTGCCCGGCACGTTCGAGACGTAGCGGTTGCCGCCGGCGTAGGCGGGGAAATCACGCGGGAAAGTCGAGGCGGCCGTCCTGGATCTTCACCTTGCAGCGCTCGGCATGCGCGATGAGATCGTCGGCCGACATCGTGCGCACGTTCGCGCGCGCTGTAGGACCATCAGGCTTCTTCAACATGTAGGTGCCGTCGTCGTTCCACATGAAGAAGACCGTGCTTTGCGCGTTGTCGGGACTGCCGGCAGCGCGGCCGGTGCCTTCGACACACGGCGTGCCGAGGAGCGGCGTGCCCTCGTTCGTCTCGTACGGGTTGTCCCAGTAGGGCAGGCCGGTGATGCCGGTCGCGGCGATCAGCATCGCCTCCTCGAGGCGCGACAACGGCTGCGGCGCAAGCTTCGATTGGAACGACAGCGAGCCGGAGCGGAACGTCGCGCCCGTTGCCACCCTGCGCGATCGTCGTCCGAAGATCGCGTCCCACAATGGATACTCTCGAGCCGCCTTGAAGCCGCCTGCTGAATTCATCGCAGTCCCTCCGCGTGATGCACACACTCGCGTGCCAAGGCACCAACACAAGCGAACTGCAGTGTAGACTCCTGTCTCAGCAATGTGTCGAGACTCTCGCTGCGACCGATAACCTCGGTCAACGGCCAAACTCGACACTGCATCCCTAAGCTCAGCCGAGTAGAGGTTGCTTCAATGCACGTACGCCGCAGGAATGTCCTCGCGCACAGTCTGATGCTGACCGCCGTCATCGGCACGATCGCCTGCGGAGGCGGCAAGCCGGAGGCCGGCACCGTGCTCGACGAAGCGATGCTGGCGAAACGGACCGTCGCATAGCTTCCCAGCCGCCGACGAAGACTACTTCCACGACATGGACGGTGGCGTACAGCTGACGAAGGAGCAAGTCCAGGGCCGCAACATGTGGATCGTGTGGACCGGCGGCAACGATCGACTCTGGGACGTCCTCTCGCGTGAGAGCTTCGGCTCGCTCGACTTTCTCAAGACGCTGTCATCGCATCCGACGCTGCCGTACTCGCGCGACACGCGCTGGACGTACCTCGGTCTTGTGAACGAGCCATGCTTCACGAAGGCAACCGGCCCGGATCCGAATCGTTACGGGCTGTGGCTCGACGTGCGCGATCCGAAGTGCAAGCCCGATCCCTTCGAGAACGAGGAGAAGTACAAGGGCGTTCAGGTCGGCGCTCGCGGCAAGACCGTGCCCGTCGGCTCGTACTACGGCGAAGCCACCGGCATCGTCGGATTGCGACTCGTTCCCAACCCGGACTTCGACGAGAAGGCGCGGCGAGAGTGGGACTCTGAACGCTACTACCGCGATCAGTCTATTACGAGCAACGCGACCTGGTAAAGCCATACCGCGTCGGCGATGTCGTGTGCGTTCTGCCACGTCGGTCCGAATCCGGTAAAGCCGCCGAAGGATCCCGAGAGGCCGGAGTGGGCCAATCTCAGCTCGAATGTCGGCGCCCAGTTCTTCTGGTGGGATCGCGTTTTCGACTGGAGAGCGACGACGAACGAGAAGAGCTTTCTGTTTCAGGCGCTCCACACGTCGCTGCCGGGAACACTCGATACGTCGCTTGTCTCAACCGACAACATCAACAACCCGCGGACGATGAACGCGGTGTACTACCTGGGCCCGCGGATGGGCGCTGGCAAAGAAGTGGGGCAAGGAGACGCTCAGCGGCGGCGGGCTCGACAACAAGCAGTTCAACGAATTCGTTCCTCCGTCGGACCCGCTCGCACAGTTCTTCACGCCGCCGTCAACGACGTGGACGCCGCGCGTGCTGAAGGACGGATCGGATTCCGTCGGCGCACTCGGCGCGCTCAATCGCGTGTATCTCAACATCGGACTCTTCAGCGAAGAGTGGCTGCTGCATTTCCGTCCGTTGATCGGCGGTCAGGAGATTTCGCCGATCAAGATTGCGGACGCACGAAAGAATTCGGTCTACTGGCAGGCGATCGAGCGGCAGACGCCGTACATGGCGCAGCTTCTTCCTCGCGACCACCGATCCGCACTATCTGAAGGACGCGCCGAACGGGTCGTCGTATCTGACCGAAGACGCCGCGTCCGCTCGGCGCGGCAAGACGGTCTTCGCCGAACGCTGCGCGCGTTGCCATTCGAGCAAGATTCCGCCGCTGCCCGTGGGCCTCGACCTCGAGAACTGCAACGGCAAGAACTATCTGGGGTGCTGGGACAAGTACTGGGCGTGGACCAAGACCGACGCCTTCAAGGCGCCGATGCGCGACATGGTCCTCGCCGACGACTTCCTGAAGGACAACTTCCTCTCGACGGAGCTTCGCGTCCCTTCGACGCTGATGCAGACCAACATCTGCAGCCCGATCGCGACCAACGCGCTCGCGGGCAACATCTGGGACAACTTCTCGTCGCAGTCCTACAAGGATCTGCCGTCGGTCGGCTCGGTCAAGCTGCGGAATCCGTTGAGCGGCGCCGAGTACGACTACACGTTGAAGGGCGGTGGGCGCGGCTTCACGCGACCGGCATCGCTCGTCAGCCTCTGGTCCACGGCGCCGTTCCTCCAGAACAACTCGGTCGGCCCGTTCGATCCGAGCCCGTCGGTCGAAGCCCGGATGAGGGTGTTCCAGGCCTCGATCGAGCAGATGCTCTGGCCCGAGCGCCGCCGCAACGGACGAGCTCTTCACGGGCCTGAAGATCGAGGGAGCGGGCGTCGGCTGGATTCAGCGCACCACCGCTGACAGCTACATTCGAGTGCCGCGAGGCTATCCTCCCGATGGCCTCCGGCCGCTGCTTGGAATCGGCCAGCGTCTGTTCCCGTTCCTGTTCCGCGAACGGCGAGGTGTCGATCGGGCCGATTCCCAAGGGCACACCCGTCAGCCTCGTTGACCAGCATGGACCTCTGGGGCCGACCTGCCGAAGGATCAGCAGGATGAACATCGCAAGAAGCTGGTCGACGCTGCTCAAGCAGATCAAGGGGGAGTTCAAACGCGGCGGCGATGCGTTCGGCAACCGCAATGTGTTGGAAACGATGCTCTCGATGAGCAACTGCCCGGACCTCGTGATCAACAAGGGCCACTACTTCGGGACGAATCTCTACACCGAAGAGCCCGGCCTGAGTGACGCTGAGAAACGGGATCTGATCGGATTCCTGAAGACCATGTAGCTCGGAGGGCTCAGCGGAGTGTCAGCGGAACAGGAACAGTCACACCCAGGCCGCGCCACCTCGCACGACGCCGACTACATCGTCGTTGGCTCCGGCGCGGGAGGCGGCACGGTGGCGGCACGCCTCGCCGAGTCAGGCTTCCGCGTGCTGTTGATCGAAGCCGGTGGTGATCCGAGGAAGACGGTCGGGTCCACGCCCCAGACGCCGGGTATCAACAGCCTGCCGGACGACTACGACGTGCCCGCGTTTCATCCACTCTCGGCGGAGAACGACGGCATCCGCTGGGACTTCTTCGTCAGGCACTACGAGGATCAGGCGAGGCAAGAGCAGGACCTCAAGTACCGCACCAGGATTCCGAGGGGAAGCCGGTCAATGGCGTTCTCTATCCGCGGGCAGGCACGCTCGGGGGGTGCACCGCGCACAACGCGATGATCCTGGTCTACCCGCACAATGCCGACTGGAATCAGCTTGCGGATCTGACCGGCGATGCGAGCTGGCGGGCCGAGAACATGCGCTCGTACTTCGAGCGCCTCGAGCGCTGCGAGCATCGGCCGGACGAACGCGCGACGAGTCGTCCGGGCCACAACCCGAGCCGGCATGGATGGTCAGGCTGGCTTCAGACCGAGACCGCGGTGCCGCTCGCGGTGTTCAGAGACAGAGACTTTCGCAAGATGCTGCTCGACACGGCGAAGACGGCGCTGCGCAGTCCCGAGGTTGCCGTGACCGACGAGGATCGGCGGGCACGTCTCGACAGCCAGATGGATCCCAACGACTGGCGTGTCGTGACCGAGGATGCGATCGGTCTTCGCTACACGCCGATCACGACGAAGGACCATCGTCGTGTCGGCACTCGCGAGCGTGTACTCGATGTCGCGAATCGTCTTCCGAATCAGCTGAAGATTCAGATGCACGCGCTCGTGACCCGTGTGCTGCTCGACGGAGAGAAGCGAGCCATCGGCGTCGAGTATCAGAGCGGCGAACGGCTGTACGGTGCGCATCCTCGACAGAACACGGCGGCCGGCAAGACGAAACAGGTGTTTGCCGCCAGAGAAGTGATCCTCGCAGGCGGTGCCTTCAACACTCCGCAGGTGTTGATGCTCTCTGGCATCGGACCTCGCGGGACCATCGAGAAGCAGGGGCTCACGTGCGTCGAGGAGCTTCCCGGTGTCGGCAAGAACCTTCAGGATCGCTACGAAGTGGCCGTCGTCAATCGGATGAAGTTTCCCGCGTGGAAAGTGCTCGAGGGTGCAACGTTCACGCGCGCCGATCCGCAGTACAAAGACTGGGCCGACCACAAGAGCGGTGTCTACGACACCAACGGGACGGTGCTCTCCGTCGTCGCGCGGTCGGGCCTGCGGCGTTCTCGCCGGACCTGTTCCTCTATTCCGTGATCGGCCGGTTCGAAGGGTACTTCCCGGGTACTCGTCGCTGCTTGCGCAGAATCCCAACTGCCTGACGTGGGTCGTGCTGAAGGCGCACACCAATAACACCGGCGGAGAAGTCACGCTCGCGTCGAAGGATCCGCGCGTGCCGCCGTCGATCAACTTCCACTACTTCGACGAAGGCACCGACGTCCGCAAGCAGGACCTGAAAGCCGTCGCGGCGGGTGTCGCGCTGGCGCGCAAGCTCTCGGCCGGTCTGAAGAAGGAAGGCATGATCGAGAAGGAAGACACGCCGGGGATGATGTGACCGACGACAAGCTGCTCGAGTTCATCAGGAACCAGGCATGGGGACACCACGCGTCCGGCACGTGTCGCATCGGTCGGCGCGAGGACGGCGGAGTCCTCTCGACCAACTTCGAAGTCCACGGCATCAAGGGCCTGCGGGTAGTCGATGCGTCGATCTTCCCGCGCCTTCCGGGGTTCTTCCTTGCGAGCGCGGTCTTCATGATCGGCGAGAAGGCGGCCGAGGTGGTTGCTGCGAGTGCCACGCAGACGCCGGCGCTCGGCCCGGTCAACCCATTCGTGCCCTGAGCCGGCGGCAGCGGCCGTTTTGCTCGGGACGCGCCGAAGTAAGACGGTTTAGTGCTGCGCCGGCGCCGCCGACGGGGGCGGCGTCCTCGACGTGCAGCCGTCGCATGGCGCGAACGGCGTCAGGAAGAAGTTGTTCGGGTCGGCAACGAGAGCGCCCTTCAAGTTGGGAGGAATCGGCACAACAGTTCCTCCCTGCGAAACGACCGTGAGTCCCGCGCTCTTGATCGTATCGACCATCGCGTCGAGGTTCTGCGCGCGCAACTGAAGTCGAGCCGCACCGCGATCCTGGATACGCATCTTCAGCGGCGTGCGCTCGACGCCCTTGAACTCCACGAACTCAATCCACAACGGTGATCCCTGGGCCTGCGCGCGGCTGCGACGAACCTCGGCTTTCGCCAGCCCGGTCAACGCACGTGTCGGCTTGTCCGCGGCGAACGGCGTCTCACCTTCGAGCTTGAACCCGAGCACGTCGCGATACACCTTCGTCGTCCGATCCATGTCGTTGACGCTGATCGACAGACGGACGTCGACGATGTTGTTCGTAGCCGCTGCGGCGGTCTCGGGCAGGAACGCGGGCTGCCGGATCTCGATGAACCGCTTGTCGATGTCGTTGATCAGAATCGCACGCGACCCGTCGCTCATCGTCACCGGCTTTCCACCCGGCGTCACGATCGGAGCGTTGGCCTTTACCACGCTGGCGAGCGCGGCGTCGATATCGCGCACGACGAGGACGAGCGTTGCATTGCCGGGATCCTGGATGCGCAGCTGGTGCGTCTGGTGCGGGACGTTCTGGACTTCCATGACCTCGACGCTGAGCCGCGTGCCAGGCACTCGCGCGGACTGGTGGCGTTCCTTTGCGTCCGGGATGTCGAACATCGCGAAGAGCTGGGGATTGGAACGGTTGTACGGACGCTCGCCGGACTCCGGCATCGCTGGCACGTCCATGCCGAAGACGTCGTGATAGAAGGCGAGAGAACGATCCATGTTCTCCACGAACGAGGTGAACGTGCCGGTGCCGATGATGGCCCCTGGTGCCGGCTCCTGTCCGTGTACCGCGGTATTTCCAAGCGCGAACAGACCGCACGCGGCGGCCGCAACCAGTGCTCGTCTCACGAATCGAACCATGTCTCCTCCAGCCGGGTGGACCGGCTTTGTGCAGGTCACGATACTCGATTGCAGGCCGTCAGGGCGTCAATCACCGAGACAGGGAACGACACAGCCAACTCGCCAAAAAGTGGGCATTCGCCCTTCGTGCTACGTGTTTCAACGTAGAACGCTCCCAACGGCTCCGCCGCGATATCCCGCGGCTCCCCTGCCACTGATTCGTCTCATTTTTTGAGATCGTCGCTTTTCCTGAGAGATCGCAGGCCGCCACAAACTGAGATACCTGTCCGCCGCAGGGTCTCGAAGTTGCAGCAGCCCTAAACCGAATCGGTGCAGCGCTGGCGAGCGGCACCCATCCAGAGGCAAAAAAAGTGTCAGAACTACGAGAGACGGCTACGCGCACGCCCTCGGGCCGGTCATCGCTCGTTGAGAGCATGGCGACCCGGATGTTGGTGCGCAATCCCATCACCCACAGCCCGAAGGCGGTGACCGGGAGAGAGACCAGACGGGCGACTCCAGAGTGAGGACTCCTTCGTGCTGCTCCGCCTCGTGGCGGAATCGCTCCCGAACGGCGTGCTCGTCGTCGATCACAACCGAGGGATCGTCCTGGCCAATCAGCAGATCGAACGGCAGTTCGACTACTGCCGGAACGACCTGCTCGGGCAGTCAATCGACCTGCTGCTGCCAGAGGGCGGCCTCACAGAATCCAGTCAGACGATTGGACTCGAACAAAAGCTCTCGGGCCGTCGTCGCGACGGGCTCGAGTTCCCGATTGCAGTCACACTGAGTCCACTGAAGGTGGAGCAGGGCCTCTTCACGCTCGTGTCTGTCGTGGACCTGACGGAACGTCAGCGAGCTCGAGCAGGCCGCGAGCCTGGCGATCGATCGGAAAGTGGAGTTCGAGCGACTCATTGCGGAACTCTCGGTTCAGTTCATCAATCTGCCGGCCGATCAGGTGATCGAATCGATTCGCGACGCGATTCGCCGGATCGGCGAGACGCTCGACGTGGATCGCTGCAGTTTCTTCAGGATCATCGATGGCGAGCCGCCAGGTCCGATCGCCTGGTGGGGCCGACCAGGTGTCGCCGCTCCTACCGCCATGACGCCGTACAAAGATCGCCTGCCGTGGACGCAGGACACGATTCTCGACGGGAACGTGGTGTCCTTCTCGTCGCTCGCCGGCGTCCCGAACGAGGTTGACCGCGGGAGCTACCGAACCCTGGATGTTCGGGCTGCCGTGACGGTGCCGATCGCCGTCTCCGGTCAGATTGTCGGCGCGCTCGATTTCACGATGCTCCAGAGCGAGCGCACGTGGACGGAGGAGACGCTGCATACCATGCGCGTCACCGCGGCCGTCCTCGGCAACATCCTGGCGCGCTGTGAGACCGACGAAACGCTGCGGCAGTCCATCCTGCAGATCGAGCACGCGCGCGATCGCATGAGGGTGGAGACGCTGTATCTCAGGCGCGAGGTCCAGGAACGCGCTGGCACCGGCGTCATCATCGGCCAGAGCCAGGCCATCCGGAGCGTGCTGGAACTGGCACGGCAGGTGGCGGCGACCGATTCAACGGTCCTGCTGCTCGGGGAGACAGGCACCGGCAAAGAGCTCGTTGCGCGCGTACATCCACGAGATGAGCGCGCGCCGCGGCCGGATCATGGTGCGGGTGAACTGCTCGGCGATCCCGAGCACGCTCATGGAGAGCGAGCTCTTCGGCCGCGAGAAGGGCGCATTCACCGGCGCGCTCGCGCGTCAGATCGGACGCTTCGAGCTGGCCGATCATTCGACGATCTTCCTCGACGAGATCGGTGAGCTGCCCGCCGACGTGCAGGTGAAGCTTCTGCGGGTCCTCGAGGAGCGGCAGATCGAGCGCCTCGGCAGCCCGAAGGGCGTTCACGTCGACGTGCGCATCATCGCGGCGACGCACCGGAATCTCGAAAAGCGGATCGCTGAAGGCAGCTTCCGCGAAGACCTGTTCTACCGGCTCAATGTCTTCCCGATCCAGGTGCCGCCGCTCAGAGATCGCGTCGAGGACATTCCGCTTCTGGTCTGGCGGTTCGTTGACGAGTTCTCGAAGGCGTTCGGCAAGCGCATCGAGGCAATTTCGCGCGAGGACATGGCGGTGCCTGCAACGGTATTCGTGGCCGGGCAACATCCGCGAGCTGCGCAACGTCGTCGAGCGCGCGATGATCGTGTCTACGGCACGCAGCTCTCGATTCCGCTGCCGGCCGTCGCGCATCCGGCAGGGAAGCGCAGCCTCAAGTTGAACGATGTTGAGAGGGAGCACATTCTGAGTGTGCTGGATAGCTCGGGATGGCGCATTCGTGGCGCTGCCGGAGCAGCCTCGCTCCTGGGTCTCAAGCCGACGACACTCGAAGCGCGAATGGCCAAGCTCGGACTCGCGCGGCCGAAGCGCGTCTGATCAACCACTAGCTCCCAACCACCAATTCCCGACTCCCAATGCACCGGGCGATTGGGGTTGAATTGGAGATTGGGCGTTTACGTGTTTTCAGCGCCTCGCTAGCGGATAACGATCCCGCCACCTATCGACCAGAAATTCCCCATGACGTTCTCCACGCGTGTCGTGGCGGTCTCGAGATCGCCGAGCGTCGCTACGTGCTGCGAGCCGAACACCTGCGTACCGAAATGCCGCGCGAAGCGCCACTCCCAGCCTCCCCCGATTTCCAGGGCAAAGGCCTTGGACGTGAACGACGTTGCCGTGTCGGTAGCGACCACCCAGTTCCTCACGAAGGCCATTCCGCTGCTGAATCGAACGAAGAATCCCGAGGAGCCCCACGGCCGGAATTGAAAGGTGCCCATGACGTAGGTCGTGTTAATCGGATCGCCAGCCGCCGACGATGTGGGCACCCAGAAGACTTGGGCTCCGACGTCGGTGCGCGGCGTCAGCGGGGTTCCGACAATCCCCAGGACTCCGCCATCGTGCATATAGGTGTCGGCGGGGCAGTCGGTGCAATCGCCGAGGAGCGTCGTGCTCGATCCTCCGACCACGATCCAGGGCTGCCAGCCTGTCGGACGATGAAGATGATGTGGCAGTCTGCGCCGCGGCCACAGCCGGATGACACAGGAGCAGGAGGCAGATGCGCAACCGGCAGGACAGCGCGTTTCGTCATGAGATTGTCCACGTCAGAAAGACCCTGTACCTGCGGGAAGTGGTAGTCGGCCTCGCCGGCGTCGTCAGCGTAGTACAGTTGTTGCGTGAGAAGAACTCTGTCGACCCTCCAACTCCCAACGCCCCTTTTATCGGAAACGTGCACATCCAGGCGGGCGCGTTGGAGCACGTGATTGGCTCGAACGCCGTCGAGGCTGTGCAGATGGTGCAGTTCCCATCCGAAGTTCACGAACTGGGCGTTGTCACGACGGAGGATGAAGGTGGCAAGGAGGTTCCCGCCTGGCCCGTAGTCGTAGTAAGCGGGGGCCTGTCGAGACGCCTTGCCCGGCGTCGGGCGGTGGCGGTTCTTCTGGTGCAAGGCCAGTGAGTGGAATTGAGTCGACCGCGCCGAGGACCGTGACGCCTCCGCCTCCCAGTCGCGAGCAATGACCAACGAGGGTTGAACCGTTTCTCGCCGATGAACACACCCTCGAAGGCCTGCGCGCCAAACCGATAGGCCGGGTTGCTGTTGAACTGATAGTTCTGAGCGATGGCGAAACTGATCCCGCCGAGAGGCGCGCTGTAGAGCCGTCCGCGGACGCGCGCCTCGCTGAACGCGCTGCCACCGCCGAAGCTCAATCGCACAGCGAACGCATCGTAGGGAGTGCGACTGCTTCCACTCAACACGTCGCCATACAGGAGATCGGTCTCGAAAAACCCATAAGTGTTCGACTCGACCGCCTCCGTATTCGAGCCACGCCACAGCAGGCCAAACGACGCGACGGCAGTGAGCGACGACGGCACCATGTCGGCCGGCTTGTCCACGACTCGTGAGGCATCGCCAGACATGAACCGCATGAGTCCGCTCATCGGATCCAGCGCCGTGGCTCCGATTTCGTTCCACATTCGCGACTTGCCGGTCGCTTGCGTGTTGCGGACCAGCCATGCCGTGCGATGGAACATCTCGCCGAGCGCGATTCCGCCGAGCGTGGTGTTGATGAAGTCGTTGAGCGAAGCCTGATTCGTTTCGCCGAAGTACTCCCACGTGGTGCTGCCGAACGCCGTGAGACCCGCCGATTCCCAGAAATTCATGCCGTTGGAGCGGCCAGTGGTGAAGTAGTTGTTGCCTTGGTACGGGTGGCCGATCTGGTTGACCGCGAAGTCGTCGAGATCCCATTCCCAGCCCCGCTTCATGTTCGCCCACCAGGTCTCCGGCGTGATCTTGGCCGTGTCCTGTCCGCGAATCAGGTTCGCGAGTTCGTAGATGCCGTTGATCGCGGTGGCCCACAGGAGCGATGACCCGATGCGGCGCGGCGGGCAACCCGGGCACGCGCGACCGTCATCGAGAGGCGGCGGCGTTGCTGGAAGCTGAATCGCCGGTGGTGGCGGTGTTTCGGCCCGAGCCACGTCACCCACGGGCGACTCGGGCTGTGCGTCCGCTGTCTCAATGGGGACATCCGGTGACGACTGCGCCAGTGCGACGGGACCTCCACACAGAGCAAAGGCGGCGGCGATGAAGGCGATGCGGCCGACGAAGATTGCCATGCTCAGTTGGCTTAGCAGGGCATGTGCCACGGAATATCGAGGGTGAATGTGCAGTGAACGTGGCTGGCCACGTCACTTACGGCGTGACCCTCGTCGCACGACTCCGACACGACGGAGGCACTCCATTATCTCGGAGAGGCAACGGCTCGCCTCCAGCGGAATCCCCACGACTCGAACCCGAACGATTCGGATTCTCCTTTCCGCGCGATTGGAAGTCGCGCGGGGGGGCGTGGCACGCGACATGCTCATTCGAATGCGCGCGCCTGGTGTCACGCCGATGTCGCAGTGCGACCGTGTCGTGTTCGATCAGGCCCGGAAGGAGAGAGTAATGAAGAGACTGTTCGTGCTCCCGCTGGTGCTGTTCCTGGCCGGCGCGAGCAATGTCCTTGCACAGGACGTTCGCTACAACTTCGCGAAGGAAACCGATTTCGCGACGTTCAAGACGTATAAGTGGGTCCCGATCAAAGGTGCCGAGCCTCTCAGCGATCTCGTCGACGGACAGATCAAGGGCGCCATCGACCTCGAACTTGCCACCAAAGGCCTAAAGCGTACGGAGGCCGACACTGCGGACTTGCTTATCGGCTACCAGGCCGCCGTCACCACAGAGAAACAGTACACATCGTTCGACACCGGCTACGGTTACGGTCCAGGCTGGTACGGTGCCGGTTGGTACGGCGGTGGTGGCATGAGCACGACGACCGGAACGACCTCCACTATCTACGTTGGCCAGCTCGCGCTGGACATGTACGTGCCGGCTCAGAAGGCGTTGGTCTGGCGCGGCACGGCGGCCAAAACGCTCGATACCAAGGCGAAGCCGGAGAAGCAGCAGAAAAATCTGGCGAAAGCCGTTGCCAAGCTGCTGAAGAATTACCCGCCGCCCGTGAAGAAGGGCTGACGATCAGAACGTCCAGAAGAATGTGAACCGGACCTGTGCGTCCTGGCGTCGCCCGGGATAGTTCACCGGGTCCGGTTCGTCGGCGTATCTCACGATCTCCAGATTCGGGCTGAGACGAACAGCCGGGTGGAGATACCACTCACCGCCAACGAGCCAGGTTGTGAACGGCGATTGACTGCTCAGAAGCCAGTAGTCAATGCCTTCCGCCCCTGGGAGCCCGGTCTCGAGATCACCGAGATGTCCCGTGACACTGTCGGCGCGGAGAAACAGGTTGGCTTTCTTCGGGAGGAACTCCCACACCCCGAAGCCTGACCAGATGGCGATCGTCTGGTGAGGGGCATCGTCCAGGCCCGATCGGCGCTGCTGCCACAGATACTGACCGCCCACACGGCCGGCGCCGGTGCGGAAGCCCGCGATGCCCTGCGCTGTCTGTCGATGCTCATCGCCCGGTCGAGTGCCGAGGCTATAAAAGCCTTCGAGCGCGAGCCTCGAGTGCCGCTCATAGCGCCCTTCGACGCGGAGAATCTTGCCCTCCTGGGTTTCGGAACCGTTGCCTGACTCGTTGCCGAACTGCGCCGCGTAGGTGAGGCCATCCACCGGAGTCGGGCCGTCAAACGTGACTCCGAAATCGCGTGACGAATCGAGGCGGTAGAGATCGGCTGGTGTCTTCTCGATATGACGCAGCCCCCAGAAGCCGTCGAACCATTCGAACGTCAGCGTCGGATGGATGCCGAGCGTCAGTTTCTGGCTGCCTTGGTAGGCCCACTTCACGTACGCGTCTTTGACGTACGGTGTGAGGTCGCCGCCGGTGAAGTCACCGTTGCTGTTCGCTTCGAGCCGGAAGCGCGTGGTGAGTTTCTCGTTGTACGTGAAGTCGTACGTGAAATAGATCCGCCGGAACCACAGCCCATGCTGTCCTTCGACCGGAGTCGGATCGCTGATGCCGATCCCGTCCTGATGCCTGCCGTAATACCAGTAGTAGTCCCCAAACATCAGCCCACTGAACTTGCCAGACGGATATTCAGACTTCTTGCTCTCTTCCGGTTTCGCGAACGACTCGCCCGGGAGTCCGTGCTTGAAGTTGTACAGGTTGATCGCGTCCTGGCTGTCGAAGACCACGGTCTCTCCGTTGGGGCCGTACCCTGGGCGCTCAATGACCGGGCCGGTTTGGTTGCCGTCGCTCTCGACGAACGCCGAGTGTCTCGAGGCGTCTGCGAAGACGTAGATGCGGCCGTCCTTCGCAACCTCGTTATAGAAGAACGTCTGCGCATCTGCGTCTGTCACCAGGACGATGCCTGTCAGGAAGGCAATACAGAGAGCCCGACGCAGCAGTGTCATGGATTGATCGCGAGGAACAGGTAGGCCGCGAGCAGCGCGAGATGCACGCCGGCCTGCAACAGCGTGGCGCGGCCCGGGACGACTGTGAGTACCGTCACGATGCAGGTCAAGGCCAACAGCACAATGTGATTCGCACCAAGCCCGAGATGCAATGGACCGGTCAACCATATCGAGGCGACCGCAATCGTCGGGATCGTCAGCCCGATGCTGGCCATCGCCGAACCAAAGGCAAGGTTGAGACTGACCTGCATTCGGCCTCGACGCGCGGCCCGTAACGCCGCGACCGTCTCGGGCGAGAGGATCAGTATCGCGATGATCACGCCGACGACCGAGATGGGAAGGCCGGCGGCGATCACGCCGCGTTCGATCGTTGGTGACACCAGCTTCGCATTGCCGACGACACCGACCAGCGCGACAAACAGCAGCGCGAGGCTTCCCCATGCGGCGCTCGCCGACGGGGGAGTCGCATGCTCGTCCTCGATGATCGTGCCGTCCGCCGTCACAGGTAGAAAGTAATCCCGGTGTCGACCGGTCTGAAGTACAACGAAGAGTCCGTACAGCGCCAGCGCGGTGATGGCGGCGAAGGCGAGTTGCGGCGGAGAAAAGACCGGCCCCGGACTGGTCGTCGTGAAATTCGGCACCACCATGCTGAGTGTCGCCAGGGTGGCGACGGTCGCGAGCGACGCACCTGCGCCCTCGGCGTTGAACGAGACCGCCGATCCAGTGCGCGTCCCTACCAGGATCGACAAGCCGACGATGCCGTTACTCGTCAGGATCACGGCCGCAAAGACCGTGTCTCTCGCGAGGGTTTCGGCTGCCCCGGCGCCAGCGATCATCAGCGTGACGATGAGCGCGACTTCGATCACGGTCACCGCTACGGCAAGAACCAGTGAGCCGTACGGTTCGCCGACACGGTGAGCGACGACCTCGGCATGGTGGACGGCAGCGAGCACCGCGGCAGCGAGGAGTGCGGTGACCACGCCAACGACGGATGGCGGAAGGGCCCTGCCCCACGCAAGCGCGAGAACGACGACGCTCAGAACTGGGACGAGCGAGGTCCAGGCGAGAAGAGGTGAGCGCGCAGCCCGAGGCGCGCTCATTCAGGGCCGCGACGTGACGGCCGACTGCTGGCGCACCTGCCAGACATAGACCGGAATGCCCAGCATCAGGAGCACGAAGCCGTACAGCACCGCTTCAGGTCCGCAGCCGTAGAGCGTGAAGATAGAGAACACGAAGGCGATCCACTCGACCGCGCCCACGCGCGGCACTTGGCCACCGCCTGCGGCGTGAGCGGCGACCAGTCCTACCGACAGCGCGCAGAACGCGTACGGCACGACGGCGGTCATCGTCGCGAGGTTGACGACGAGGCTGTAGAACGCTGCGAAGCCGGACGAGCCCGCCGCTTGAACGAGGATCAAGGACGTCGCCAGAATCGCGGAGAAGATGATGCCGATCGCCGGCACGCCACGCGACGACACGCGGCCGAACAGCGCAGGGAAGAGTCGATCCTGTGCGGCCGCCATCGGCACCTGGCCCATGAGCAGCGTCCACCCATTCAGTGCACCGAGCGACGAAATCATGACCGCGACGCCCACGATGTCCGCGGCCCAGCCGCCCCACATGATCCGTGCGGCATCGGCGAACGGCGCGGCCGACTTCATCAGCTCCTCACGCGGCACCACGCCGAGGACGACGGTCGTGCCCAGCACGTAGAGGAGCGCGGCGATCGACACGCCGATAATCGTTGAAAGAGGGATCGTGCGAGCGGGATCCTTCACGTCGCCGGCCGGCACTGTCGCCGACTCGAGACCGAGATAGGCAAACATCGTGAGCGGAGCGAGCGTGGCGGCGGACGCGAGCAGTGATTGACCGCTCGGGTTGAACTCGGACAGGTTTCCAGGCCGAATGAAGAAGAGTCCGATGATGGAAATCGCGGCGAACGGCACGAGCTTCGAGTAGGTCGTGACCTCCGCGACCAGGCCCGCCTCTTTCACGCCCGGAGATTCGTGAACACGATGAGCCACATCACGCCGATCGTGATGATGACGGCCATCGGCCGATTGCCTTGAAGGGTCGGAACAATCTTGAAGAGCGATCCGGTGAACGCCACCGCGATGGCCGGCAACGATGCCCAGATCGAGATCCAGTACCCCCACGCCACGAGGAAGCCTGCGAAGTCGCCGAATCCCATTCGCGAGTAGGCGTAGGGTCCGCCGGTCGCCGGCGAGAGACGTGAGAGGCGCGCAAACGTCAGCCCCAGGCAAATCGCTCCCCCGCCCATGACGACCCAGGACAGGATGGCGAGGATTCCGTACGGCGCGAGCGCCGAAGGGGAGAGGTAGAAGCCCGACCCCACCATGTTTCCCACGACGATGGCGGTGCAGGCTCCAACCCCGAGGCTCTTCAGCGCGGGCGCGCTGCCGGCACTCGACGCGCGCTGTTTCTCACTGCGCCGTAGACAATGCCGGACTCCTGTGCGCTCACCGTCGTCCCCATCGTCCCCGCGATGATCCCGCCCAAGTCCGCCAGCGCACCGATCGCGGCCTTCTTCCCGGTTGCTTTGGCGAAGCGACACGCGGCGTCCACCTTCGGCCCCATCGAGCCGGCCGCGAACGTCATCGCCGCCAGCGCGTCTGGCGAGGCGGAGCGGATGGCCTTCTGCGTCGGCTTGCCCCAGTCAACATAGACCGCGTCGGCATCGGTCAGCATGATGAAGAGATCGGCGTTCAGCTCGCGCGCGAGGAGCTCGGATGCGAAGTCCTTGTCGATCACGCACTCGACGCCGGCGAGCTTTCGATCCTTGCCCTTCTCGTACATCGTCGGGATGCCACCGCCGCCAGCCGCGATCACCACGGCGTTGTGCTCGAGCAGCCACTTGATCGGCCGCAGCTCGAAGATGCGCTTCGGCATGGGTGAGGCGACGACGCGTCGCCATTTGTCGCCGTCCTGCTTGAAGACCCACTGCTTCTCCGCGGCGAGGCGATCGGCCTCCTCCTTGCCGTACACGGGACCGATGAACTTCGTTGGGTTCTTGAACGCCGGGTCGTCGGGATCGACCTCGATCATCGTGAGCAGCGTGGCGAACGGCCGCTCGAAGGGGAGCAGGTTGCCCAGTTCCTGCTCGATCATGTAGCCGATCATCCCCTCCGTCTGGGCACCGAGCACGTCGAAGGGATATGTCTCCACCTTCTCGTACGCGGCGCCTTGCAGGGCGAGCAGTCCGACCTGCGGGCCGTTGCCGTGGCCAATCACCAGTTGATGCTGATTGGCGACCGGCGCCAGCGCTTCGGCGGCGATGCGGACGTTGCGACGCTGGTTCTCGGCGGTCATCGCCTCTCCTCTGCGGAGGAGCGCGTTGCCGCCCAATGCGGTGACGACCAACATGGCTCAGTCTCCCAGTGTGGCGACGAGGATCGCCTTGATCGTGTGCATCCGGTTCTCGGCCTGTTCGAACGCGAGGTTGTATTCGGACTCGAACACGTCGTTGGTGACTTCCAGGCCGTTCTTGATCCCGTAGGTCTCGGCGATCTGTTTGCCGAGCGCCGTCTCGGTGTCGTGGAACGCCGGCAGGCAGTGCATGAACTTGACCTGCGGATTGCCGGCTCGCCTTCATCAGATCCATGTTGACCTGGTACTTGAGCAGCAGATCGATGCGCTCCTTCCACACTTCCTTGGGCTCGCCCATCGAGACCCACACGTCGGTGTGGATGAAGTCCACACCTTTGACCGCTTCCTTCGGGTCCTCGGTGATGGTGAGCTTCGCGCCGGACTGCGCCTGGAGGCTTCTTCGCGATCGCGATGAAGTCATCGGCGGGCCACAGCTTCTTCGGTCCGCAGAGGCGCACGTCCATGCCGGTCAGGCATCCGACGATCATCAGCGAGTGCCCCATGTTGTTGCGGGTGTCGCCCATGAACGCGTACTTGATCTCGTGGATCGGCTTGTCGCTGTGCTCGCGCATCGTCATCACGTCGGCGAGCATCTGCGTCGGGTGGTACTCGGCGGTGAGGCCGTTGAAGACGGGCACGCCGGCGTACTTCTGCGAGCTCGTCAACGCCTGCCTGGCTGGCGCCGCGATACTCGATGGCGTCGTACATGCGTCCCAGCACGCGCGCGGTGTCCTTGAACGACTCCTTGTGGCCGATCTGCGAGCCGGCCGGATCGAGATAGGTCACGTGCGCGCCCTGGTCGTAGCAGGCGACCTCGAACGCGCAGCGCGTGCGCGTCGATGTCTTCTCGAAGATCAGGCAGATCTCCTTGTCGGCGAGATGCTTCTGCTCGGTGCGCGCGTATTTGGCGCGCTTGAGATCGCGCGCGAGGTCGAGCAGGTAGCGGAATTCCCGCGGCGTGTAGTCCTGCACCGTCAGCAGCGAGCGATTGCGCAAATTGAAGCTCATGATTGTCTCCCTGGAGTCGCTGGTCAGTCCGATCGTCAGTACAGGCCGGGTCGCGTGAGATCGGGCAGGTCATGCAGTGCCCGCCGCCGCGGCCGCGACCGAGCTCCGACGCCGCGCACCGTGATCACCTCGATCCCGGCCTTGCGCAGCAAGCGTGTTCGTGTGCGTGTTGCGGTCGTATCCGACCACCACGCCCGGCGCGAGCGCCACGACGTTGTTGCCGTCGTCCCACTGCTCGCGCTGGGCTTCCCAGACATTGCCGCCGGTTTCGACGACGCGAAGGGTCTTCAGCCCGAGGCTTCCTTGACCACGTCGAAGAGGTGCCGCTTGTCCTGATGGATCTCCATCGCCGCCATTGCCGTCGGGGCGCGCGCCTGTAGCAGCGGACCTGATCGGCGACTTCGCGGATACGAGGTGCACAGATCGCGGTCGCAGAAGGTGAACACCGTGTCGAGGTGCATCGCCGCGCGGCTCTTCGGCATCAGGCAGCCGATGACCTCGCGTGGCGCCGCCTTGTTTGAAGAGCTCTCGGCGACCTGGAACACGGCCTGGCGCGTGGTGCGCTCGCCCATGCCGATCAGCACGATGCCCTTGCCGATCGGCATGACGTCGCCGCCTTCGACCGTGGCGGCGCCGTACGAGTTCGTCGCTGTCGCCCCACCAGATCTTGAAGTCGGCGCCCTTGAAGCGCGGGTGGAACTTGTAGACCGCACGCTGGAGCAACGTCTCCGGCTGGCGCGCCGGCCAGAACATCGGGTTGCAGGTCACGCCCTTGTAGATCCAGCAGGAGGGGTCGCGCTGGAAGAGCGTGTTCGGAATCGGCGGGATGATGAAGTCGGTCGCCGCCGAACGCCTCGGCCAGCATCTTGGCGCCTTCGGACTTCGGCAGATCGAGGATCGCGATGCCGCCGATGAGGTGCTCGGCGAGCTTCGGCGGGCGGCAGCTCGTCGAGCCAGGCGCGCACGACCGGCGCCAGGCCCAGCCCGACGTCGTTGGTCGTGATCCGTCGATCGAGGATCCAAGTCGCGACCTTCCTTGATCGGCCACGGTCTCGGCGAGCAGATCGTGCAGTTCGAGCACTTCGACGTCGCGTTCGCGCATCTTCAGCACGAAGTCGTAGTGGTCCTTCTGCGCCTCGTGGACCCAGAGGACATCGTCGAACAGCAGGGCGGAGGCGTTGCCCGGGGTGAGCCGCTGGTGAGCCAGCCCGGGACGGCACACCATCACCGTGCGCAACTTGCCGACTTCGCTATGAACGCCAAAGCGTCTGCATCGTTCCTCTCCTCGACTCAGGCTGAACATGCTCTAGCCGCACGCTGATGCCACGACGATGATCACGGCCAGGATCAGGACGAGCGGCATCGCGAACTGCAGCCAGCGGTTGTACGGCACGCGCCCGATCGCCAGCCCGCCCATCACGACCGCGAACGTCGGGTTCACCAGATTGAGCAGGCCACTCGCCGATTGATAGGCCGTCACGACCAGGTCGCGGCTGACGTTCGAGAAGTCGGCGAGCGGCGCCATGATCGGCATCGTCAGGACGGCAAGCCCTGATGACGAGGGCACGAAGAACGACAGGATCAGCTCGAGCAGGAACATCACGTTGATGAAGGCGACCGTGCTCAGGCCTTTGACCGCGCCTTCGGACCAGAACAGGATGGTGTCGGTGATCTTGCCGGCGTCCATGATGACGACGATGCCGCGAGCGATGCCGATGACGAGCGCGACGCCGAGCAGATCGCGGGCGCCGTTGACGAACGTCGTGGTGAAATCCTCTTCGCCCATGCGCGCGATCAGGCGACGATGATCGCCGCGGCCAGGAAGAGCGCCGACATCTGCGCCATCCACCAGCCGGCCGACGGAGACGCCCCAGATCATCACGGCGAAGCTCAGTGCCGAAGAGCAGCAGGATGATCTTGCGGACGCCGGTGAGCGCCGGCGTGCCCGATTCGTTCTGCGCTTGAGGAAGTGCTCGCGATTGCTCGCGCGCCAGATCCGCCACGAGCGACCGCGACGGATCCTTGCGCACGCGCTCGGCGTAGCGCATCACGTAGAGCGACACAGGTGAGCCAGCCGACGCCGAGGATCAGGAATCGCAACGGCATGCCGTTGGTGAACGGCACACCGGCGGCGTTGGAGGCGATGACCGTCGCGAAGGGATTGATGGTCGAGCCAAGCGTGCCGACGCCGGCGCCGAGCATGATGATCGCGACAGCGGTCAGCGCGTCGTAGCCGGCGGCGATCATGACGGGGATGATCAGCGCGTAGAACGCGAGCGATTCCTCCGCCATGCCGTAGATGGTGCCGCCCGGCGGCGAAGAGCGCCATGAGAATGGGGATCATCCATTTCTCCCGGCCTTTCAGCGACGACATCGCGCCGCCGATGCCGGCATCGATCGCGCCGGTCTTGGTGACCACGCCGAGGAAGCCGCCGATGATCAGCACGAACAGCGCGACGTCGATCGCGGCGGCTTGATTCGAGTCGGGATTGTAGAAGCCCGCGATCGGCGCGATGAGCACGGCGCGCAGGCCTTGCGGGTTGGGATCGACGGTCTTGTACGTGCCGGGAACCGGCACGTCCTTGTCGAGCTGTTCGTTCTTCTGTCTGTCGTACTGGCCCGCAGGCACGACCCACGTTGCGGCCGCGACGACGGCAATCAGAGCGAAGAGGATCGTGTACGCGGTCGGAAACTTGAAGGCCTGTGCGAGGGTGCGGCGACGGTGCCTGAGCGTCAGAAGCTGTAGCCAAGGTACACCATCCCGTATCTGAAGGACGCGGTGCGTCCGGTTGCCTGCTCCACTGCGCTACCGGGATTGGCGAACGCGAGGACGATGCTGGCGGTCAAGTTGCTTGGTCAACTTCCAGTCGGTGTAGAAATCGGTTTCGATGGCGACGTCCTTGTCCGTGACGGTCGGTGCGACCGCCTGCGGTTGATCGAGGCCGAAGTTGAAGAAGATCACGCCGCCGCTGATCGCGTCGGAGGGTTGGACGTGCGCGCGAATCTGATGCGATTTGAGGTTGGAGTTGGAGAGGAAGTACTCGCCGGCGATCTCGCCCTGCCACCAGGTGCCCCAATCGTAGAAACCGAGGAGCAGAGGGTCGAATGCTTCGTTGGCCGAGGTCGTCGGATCGTCGCCCTGGAAGAACGCATATCGATAAGACAGCTTCGGTTTCCACGTGATGTTCCCGAGCTGATAGGCGCCTAGCATCGTCCACGCGTTGGAGTCGAGCGCCTCGCCGTTGCGCTCGGAGGCGTACTCGAACTCGAACGACAGGCCTGGCCGGTTCGGCAGCGGCGCCGTATAGGCTCGCACGTTGAAGACGTTGAGGCCGTCACGCCCTGGCCTGATGTCTTCATGCGCGAACAGCTTCATGTAGGTGGCGCCAATCGTCGTGTTCTCGCCGCGCGAGTACTCGTAGTTGCCGCCCAGCATGCGCGTGCCGCTGTCGTTTTCCTGCGAGCTCGTCTTTGTCGAGATAGAAGAATTCGCCGAGGTGCGGGCCGGGCTTCACTCGCCCGATCGCGGCAAACTCGAAGGCTTTGCGGGCGTTGGTCCAATAGCCGCCACGGCTTCCTCCTTCCGCGGCGCCGTCCCACAGAAGGAATCCGTGCCCGAGCCGGTACTGGGCACGTCCGATGGTGACGTCCACCGCGTTCTCGCTGGAACCGATGGACTTGCCAGACCGCCATCCGATCGAGGCGTCTTCAGGCCCGAACGACGAGACGTCGGACCCGTACAGAATCCGGAATGGATCCGTAGGTGCGCTCGCCGACGACGCTCAATTTGCCGTAGATCTCGCTCGACGATTGCAGTCTGTAGCTTCCTGAAATCGCCGGTTTGGCGTAACCCTCGAACCACTGGTCGCTGAGGTTCTCCGGAACGCCTTCCTTCGGGTTGTCGAAGAGGGAGTTGCCGAATCCGAACGTGCCCCAGCCGGCGTCGAGGTTGAACGTCCACTCGACGCGGGATGGGAGGCCCGCCGAATTCGTACCACCCTGTGCGCTGGCGTCGGGCGGCGCCTGCGCGTGGGCCACTGTCGGTGCGGTCAGCAGTACCGGCCGCGAGAAGGCACGGGATCGTTCGAATCGTCAAATGCGTCATCGTTTTCCTAGCAGAAGCGAGGCACGTGGCACTGGGGTGCAGTGCAGGCACCTTGCCATCTGGTTGTGGGTATGCCGCCCGTTAAAAAATCGCCCTCTGTGAGCGAATTACTGCGACATGTGTTTCGGGTGTGTGTCGGTCCGTACGAGAGAACAGTCACGTGTCGTCGTGAGGTACTCACCTCCATGCGTGAGAACCGCGACGGGACGAGGGTCAGGGCCCCTTGGCCGCCGCGGCGGGCGCTGCATACCAGTCCTCACGGCGCACGATCTTCGGCTCCGGCGGGTCCCTCTGGTACGCCGGCGTCATGATCTGGACGCCATACTCGTTGAACACATCCAGGATGCTCCGGTGGAGCGCTGTATAGAGCTGCATGATCTTCGGCACGTCGGAGCAAAAGACGTTCAACTCGTAGGTCACCGCGAAGTCGCCGAGCTTCGTCTGCAGGACGAACGGCCGGGGATCCATCGCAAGACCGGGAGTGCGCTCCGCGGCCTGAATCAGCATCGCTTCGACCTGGCGCCACGGCGTTTCGTAGCCGATGCCGACCTCCGTATGCAGGATCAGTCCCGTGTCCGCGGCCGAGCGAACTGTAGTTCAGCACCTCGCTCGCCGAGGATTTGCGAGTTGGGGATGACGATCTCTTCGTTCTTCATCGAACGCAGATGCGTGACTTGCAGACGCATTTCGATCACCTCGCCAAAGGCCGCGCCGACCTTCACCCGGTCCCCGACTTTGAACGCGCGCCGGTAAGTCATCATGTAGCCGGCGATGATGTTGGAGATCGCCGATGAAGAGCCGAGCGAGAACACGATGCCGATGAAGAGCGAGACGCCTCTGAACGCGGCGGACTCCGAGCCCGGGAATGTAGGGATACGCCACGATGAGCCCGAAGGCGATCACGAGGAGGCGGACGATCTTGTAGGTCGGCTGCGCCCACTCCGGCTCGAAGTTCGCCAGCGTGACGGTGCGGCGCTCGATGGCGTCGAAGAAGAGCCGAATCAGCCTGAGACTCAAACGGAACACGAAGAACAGGACGATGAGGAAGACCAGGCTCGGGATGTTCGCGATGAGCCCGTTGGCGATGACCTGCAGCGGGCCGAGCGCGAACGCGAGCATGCCGCGCGACAGCCCCCGCGTCCTCGGAAACTGTGCGAGGACGAACCCGACGTAGACGAGCACGAGCGCAAGGAGAGTGAGCGTGCGGAGCGCGAAGAGCGCATTCCGAAGCGCGCTCCAGATCCGCTCGGCCCGCATCACCTCGAACGACTGGATGCCAACCGTCTGAATCCGTGTGGCAAGCCGGCTCGTGAGCAGGCGATCGAACCAGCGCCAGAACCAGAACAATGCCAGTGCGGTGGCAACGAGCACCGCCGTGGCGCTCACGACGTTGATCGCGCTCGTTCGGAGAGCTACGGGTGACCGCGCTTCGCGGTAGCCGACAATGGCTTCCCGGAGTCTCGCCATGTGCGCCGTCGCCAGGTCGCGGATCGAGACCTGCTCGAAGCTGGCGTCGGCGCTGGTGACGCCCATGATCATCCGGTCGCCGGCCATGATTCGGGCGGCATTTTCGACTTCCACGATGTTCAGTGAATCAACCGGCCGCGCTGGGTCGGCGGCAACCGCGGTGAGCCGCTCCTCGATGAGGCGCGCCCGCTCCGCAGCAGGGAGTGAGGAGACGCCGCGCACGGTGAAGAGAGCCGTGCCATCCAGTTCGACCGGTGCGGTGGCGATCTCCGCTCTTCACCCGCCGTCTCTTGCGCGAGGAGCGGGCCGGTGCAGAGAAGCGCCGCAGCGAACGTCGCTGCGCAGCATCAGAGCGTTGACGCGGCAAGACCGACAGTTCTCATGACAGGAAACGCACGCGTCCCGTCGTCAGTTCGTATACCGCGCCAACCAGCTTCATGACGCCCTCGGCCGCGCGGGCCTGCGCCTCGGGCATGTCCATGATCTGACGCATCGACCAGCGCACATTCGCCTCGACGCCGGCCTTCAGCTGATCCTGCTCGCTCGCGTCCGGGCTGATGTCCTCCAGGCCGGGCGTGATGTTTCCGAGCAGCCGCTCGATCCGGCTTCGCTCACGGGCGCCCCGGAATTTCGCCGCGAGAGCCGCTTGAACCGCCCCGCATCCCTCGTGCCCGAGCACCAGGAAGAGCGGCGTCCGCAGATGGACGGCCGCGTACTGCATCGTGCCAACGACTTCGTGTGAGATGACGTTGCCGGCGACGCGAATGACGAAGAGCTCGCCGAATCCCGCGTCGAAGACCAACTCCGGCGGCACGCGTGAGTCGCTGCAGCCGATGATGGTGGCGTACGGCTGCTGGCCCTTCGCGAGCTCGGCAAGGATGTCTTTCTGGACGGTCGGGAAAGCGTGCCTCGCCACGAACGAACCGTTCGTTGCCGGCTTCGAGACGGGCCAGGACCTGTTCGGCGGTCAGGGCCGCTGCGGCCTCATGCGTGCTCATCGGTCTCACACGTGTCGTCGGCGCTTGACTCTCAATTGCGCCAGCGAGCGGGCCAGTGACGCGTTGACCGTGGCGACCTCTTCGTCGGAGAGCTTGTCTTGAGGCGCGCGGCGGCGCGCTGGCGCGCCTCCTCGGCCTTGGCCTCGTCGATGTTCTCGGCGGGGACGGCCATGTCGGTGAGGATCGCGACGCGATCGCCGGTGATCTCGACGAGCCCTTCGCCGACGGCGAGGAACGACTCGCCGCCCTCCTTGCGCACGATCATCTCGCCCGGCACGATCTGCGTCATGAGCGGAACGTGAGCGGGAGATGCCCATCTGCCCTTCGAGCGCCGGGCAGCGTGACCATGTGCACGTCTTCGGAGTAGACGATCGCCTCCGGCGTCACGATCTCGAGCTTCAGGGTGTGCGGCCATGTCGCATCAGCTTCTGCCTGACTTCCTCGATCCGCCCTTCATGTAGAAGTTGTCCTCCGCCACTTCGTCGTGTTTGCCGTCGAGGATCTCCTTGAAGCCGCGCACGGTGTCGGCGACCGGCACCTGCCGTCCTTCGCGTCCCGTGAACACCTGCGCCGAGCTGAACGGCTGGCTGAGGAAGCGCTGGATCCTCCGTGCGCGGAAGACCGTCTGCTTGTCGTCGGGCGACAACTCGTCCATGCCGAGAATCGCGATGATGTCCTGGAGATCCTTGAAGCGCTGCAGCACCTTCTGCACGCCGCGCGCAACGTCGTAGTGCTCCTGGCCGACGATCTCCGGCGTCAGCGCGCGCGAGGTGGACGCGAGCGGATCGACTGCGGGGTAGATGCCTAGCTCCGCAATCGACGCGCTCGAGCACGATGGTGGCGTCGAGATGGGCGAACGTGGTCGCCGGCGCCGGATCCGTCAGGTCGTCGGCCGGCACGTACACCGCCTGGAACGAGGTGATCGATCCGTTCTTGGTCGACGTGATGCGCTCCTGCAGCGCGCCCATTTCGGCGGCCAGCGTCGGCTGATAGCCGACGGCGCTGGCGGTGCGGCCGAGCAGCGCGGACACCTCAGAGCCGGCCTGCGAGAACCGGAAGATGTTGTCGATGAACAGCAGCACGTCCTGGTTCTTCTCGTCGCGGAAGTATTCGGTAATGGCGAGCCCGGAAAGCGCCACGCGCAGCCGCGCGCCCGGCGGCTCGTTCATCTGGCCGTAGACGAGCGCGATCTTCGACGCGCTCAGATCGTTCTGGTTGATGACGCCTGCCTGCGACATCTCATGATAGAGATCGTTGCCTTCCCGCGTGCGCTCGCCGACGCCGGCGAACACCGACACGCCGCCGTGCAGCTTGGCGATGTTGTTGATCAACTCCATGATCACGACCGTCTTGCCGACGCCGGCGCCGCCGAACGCGCCGATTTTGCCGCCCTTCAGGAAGGGGCAGATCAGATCGATCACCTTGATGCCGGTCGACAGCACCTCCGGCGACGTCGATTGATCGACAAGCGGCGGCGGCAGGCGATGAATGGGGTAGTACTTCTCCGCCGCGACCGGGCCGCGTTCGTCGATCGGCGTGCCGGTGACGTCGAGCACGCGGCCCATGACGCCGGGACCGACCGGCATGCTGATCGGCCTGCCGCGTGTCCCTGACCTCGAAGCCCCGCTTGAGACCCTCGGTGCCCGACATCGAGATCGTGCGAACCCAGCGATCGCCGAGATGCTGCTGTACTTCGAGCGTCAGCGTGACCGGCTGGTCCTGCAACGTGTAATCGACGGTCAGTGCGTTCGAATCGCGGGAGCGCGCCCGGAAACGCGACGTCCACGACGGGTCCGACGACTTGAACGATGGTGCCTGTGTTCATGCTCATACCTTCCGCGCTCAATTCGACTGGCCGCCGGCGATTTCGAGCAGCTCCTGCGTGATGGCCTTGTCGCAGCTTGTTGTAGGGCAGAGTCAGGTCATCGATCATGGCCTCGGCGCTGTCGGTGGCGCTCTTCATCGACACCATGCGCGCGCTCTGCTCGCTGGCCTTCGCGTTTACCAGCACGACGTAGACGAACATGTTCAGGTAGTGCGGGAGCAGGTAGCTCCAGCAGTGCGGCGGCGCTGGGCTCGAACAGAAAATACGTGGCGTCGGCCGCCGAGCGCTTCCTCGGGCGGGCGCTCCGGGCATCTCGGAAGCCTTTGATTTCGCCGACCGGCAGAAACTCCAGGTCGACCGGCTGCTGCGTCAGCGTGTTGACGAACCGCGTGGCGATGAGACGCACCTCGTCGACCTCGCCTTTGAGAAACAGGTCGCGAGCCATCGCCGCCATCGCCCGGGCCTCGGGGAATTGCGGCGTGTCGCCGTAGGGAAATCGGCGACGAGCTGCCGCCGCGTGCGGGCTACGAACTGCGCGGCCTTGCGCCCGGCAGTGATGAAGACGGTCGACGCGTGGTCGTAGCGTGCCGCGAGTCGGAACAGGTTGCTGTTGAGCGCGCCGCACAGACCGCTGTCCGACGCGATGAGGATGATCGGCGCGCTTCTTGACCGGACGCGTCTCGAGCAGAGGATGCAGAAATCGATGGCGCGTGTCACAGCCCTGCGCTGCATGCGGTAGAGCAGGCGCACGAAGGGGCGCACCGAGATGGCGGTTTGCTGCGCCTTGCGCATCTTCGACGCGGCGACCATCTGCATGGCCTTGGTGATCTGCGCCGTGCTGCCGAATCGAGCGGATGCGACGACGAATCTCGCGCGTGCTGGCCATTGGTCAGCTCCAGAGCCGCTTGAACTGGTCGGCCGCGGTCTTCAAGCGCGCTGTGAGCTCGTCGATCAGCGCCTTCTCGCGGCCGATCTGTTCGAGCACGCTGGCCTTCGACGTGGTCAGAAACTCGGTGAGCTTCGCCTGAAATTCCTTGATGCGCGTCCACAGGGACTTCGTCCATGTATCCGTTCTGCACCATCCAGAGGACGGCGACCTGAATCTCGACCGGGATCGGGCTGTGCTGCGGCTGGTTGAAGAGCTCGATGATCCGCTTGCCGCGGTCGATCTTGCGCCTGCGTCGCTGCGTCGAGGTCCGATCCGAACTGCGCGAAGGCGGCCAGCTCGCGGAACTGCGCGAGATCGCCCTTGAGCCGTCCCGCCACCTGCTTCATCGCTTTGACCTGCGCAGCCGATCCGACGCGCGACACGGAGATGCCGACCGAAATCGCCGGCCGAATGCCCTGGTAGAACAGATCTGTTTCCAGAAAGATCTGGCCGTCGGTGATCGAGATGACGTTGGTCGGGATGTACGCGGAGACGTCGCCCGCCTGCGTCTCGATGATCGGGCAGCGCCGTCAGCGATCCGTTGCCGAACTGCTCCCCGACACGCGCCGCGCGCTCGAGCAGGCGGCTGTGCAGGTAGAACACATCGCCGGGGTAGGCCTCACGTCCTGACGGCCGCTTCAGCACGAGCGACACCTGGCGATACGCCACCGCGTGCTTGGACAGATCGTCGTAGACGATGAGTGCGTCCATGCCGTTGTCCATGAACCATTCGCCCATGGCGGCGCCGGCAAACGGTGCGAGGTACTGGCTCGTGGCCGAATCGGCCGCGGGCGAGGCGACGATGATCGTGTACGGCATCGCGCCAGCGTCTTCGAGGTCGGCGATGATGCGGGCGATCGTTGACTGCTTCTGCCCGATCGCGACGTAGATGCAGTAGAGCGGGCGATAGTCCTTGTCGCCTCTGGCCTCTGCGTCTCTGTTCAGCCGAGCCTGATTGATGATCGTGTCGATGCAGATCGTGGTCTTGCCGGTGGATCGGTCGCCGATGATCAGCTCGCGCTGGCCGCGGCCGATCGGGATCATCGCGTCGATGGCCATGATGCCGGTCTGAACCGGCTGGCTGACTGGCTTGCGCCGCATGATTCCGGGCGCGATCTTCTCCACCGGATAGGCCACGTCGCTCGCGATCGGGCCCTTGCCGTCGATCGGCTCGCCGAGCGTGTTGACGACGCGGCCGAGCAGACCCTTGCCGACCGGCACCTGCAGCAGCTTGCCCGTCGCGCGGACTTCGTCACCTTCTTGGAGGCTGGTGTAATCGCTGAGGATGATCACGCCGACACTCGGTCTCTTCGAGGCTCAGCGCCAGGCCGGTGATGCCATGACCCAAGTCGAGCATCTCGTTCAGCATGACGTCGCCGAGTCCTTCGACGCGCGCGACGCCGTCGCCGATTTCGCGGATGGCTCCGATGTTCTGCTTGACCGCTGTCGCTTTCGCGCCTGCAATTTGTGCCTCGATGTCCTGTATCAGGTTGGCCATAACTCGGTCCTCAGTCCTCTGTCTTCAGTCCTCGGTCCCGCTTCAGGCTCCGGGCTCACAACTCACGACTCGTAACTCACGACTTCAAAATCTCTCCGAGAGCGCCGTGAGGCGTCCTTTCACACTGCCGTCATAGACGTCGCTGCCCACCGTGATGCGCACGCCACCGAGCAGCGTCGGGTCGCTCGCGTAGGACATCGGCAGGCCGCGGCCGTACATGCGCGCCAGTTCCGATTCAATTTGTGCCTGTACATCTCCGGCTAGCGGGGTTGGCGCTCTCGACCTTCGCGCTGTGGGCCTCGCGATCTGAGTCTCACGAGGCGCTGGAATCGCGAGAGGACCTTGAGACCGCCCGGTCTGCTGGCCGCGATGACCTTCTCCACGACCTGACGGACGCGGGCGTCATCGAGCGAGCCGTCGACCACGCACAGCCCGAAGAGCCGCTTCGCCTCGCGCTGTGCTGTCTGTTGTCTTCATTCCGTCGAACTCCCAACGCCCAACTTCCAACTTCCAACTTGACCCCGGCTCCCGGACCACGAACGTCGAGGATTGGGAATTGGGAATTGGAAGTTGATTGACGCGCTTCTGATCTCTGTGTCAGTGCGCAGCCAGATGCCTGGCAGTCTCCTCGGCCAGACGCCGCTCATCGTCCGGCGTGAGAACCTTGCCGACGACGGCCGTTGTGGTCTGGACGACGAGCCGGCCGACCTCGCGACGCAACTCGGCGAACATGCGCGCGTGTTCCTGCTCGGCCGCCTCGCGCGCCTTGGCCATGATCTGCTCGGCCGTGACAATCGATCGCTGTGCTTCCTGTTCCTGGAGGCGCTTGGCGATATCGCGGGCTTCTGCGATCAGTCGCGTCGACTGTGCCTGTGCGTCCGCCATCACGCTCTGCCGCTGAGACTCGATGTTGGCGAGGGCGGCGTTGATTTTCTCGGTGTTGGCGAGGCCCAGTGCGATCTGCTGGCGTCGTGCCTCCAGCATGCGCAGCACCGGCTTGTAGGCCAGCCAATAGAGCGCAGCGCAGACGATCGCGAAGCTGACGAGTTGCGCCGTCAGGTGCGGCCAGTCCACGCCAAAGGTTCGCGCGATCTTCTCGACCGGCCCGCCGCCTGCGTGGCGAGCATCAGTGCAAGCACGTCATGTCGATCACGCGCGACCGGGCAGTTCGATCGTGACCGGCTCTGCCATGCCTCACTGCACGAGGAACAGGGCGTAGAACACGATGGCTTCCGCGAAGGCGATGGCCAGAATCGACTGAACCAGGATCGGCGTGGCCGCTCCGGGATTTCGTCCGACCGCCTCCGACGCTTTCATTCCGATGAGCCCAACGGCCAGGGCGGCGCCCAGAACCGCAAGAGCGACGTGAAAGTTGCCGGTCAACATGTTCTCTGTTCCTTCCTCGATGGTTCGCCGCGCGTACGAGGCAATCGAGCCTCGTGCATCAGTCGTGCGCGGCGGATCCTTCCTCGTGATGCTGGCAAATCAGCAGCGTGAACACCGCCGTCAGCAGCATGAACACCAACGCCTGAACCAACCCGACGAGCAATTCCAGAAAGTAGAACGGGATCTGTACGAGCCAGGCGATGTATGGCACCTGCGCCATCGTTTCGAGCATCGTTTCGCCGGCGAAGACGTTTCCGTAGAGTCGAAAGCTGAGTGAGACAGGTCGGAAGAGAATCGAGACGACCTCGAGCAGCCCCGCCGCAAAGAACACGACGAACATCAGTAGCTTCAGCACGCCAGTCGTCGAGCCCTTGGGCGCGAACAGCTCCTTGAAGAAGCCGAGCGGCCCGAGGGCGCGCAGTCCCCAGATGATCCACATGGCGAAGAACATGAGTGCCATGGCCATCGTCAGGTTGACGTCCGCGTTGGCGCCACGGAAAAACGGTTCCTCGAGCTGAAATCCCTCAGCCGTGTAGTGGCCCCATCCCATCGAGCCGACGCCGGGAATCAGCCCGAACCAATTGGCGGAGAGGATGAAGATGAACACGCTGGCGAAGAACCAGAACGTCTGTTTCGCCAGATGCGAGCCGAGGAGTCCTTCGAGGAATCCGTACAGGCTTTCGACCAGCCACTCGAGGAAGTTCTGCGCGCCGTCCGGCACCTCTTTCATGTGCCGCGTCGCCACCTGGGCAAAGACGATGAGCCCGATCGTGACGATCCAGGTGACGATCATCGAGTTGGTCACCGGGAAACCGAACGGGCGCGCGATCTCCACGGCGCTCTGCGAGAGGCCGTGCTCACCCTGCGCCGAAAGCGTGGTGGACGCCGTCAGCGCGGTCACGAAGATCAGGGAAACCAGCGCTCTCATCCGCCCAGCGCGATCGTGATGGCGACGAGTATCAATCCGAGGCAGACCATAGCGAGCCCGGCCCCCCAGCCCGATCGGCCGGTGTGCGTGCCCAGCGTCCACCCCATCCCGAACAGCATCGCGATGGCGATCGCGTTCGAGGCCCGCATCGCAAAACCAGCCTCCGGAAACAGCAGGAACGGAAGCGAGATCGGAAGGGTCGAGAGGAACACCAGCAGGAAGACGGCGAACGCGCCGGTAAGGTCCCTGCGATTCAACAACGAGTGCTACCGGCGGGTCGGGTTGTCGCACCAGCCGTTCGCGAAGCTCTTCGACCTCCGAGGGTGTCAGCACCGCCGAGACCGGAGCGGGGAGCGCGTCCAGGATGAGGCGCTGGCTCAGACTCTGATCGCGGTTCTCGCGAATCGTCCGCAGGATCCGGAGTCCGCGTGCGTGCCCGATGACGCTCGACATCAGGTAGAACGCCGCATCGACGATCCCCCAGGCGATATTGCATCCGAGCGCGGCCACCAGCACTTCCCGGGTCTCGGCGTGGCCGCCCTCCGCCACGCTGATCGAGCTGGTGAACGTGAGCACCATGATCACGCCGAACAGAATCTCCGACGTTCGCTCGAGAGGATCGAGAACGGGACCGGGCGATAGCGCTGTCCATGTACTCAAGACCGGTGCGTCGGTGAGCACGTCCTGTGCCACTGTCAGGTCAATTTGCAAACACGAACGATCGCCCGTTTGCCACGTCAATTCCACGGCGCCTGAAACCTCAACGGCCTCCGTCAATCCGGAGTGCCTCCACTCCGTTGGAGCGTTCACCGGGTGCCCATGAAGACGGGTTAGCGAAAATCTCCGCATATGGTGATCACCAAATCAGAGACAGGCCGTGGCACACGATGTGCTCGAACCGGCCCCATGATGACAACAGAGACGTTGGTGCCGGTCGACGCCGTCAGCGGCCGCATCGATCGCCTGGCGGGTCACGTTGCGTCGGCGGCGGTCGGCCTCGGGCCGGACATGATCGACGCCATCATCAGCGACGCGCTGCGGCAGGTCTGCGAGGTACTCAAGGCTGAGAGCGCCACCCTCGAGGGGCTCTCTGAAGAGACCCCGACCTCCGGGCCGCGCCGCACGTGGATACGCCACGGGGCGACCACGACCTCGGAGCCGGCGCTGACGATTCCCGTGGCCGTTTCGGACGGTTCCAATTTCACGCTCTCTCTGGGCGGAGGCGAGCGCTCGCCGTGGCCCGCGTCGGTCGCCGATGCCCTTCGGGACCTCGCGCATGTGATCGTGCTCATCGTGCTCCGCGCCCAGCAGATACAGGAACTCGAGCGGATCAGGTTTTCGCTTTCTCCGTCCGGCGCGTCAGCGGCGGCGCGCGGCTTCGGCGAGAACTGGGACGACGATTTCGAGAACATCATCGGCGACAGCCCGGCGCTCCGTTTCGCCATCGCGCGCGTCCAGGAAGTGGCACCGACCGACGCGTCGGTCATGCTCCTCGGCGAGACCGGCACCGGCAAGGAACTCTTCGCACGCGCGGTCCACAATCGGAGCACCCGTCGCGGCCGCCCGTTCGTCAGCGTGAACTGCGCGGCGCTCCCGGCCACGCTGATTGAGACCGAGCTCTTCGGCCACGTGCGCGGCGCCTTCACGGGTGCGGTGGCGATGCGCCAGGGGCGTTTCGAGTTGGCCGACGGCGGCACCCTCTTTCTCGACGAGATCGGCGATCTCCCGCCCGATGTGCAGGCCAAGCTCCTGCGCGTGTTGCAGGAAGGGCAGTTCGAGCGCGTGGGTGCGTCTCAATCACGCAAGGTTGACGTGCGCATCATCGCGGCGACCCACCACAACCTGGAGGCGGCGATGAAAGAGGGCCGTTTCCGCGCGGACCTGTATTACCGGCTCAACGTGTTTCCGATCGTGTTGCCGCCGCTGCGCGAGCGCCTCGAGGATCTGCCGCGGCTGGTCTGGTACTTCGTCAACCGCCGGCAGCGCGCGCTCAATCGCAAGTTCACGAGCATCCCGGACAGCGTGTTTGCCGCGCTCGCAGAACGCGCGTGGCCCGGGAACGTTCGAGAGCTGGCCAACGTGATCGAGCGCGCCATGATTCATTCCACCGGCACCACGCTCGTGCTCGACGAAGTGCCGTCACCGCAGCGGTCACTGCCCACTCGCGACTCCGGCACGCTCGAGGAAATGGAGCGTCAGTACGTCGAGGACGCGCTGAGGCGATGCCGCTGGCGGATCAACGGGCGCGGCAACGCGGCAGAGGTCCTGGGGCTGCATCCGAACACGCTCCGCAATCGCATGAAGAAGTTCGGGATTCAGCGGCCGAAGGGGCCGGTCGCGTTCGACCCCGGACGGTTGTCGGCGTGAGGGAGTTGCAATCATTCCTCGCGGAGATCGTCTCACCGGCGACGGTGAGCGGCGTCATCGTTCATCGCGAATTGGCGGCGAACGGCGCGGTTGTGCGATTGCTGTTCTGAGGCGAACACTGTGTGGTGCCGGATACAACTGCGACGCGAAAACGGACGTGTGGTGGTGCATCTGGCGGGCCATCTGAGTGGGGCGCAAGTTCCCGAGCTTCTTGCGTCGTGCGCGGAAGCCGCCAATCCCATCGTCGAACTCGATGAACTCGTCTCGGCCGATGCCGTTGGCCTGGATGCGCTGCAGCGAGTTGAGCAACAGGGAGCGCAATTCGTGGGTCTTCTCGAATATCTCCGGTTCGAACTGGATGCACTGAGACGCAAGCAGCGCACGTAAAACACGAGGGCGAGAGCATGTGTAGGAACTTAAGAAAAGCGATGTTCGGCGCGGGCGTCGTCGCGATCGCATCGAGCGTGGCGTGTGAGACGCCCGCTCCGCCGGCACCGCCGCCGCCCGAGGTGTATGTCTCGGCCGTCGTGCAGAAGGACGTGCCGGTCTACCTCGAGCTTGTCGGCCAGACCGAAGGCTTCCAGGACGTCGACATCCGCGCGCGTGTGGAGGGGTTTCTCGAGACGATGAATTTCCAGGAGGGCTCCTTCGTCAAACAGGGCGACCTTCTTTACACCATCGATCGGAAGCCTCTCGAAGCCATCGTCGCTGAAGGGAAAGCGGACCAGGCCACCGCCGAGGCACGGCTCGCCAGGGCCACCAACGACGTCACGCGGTATACGCCACTCGTCGCCAAGCAGGCGGTCAGCAAGCAGGAGCTCGACAACGCGCTGGCCGATCAGGATGCCTCGCGGTCGCAGGTCGAGGCCGCAAAGGCCACCGTGGAGAAGGCCGCGCTGGATCTGAGCTACACGCGCGTCACTTCGCCGATCAGCGGCCTCGTCGGCACCACAAATGTGAAGCCGGGTAACCTGGTCGGACGCGGTGAGAGCACGCTCCTCACGACGATTTCGCAGATCAATCCGGTGCTGTTCAAGGTGGGCGTGACCGAAGCGGACTATCTGCGCGTCGCCAGACAGGTCCAGGCTGCTGGCAAATCCTCAGGCGGCTCTCGCGAAGGGATCGAGTTGGTCCTGGCCGACGGCAGTCGGTATCCGCATACCGGCAAAATCAGCACCATCGAGCGCGCCGTCGATCCGACGACTGGCACGCTGGGAATCGAGCTGGCCTTCCCCAACCCGCAGCAGCTTCTGCGGCCGGGCCAATATGGTCGCGTACGCATCCTTCTCGACACCAAGAGAGGCGCGCTCCTCGTGCCGCAGCGCGCCGTGCAGGAACTCCAGAATCTCTACAGCGTCGCTGTCATCGATGGCGGTGGGAAGGTCGCCTTCCGGAACGTGAAAGTCGGTCAGAGAGTCGATTCGCTCTGGGTCATCGAAGAGGGGCTCAAGGGAGACGAACAGGTCGTCGTCGAAGGCCTCCAGCGGATCCAGGAAGGTATGACGGTCTCCGCCAAGCCGGCACCGGCAACACCGGCGGGTAGTGCGGCACCAGCCGGAGAGGCGAAGTAGATCATGGCCCGCTTCTTCGTCAACCGTCCCATCGTCGCGATCGTGATCTCGATCATCACCGTGCTACTCGGCGTCGTCGCCATGAGCGGCCTGCCGATTTCGCAGTATCCCGAGGTCGTGCCGCCGATGATCCAGGTCACCACGACCTTCGTCGGCGCCAGTGCCACGGACGTCGAGGCGTCGGTGGCCACGCCGCTCGAGCAGAAGATCAACGGCGTCGAGAACATGATCTACATGAAGTCAACGAACGCCAACGACGGCACGTTGACGCTGAAGGTCTCGTTCGAGGTCGGGTCGAATCTCGACATGAATAACGTGCTCACGCAGAACCGCGTGTCAGAGGGCATGCCGCAGATGCCGCAGTCGGTGAAGAACTACGGCGTCTCGGTGAAGAAAGCGCTCGCGTTTCCGTTGCTCGTCATCTCGATCAAGTCGCCGAAGGGCACGTACGACAGCGCGTTTCTCTCGAACTACACGACGATCAACATCAACGACGCGATCGCCCGCATCCAGGGAGTCGGGCAGATCAACTTGTTCGGCGGCAGCGACTACGCGATGCGCGTCTGGTTGCGTCCCGATGTGATCGGCCGCCTTGGGATCACGATTCCGGACATCGCGAACGCCATCTCGCAGCAGAACCAGCTGACGCCGGCCGGTCAGATCGGCGGCCCACCTGCACCCTCCGGCACCGAGTACACCTACACCGTCCGCACCCAGGGGCGTCTGCTCAACGAAGAAGAGTTCTCCAACATCATCGTCCGCACGAATCCGGATGGCTCTGAGGTTCGACTCAAGGACGTCGCGCGGCTCGAGCTCGGGACGATGCTCTACAACGCCGTCGGTCGCCACGATGGCACGCCGTCGGCCGTCATCGCCGTGTTCCAGATTCCCGGCACCAACGCGCTCGACGTCGCCAACCGGATCAAGGCGACGATGGAAGACCTGAAGCAGCGCTTCCCGCGGGACATGGAATACCTGGTCTCGCTGGATACGACGCTGCCGATCACCGAGGGCATCACGGAAATCGAGCACACGCTGTTCGAGGCGGTAGGGCTCGTCATCATCGTCGTCTTCGTCTTCCTGCAGAACTGGCGTGCCACGCTGATCCCGCTGATGACGGTGCCGGTCTCGCTCGTCGGCGCGTTCATGTTCTTCCCGCTGCTGGGCTTCTCGATCAACGTGCTCTCGCTGCTCGGCCTGGTCCTCGCCATCGGCATCGTTGTCGACGATGCGATTGTCGTCGTCGAGGCGGTCATGCATCACATCGAGCACGGGATGGCGCCGAAGGAGGCGACGATCAAGGCGATGGAGGAGGTATCAGGCCCCGTCATTGCCATCGGGCTCATCCTGGCGGCCGTGTTCGTGCCCGTGGGCTTCATGGGCGGCATCACCGGGATGCTCTATCAGCAGTTTGCGATCACGATTGCGATCTCCGTGCTGCTGTCGGTCGTCAACGCGCTCACACTGAGCCCGGCGCTCGCGGCGCTGCTGCTCAAACCAGCGACGGGCAAGAAGTCATTCCTGACACCGTTCTACAACGGCTTCAACCGCGTGTTCGGCTGGTCCACGGACCGCTATGTCAGCTTCGCCGGCATCCTGGCTCGAAAGATGTTCCGGAGCCTGGCCTTCATCGGCATCCTGTGCTACGTCACCTTCATGCTGGTCCAGCGGATCCCGGGCGGCTTCGTGCCCGAAGAGGATCAGGGATACATCATGGTGAATGCGCAGCTGCCGGATGCGGCCTCGCTCGAACGCACTGACGCGGTCATGCGAAAGGCCGAAGCGATTCTGCAGAAGAACGAGGGGGTCGAAGGCTTCAACACGATTACCGGCTACTCGTTGCTGACCGGCGCCTACTCCTCGAACATGGGCTTCTTCTTCGTGCAGCTCAAGCCCTGGGAGGAGCGCACCACCGAGGAGTCGCATGCCAACGGCGTGCTCGTGGCGCTGAACCGCGCGTTCGCGCAAGCCATCCCGGAAGCGGGTGTCGTGGCCTTCGGACCTCCGGCCATCCCCGGACTGGGCACGGGCGCCGGGTTCACGATGGAGCTGCAGGATCGCAGCGGCGGATCGCCGGATTACCTGTCACAGCAGGCTGCGCGCTTCATGGAGGCCGCCAGGAAGCGGCCGGAGATCGCCCGGATCAACTCACTCTACCGGGCCAGCGTGCCGCAGATCTTTGCCGACATTGATCGCAGCAAGGTCCTCAAGTCAGGCGTGCCCTTGAACGATGTCAACACGACCCTTGGGGCGCTGCTCGGCAGCTCGTACGTGAACGACTTCAACCGCTTCGGCCGAGTGTACAAGGTGTACGTGCAGGCCGAGCCGGAGTTCCGCCAGGATCCGAAGCAACTCGGGCTGTTCTACGTGAAGAACGCGAAGGGTGGCATGGTCCCGCTCGACACGCTGATCACGACCGGGCCAAGCAACGGACCTGAGTTTACCAACCGCTTCAATCTGTTCCGGACGGCGGAGCTCACGGGAGTGCCTGCTGCGGGCTTCTCGTCTGCGCAGGCGCTCGATGCCCTCGAGGAGACGGCGCGTGAAGTGCTGCCGCCGGACGTGACCTACGACTGGGCAGACCTGTCGTTTCAGGAACGGCGGGCCCCTGGTGTGGCCACGGTGTTCGCGCTGGCGATCTTCCTCGTGTTCCTCATCCTGGCGGCGCAGTACGAGAGCTGGGGTCTGCCCTTCAGCGTTTTGCTCGGGACACCCTTTGCCGCGTTCGGCGCGTATCTCGGCCTCTACCTGGCGCGGCAGTTCCTGGGGCCGAGTTACGTGAACAACGTCTTCGCGCAGATCGGGCTGATCATGCTCATCGGCCTCGCCGCGAAGAACGCGATCCTGATCGTCGAGTTCGCGAAGATGGAGCTCGAGGCGGGGAAGCCGCTCATGGAGGCGACGATCAACGCGGCGAAGCTTCGCTTCCGCCCGATCCTGATGACCGCCTTCGCGTTCATCCTGGGTGTCGTGCCGCTGCTGACCGCGTCGGGCGCCGGCGCCGAAGGGCGCAAGGTCATGGGGATGACAGTCTTCGCCGGCATGCTCGTCGCGACCATTCTTGGCGTCTGTCTGATCCCGATGTTGTTCGTATTCGTCGAGAAGGTGACTGGTGGGTCGAAGCAGCATGCAACGGCAACCCCCGCCGTGCCGCCTCAGTCGCTGGCGACCGAGCACGGGCAGGGGAGCCACTGAGATGCTCACCGGCGCCTCTGCACGGCTCATCGGCCTGGTCACGGTTGCGAGTGTGTCGGCCGGATGTCTCCTCGGCCCCAACTACCAGCGGCCGGAGCTTGCGAGCCCGCAGCAGTTCCGCTTCGTTGAAGGCGCGCAGGCGGAGTCGCTGGCCGACGCGCCCTGGTTCAGTGTGTTCGAGGATCCGGCGCTGCAGGACCTGATCAAGACCGCGATCGCGAACAACCTCGATCTCCGCGCCGCCGTCGCGCGTGTCGAGGAGATGCGTGCGCGTGCCGGCATCGCGAAGTCGTACCTGTATCCGCAGGTCGACGGTGGCGCCAACTATCGCGCTCGCGGAGCGACGAACGCGCAGCCGGACGAGACCGACGACGAGGACACGTTCCACCAGAACACGAGTTACGGATTCCAGTTGGGGTGGGAACTCGATCTGTTCGGCAAGCTCCGGCGGCAGAACGAAGCAGCGTTGGCCCTGGCGCTGGCAAGTGAGCAGGCGCGACGAGGCGTGATGGTCACGCTCGTCGGCGATGTCGCGTCAAGCTACTTCCTGCTGCGCGAGCTCGACATCCAGCTCGCCATCGCGCGACAGACGCTCGACATCAACGATCAGACCGTCACCTACTTTCAGAATCGACTGGACGGAGGCGTCTCGAACCGGCTGGAGGTCGATCGCATCCGCGCGTTGCGCGCGCGGACGGCCGCCACGATTCCCCAACTCGAGCAACAGATCGCAACGGTTGAGAACGAGATCTCGTTGCTTCTGGGCCGCCCGCCGAGTGCGATCGCGCGCGGGCCGCGCGACTCCTGACGCGCCTCTGCCGCCAGCTGGTTCCTCCAGGCCTTCCCACGTCGTTGCTGGAGCGTCGGCCGGATGTGGCCGAGGCCGAGCAGTTCCTGGTGGCGGCGAACGCCGACATCGGCGTCGCCAAGGCGATGTTCTATCCAACGATCAGCCTGACCGGATTTCTGGGTGGCGTCAGCGGCGACCTCACAACCTTCCTTGGTGGCAGTGGCGGGATCTGGTCCGCGGGCGCTGGACTTCTACAACCGATCTATCAAGGGGGTCGTCTGCGCCGGAACAGCGAGGTCGCACAGGCGCGATTCGACCAGGCATTCGCGATGTATCAGAAAGCCGCCCTCAACGGTTATCGAGAAGTGGCCGATGCGCTGGTCACGATTCAGAAGCTGGCCGAGGAGCGGGTGCAGCATGAGGCCGGGGTGACCGTCCTCGTGGATGCCGCCGACCTCGCGCGCGCCCGCTACGATTCCGGGCTCGCCAGCTACATCGAGATCCTGACGGCCGACCAGGACCTGTTCGAGCAGCAGTTGCGCGCTCGCGCAGACGCGTGGGGAGGAATTCCGCGCGCGCGCAGAACTTTATCGGGCGCTCGGCGGCGGATGGCAGCCACAACCGTAACGGCGAGGACGAGACCGATGGCGAAGCTGAAAGGCAAGGACTACGCGAAAGAACTCATCAAGCTGCAGGGCGAGCTCTGCGTGCTACAGGAGTGGGTCAAGGCGAAAGGCCTGAGGGTCATCATCATCTTCGAAGGGCGTGACGCGGCCGGGAAGGGCGGGACCATCAAGGCGATCACCGAGCGCGTGAGTCCGCGCGTGTTTCGCCTCATCGCGCTGCCGGCTCCCTCCGATCGCGAGAAGAGCCAGATGTACATGCAACGGTACATGGCGCACTTTCCAGCGGCGGGAGAGATCGTCATCTTCGATCGCAGCTGGTACAACCGGGCCGGCGTCGAGCGTGTCATGGGCTTCTGTACCGAAGGATCAGTACGAACGCTTTCTCGAGCTGTGTCCGGCGTTCGAGGAACACATGGTCAAGAACGCCGGAATCATCCTGATCAAGTTCTGGCTCGAAGTCGGCAACAAGGAGCAGGAGCGCCGGTTCAAGGCGCGCATGACCGATCCGCTGCGGCAGTGGAAGTTGAGCAACATGGACCTGCCGTCACGCGCCAAGTGGTACGAGTATTCGATCGCCCGTGATGCCATGCTGAAGGCCACCGATACCAAGTTCGCCCCTTGGTACATCGTCAGGTCGGACGACAAGAAGCGCGCGCGCCTCAACGTCATCGCGCATCTGCTGAAGCAGATTCCGTACAAGCAGGTCGAGAGGGAGAAGGTCAAGCTGCCAGGCCGGTCGAAGAAGCACGCCTACGACGACGAGGCGACGCTGGCGAATCGCAAGTTCGTGCCCGAGGTCTATTGACGAACGGGTGGTCGTGGAGGCCGGCGCCGATGTCCAGATCCCGATGGGCCACTCGGATCACGGCAGGCGCACTGCTCGCGTGTGCGCTCTTCGCCAACGCGGCAGGCGCGCAGGCCCCGGCCGCGCAACAGCCGCCATCGGCGGTGGTTACCGCGGTCCTCAGCGCCGAACGCTCCAGTGAGCCATTCACCCTCACCTACTTCAATCGGCCGATCGTCGTCCTCCGGGCGAGCGTCCTCGGCCGGCCGCCGGCCGAGCGTGCCGCGATCGCCGTTCAGGTGCTCGACGATCTGGTGGCAGCGCGGTCGACCGACCCTGTTGAATCCCGTGCGCTGGAAGGGGGCGCCGCGCTGATCTTCGTTGGCTCGCGAGTGGTGGTCGGGTTGGCGCCACCCGACATCGACGAACTGGCCGGCGAGACGCTCGAAGGCGTCACCGAGCGGACGGTGTCGCGTCTGCGGCAGGCGTTTGCGGAAGCGGCCGAAGCGCACACGCCTATCGAGCTCCTCCGCGCGGGAACCGTCGCGACCGTCACGCTTGCCGTGGGCGTGCTGGTGCTGTGGGCCATCGGCCGAGCCCGTCGTGTCGTGGCCGCGAAACTGGTTGCGGTGTCCGAATCCACGATGGCCAAAACCGGCCTTGCCGATCTGGCCACTCTGCGAGCGTCGCGCGTGCTCGATTTCCAGCGCGGACTCGTGACCGTCGCGATGATCGGCCTGCAACTCGTCATCATCTACGGCATTGTCGGTTTCATCCTCGGACTGTTTCCCTACACCCGTCCGTGGGGCGAGTCGCTGAGCGGATTCCTGCTCAGCACGATCGAGAATTTGGCGCTCAGGGCGGCGCATGCCGTTCCCGGCCTGTTCACCGTCGCGCTCATTGTGCTGCTCGCACGCGTCGTGGTCCGGCTGATCGGCGTGTGGTTTCACTCGATCGAGCAGGGTCGCATCAAGATCGACTGGATCTATCCGGAGACCGCTCAACCCACGCGCCGCATCCTGACAACCCTCGTGTGGGTGTTTGCCATCATCGTGGCGTATCCGTACATGCCCGGAAGCGAGACAGATGCCTTCAAGGGCGTCAGCGTCTTCCTTGGACTCATGCTGACGCTGGGATCGAGTGGTCTCGTCAACCAGATCGTCAGTGGCTTCACCGTGACCTACTCACGCGCCCTGCGCCTCGGCGACTACGTGCGCATCGGTGACGTGGAGGGGACGGTGGTCCATCTCGGCGTCCTCTCCACCAAGATCAAGACACTCCAGCAGGAGGAGACGACGATCCCCAACGCGGTCGTCGCCGCACAGGTGGCCACCGACTATTCGCGGTTTGCCGACACCGAAGGTGTCTACACCGCCACGTCGGTGACCATCGGCTACGACGTGCCATGGCGGCAGGTGCACTCGCTCCTGCTGCTTGCGGCAGAGCGAACGTCTGGTCTTCGGCGCCACCCGAAGTCGCGCGTGTTCCAGACGGCGCTCCAGGACTTCTACGTGCAGTACACCCTGTGGGTGTCGCTCGAGCGGCAAGAGTCGCGGCTCGTCACGCTCGACACGCTGCACGCCAACATTCAGGACCTGTTCAACGAGTACGGCGTCCAGATCATGTCGCCGAACTACATGCTCGATCCCGCCGCGCCGAAAGTGGTGGCGAAGAACGACTGGTTCGCAGCGCCGGCACGGCAGGACTAAGGACGAAGGACAAAGGACGAAAGTCAGCCTCGCAGGCCGGACGACTCGATCAGGCCGACGATGCCACCCCAGAGAATGGCGATGGCCACGCAGAGAAGGATGAACGCCGAGAGCCGGAGAAAGACGCTGGTGCCGGTCTCGCCGAGCCATGCGATCAACCGCGATGCAAAACGGAAACTGAGATAGACCGTGCCGGCGACGATCGCGATGCTGACGATGTCGGCGATCACGTGGCCGCCCGCAAACAGTCGTGTCTCGTCGCGGGCGCCGAGCGTGATGGCAATCGAGATCGACCCGGGACCGACGGTCAACGGAAAGTATCAGACCCGTCGCACCTCTTCGGCGTAGTCGAGGCCGCGAGATCCCCCCGGAAGGGTGAACACCACGTCGGGATTTTCCGTGGCGCGCTCGATCAATTCCGCCAGAGCCGAGAAGCGATGCGATCGAACCTGGCGGCGCAGATCGGTTTCGTTCTTCCAGGTTTCGACATAGCGAATCACGACCGGTGCGCCCATCTCCGTAGACACAGAGCACCCTGCGCAGCCCGGTGCCGCACGTGTCTGGAGCATCAACGACTGTAGTGCTTCGGTGATTGACTGTGCCTCCCCTGCGGGCACACGCCACCTCACCGTCATACCGACGGGTACGGATTCCATCCTCGCTTCTCTGGCATCGCGGCGAAATTCAGGAGTCCGAGGCGCTGCGACTGCAGAGCGCGTGCCATGAACTGAAAGATCAGGCGATCTCGACTCGACACGAGCCAGGAAAAGGCCGGCCGGTCGAAGCGAGCGTGGCGCGGTGGCGATCAGGCTCCGCCACGTTGGAGGGTCTCCATTATCTCGGAGTGCGCAGCCCACGACGCCAGGCAACAGCCCGCCGTAACAGGCGTCACGAGCTCTTGGGTCGTCTCGGCGTAAAGGCCTTTTCCTGTGATTCTGAAGCAAAGGTAACGTGGCATGACCCGTGCTGAAGCGCTCGACATATGCAGGTGTCTGTCAGTGCGTCGAGCGGAGAACAGCGAGTGTGGCTCCGGCCCGCGCGCTGGGCCTCGATCGCCTTCGCGGTCGTGCTCGCCGTCGTGATGATGGCGTCGGGTGCGGCACAGCAGCGACCCGATCCGCAGACCGCGGTGAACGACGCGTTCAACCAGTTCAGGACACTGCAGGAAGGCAAGAACGCGGACTACATTCCGGCGCTCGCCAAGGTCGATCCGAACTTGTTCGGCATTGCGATCGTCACCGTGGACGGTAAGGTGTTCACGGCTGGCGACGTGAAGACCGAGGTCTCGATCCAGTCGATCTCCAAGGTCTTCACCATGGCGCAGGTCATCCAGGAGCAGGGGCTCGAGTCGATCGAGAAGCGGATCGGCGTGGATGCGACCGGCGCGCGGTTCAACTCGATCATCGCCGTCGAAGGCGTGCGCACCGTTGTCGGAACAGGCGCGCCGGAGATGAATCCGCTCGTGAACCCGGGCGCGATCTCGGCGACCAGCATGGTGACCGGCGCCAACGCCGACGCCGTGTGGGCGAAGATCATCGGCTTCCACAACGACTCGGCTGGCCGCACGTTGAGCGTGCTGCAGGACGTCTACAAGTCGGAGTCCGATACCAACCAGCGCAATCAGGCCATCGGCGCGCTCATGCTCGCTTACGGCTACATCAAGACCAACTGGCAGCAGGCCGTCGATCTCTACACACGTCAGTGCTCGATCGGCGTGAACGCGAGAGACCTTGCGACGATGGCGGCGATGCTGGCAGCGGGTGGAAAGAATCCGGTGACTGGAAAGCAGGTGATGGACGCTGCGAAGGTCCCCGGAGTGCTCGCCGTCATGGCCACAGCTGGCCTCTATGACGATTCGGGCAAATGGCTGTATCACACGGGACTGCCCGCCAAGAGCGGCGTAGGCGGCGGCCTCATCGCGGTGTCACCCGGCAAGTTCGGCATCGCCGTCGTGTCTCCGCCGCTCGATGACGCGGGCAATAGCGTCCGCGCACAGCGGGCAATCGCCGCTGTTTCAAACGCCCTCGGGGGCAATCCCTTGGCACCAACGGCACGTTAGTGGAGGTCTCAATGTTGAAGAGAGTTATCGTCACAGCAGGGTTCCTTGTCCTGGCCGGAGTCGTTCCGGCGTTTGCGCAGAGGGTGGAAGTCGGCGGGTTCGTGGGCTGGTCCATCACCGACGGCGTCGATAGCGACCCGGTACTCGCCGGCGACGGCAACATCTACGACACCGTTGAACCGGATGATGCCGCGATATATGGATTCACTGTCGGCGCGCTCGTCGGCGAGGGCGCTGAAGTCGGCTTCAGGTGGGCACAGCAGCCAACGACTCTCATCATCAGTGGAACGTCGGAGCGGGAAATCGGTGATATGAACATCACTTCGTATCACGGCTACTTCGCCTACAACTTTGGCGAAGTTGACGCTCCGATGCGACCCTTCGTGATGATTGGCCTCGGCGCGACGAACTACGGCTCTGTGGACGCGACAATCGCCGGAGTGAATCGAAGCCTCGGTGGCGAGACGCAGTTCTCGACCACGTGGGCCGCCGGTGTGAAGATGCAAGCTCGGGCCGTCGGTCTGCGCCTGGCTGCGGAGTGGACGCCGACCTACATCAAGACGGATTCGGCCGGTTGGTGGTGCGATCCGTATTGGGGCTGCTACCTGGTGGGGAACTCCCAGTATTCCCATCAATTCCAGTTCAATGCCGGCGTGCTGTTCCGCTTCTAGTCCTTGATTCGACGCCGTGTACAACGGGCCCGGCGGCTGGAGGTTCATCCTTCCAGCCGCTCTCGTGATCGTTGTGGTATTCAATACAACGGCAAGCGCGCAGAAGACGGACATCGTCACACTCGCCAATGGCGATCGCATTACGGGAGAGGTGTCGAATCTTAATCGCGGTCAGCTCGAATACAAGACCGACGATCAGGGGACCCTCTACATCGAGTGGGACAAGATCGCGACGCTGACCTCGACCGGTCAGTTCGAGGTCGGGACGAGCGATGGCCAGCTCTTCGTGGGCAGCCTGCGCTCCGATCCGGGGCGAGTGCTCGTCGTTGTCGAATCGGCTGGGCCCACGTCCTTGTTGATGACCGACGTCACGGTGATCACCAAGATCGGTCGCAGCTTCTGGGCCAAGCTGGACGGCTCGATTGACGTTGGCTTCAGCTACACGAAATCGAGCGACATCGCTCAGCTGAATGTCAACGCGAGCACCGTGTACCGGAGTCCGTCCTTCGAGGCGCGGCTGACCGGGTCAGGAACGGCGACGCAGACCAGCGACGAAGAGGGGCGCGACGACCGCGGCACCCTCCAGCTCTCTTATCTGCGCTATCGCGGTTCGCGGCTGTTTGTCGGCGGCGCTGCCGGCTTTGAATCCAACGAGAGCCTCGGCATCAAGCTACGCTCCCAGGTCAGTGGCGCCCTCGGTCAGCGCCTCATAAACACAAATCGCTCGCAGTTGGCACTGTCGGCCGGGTTGTCGGTCAACGACGAGCAGGGCGTTGACACCGAGCCGACACAGAACATCGAAGCGATCATGACGTTCCGGACGTCGTACTATGCGTACGACTTCCCGCGAACGAACATCGACGTCGCGTTTCAGTATTTTCCCAGCCTGAGCGACTTCGGCCGTCAGCGCATCCAGTTCGATTCGAGTGTCAGGCGAGAAATTTGGAAAGACGTCTTTCTTGCCGTGAACGTGTTTGATACGTTTGATAGTGATCCGCCGAGCGCCGACGCCGCCACCGACAGCAACGACGTTGGCGTCGTGCTTTCATTCGGCTTGACCTTCTAGCCTTCATTCGTGGTCTGGGAATCAAGAAAGGGAATCAGATGGCAGCCAAGACCCGTTTCCACACAGCTCGGCAACTCATCGTCCTGGCGACTGCGGTCAGTCTGATGCTCCCGTCAGTTGAAATCGTTCTGGTCGCGCAGTCCTCGACGGCAAAGCCGCCGGCGACGACGCCGTCAACGGCGAAACCCCCGGCGCCCTCGACAGCGAAGCCTCCGGCCACGCCCTCGACGGCGAAGCCGCCAGCGACCCAGGCGTCAACGGCGAAGCCTGCGGCAGCTGCGCCGAGCGATGCCGTCGTCGATGGTGGATGGCCGCGTGCGTATCTGACGGCCGCGGGTGGGCAGCTGTTGATCTACCAGCCGCAGGTCGCGACGTGGGAGAGGCAGAAAGACATGCTGGCCTACGCGGCAGTGTCGTACCTGATGAAAGGTGCGACCCGGCCGGAGCTGGGCACCGTCACGCTCGAAGCCAACACTGACGTGGCGCTCGATGAGCGCCTCGTCAAGTTTACGAACATCCGCGTCACAGAATCGAACTTTCCGAAGCTGACGCGCGATCAGGTGCGCGACATCACGGACACGATCGTGGGCGGGATCCCCGACCCGGAACGCATTATCGCGCTCGACCGAGTGCTGGCCAGTGTCGATAAGAGCCAGATCCGTCCGTCGAATGTCGAAGGCATCAAGTCCGATCCCCCGACCATCTTCTACAGTACGTCGCCCGCAGTGCTCGTCAACATCGACGGCGATGCGATCTGGAGCCCGATTCCGTCGAACGATCTCAAGTACGCCGTCAACACCAACTGGGATCTCTTCGAGCACGAGCCGACGAAGACGTACTTCCTGCGCCATGAGAAGGTGTGGCTGAAGGCGTCCACGTTGAAGGGACCGTGGACGGCCGCCGGCACGCTGCCCGGGAGCTTCTCGAAACTGCCTGCCGACGAGAATTGGAAAGAGGTGAAGTCCGCATTGCCTGGAACGAAGACCTCCTCGGTCCCGGCGGTGTTCCTGAGCACAACTCCAGCGGAAATGATCCTGGTCCAGGGGGCGCCGATCTACACCACCGTGCCGGGTGCGAGCCCGCTCATGTGGCTGCAGAACACGGAGTCCGACGTGTTCCGTTTCGGCAGCACTGGCGACGTGTACTACCTCGTCGCAGGGCGATGGTTCTCTGCCTCGAGTCTGCTCGGGCCGTGGACGTTTGCGACCGAGAAGTTGCCCGACGTCTTCAAGCAGATCCCGCTCGAGCACGCGCGTTCGCGTGTGCTGGCCTCGGTGCCGGGTACGCCGGAGGCCGCGGACGCCATTCTGCTCGCGCAGGTACCGCAGACCGCCCGCGTGAACAGGAAGCAGACTCAGGCCCCTGAAGTCACCTATCAAGGCGAACCGCAATTCGAGCCGATCCCGACGACGACAGTGTCGCGTGCGACGAATACCGACAAAGACATCATCAAGGTCGGCGATCTCTACTACATGTGCTTCCAGGGAGTCTGGTTCATGGCGCGCAGCGCCAACGGGCCGTGGGAAGTCGCGACTTCCGTACCCGAGGCAATTTACAAGATCCCTGCAAGTTCTCCGTCGCACAACGTGACCTACGTGACCGTCGTGGAAGACGACGATGACGACGAGTGGGTGACGTATGCGGCGGTCGCCGGCTACACCGGGATGATGGTCGCGTATGGGTGTGTGGTCTGGGGCAGCGGATGGTATTACCCACCTTACGTGGGATACGGCGGCTTCTATCCCGTCTACTATCCGTTCTATCCGACCTACGGGTTCTCGGCTTGGTACAACCCATGGACCGGTGCGTACGGGCGGAGTGCTGCAGTGTATGGCCCGTACGGCGGCATGGGAGCGAGCGCGCGCTACAACCCGCGAACCGGCACGTATTCACGCAGCGCAGTGGCGTGGGGTCCCTATGGCGCGCGTGGAGTTGGCCAAGCGTACAACCCGCGAACAGGGGCGTACGCGCGCACGAGTCAGGGCAGTGGTGTCTACGGAAGTTGGGGTGCGACGTCGGTGCAGCGCGGGGACCAGTGGGCACAAACCGCGCGCGTGACCAACCGTGCGACGGGCACGACGACCCGCGTGACGCAGGGAAGCGGCGGTGGTGAAGCGATTACCAGGAGAGGACCGGGGGCGGACTCCGGGGTTGTTCGAACCGGAAGTGGCGACGTCTATGCCGGCCGGGATGGTAATGTGTACCGTCGTGATGAGGGCGGCGGCTGGTCCAAACATGAAAACGGGTCGTGGGGCTCGGCGGAGCGTCCGACGCCGTCAGGCGATCGCGCTGCCACGGCCGGGACGACGGATCGTGGAACGACAGCCCGATCGGGTGACACCGTCGGTCAGCTGGATCGTGACTCCGCGGCACGTACGGAAGGAACTACGCGGACGCGCGACTACGGCTCAGTGCGAAGCTCAGGCGGCAGCACCTCCCGGAGCGGAGGCACCTATCGTCCGAGCGGTGGAGGATTTCGAGGTGGTGGAGGGCGACGCCGGTAGATGAAGACGTTCTGGTCATGTGTGCTCGCATGCGTGTGTTTCTTGGCGTTTGCGAGGCCGGCGGCCGCACAGGATCAACCCGAACCAGCCACGCGTGCGGGTCAGATCGAGCAGGAGCAGAAGGCAAAGGTCGTTCGTCCGTACCAGCCCGGTACGGCGGAGAGGTTGCTCAACTACGCTGAGGGAACGCTCACGACCGGAAGCGGATTTCATCCGTTTTTCATAAGCGCATATGCCGGCGGCGGGTTCACCCTCGGCGCCGGCTACCTCAAATACGTCAGCCCGTACAACACGCTCGATGTTCGCGGCAGCCTGACGTTCGACGGGTACAAACGCATCGAGGCGGAGTTCATTGCCCCTGCTCTCTTCGGACGAACGACGAAGCTCTCGATTCTCGGCGGATGGCGTGATGCCACCGAGGTCGGCTTCTACGGCCTCGGTACGGATTCATCGAAGGACGACCGGACCAACTACAGCTTCGAGCAGCCGTACGCCTCCACGCTGCTGACGGTTCGACCGGTGCATCGTGTGTTGCTGGTGTCGGCCGGTGTCGAGGTGTCACAGTGGCAGTCAGGGCCGGCAGGTGGAGAATCTCCGTCGATCGACACAGTCTATACACCCGCCACGCTACCCGGACTCGGTGCGCAACCGACCTACATCCATTCGCAGGGGACGCTCGGATTCGACTCGCGTGTGGCGGAGGACTACGCGCGCCGTGGAGGGTTCTACACCGTCACGTTCCACGACTATGCCGACACCGATTCCCAGTTTGGCTTCAAGCGGATCCAGTACCGAAGGGATTCAGCACATTCCGATCTTCCGCGAAACGTGGGTGCTCTCGCTGAGGGGGCGCGTCGAGACGACGTCGATCAAGGACGATGAGGTGATCCCGTATTTCATGCTGCCATCACTTGGCAGCGGCTCGACCCTTCGTGCCTTTTCGAGCTGGCGCTTCCGCGATCGCAACAGCATGCTGCTGCAGGGTGAGTGGCGCGTAATGGTGAACCGCGTGCTGGACCTTGCCCTCTTCTACGACACAGGCAAGGTGACGGCGCACACGAGCGACCTGTCCTTCGACGGGCTCAAGAGCGACTTCGGTGTGGGCGTTCGATTTCACGGTCCCCTGTCCACGCCACTGCGAGTCGAGATCGCTCACGGCAGCGAAGGACTGAACATCGTCTTCAGCTCGTCGTCGGCATTCTGAGGCAGCCAGGTCATGTCACTTTCCCGCATCCGTTCAGCGTCAATCGGCTGCCTCACGCTGATTCTCGTTCTGGCGATTGCGCCCGTATTCAGCGCCGGGCCGAAGTTCTATCCGGACGATCCGCTGCAGCGCGAGCCGGAGAGCCGCGATGCGTCGGGCGCGAAGTCCTCGGACATCGGTCTCATGTATGAGATAGCGATGAACCTGTTCGCCGTGCCGCATCGCAAGCCGTCGAACACGCGCGCGCTCAACGTCAACACCGTGGACGAAGTTCCTGACTCCAGCTGGTTCACCAATCGCATCGGCCGCATGCCGCTTCGTGCCGAGGATCTCGCGCGCGGTCCCAATGTCGATCGCCCGCCTGCACCCGAGCGATGGCTGATCGTGGCCGAGAAGCAGGGAGGTGCCAAACCTGGCTTTACGGCCCAGGATGCCAACGGCGACACGTGGTTCGTCCAGTTCGACGACAAAGACCGTCACGAAGCGTCCACTGGTGCTGTCGGAGTGGCGACCAAGATCTTCTGGGCGCTTGGTTACAACCAGGTGCAGACGTTCATCACCACGGTCGATCCCAGGCGAGTCGAGTTCGATCCGAAGGCCATGGTCAGGCGTCCCTCCGGTGAGCGAACGCCCTTCGTCCGGAAGGACCTCGAAGATCTGCTCGATCGCGCGCAGCCAAATGCCGACGGTACCTATCGCGTCGTCGCTGGACGCCGTCTGACCGGTGAAGTCCTTGGAGGCTTTCGTTACTCTGGCACGCGCCCCGACGATCCGAACGATGTCGTTCCGCACGAACATCGGCGCGAGCTGCGGGCACTCCGCGTCTTTGGTGCGTGGACGAACCTCACAGACCTGAAGGCGGGCAACACGCTCGACACCATCGTCAAGGAGAACGGCCGTCAGGTGGTCAAGCACTACTTGCAGGACGTCGGATCGACGTTCGGCACGGCGAACGGCATCCACGACTGGGACATCGGCTGGGAACACTTCTACGAAGGTGACGCGACGGCGAAGCGCTTCTTGTCGCTCGGGTTTGCGTTGAGCCCTTGGCAGACGGTTCCGTACACGGAGTACGAGTCCGTCGGCAAGTTCGAGGGCGACCGCTTCGATCCCAGAACCTGGAAGCCGCAAACGGCTACGCCCGCCTACATGGAGATGCGAGCGGACGATGCGTTCTGGGCGGCACGGCGGGTGATGGCCTTCACTGATGACTTGATCCGGGCGGCTGTGCGCACCGGTCAGTACAGCGATGCTGCGGCAGAGGCCCATCTCGCGTCGGTCTTGATCAGACGGCGCGACAAGGTCGGTCGCGCGTATCTTCCTGCGATCAACCCCATCGTCGATCCTCGGCTCGATGGGACCGGCGCGCTGACGTTCGACAACGCGGCCGTGCGTGCCGGCTTTGCCGAAGCACCTGCGAAGTACCGCGCCGTGTGGTCACGCTTCGACAACGTGGCGGGCACCAGCCAGCGAATCACCGAGACTGAGAGCGCGACGACGTCGATGACGGCCCCTCGCGATCTGCCGAACGCAGCGGGTAGTTTCATTCAGATCGACATTTCTGCAGAGAGCGCCGCGAATCCGTCGTGGCGCGAGCCCGTTCGGGTGTACTTCCGTCGCGCCGCTTCGGGATGGACGCTCGTCGGTCTCGAGCGCATGCCCTGAGACCCGTCTGTTTGCATCCTAACGGCTTGAACGATATCAACTCCCAATCTCCAACTCCCAACTCCCAAACGAGCTCGATTCAATTGGGAGTTGGGAATTTGGGCGTTGGGAGTTGACGTGCCTCGCCATATAGACTCGGCTGGTGGCCGCGCGCGTCAAAGCCCGCTTCGTCCAGCCGATGTTGCTGCTCTCCACCGATCGACTGCCTGACGATCCGGCGAAGTGGGAATACCAGCTCAAACTCGACGGCTATCGCGCGATCGCGTTCAAGAGCGACGACACGATTCATCTGCGGTCTCGTAACGACAACGATTTCACGAAACGGTATCCGGCCGTCGTGCGAGGCCTCGCGAAGCTGCCCAACGACACGGTGATCGACGGCGAGATCGTCGCGCTCGACGACGACGGCCGGCCATCGTTCAACGCGCTGCAGAATTCAGATGGGTCGCGAACATCGATCGTTTACTACGTCTTCGACGTGATCGTGCTCGCAGGTCGCGACGTCAGTTCAGAGCCGCTCATCACGCGTCGCGCGCTGCTCGAGGAAAAGGTCTTGCCCCCGCTCAGTGAGCCGGTGCGCTACACCGGCGTCCTCGACGCGAGTCTCCGCGACTTGATCCATGCCGTGAAGACGCAGGGGTTCGAAGGACTGGTCGCGAAGCGTCGCAACAGCCGCTACGAACCTGGTCAGCGGTCGGGCGCATGGATGAAGATGCGGATCAACCGCGGCCAGGAGCTCGTCATCGCCGGCTACACGATCGGCACACGGACGTTCGACGCGCTGGTCATCGGCTACTACGAAGGCGATCGGCTGATGTACGCGTCACGCACACGCAATGGATTCACGCCCGCGTTGCGTCAGCAGTTGTTCAGGAAGTTTCGCGCGCTCGAAATCCCCGACTGTCCGTTCGTCAATCTGCCCGAGGCGAAGAGCGGCCGATGGGGACAGGGACTGACCAAGGAGAAGATGGCAGACTGTCGTTGGCTGAAGCCGGTGCTGGTGGGGCAGTTCGAGTTCGTCGAGTGGACGGCCGACAATCATCTTCGCCATACGAAGTTCGTCGCCTTGCGCGAGGACAAGCCCGCGCGCGAGGTTCGCCGGGAGTAATCAATAAGACGGTCCGCCGACAAAGACCGGTGGGCCACCACCGGCTCCGCCGCCCCACCGAGTGGGGTAGCCAGGTACTGACACCAACTCCGGTCCCACCCTCGCAGCTCGACGCCACGAGCGCCGCGGCAATCACCACGGCCAGGATCATGATTCGCGACGCGCGCTTCGCACTGTTCATATCGTTCCCCTCAGAACGGGTACTTTTGCAGCGCGAGCACCGCGCCGGCGGGATCGGCGACGACGATGAGCGAGTTGTTTCGCCGCTCCGGCGCCGTGGGGACAATCACGCGACCACCCAGTGAGGTCACACGCGCGGCCAATGTGGCGGCATCGTCTACCAGTACGTACGGCAGCCAGTTGGGCTGTACGTCCGTGACGTTTGCCGGAAGCTGGAAGAGGCCAGCGCCGCCGCGCGCCTTCTTGAGGACGTGGTACTCGACGCCGAGACGTGAGTCGGAGATCGCTGGGGTATAGCCCGCGACTTGTTTATAGAAGCCGAGTGCTTGTCCCGCGTCGCGCGCGAGGTATTCCTGCCAGAAGAAGTGAGTCGCCGTCGGTTGTGTGGCGCCGGGTATGTCGCGTCGCATCTGCGCGAGGCCGAGCGGCGCGCCCTGCGGATCGGCGACGATCGCCACTCGCGCGAGCGGCAGATCGCGCGGTTGAACGAGCACCTTGCCGCCACTAGACTGAAAGAGGGCCACGGTCGTATCGACGTTCGCAACCGCCATGAAGCTAAGCCATTGCGTGCCGGCGTCGGCTATGCCGCTGACGTCGACAATGCCCGCGACCGGCGCGGCACCTGCTCGCGCGATGACGTAAGGACGATCACCGCGCTTCGTATCCTCGAAGCGCCAGCCCAATAGCTCGCCGTAAAAGCGCCTGGCGCCGGCGACGTCCTTGGTGAGGAGGTCGTGCCACACGAAGCTGCCAGGTTCGACCGGATCGGCCGCGGCTGCCGGCGCGGGCGCGTTGGCAAGTCCGAACGCCACCACCAGGACACATGCCGTGCCCAGTGACGTCGCTGTGAATAGCTTGAGTGTCATGACCTGAGCCGACCGTGCAAGCTCAGGTCCACTCGCGAACGGCTGTTGTTTTGCGGATGTGCGACTGCACACCCGCGGCCTGTCGTGGGAAATCCCCTTGTGTCTTGTTGGGACTCGCGACCTGTGCATTTCTGCGAAGGGGTCTGACCCCGTCACAGTTACTTGATGTGGGGGCCCATGTGCTCGCTGGACTTCTCGTTCTCGTTGCAGATGAACTCGAACAGTTCGGTCCCGAGCATCAGACGAGCGTTGGTCGTTACCGTCCACGGCTTGGTGTAGTAGGTCGGGTCGGTGATGGTGAGCTCGATCTCCAGCCGCCCGAAGTTCGGACGCCGGAACTTCTCGACCACCGTCAGCTTGTCGCTGGTGGGAAGACCGCCGTGATCGAGCCACTGCTTGCCGTTCAAGCCTCGGGTTTCGACCACGAGGGTGTCGCCCTCCCAGCGTCCTTTCGAATAGCCCAACCAGCTCGGATTCAGGTCCTCTGCGAAGTCGCGGTTGTCCAGATGCACCTGCCGCCACAGATTGAATGCCTCGTACACGAGGACGACGAGCTTGTCCGTCTGCACGATCTTGAACGGCACGGGAGCCGAGTTGATCTTCGGGACTCCTTGCGGCAGGCACTGCGCGTCCGGCTCGGTGTACCCGAGCGTGCCGTCCTCACGCGACTTGTGAATCTTGCGCGCCTCGTCGGTCATCGGCACGTTCTCGATGCCGATGTCGGCGGCGAGGTTCCGGAAGTACCGCATGTTGGGCTGGTAGATTCCTGACAGATCCGGCTTGCCGCCGCTCGTTCGTGGCGACGCTGCCGACATGTTCGGCTTGCCATCGGCACCCATCGGAACGCCGTCCGTCGGCAGATTGCGCCACTGTGCGTGAGCGGAGATGGAGAGCAGCAACGTGCCCATTGCCGCAATCCCCACACGTTTCGCCCAGATTCCCCGGTTCGTGTTGCCTCGTCTTGTCATGATTTGCATCGTTCGGATTGTCCGTATACCGGAGAAAAGGGTCAACTACCTAAACACGTCACCGGGCAGCGTAGGCTTTGCTGAAGCCGTTCCGACCATTCGTGATAGTGAACGTCCCGTCCGGCGCGATCGAAGCGCGAATCCAGTGGCCTTTGCATTCGGCCGATTCCTCGAAGTTCGCGATCATATCTTCCGAGGTGTTCGACGCCTTGTCCTTCTCGAGCAGAGAGAGGTGGCCCTGCCAGATACCTTCGATCCCTGGTGTCTTCGCGATTCGCTGATAGTGCTGCGTCAACGGCTTGGGTGAGCCCGCTGATGCGCCACCCAGACCCTTGCGCGGTCCGTTGTTGACGATGACCACCTGCGGTTTGATCGCATAGAGAAGACCGGGCGCTCCGGCGCCATCGAGCGCGCCGTGACGTCCGGCCTGCCAGATTGTGACCTGTCCCAGCCGGTTGATGGGACATGCCAGCTCCATTTCCTTTTCCCAATCGAGATCGGCGAGATCGAGGAACCTGAACTTTCCGTACGTGAAAAGAGAACCGACCATGAACTGGTTCTCTGGGCCTTCTGCCGGCTTGTTGCCGGCAGTCGCGCAGAGTGCATTGGGTCCACCGCCGGCGAGCGGCTTCGTCATCAGCTGACCGTTCGATGCGACGACATCGATCTGAACGCCCTTCATCGGAATCGTATCGCCGGCCTTGAGGATGGTTCGCTTCGATGCGCAGGCCGCGAGGTAGATGTCGCGCCACCGCTGATTGGCGGGTTCGATGAAGTCGCCGCGATCGAAGCAGCGGCCGATCGGCACCAGCTTCGCGAGTTCCTGAAGGCCACCGGCGTGATCCGCATGGAAGTGACTGAGCACGAAGTAATCGATCTTCGCCAGCCCAGCCTGCTTGACGACGTCTGCGATCCGCTTGCCGTCGCGCCCGTCCACTTCCCAGCCCGCGTCGTAGAGGAGCGATTCTCCCGACGGAGACACAACCAGCGTCGCGGCGCCGCCCTCGACGTCGATCCAGTAGATATCGAGCGTGCGTCGTTGAGCGCTCGGCAACGCCGTGCACAGCAGAACGAGCGCAACGACGGCGAGCGATCTCGATGAGCGCATGACGCCTCCTGCGTGCAGCCTCTTCTATCACTCTCGAGTCCGGCGTGCTACTTCCCACTCATGCCTAGCATCAGTAAATTTACGGATTCGGGATTCTCCTGAGAGACGTGAAGGTGGTGTTGGGTGTACGGTTTTCGAGCGGAAATTCGTTCCATAAACACAACGTCCCAAATCGGGAGGCATGGATGCCATCGAACGAGCATACGGCTATCGGAACGATTTCAGACCTCACGAAAAGTCTCGAGCGTGCCGAATCCGGATCACCGCCGCTCTCCGTGGCGCTGCCGTCGCTCTCGCCAGGCACGCACATCACCGTCCACACGAGAAACACGTGCTACCGCATGGAAGTGATGGATGGATCGGCACGACGCGTGATGATCAGTGGCGGATTGCTCTTTCCGCAGGGCGACGAAGTAGAAGTGATCGGCGCGACCGATGATGAAGGCGTGCGAGTAGGGTGGATCGTCGAAGGCTTTCAGATCGAACTCTCCACCGTTCGTGGCCCCGTACTCACATCGATTGTCGAATCGCTCTCAGTGCGCCAGCGCGAAGGCTAGCGCAACCAGAGCCAGCACCAGCGCGGACACGCTGGTCATCATCACAGCCGGGAGCGTCAGCGCAGAGAGCTGATGTTGTCCGCGCTTCAGCTCACTGACGATCTCCGTCGCCGGCGAAGTGTCTTCCATCAGTGACTGTTTCATGACCCGCTTCGCAGCGAGTACTTCGCGAATGCCTTCCTCGAAGTGCCGCTGATGAATCACCTTGAGCCCGTCGGCACCGGGCTCTGCCGCCGCGCCCATCGCGGCCTTGAGGACCGCGTTGCGGATATCACCGCCGCTCGCCTCGTAGCGCTCCGCCAGCGCGCGAAAATCGACATCCTCGGCAATGGGCGTGCGTGCGTGGAGCTGGAGCTGCCAGATCCGTTCGCGCTCGCGCGCGCCTGGCATCTCGAACAGCACGTGGGTGCGAATCCGTCGCTCGAATGCGGGATCGAAATTCGCCGCGAGGTTGGTGGCGAAGATGACGACGCCGTTGAACCGCTCGATCTCCTGGAGCAGCACGTTGATCACGGTGTTCGTCTCGCGGACGAAGCCGTGATCGAGCGACACCGCTCGCCGTGACGCAATCGAGTCCGCTTCGTCGAAGAGCAGCACCGCGTTCTCTTTGCGCGCGAGGCGGAACGTGGTGACGATGTTCTTCGGTGTCTCGCCCATCCACATCGACTCGACCTGGTCGTAGCGGACGATCAGGAGGCGCCGGCCGAGTGCGTGAGCGATCGCTTCGGCGCAGATCGTCTTGCCGGTACCTGGTGCGCCTGCGAAGTTGAATGCGAGCGCCAGGCTGGTCGGATGGCGTTCGCGCAGACCCCACTTGTTGAAGATGAGATCGTGCTGGGTCACGTGCGCGAGCGCCTGATCGAGCGATCGTCGCGTTGCCGGCGGCAGAACCACATCGTCGAGCGTCCGCTGCGGGATCACGGTTTCAACGATGCGGCGCGAGTCGAACGTACCGCTGAGCACGCGGAGGATGGGGTTCGACATGAGATCAGCGTACCAGCGTCGCAATGGCTCAGCTGGCCGACCGCCTATTCACACCGCACCGCCGGTCCGATAAGATGAAAAACGCGCTCGGTACGGTGGTCGGCGACGATCGCCTCACGCGCGTTCCTCCACACAAAGCAAGCCATCAACTGCTCGGACGAGCGAATGGCAAGCCTTCGGATTTCGAAGGGACAGGGGAAAACTGTGTTCGGACGCAAGTTGCCACGCACTCGGCTCATGTGGATGACGGCCGCCGTGCTCGTGTTGTCCGTCGGCGTCTTCGTGGCGTTCCGATCGAAAGCAAGCGCGCAACCTGCGGCGGTCCCGTTCTCAGACTTTCTCCGAGACGTGCAGGCCGATCGCGTGAAGTCAGTGGTGACCGAAGGTGACGCGGTCAGGTTCCAGCGCACCGATGGCGCTCACTTCGCAACAGTCGCACCCCAGGGATACATCGCGCTCAACCCGACGTTCGTCGCCAGCCTGATCGAGCGCGGTGTGCGATTGGACGTCAGCCAGGCGCAGGCGGCTCGCGACGGCACGTATACGGCCGTGGTGCTCGGTGTCCTGATCTTTGCCGGCCTCGGCCTCACGCTCTATCGAATCGTGACCGGGCGTGTGTTCAGCCTCGAGAAGGCGCGGACAATCGATCCGCAGGACGTCGCCGTGACGTTCAACGATGTGGCTGGCGTCGATGAAGCCAAGGACGAAGTGCGTGAGATCGTTGATTTCCTCAAGGAGCCCGCACGCTTCGCGTCCATCGGCGGACGAATCCCGCGCGGCATTCTGCTCGTCGGTCCTCCTGGAACGGGAAAGACCCTGCTTGCGCGTTCGATGGCGGGCGAGGCCGGCGTACCGTTCATTTCAGCCAGCGGCTCGGAGTTCGTCGAGATGTACGCCGGCGTTGGCGCGGCCCGCATTCGCCGGCTGTTCCGCGAGGCTCGCCGTCATCCGTCGTGCATCGTCTTCATCGACGAGCTCGACGCCGTCGGCCGCCATCGCGGCGGCAACTCGCTCAGCCACGAAGAGCGCGAGCAGACACTCAATCAGCTGCTTGTCGAGATGGACGGCTTCTCCCGCTCGGACAGCATCGTTGTTGTTGCTGCCACCAACCGCGCGGACATCCTCGATTCCGCACTGCTGCGGCCGGGCCGGTTCGATCGGCAGGTCACCGTCGGTAATCCGGATTTGAGGGGACGCGAGCAGATCCTTCGCGTTCACACTCGGGCGATCGCGATCGAGCCAGACGTCGACCTGCGATCGATCGCGCGCGGGACCCCGGGTTTCTCCGGTGCCGATCTCGCCAATCTCGTCAACGAGGCAGCACTCAGCGCCGCACGCGGCGGGCGCGGCACGGTCCGAAACGCCGATCTCGATGCGGCGCGCGACAAGGTTCTGATGGGCGTCGAACGCAAGTCTGTGGTCATGAGCGAGCACGAGCGCGTCACGTGTGCGTATCACGAAGCCGGTCACGCCGTCGTTGCCGCGATGCTTCCCGACGCCGATCCGCTCCACAAGGTGACGATCATCCCGCGTGGCCGTGCACTCGGCGTGACGATGCAGCTGCCGGAGGCGGATCGCCATACGCACTCGAAGTCGTTCATCGAGGCACAGATCGCGATCCTGATGGGCGGTCGCGTTGCCGAGGAGCTGTGCCTGCGTCAGATGACGAGTGGCGCATCGAACGACATCGAGCGCGCGACCGAACTCGCACGGAAGATGGTGTGCGAGCTGGGCATGTCGCCGCTCGGGCCGGTGCACTTCCGTCGTCCGTCGGGAGCCTGGGATACGGACACTCAGGCTGCGGGATTCAGCGAAGAGGCGGCGCGGCGGGTCGACACCGAGATCAGCGCGCTCGTGATGCGTGGCTACGAAACCTCACGTCAGATCATCGAGCGCCAGCGTGGCGCCGTGCGCGCGCTCGCGCTGGAACTGCTCGATGTCGAGTCAGTCGATGCCGATCGCATGAAGCAGATTATGGCGGAGCAGGTGGTGCCGGCCGTGACTGCGCGCGTCGCGCCAGCAGAATCGATCGGCGACGCGATCTAAACGCGTCGTTTACATCCTCGACGAACGGCTGCCACCTTCGGGAGCGTGTGCCACGGCGAAGTGCTCGCCGCACAACTGTGGAAACAGGCGCCTGTCGAAGCTCTCGAACGGCGACATCGGATAACAACAGATCGTCAGGAACGGCAGCGTACGCGTCAGGTTGTCCCAGAGGTGCTCGAGCTCTAAGGCAGCCTGCGAATTCCCTTCGGCCAGAAGGTGGGCGGACATATCACCCACGACCGTCAGCCTGGATTCAGCTTCGCGAGGCCCCAACACTCTCGTGCGCTCAATCTCTGCGACGAAGTGGCGCAGGCGCTCGGCATCCGGGCGTCCCTTTCGCATGATCGACGCCAACGATTCGGCGGCGTCCGACGCGTGATACCGCCCGTACCCTCTCGCCTCACCAGCGTCCCAGCCGTGCGCGCGGAGCCGTTCCGCGACACCGGCGCGGATGGGGGACGAGGTCACGAGCGAGACGACATCACCTCGTCGAAGCGACGCGCTGATGAACCCGCTCACGCCATCGATAAACGCCCGATCGTCGTGATGGAACATCACGACGTGTCCGGTCACGTTGTGATCGATGGCGAACAGTGCTCCGAGTGAGGGCAGGAACATCTGTCCCGCGAGGACACGCTGCAACGCGTTCGTGAGGTCGAGATGCAGCCGTGTCTTCAGCACGTAGCCGCGCCCACCCGATCGAAATCCCTCAGCCACGTAATCGTCGGACTCGTGCATCGTGAGGAACACGATGCGCGCGCGCGATCCAATCTGAACGAGATCGTGAGCTGTTTGAAATCCATCACGCCCGGGCATCGTGATGTCGAGCGCGATCAGATCGGGGTCGAGTCGTTGTGCCGCCTCTACAGCCTGGCGTGCATCACTCGCCATTCCAACAACATCGAAATCGAACGACAACAATCGAGACGTCGACTTCAAGATGTCCGGGTGGTCGTCTACCAGGAGAACCTTCGGCTTTGTGGGAGGGGCGGACTCGTCGGAGTCAGCACGACGTGGGGACTTCACGACAGTGGAAGAGCATACGCTCGGAGGTCACGACTTCGTCAAGCACCCATTTGGGTCAGGTCGAAGTGGCAAGGACACTTGGGCATCTGCCACAGGGAACGGGCGATAGCTGGGCTTCTTCCTTACGGAGCCGTCCCTCTCGTTGTTGCGGCTTTTTCGGCCTGCGGCGAGTTGGGCGGAACGATCTTCGGGTCTTTGAAGTGGCCCATCCCGATGCCGACGAGCACGCCGCCGGCAGCAATCGTCAGACCCGCGATGATCGGAAGCATCAGCGACGTTGCCTGATCGCGTGCCGGCTGATTCTGGTCGCCCACGATTGCGGTGTTCTCGCGAGGATCTCCCGCCGGCTGACCAAGGCCAGCGATGCTGGCAATGGCAGTAACGAGACCGACAACCAAAAGAAGAATTCCGAGGACTTTCATCGCGTGCCTCCTCGACGGATCGTGCAAGACATATTCCCTGGGCAGCGCGCTCAGCACGTTTGACTGCGTGTATGAAATCTCCGATCCGCTGCAATTCCTTCAATACTCAACAGCACGATCGCTACGAATTGGCGTGCTGTTTTCCGATTCAAATAGGGCAGCGCTCCTGTGGCAGCACTGTTGCACCACGACGTGTCTAAAGGACCAATTCGATGCGACACAGTGAAACTAGCCCTGCCATTCATAACGTTGAGATGCCTGGTCTGACGCCGAGCCTCGACCACGTCGAATCAGATCCGAATCGTCGATCCGTCGCGCTACCGCTGCTGTTGCCCGGGACGCTCGTCATTCTGCGCACGAGAAATACGTGCTATCGGCTGGTGGTCATCGATGGTTCGGAGCGACGCGTGCAGATCAGCGGCGGCAAGTTGTTTCCGGAGACCACCGAGGTCGAGCTGATCGGCGCGATCGATGACGAAGGCGTGAAGGTTGGCTGGATTGTCCAGGGTTTCCAGCTCGAACTGCTCAGCGAACGCGGCCCCATCCTCACATCTTCTGTCGAATCGGTCGACGTCGAATAAGGACACGAAGCCCGCGAAGAAGAAGCTTCTAGAAGGCCTGCCCGATACTGAAGTAGAACCGGCTGCGCGGCTCGCCGGGCCGCGGAGTCGAGCACGATGCCGTAGTCGCCGCGCAGCAGCACCCAGGGCGTGCGGACGCGAAGTCCAACGCCGGTGGACTTGCGCAGATCCGTCAGCGAGAAGTTGCTGACGCGGTCGTGAAGACGTTCCCGATGTCGACGAAGACCACGCCATCGAGGATGCTGACGAGCGGCATGCGAAGCTCGTTGTTGAGGACGAGCATCGCCTCGCCGCCGACCGGGATGCGGTTCGGGCCGATGGGCCCGACAGCGTTTTGCGCGAATCCGCGCAGCGTGGCGGCGCCGCCGGCATAGAACCGTTCGCTCCTCGGCACCAGCGCCGCCGAATGCCCTGCGCCAGACCCGACGCGAACGCCGGTCGCGTAGACCAGTCGCGGCCGGATCATCTCGTTCGTGAACGGCTTTCGCGTCGGGCGGCCGAAGCGGGAAGTAGTGGAAGTACTGCCCGAGATACTTGATGAACGGCTGATCCGATCCGAGCCAGCCCGGCGAGTACGAGAACGCCTGCGACAGGAACGCGCCTCGCGACGCGTCGAGCACTTCGTCGCGCGTCTCGCGCGTCAGCGTGGTCGTCAGCGGCGAGACGGTCAGCGCTTCGTCGAGGATAGTCGCCACCGAGGCGGCGTCAGCGTGTGCACGCGCTCGAGCTTGTACCCGTAGGTCAGGACGTAGAGGTCGCGAGCTTCTGTCTCCTGCTGGATCGACGACACCCTTGCGGCTGATATCGAACGGATCGGTCAGCTCGGTTGGCGGGTTGAGCTCCTCGCGGAAGTAGATCGGCGCCGGTGGTCTTCGGGCAGGTAGGTCAGCGCCGGCTGGTTGAGGTAGAGGCGCCCTCGTGAAGCTGCCGGTCGTAGCGCGAATGCAGGCCGATCTCACGCGCTCCGCCGAGCGAGTTGTGGTTGGAGATGTCGAAGATGCCGCCGACGCCGCGCTCGGTGTCGTATGACGCGCCATAGCGGATCTGGATACGGCTGCACCTCGCGGACTGCGACGTTGATCGTCGACCGGCTTCTGTTGACGCGTCTGTGCGCCGTCGCTGCTACCGCCGTTGGACGCGGGCGCTGCATTCGCCGGCTTCTCCGCGAGATCGCGGCGAGTGATGTCCACGACCGAGAACGCGCCGGTGTCGTACAGGTTCCGGCGCGACCGCGCCAGCGCACTGAGGTCGAGCGGCTGCGCGCTCGGCCAGCTGAATCTGTTCCTGCACCAGGTGGTCGCTGACCTTGTCGTTGCCTTCGATCGTGATCCCCGCGATCACGCTCTGACGTCCTTCGGTGATCGTGAACGAGACGTCCACCTGGCCGGTGCGCGCGGTCCTGCACGAGCGTCGTAGTCCGAGCGGACGTCGTTGTAACCCTTCGCCCAGTACAGGTCGCGGATCTTCTCGAGCGCATTCTCGGCAGCGGCGGGCACGAACGGCTGGCCCGCCATCACCGGAAGCTGTGAGACGACGACGTCGGTCGGCGTAGACGGTGTTGCCCGGACACGGTGACGTTCCTCACCGTGAACTTCGGGCCCTCCCGAACCGGCGAGCACCACTCGCGCCGTCGCGCCCTGGATACTCGTAGCGCGGTTCGTCGATCTCGGCCGCCAGATAACCCTGCTCGCGGTAGTAGCGCTCGAGCAGCTCGGTGACGACGATCGGGTCGGTGAAGAGCTGGCGCTCGAGTTTCTGCTGCTCGACGATCTTGTCGAGCTCGATCGGGATCGATCCCGGACGCACCCTCGAACGCGAGGACCACCTTGTCTGAGACGTGGCCCGGGCTGAATCTGGAACACCACGCGGCGCTGGCCGTTCGCCGACGTCCTGAATCTGGTACTCGACCTTGGCCTGCAGGTGGTTGTCGGCCATCAACCACTCGCGCAGCGCATCCGCGCCAGTCGTCGGCACGCTGTTTGTCGAACACGCCGCGATGCCACTGCGTACGGACCTCTTCCTGAGATCTTCGCCGGCGGCGTCGCACCCATGAACTGCAGATCGACGCGCGGTCCGGGCGTCACGTGCAGTGTGAGGTGTGCCTGGTCGGCCTCGACCCCCCGCTCGAGGCGGACGCGCGACTGCAGGTAGCCCTGCTCGACGAGTGACTCCTCGACGCGCTGGATGCCGTTGCGAATCTCGAAGAAGTCGTAGGGTCGTCCCGCCTTGACGCCGAACGCTTTGCGCACCGCCGCCTCGTCGGTTCCCGCGGGAACAGTCGACCGCGACTTCGGCGACCTTGGCGTGCGTGCGTTGAGTGCGACGCGGCTCGGGCTGGCCGCCGAATCGGACGTCATGGCGGAAGTCGAGGCGATAGCTGCTGTCCTCCTGGCGGACGCCGCGCGTCTGGAATCTGCGACGTGACGTCGTATTCGGCGACCCAGATCTGATCGTTGCTGTCGGTGAGATTGGTGGAGTAGACGAGCTTCAGGTCGTCGGTCAGCTCCTGGCCGACGGTGAGCCGCGCGCTCGGGTCGGCTTCGTTGCGCGATGAGCGTCGGCTCGATTCTGACTTCGCTGAGGCCGGTTGCCTGCTGAAGCCCACGGCCGAGGCTCGAGCCGACGCGTCCTGCCAGATACGAGAGCACCTGCGCGCGGGCGACCTCGTATTCTTCGCCGCGCATGTCGTCGAGCGTGCGGCCGGTGACGAGCATGGCCATGATGTCGGGCTCGGGCAGCGACGGGGTCGGAGGTCAGCGTCGTCTCGGTGTCGCCGGGCGTGCCGGTGACGGCGATGGTGATGTCGTAGGTGCCGGCAGTGGTGTTGAGCGCAGATCGAACGACGGGAAGATGCGCCGTTCGTCCGCGAACGTCATGACGCCGCGCTCGGCCTCGTACCGCCGTTCGTTCAGCCGAATCTCCGAGCCTTCGAGCAGCGTCAGCTCGCCCAGAAGCCCCGTTTCGTACGGCGTGCCGACGACGGTGAGGTCGGCTCTCGATCTCGGCGCGCGCGAGGTTGTTGTCGACCAGAATCGGCGTGGCGGTGTTGACGTCGACGTTGAATCGCACGCGCTCGAGGAGCGGATTCCGTTCTTCGGTCAGATCCAGCTTGCGGCGCGCCGTCATCGCCGCCAGCAGGCCGGTGTCGAAGTTGACGTCGCCCGTCAGGCCGGCCTCGTCGATCGTGACCTGGCCGCTGACGACGATCTCGTCGCCGTTCTTGGTGATCCTGATGTCGGAGTCCGAGATGCTGCGGAGGTCGAGCGGCGCGTCGTAGGCGATGTCGTTGGCGACGTAATCTCGAGGTTGACGTCGCTCAGCATGCCCTCGCCGAGCGTGATGTCGCCAGAGCCTTTGAGCGTGCCGCCGTTCACGTCGGCGTCGAGCCGCGTCAGGACGATCCGCCGACCCTCGAGATTGAGGTGAGCGTTGATGTTCTCGGCCGCGACGTTCGGCTCGTCGCTCACGGCGCGCGCATTCATCACGTCGACCGTGCCCGTCACCTCTGGTTCGGCGATCGTGCCCGCGAGCGACCAGCTTCAGCGTGGAGTCTCCCTCGGCGCGAATCTGATCGGTGAGGAGCGACGCCGCGGCGACGTTGAGACTGCCATCGACGTTGACGTTCAGTGCGCGATCGTCAACGAGTCCGACGCTGCCGCAGGCATGAATCTCGCCGGCCGATCCGGACAGATTGAGTTGCTCGACCGTGGCGGCGCCAGACGCGATCGCGATCGTCGAGGGCTGCTGCTGTGCGAGATTGAGCCCGCTGAATGCGACGTCCAGTTCCTGGAACGTGATCTGTCCGTTGAGCGCGCCGAGGTCGGCGCTGGCCGCGCTGACCTCGGCTTCGGCGCTGATGCGTCCGCTGAGTTGAGGAGGCGCGCCGGGAATCGCCGAGGGATCGAGTCCCGTGAAGGCGGCCTTGAACGTCGCCGGGCCGCTCATGCGCGGGATCTCGACCGGCAGCTGCGGCAGCACCTCGAGCGGAATGCGACCGGAGCCTGCAGCGACGCGGTGCCCCAGTTCGCCGTCAGTTGCTCGATGTCCGCTTCGCCGTTCTCGACACGCGCGCGAAGCATGATGTTCGAGAAGCCGGGCTCGAGCGTCGGCGACAGGATGAGCCCGTTGTCCACCGTCAGCATCAGGTCCGGCTCGATGCGCTTGAGCGTGCCGCGCAGCGAACCGGTCAACGCGACCGCGCCGTCGGCAGCGATGTTGGTCTCCGGCGGCAGGTACTGCGCGACCGTCGCGAGATTGCCGTGCAGGTTCACGTCGATCTCGCCTGCACCAGCCTCGTCGGTGAGCGGCAGGTCGCCGGTCACGGTGAGCGAGGCATCGCTCGCCGCGACCTCGAGCTTTTCGACCGTCAGGCGTTCGTCGGCATATTGAATCGGGCTCGGGCTCGTCACTGTGAACGGACGGCCGTTCCAGGTGCCTTCGAGCGACTCGAGCGCGATCGTCGCCTTCCCGTTCTCCGGTTCGGTCAGGTTGCCGGAGGCATCGATCGATGGCGCGCAAGCTGACCCTGCAGAGCCAGAGCAGCTGCATCGCCTCGGACGTCGGGTGACGCCTGGAGGGGAAGCGCGGCCAGGTCGAGATTGTCGGCGCGCACCTTGAGAGTGGCTGGGCCACGGCCTCATCAGACCGATCAGCGCATTGGCGTCGAGGTTGAAGCGATCGGCCGACGCCGTAATCGTCGCCTCGTTGTTCTTGGCCACGGCGTTGACCGTTACGCGACCGAGCTGGGACGCAATCCGTCTTCGAGCCGGCGTCAACGTCGAGATCGACCAGTGCCTTCGGGCGAGTTGACGTTGCCGGCGCCATTCGCCGCCAGCTTCTGGACATTGCCGCGGATTCGCTGGCCGCTCGGCAACATGAGCGAGAGCAGTTGCAGATCCTGCGACTGCAGATCGAAGGTGTATGTCTTCCGATCGAGGTTGTACGTCGCCTGTTGCCATGACACGACCAGGCTTGTCGGGCTGCGGCTTATCGACGACGAGCTCGGAGAGCGTCAGCTCACGTCCATCGAGGCGGACGTCAGCATTGAGCGATCCGATTTGCTCTTCGTAGGCAACGAGGTTCGATCCCTGCACATTGATCGAAGCCATCGGCCTCGTCGTCGTTCCGCTGACCGTCCCGCGCGCGATGAAGCGTGCCGGAGATCGGCACGCCTGCCTGATTCATCGCTTGAAGCAATGATGGCGACATCAAGGTTGTCGGCGGACAGCGTCAGCGAGATCGGCTGGTTCTGTCCGAGCCCGACGCGGCCGTCAACATGCGCGCGTCGCCTGCTGCCAGTTGATGTCGGCTCGGCTGACAGTAAGTGCACGTGGCGCGTACGACGCCTCGGCGTTGAGAGCGATGCCTTCCGCCGTTCCGACCTTGAGTGACGGAGCGTTGATCGTGGTAGTTGCGGTCGGTTCGCTCGACGGTTCCAGCGAGGCGCGCGTCGATCTCGGCGCCGCCGCTGACCGCCGTCGGTAGCAGCGACCCGCGTGGGCGTCCGGTGAACGCTTCGATCGACGAGGTCAGCTGTCCGACGTCGGTCGAGCGTCCCCTGATGGTCGCCTTCGAGCCGGCGATCGCTCGTGATGGCGACAGTGCCGTTGACCTCGCCGCCAGGCACGGCAAGCCTGTACGAGCTGCGCATCGATGCGGCCCCCGTTTCCTTTCGCCACTACGCGGCCGCCGAGCGGCATCGCCGATCGCGACATCTCCGACGCAGTGGGGCTCAGCGTGGCGTCGGCCGTGCCTTTCGCCTGCAGGTATTCGAGCCCGGGCCACTCCGCCTGCAGCTTGCCGTTCACTCGCGTCGCTGCGACGTAGGGGAGTCGGAGTGCGCGCATGATCGCGCCCGCGTCCACGTTGCTGATGTCCGCCTGCATACGCGACTGCTCGCCGCGATCCGTGGCGACGTTTCCCGTGCCGCTCACGCCGCCCCAGGGGCCGCGGACCTGCAGAGAAGAGATGGTGGCCTGTCGAGTGGCGAGGTCGTACGCGGCGTCCGCATCCAGCTGAACGTCACGGAGGTCGCGGAACTGAAGGGCCGAGCCGGAGACGTGTGCGTCGATCGCCGGCGTCGACAGTGGTCCTTTCGCCGTCGCGTTGATAGTGACGTTGCCGCCGACGGGTTCCTCGACCCTCGCCAGCGGCGCCACGCGCGACGCATCGATGGACGATTTCACAGTGAGGTCGGCGACCGGCGCATCGAACGTCTTGATCGTTCCCGTCGACGTCGGCGCGCGAGCCCGACGCTCTCAACGTCGAGCACGCTCGATCGAAACATCGTCCTCGCCGAGATCGACGGTGCCGGCCGCTCGATCGATCGTCGCCTCGCGACCCTGGGTGCGAACATCGTCCTCCGGCTGCCTCGAACTGAATTTCGTGACGGTCCGTGAGGTCGTTGCCGCTCACCTCGACGGAGGACAAAGGAAGCTGCGCGTCGATCTGTTCCGCGCGGTTCTCGTATCGCACCTGCGCCCGAGTGATCGACAGCGACGAGACGAGGTAGTCGAGCGGTTTGTGCGGCGCGTTCGGATCCGCTGGCGGGCGAGGAAGGTTGTTGCGCCCTGCTCATCGACGACGTAGTGGACATCAACATCTTCGATCGTGCCTGACTGCACGACGTAGCGGCCGCGCAGCAACTGCAGAAGACTGAGATTGAGCCGCAGTCGCCCGATGGTTGCAAACGCCGGCGCATCCGGCCACGTCGTCGAACGGACGCGAACGTTTCGAAGATTCACGGATGCGTTCAGCACGTTGTAGCCGAGTTGGTCGGTGCTGAACTCGATTTGCTCGCGCGCGAGTAGCGCGACGACCTGATCGATGAGGTAGCGACGTGCCGGCGGCGTGTGAACCGCGATCAGCCCAACGATGATCAGCGCGCAGATGATCCCGCCTGCGATTCCGAGGCGACGAAAGGTGCGGCGTCGACGCGTCGAGACGTGAGTCGGTTCGGCTGAGTCGCGATCGTCCACAGCTGAACCGAGGGTGCAATAGACGCTCCACGATCAAGTCAGCACGAAGCCGACATTCGCAGACGGGCGGCTGCACGTTTTACAACGAGCGTCGCCAAAGAGATTGAGGCTGGATGAGGTCTACAATACGCAGCCAACTGATGCCTTCGAAAGTCACTGACTACGTCCGTACTGCCATCGATCGCACGCAGGGGCGATCGGTGGTCATGAGCGTCGGCGGCATTGCCGCGAGTGAGCATCCGCTTGCCTCGCAGGCAGGCGCAACCGTTCTCGCTCGGGGCGGCAGCGCTGTCGATGCCGCGATTGCCGTCAACGCCGCCATGGGCGTTGTGGCCCCGATGATGAACGGCGTCGGCGGCGATCTGTTCGCCATCATCTACGACGCTGCATCGGGAGAACTGCACGGAATCAACGCGAGCGGCTGCGCTCCGGCCGCGCTCACGATCGATCGGCTGCGCGCGGACGGGATCACGAGCATGCCGCAGAGCGGCATCCACTCGGTCACGATCCCTGGTGCGGTGGCGGGCTGGTGGAAACTGAGCGGCCGCTTCGGACGCTTACCTCTGGCTGACGTATTGGCGCCCGCGATCGAGATTGCCGCGGAAGGTTTCCCGGTTCCCGAGATCACCGCGGCCGATTGGCAGGGAGGTGAGCCGCTTCTGCGGACGAATGCAGAGGCCTCGCGCGTGTATCTGCCGGGCGGTGAAGTGCCGGCTGTGGGGCAGATTTTCAGAGAATCCCGATCTCGCGGCGACCTATCGTTCGCTCGGCTCTCACGGACGCGACGCGTTCTATCGCGGCGAGATCGCGCTGCGCATCGTGAAGTGCTCCGAAGCGCAACGCGGAGTGCTGACCGCAGACGATCTCGCCGAATATGACGCCGAGTGGGTGACGCCGCTCTCGACGACGTATCGCGGATGGACGATCTACGAGCTGCCGCCGAACGGACAGGGCATCGCCGCGCTGATGATGCTCAATCTGATCGAGCACTCGCCGATCGGCTCGTACGGCCACAACTCGGCTGAGGCGCTGCACACGCTCATCGAGGCCAAGAAGCTCGCATACGCCGACATGGCGAAGTGCGTGTGCGACCCGGCGTTCCATGACGTGCCGGTCGAACCGATGCTGTCGAAGGCCTACGCCGCTCGACGTGCACGTCAGATCGACCCCTCGCGTGCCAACCCGGGCGTCGCTCCGGGCGAACTTCCGACCAGGGGTGGCGACACCACCTATCTGAGCGTCGTCGATCGCGACGGCAACATGGTGTCGCTCATTCAGAGCATCTTCGCCAACTTCGGATCCGGCCTGGTTCCGGAGGGTGCGGGCTTCGTGCTGCAAAGCCGCGGCGGCCTCTTCACGATGGATCCGGCGCATCCCAATGCGCTCGCGCCACGCAAGCGACCGCTCCACACGATCATCCCTGGCTTCATGACGAACGGCCCGCTCAAGGTCGCGTTCGGCATCATGGGCGGCTGGAACCAGTCGCAGGCGCATGCGCAGTTCATCTCGAACGTCGTCGATCACGGGATGAACATTCAGGCGGCGCTCGAGGCCGCACGCATGACCAAGCTCACGTTCACTGGCTGCGACGTGACGATGGAGTCGCGCGTGCCGGAGTCGGCGCGCCTGGAGCTGGCCGCGCAAGGGACACGAGATCGATCTGCAGGGCGCCGTTCTCGAGCATGGTGGGCGGCGGCCAGAGCGTGATGCGCGACTACGCCGCGGGCGTGAACTACGGCGCATCGGATCCGCGCAAGGACGGCGCCGCGATCCCGGAACCCTTTCTTCCCTGAGGCGACATCTATGGACAGCGCCGTCTCCAAATGTCCAGATGGGTCCAGCTGCTGCTCGGGCTCGTCTGCATGATCGTCATCTCCAGCCCGCAGTACGTCTGGGCGCTGTTCACGCAGCCGTTGACGACCGGGCTCGGAGCGTCGCTGCCCGAACTGCAGATCACGTTCTCCATCCTGATCGTGGTGCAGACGTTCCTGTCGCCCTGGCAGGGCGTGCTGGTTGATCGATTCGGTCCGCGGCTGCTGCTGTCGATCGGTGCGCTCGTCACCGGCCTCAGCTGGATCCTGGCGGCGCAGGCGTCGAGCCTGACGATGGTGTATCTCACTTATGGCCTGCTCGGCGGCATCGGCACCGGCATCGTCTACGTGGGCGTCATCGGTCACATGGTGCAGTGGTTTCCCGACAAGCGCGGACTGGCGACTGGCCTCGTGGCGGCCGGGTACGGCGTCGGCGCGCTGCTGACGACGTTTCCGATCGCGACGGTGCTGCGCGAATCGACGCTATCAGGACGCGCTCACGCGTTTCGGCGTGCTCTTCGGCAGCCGTCGGTCTCGTGGCGGCTCAGGGACTGCGGCGCCCGGACGCCGCGTGGCAGATGGCGTGGAATCAGCGGCGCGGGCCGCGCCGGTGCGCGCGCCGACGCGCCCATCGATCTCTCGCCGATCCAGATGCTCGGCACGCGCATCTTCTGGCTGATGTTCGTGATGATGACGATGATGTCCACGACCGGGCTGATGGTGACGTCGCAGATGGGCGCGTTCACGCGCGACTTCGGCATGGCGGACGTGCTGGTCTTCGGCCTGCCGCTGTTGCCGCTCGCGCTCTCGCTCGACCGCATCACCAACGGCGCGACGCGTCCGTTCTTCGGATGGGTCTCGGATCGGTTCGGCCGCGAGAACACGATGCTCATCGCCTTCGCGCTGGAGGGGACGGCGATGACGCTGTGGCTGCTGTCCCGCGACCATCCGGTCCTGTTCGTGCTGCTGTCGGGCCTGGTGTTCTTCGGGTGGGGTGAGATCTTCTCGCTCTTCCCGTCCACGCTCACCGACACGTTCGGGACGAAGCACGCGACGGCCAACTACGGATGCCTGTACATGGCGCAAGGCGTCGGCTCGGTGCTCGGCGGCCCGATGGCCGCGCTCCTGCACGACTCGACCGGCTCGTGGATTCCGGTCTTCGCCGTCATCATCGCGATGGACTTCACGACTGCGGCGCTGGCGATTGCCGTGCTCAAGCCGATGCGGCGGCGTTGGCTTGCGGCCGCTCGGATTACCTCAGGCGTCGCGACCGATCGCCCAGGTCGTCCCCACGACCGCGGGGACGCACCCGTGAAGGGAGCCTCGCGGCCCGCCGCGAGTGTTGTTCGGCAAGGCGGAGACTATTAGCTCGTCTATTGGAACAATCCCCGCCTGCGGAGGCATGAAGTTGTTCACAAGCCGATTGAAATTCAGCTAGATTCTTCTTGTGAAGGAACCCCAACGCTGGAATGCCGTTTGCCGTGCGTGTGTGCGGTTCAGGCCTCGTGTTCGTTGAGAACAGTGACCGTCCATGGCTACCGTAAGCACCCCCAGCAACAGCCTTGGTGAGATGCTCAGGCGCGCCCGCGAGCTGCGGGGTCTCACGCTGGAGCGAATCGCCCGCGAGACGAAGATCCCTCAGCGGCATCTCGAGGCGTTCGAACGCGACAACCTGACGGCGGTTCCGTCGGGCTTTTACCAGCGCGCGGAACTGCGGACCTATGCACAGGCCGTCGGTCTCGATCAACGGCTCGCGTTGGCTCAGCTCGAATCCGCGCTGGCGCCGGTGGGCACGCGTGAACCGCGAGAGACGCGAGAGAACCGAGGCGGTCAAGCCTCCATGTCACCGCTTCCGTATATCGCGGCCGCTGTCGCCGGGATTGCGGTGATCGCTGCGTTGTTCGGCCGCGCAAGCCTTGAGCCTGCACCGCAACTCGAGCCACGGGTCGAGACTCCCGCCGCGACTGATTCTGCGCCGACGCCTGGGATGTGCCCCCCGAGACCGCGGCTTCCAGCGTCGCTCCTCAGGTGGCTGCGGCTCCGACGCAGGCAGCTGCGCCTGCACCTGTGGCATCGGTCACTGAGCTTGTGGTGACGACGCAGCCGGAGGGGGCGCGAGTGACGGTGAACGGCATCGGATGGGGCTCGTCGCCAGCTACCATCCAGTACCTCGAGCCGGGCCAGAAGCGATCCGGGTGAGCAAAGAAGGATACGTCGCAGTCGAGCGCGTGCTGCAGGTCGATGCAGGCCGCCGGCACATACTCGATATCCAGCTCGAGAGCGCGCCCTGAGGAGCTAACGCGGGCCGGGGTGCTTCGAGAGCTTGCGTTGAAGCGAGCGCCGATGAATGCCCAGGGCACGCGCCGCCTTGGAGACGTTACCGCCGCAGTCGGTGAGACACGCGTGAATGTGCTCCCATTCGACGCGCGCCAGCGACGGGACTTCCGCGTCGGCTCTGCGGCTGCGCACCGTCGAAGGCCGCGACGATCTGATCGGCGTCTGCCGGCTTGGTGAGATAGCTGGCGGCGCCGAGCTTCACCGCCTCGACTGCGGTGGCGATGCTGCCGTAGCCGGTCAGCACGACGACGACGGTTCCGGGATCCAGCTCCTTCAAATCGCGAATCACTCTGCCAGCCCGGATTCGCCCGGCAGCTTGAGATCGACGAGCGCCAGCTCGGGGCTGTCCGCCGCGCGGCGTCAAGCGCCGACGGGTGATCGGCGACGCCCGCGCGTCGAAACCCCGGTCGCGCATCGCGCGCACGAGACGATCGCGCAGCGGCGAGTCGTCTTCGACGATCAGAAGCGTCCGGCTTCCGCGCTCAGTGAGCGTGCGCCTCGACCGGCGAGCCGGGAATCTCCAGGATGGCGGTCGTTCCGTCGCTGGTATCGAACTGCAGCGTGCCGCCCGCGCGTTCCGCGAACGTGCGCGTCGAGAAAGAGCCCGAGGCCCAGCCCCTGCGCCCGGCTCCTTCGTTGTGTAGAACGGCTCGCCGACACGGCGCGCACCTCCGGCGGACATTCCGGCGCCGCGGTCCTGCACCTCGATGCGCACCATGTGTCCGCGGCGGGCGAATCGCAGCGAGACATCCGAGCGTGGCGTCGCTGGCGTCGAATGCGTTCTTCAGCAGCGACGAAATCGCCTGCACCATCGCGGCGCCGGCGACAGACGGCGCTGGCGAGATCGGGCGCAATTTCCACGCTGGAGCCGCTGCTGCTGCGCGTCGCGTCAACCGGTCGCGAACCAGTTGCGCGATCGCGCGCGGGCGCAGCGGCTCCGCTGCCGCTGGCGCGCCGTCCGGCGCGCGGCCGCTCATGCCATCGAGGATGACCTGACAGCGATCCACTTCCGTCCGAATCAACCTCGCATCGTCACAGAACGCTTGCCAACGGGTGCATGCGTGACGACGCCAGCCGTTGCGTTCCAGTTCGCGTGCGGCAACCGCGATCGTTGCAAGCGGCGTTGAGAGCTCGTGGGCCGCGCCCGCAGCCAGAGTCGTCAGCGACGCGAGATGTTCGCTGCGCAAAGCACGTTCGCGCGCCTCGTCGAGTAGCTGCTGGCGCTGAGCGAGCGCCGCCCGCGCACGAGCGACGTAGTGCGCGACGAGTTCGGCGATGGCGGCGCCGGCCATCCACATCGTGAACAGGTGCGTCGGAAAGTCGTTCAGCCGATGATGCTCCGCCAGCTCGGCCTGCACGTGGTCGATGACCAGCCAGCCGAAGCCGGCAATCGACACGGCGCTCGACGGCGAATCGCCCACGGCGGCGACAGCGTGGCTGCCGCCAGCCAGATGTAGGCGGCGTACATCACGATGAACGGATTGAACGGACCGCCCGTGATGTCGAGCAGTCCGGTCAGCAGCGCGGCCTCGGCGCACCAGCGAAATGCCGGCAAGGGCGCGCGGCACGCACGCCGCGATGTGCGAGCACGGCGCGACGACGGTGCGACAAATCGCCGCAGCCAATCCGAACGGGGCAATCGCGCGTAGTGGAAGGTCGAGATGCGGAAACAGCCACACCGCCGCGACGACGACCCACAAAACGAGCGCAGGTGACCCAGCGCACGAACGGAAGCCATGCGACAACATGCCGCATGTCCTCGCGCGTGCTGTCAGCATCTACACTCGTCTCCTCACGTGATCACCGCGCGCGTGCCATTGGCCTCAGGATAACAACAACTCGTTGCAGCGTTGCTGCTGGTCGCGGCTGCCGCCGGCGCGCAGACGCACGGGCCACGTCGGCGGCCGTGTCTTCGACCAGACCGGGGCGGTTCTTCCCGGCGTCGCGATCGACCTCGTCGTCACGAGCCGCGAGCTGACGACGAGTCACCGATGCCGAAGGCCGGTATCGCTTCGACGGCGTGCCGGCCGGTACGCGCTGAGCTGACGTATCGGCTGCTGAATTTCAGCGTGCTGCAGACGCACGGTCGGCGTGAGCAGCGGCGCCACGATCACCGCGGACGTCGTGCTGACGCTCGCGCTGAACGCCGATGTCATCGTGACCGGATCGAGGACCTTCCGAAACATCGTGGACGTCGAGAACCCTGCGGAGAATCTCGTCGGGCATCGCCGCGGCGGCGAGCCAGGGCGCCGTTACCGCGGCGCAACTCGAAGTCGCGGCCACTCAGGCGGCCCGGGCGAAGTGCTCGAGACCGTGCCGGGCATGGTCATCAGCCAGCACAGCGGCGAAGGCAAAGCCAATCAGTACTACCTGCGCGGCTTCAACCTCGATCACGGGACGGACTTCTCCACGACAGTGGCGGGTGTGCCGGTGAACACGCCGACCGGCGCGCACGCGCACGGGTACTCCGACATCAGCTTTCTGATTCCTGAACTCGTCAGCGGCGTCCAGTTCAAGAAGGGGCCGTACTTCGCCGACGAAGGCGATTTCTCTGCTGCTGGCGCCGCGAACATCAACTACGTCAATCAGCTCGATCGCCCGCTGTTCGAAGTGAGCGGCGGGCAGCGACGGATGGGGACGCGCGTTCGCCGCGGCGTCGCCGCGTGCCGGCAGCGGCTACCTGCTCGCGGCTCTCGAGTTGAACCACAACGACGGTCCCTGGGTGCAGCCCGATGACTACGAGAAGGTGAACGGCGTGCTGCCGCTTCAGCCGGGCGACAACCGCAATGGGTTCTCCGTCACCGGCATGGGCTATTGGGCCGACTGGGAGTCGACGGATCAGGTCGCCGAGCGCGCCGATCACGAGCGGACTGATCTCGCGCTTCGGGTACCTGGATCCCACTGACGGCGGACGAGCGAATCGACAGAGCCTTGCGGCTGAATACCAGCGATCGGCCGGGCCGTCCTCGCTTCGAGCGACGGGCTTCGTCCTGCGCAACAGCCTCAATCTGTTCTCGAACTTCACCTACTTCCTCGACGATCCGGAGCAGGGCGATCAATTCGAGCAGGCCGAGCGGCGCGTGGCGGCCGGCGGCCGGGTGACCTATCGGCGGCTCGGCCACTTCTTCGATCGCCACACCGAGAGCGCGATCGGCGTGCAGCTCCGCCGCGACTGGCTCGTCCCGGTGGGCCTGTATCACACGGCGGCCGCCAGCGATTCGCGACGACTCGGGAGGATCGGGTCGGCCAGACGATGGCGAGTGTGTACGGGCAGACGGAGATCGAATGGACGCGCGCTCTGCGGACGACATTCGGCCTGCGTGCCGACGGGTACCAGTTCTCGGTGACATCCAACGATCCGCTCAACTCGGGTGACGGCGTCGGCGGCACTCGTCAGCCCGAAGTTCGGCGCCGTGTTCGGGCCGTTCGCGGGAACGGAAATATATGTCAACGCCGGCAGGGCTTTCACAGCAACGACGCACGGGGCGCGGCGATTCGCGTGGACCCCGCCAGCGGCGAACCGGTCGATCGCGTAACGCCACTGGTGCGCGCCCGCGGCGCGGAAGTGGGTCTTCGCACGGTGCGCGTCCGCGGACTCCAGTCGACGGTGACGCTGTGGTATCTGGGTCTCGACTCCGAGTTGCTCTTCGTCGGCGACGCAGGCACGACCGAAGCGGGACGTCCGAGCCGGCGCGTCGGCGTGGAGTGGACCAACTACGCGCGCCTGGCGCCGTGGCTGACACTGGACGCTGATCTCGCGTGGTCGCACGCGCGATTCACAGGCGACGATCCAGCGGGCGACTTCATTCCCGGCGCGCTCGATCGCGTGATCTCCGCCGGCGTGACGGTTGAGCCGCGACAGCCGCTCTTCGGCAGCCTTCGCGTGCGTCACTTCGGCCCGCGCCCGCTCGATCGAAGACGGCAGCGTCACGTCGAGCAGCACGACGTTGTGGAATGGGGAGGTCGGCTATCGGCTGTCCGGCAGGGCGCGCCTGGTGCTCGAGGTGTTCAACATCTTCGACGCCGACGCATCGGACATCGACTACTTCTACGCCTCGCGGTTGTCCGGGGAGCCTGACGATGGCGTCGAGGACGTGCACACTGCATCCCGCGCTTCCGCGATCCGCGTGGTTCGGCCTGCAGATGTCGTTCTGATCTGGACGGGGTCAGACCCCTTCACATGTGAAAACCCGTGAAGGGGTCTGACCCCGCCGATCCACGTGGTGCTCAACGCAGCACGGCCGCCTGGTTGACGGTGAAGGTCTGTCCGCCTATCAAAATCGTGTCGGACCGGGCGGCGCCGAGATTCGGAAGGACGGCGAACCCGACAGTGCCGTTACCGTTGCCGCTCGCCCCTGCGGTGATCGTGATCCATGCCGCACTGGTCGTCGCTGTCCACGCGCACCCGGCAGGCGCTGTGACGTTCACGGATCTGGTACCGCCAAGCGCTGACAGGGAGACGCTGCTCGACGCGAGCGTGTAGCTGCAGGTCGGCGGCGCGGCCGCCTGGTTGACGGTGAACGTCTGGCCGGCGATGGTCATCGTGCCCGGTCGCGCCGCACCGGTATTCGCCGCAACGGTAAAGCTCACCGACCCATTACCCGTTCCGGCCGCCCCGGCGTTGATCGTGATCCACGACGCATTGCTGATGGCGGTCCACGCGCACGTGCCACCTGCCGTGACCGTGATCGCTGTCCCTGCCCCGCCGCCAGCAGCGATTGACTGGCTCGTCGGAGCGATCGTGTAGGTGCAACTCGGTGGTGGTGGCGGCGCGGCCGCCTGGTTGACGGTGAACGTCCGGCCGGCGATGGTCATCATTCCCGTTCGCGCCGCACCGGTATTCGCCGCACCGGTAAAGCTCACCGACCCATTACCCGTTCCGGCTGCCCCGGCCGTGATCGTGATCCACGACGCATTGCTGACGGCGGTCCACGCGCACGTGCCACCTGCCGTGACCGTGATCGCTGTCCCTGCCCCGCCGGCCGCAGCGATTGACTGGCTCGTCGGAGCGATCGTGTAGGTGCAACTCGGTGGTGGTGGCGGCGCGGCCGCCTGGTCGACGGTGAACGTCCGGCCGGCGATGGTCATCGTGCCCGTTCGCGCCGCACCGGTATTCGCCGCAACGGTAAAGCTCACCGACCCATTACCCGTTCCGGCCGCCCCGGCCGTGATCGTGATCCACGACGCATTGCTGACGGCGGTCCACGCGCACGTGCCACCTGCCGTGACCGTGATCGCTGTCCCTGCCCCGCCGGCCGCAGCGATTGACTGGCTCGTCGGAGCGATCGTGTAGGTGCAACTCGGTGGTGGTGGCGGCGCGGCTGCCTGGTCGACGGTGAACGTCCGGTCGGCGATGGCCATCGTGCCCGTTCGCGCCGCGCCCGTATTCGCCGCAACGGTAAAGCTCACCGAACCAGTACCCGTTCCGGCCGCCCCTACGGTGATCGTGATCCACGACGCATTGCTGACGGCGGTCCACGCGCACGTGCCACCTGCCGTGACCGCGATCGCTGTCCCTGCACCCCCGGCAGCAGCGATTGACTGGCTCGTCGGAGCGATCGTGTAGGTGCAACTCGGTGGTGGTGGCGGCGCGGCCGCCTGGTTGACGGTGAACGTCTGGCCGGCGATGGTCATCGTGCCCGTTCGCGCCGCACCCGTATTCGCCGCAACGGTAAAGCTGACCGACCCATAACCGTTCCGGCCGCCCCGGCGGTGATCGTGATCCACGACGCATTGCTGACGGCGGTCCACTCGCACGTGCCACCTGCCGTGACCGCGATCGCTGTCCCTGCCCCGCCCGCAGCAGCGATTGACTCGCTCGCCGGAGCGATCGTGTAGGTGCAACTCGGTGGTGGTGGCGGCGGTGGTGGCGCGGCCTGGGTGACGGTGAACGTCTGGCCGGCGATGGTCATCGTGCCGGTCCGCGCCGCATCCGTATTCGTCGCAACGGTAAAGCTCACGGACCCATTACCCGTTCCGGCCGCCCCGGCGGTGATCGCGATCCATGACGCACTGGTCGTCGCTGTCCACGCGCACCCGGCAGGCGCGGTGACGCTCACGAATCCCGAGCCGCCAACGTCTGACACTGAGGCGCTGCTCGCCGCGAGCGTGTAGCTGCAGGTCGGCGTCGGCGGCGCGCCCGCCTGGTTGACGGTGAAGGTCTGTCCGCCGATCGCAATCGTGCCGGTTCGCGCGGCACCGGTATTCGCCGCAACGATAAAGCTCACCGACCCATTGCCCGTTCCGGCGGCACCGGCGGTGATCGTGATCCACGACGCACTGCTGATCGCGGTCCACGCGCACGTGCCACCTGCCGTGACCGTGATCGCTGTCCCTGTCCCGCCTGCATCAGCGATTGACTCGCTGGTCGGAGCGATCGTGTAGGTGCAACTCGGTGGTGGCGGTGGTGGTGGTGGCGGCGGCGGCGCGGCCTGGGTGACGGTGAACGTCTGGCCAGCGATGGTCATCGTGCCGGTTCGCACAGCGGCGGTATTCGCCGCAACGCTAAAGCTCACCGACCCATTACCCGTTCCGGCAGCACCTGCGGTGATCGTGATCCACGACGCATTGCTGATGGCGGTCCACGCGCACGTGCCACCTGCCGTGACCGTGATCGCTGTCCCTGCCCCGCCTGCATCAGCGAACGACTCGCTAGTCGTAGCGATTGTGTAGGTGCAACTCGGCGGTATTGGAGGTGCCGGTGCCGGCGGTATTGGCGGCTGCGACGCGTCCTGCTGCGTGATCGTGTGCGTGCGATCGGCGATGGTGACGGTTCCCGTCCGCGACGCGCCGTTATTGGCTGCGATGCGCAACGCGACGGAGCCATTGCCAGTGCCCTGCGCTCCCGACGTGATCGTGATCCATGAGGCGTTGCTCGTCGCGGTCCACGTGCAGCTGTTCAAGGCCGACACCGCGACACTTGCCGTGACTGAGCTCGAGTTGACCGTCTGGGCGTCGGGGGCGATCGTAAGCCGGCACGTCGCCGCCTCCTGCATCACGCGAACGTGGTTGTCATTGACGACGATTTCGCCCTCCCGCATCGAGGGCCCCGGATTCGCTGCGGCGCGAAACGCCACGTTGCCATTGCCCTGGCCAGAAGTGGGCGAGACATCGGAGATCCAACTCGGTTGGCTCGAGACGGTCCACTCACATTCGGGTTGAGCGGTGATTGCAATGGTGCCGGTGCCACCATCGGCCACAATGTTCGAAGGTTGCGCCGCCGTGACCTGGCACTTCGTCGACGTTGGCCCTGTTGTGACCGACGATGTGCTCGCGGAGTTGCACGCAGCGGCGCACAAGGCGAGCACCGCGACAATCGGCACGAATGCGGATGAACACCTCAAATACATGAATGCTTCGTCGCGCCATTCACGCGCGAGGTTCGGCTCTTGTGCATACGGTGCGCCAGTGATCCGGGGAGAGGCATTGTACGTGCGCGCGCATGTCGTCCTCGAACGGGCTGAACACGACCAGCCACGCTGGCGTCACCTGCCATCTTCTGGCACGCTCCTCACTGGCCCTTTTCAAACCGGCGAGCGCCGCGATAGCCGGCGTGCAGATGGGCTGGGTACGTAGTTCTACTAGGAACTTGAACCCGGGCCGAGTGTAAAATGGGTCCTTCCAGGCCAAGCAGATGGATTCGGCGTTTCAGGTCTTCGGTGTTGACGATGATCCGATCGTCCTTAGGGCGATCGAGCGAATGCTGCGCTCGCACAGCATTGCCGTCGAAGGATTTACCTCGCCGGAAGCGTTCCTCGCCCGACCTTCGTATGACGGTGTGGCCTGCCTGCTGCTCGACTTGAAGATGCCCCGCATGAGCGGCCTCGACGTGCAGGCCGCGATGATCGCCAAGGGCATTTCGATGCCGATCATTTTTCTCAGCGCCCAGAGCGACGTCCCGTCAACGGTCCGGGCGATGCGGGGGGGAGCGATCGATTTTCTCGAGAAGCCGGTTGACGAAGATCAGTTGCTGGCCGCGCTCGAACGGGCTCGCCTGCAGTGCATCGCCATGCGCCAGCAGCAGCGGCTTCAGCACGAGACCGAGCAGCGGCTCGCACGCCTCACCAGACGCGAGAGGGAGGTGTGCGACCTCGTTGCCGCCGGTCTTCTCAACAAGCAGATCGCTGTCGAACTCGGTATGAGCGAGAAGACCGTGAAGGTGCACCGGGGGCGCGTGACCCGCAAACTCGACGTCGATTCGGTCGCCGCGCTCGTGCGGCTCCTGTCCACTCGCGAAACTCGAAGCTAGTCGGATCTACTGGTGGGCGGCGGCGCCCGTGACCTGCGCGATGGCGTCGAGCAGATCGCTTTCGTCCAGAGGCTTCCTGAGCACTGGCATGCCGGTCGTGCGGACGGCTCGGGTGGCGAGATCGTCGTGAGCGGTGATGAAGACGACCGGGATCCCTCGGCCGCTCTTGCGCAACTGTTCTTCCATTTCGAGCCCGTTCACGCCGGGCAGGCCGATATCAACGATCGCGCAATCGGCTTTGCAGTGGTCCGCCAGATACGCTTCTCCAGACTCGAACAGATGCACCTTGTGACCGTAGGAGCGCAGAGAACGGCCTACGGCACGCCGGATATCCGTGTCATCGTCAACGACAACGAGTGTCAGCTTGGATGCACTCATAGCCATGTAACGTTCGCGTTAAGAAGGGCAGGATACACAGGAATCCTATCGCCCACAATCGGGTTGACTGCGTAAGACCAAGGTCTCACTGTTGGGTTTTGACCAGGCCTGATAGCTTCCCGTTCCATACATCCGTCATACACAACTGCACGCAGCTGCCTTGAGGCGGCCAAGGATGATGTCATGCGTTTAGACCGTTCAACGCCATCAGTCCCAACGGGGACCGTTTCGTCTCGCGCCCACGAGCCGGCAACGTCGGATCGAGACGATCGTCGGCACGAGCGACGTCCTGAAATATGTGATGTACCGCGTGGAGCAGGTGGCGTCCACGAACGCCTCGGTCCTGTTGCTCGGTGAGACGGGCACGGGAAAAGAGCTCGTGGCGCAGGCCATTCATCATCAGAGCCGTCGTGCCAACCGCAAGTTCATGGTCGTCAACTGCAGCGCGCTGCCACCCACTCTCATCGAGAGCGAGTTGTTCGGCCGCGATCGCGGCGCATTCACCGGCGCACATACGTCGCAGCCCGGTCGCTTCGAGCTGGCCGATGGCGGCACGATCTTCCTCGACGAGATCGGTGAGCTACCGCTCGAATTGCAACCGAAACTGCTTCGTGTCCTGCAGGAAGGCCAGTTCGAACGGCTTGGCAGCACACGCACGGTCGACGTCGATGTCCGGATCGTGGCTGCCACGAACCGGAATCTGGTTGACGACGTGAACAGCGGCAAGTTCCGCCAGGACCTGTTCTATCGCCTCAACGTCTTCCCGATCACGCTGCCGGCCTTGCGGGAGCGGCTCGAAGACCTGCCTGCGCTTCTTCGTCACTTCTGCGATCGAGTCGGGCGGCAGATGGGCCGGACCATCAGCCGCGTTACCCCCGGCACGCTGGAAGCGCTCCGGCACTATGACTGGCCCGGAAACATCCGTGAGTTCGAGAACGTGATTCAACAGGCCGTGATTCTGTCGCGGGACGGAGTGCTCGACCTGTCGAACTTCAGAGGCGAACCGGTTCGCCGCAGCGTGGTCACGACGTTGAGTGACGAGCCCCAGACGCTGGTTGAAGTTCAGCGCGCGCACATCCTGCGGATGCTGCAGCTCGCGAACTGGCGGATCGAAGGGCCAGCTGGTGCGGCGAAGGTGCTTGGCCTGTGCGCCAGCACGCTCAGAACCAGGATGCGGAAGCTCGGAATTCATCGACCGGTCGAGGGTCCGCAGAACATGGTGACCCATCCGATGTCACAGCCGGCGAGATCCATCCCGTTCACGAACGACCTCGGTGCCGCGGCATCCTGACCCTGCGGCGCGTCGTCATCGACGAGCAGCAACTCCATCAGCGCGGACGCGATCGTCGCGTTATCGCGCTGAGGAGGCACGCGACAACACGACGATCGTCCGGTCTGGCACCTCCACCGATTTCCCCGCCTGAATCGATTTCGACGTCAACTCGAGCCCGGCGGTAGTGTCGATGACGACGTCCCATCGGCGTCCGAACGAGGCGCCTGGCAGCGTAAACGTGAGCGGTTCGTGGTGCGCGTTGAAGAGCAGCAGAAAGCTCTGGTCCCGCACTGGCCGGCCGTCGTCGTCGATCTCGCGCAGTGCGTCACCATTGATGAACACGGCGAACGACCTGGTGTGCGCGTGCTGCCAGTCTTCGTCCACCATCTCCTTACCATCGGGTCTGAACCACGCGATGTCGGCCACGCCGGCACCGCGCAAGGCTCGTCCCTTGAACCATCCGCGACGGCGGAAGGCCGGGTGTGCGGCCTGCAGATGGATCAGGCGGCGCGTGTACTCGAGCAGACCGCGATCGATGTGCTCCCAGTCGAACCAGGACGTCTCGTTGTCCTGACAGTAGGCGTTGTTGTTGCCCTGCTGGGTCCGCCCGATCTCGTCGCCGCCGAGCAGCATCGGAATGCCTTGCGAGAGGAACAGTGTCGCCAGGATGTTGCGCTGCTGACGCGATCGCAGCGCGTTCACGCCGGGATCGTCAGTCGGGCCCTCGACGCCGCAGTTCCACGATCGATTGTGACTCTCGCCGTCCTGACCGCCCTCGCCGTTGGCCTCGTTGTGCTTCTCGTTGTAGGACACCAGGTCTCGCAGCGTGAAGCCGTCGTGCGCGGTCACGAAGTTCACGCTCGCGTACGGACGTCGTCCGTTGTCCTCGTAGAGATCGGAACTGCCGGTAAAGCGACTGGCGAACTCGCCCAGTGTCGCGCCCTGACCGCGCCAGTAGTCGCGAACCGTATCCCGATAGCGGCCGTTCCACTCACACCATCTGACAGGGAAGTTGCCCACTTGATAGCCGCCCTCGCCGAGGTCCCACGGTTCGGCGATCAGCTTCACGCCGCTCAGCGACGGGTCCTGATGAATGATGTCGAAAAAGGCAGACAGACGATCGACTTCGTAGAGGCCGCGCGCAAGTGTTGACGCCAGGTCGAAGCGAAACCCGTCCACGTGCATCTCCTGCACCCAGTAGCGCAGCGAGTCCATCACCAGCATCAACGCGTGCGGATGACGCATGTTCAGGCTGTTGCCGGTACCGGTGTAGTCCATGTAGTAGCGAGGGTCGCCCTCGACCGTGCGGTAGTACGCGCGATTGTCGATGCCTTTCAGATTGAGCATCGGGCCGAGATGATTGCCCTCACCGGTGTGGTTATAGACGACGTCGAGGATCACCTCGAGGCCGGCAGCGTGAAGGGCCTTCACCATCTCCTTGAACTCGCGCACCTGGCCGCCGCTGTCGCCTTGTGAGGAATATTCTCCATGCGGCGCGAAGTAGCCGTAGGAGTGATAGCCCCAGTAGTTGCGCAGGCCTTTGTCCAGCAGGTGTTGCTCGTGGACGAACTCGTGGATCGGAAGCAGTTCGACCGCGGTCACTCCAAGCGATGACAAGTACTCCACGGCAGCCGGATGCGCGAGCCCCGCGTACGTGCCGCGAATGGCTTCCGGAATCTCGGGATGCCGCTTCGTGAACCCCTTGACGTGCACTTCGTAGATGACCGTTTCGTGCAGCTTCCGGCGAAGCGGAGCATCACGTTCCCAGTCGAAGGCATCGTCGATGACGACGGCTTTTGGCGTGTACAGCGCGTTGTCGTCACCATTGCGCTGGAGATCGTCTCCGCCCAGCGGATAGGGAAACATCGAGGGGTTCCAGTCGATGCCGCCGGTAATGGCGCGCGCGTAGGGATCGACGAGGAGCTTTGCGGGATTGCAGCGGAGCCCGTTTGCGGGATCCCAGGGCCCGTGCACCCGAAAGCCGTAACGCTGGCCAGGGCCGACGCCGCGAAGGTACGCGTGCCAGCAGAACGCGGTCCGCTCGGGAAGGTTGACGCACGTCTCGTGTCCGTTGCGATCGAACAGGCACAACTCCACACGCTCGGCGACTTCCGAGAAGATCGAGAAATTCGTGCCCTGACCGTCCCATGTCGCGCCGAGCGGGAAGGGCTCCCCGGGGCGAACGTGCCAGGTCGTCGTCAGGGCGTCGATAATCGGACGACGGGGCACCTCAGTGGCGCTCATCGTTCTCCTCCGCTGCTGACGCGCTCGAGCAGTGCCACCGGAAAGTCTCGCCAGAGTTCCGAGACGTCGACGGTGCCGCCCCCGATCGGCTGCCCGGTCAGCACGTTCGTCCACCAACCTTGCGGGACACAGATTCCGGTGCCATGCCAGCGTCCATCGGCGCGAATCACCAGACGCGGCACGACGGTCATCACGCTCTCGCCGCGGCAGAACGCCACGATGTGATCGGCGAGCGGTCCACGGGTCGTCAGCAGCGCTATAGCGGCCGTGGGCGTCGAACGCGTCCCGCTGCCGCTGTCGCAATTGCAGCGCTGCATGCGTGACCCACATCTTCGGCAGGCCTTCGTCAGCGCGATCCCAGATCTCACGAGCACTCAGTTGCTTCACTTCGGCGAGCGCGCGGCGGCGTTCCTCGTAGTCGACGGGCCGGCGGTTGTCCGGATCCACGAGATGCAGAGACCACAGCTCGGTGCCCTGATAGAGGTCGGGCACGCCAGGGGCCGTCAGCTTGATGAGCGTCTGCGCGAGTGAGTTGATGCGGCCGAATCCAATCAGTGACTCGACGAACTGCCTGACGTCCTGCATCAGGTGACGATCGGTGAGGCACCGCTCGACGAACGTGCGAACGGCTCCCTCGTAGGCCGTGTCCGGGGCCGTCCACGACGTATAGGTCTTTGCCTCGCGGCACACCTTCTCCATGTAGGCCGTGAGGCGTTCGGCGCATGCCGGCCACGCGCCAACGAGCGTCTGGTAGAAGAAGTACTCCGTGTTGCGATCGGGCCAGTCGTTCGTGCGGTGTGTCTGGGCCATCGCAGACCATCGACGCACTGCGTCAATCCACGCCGATGGCTGTTCGGAGAGCAGCGCGAGGCGGGCACGCATGTCCTCGCCGCGCTTGCTGTCGTGCGTTGCGGTGGCGAGCATCGTGAGCGGCCACCGCTGCTGCATCTCTCGCGCCTTCTCGTGAAACTGATGAAGGCTGATTCCGAACCGTGAGGGATCGCCGCCAACTTCATTGAGCGCAATGAAGCGGTTGTGGTTGTAGAAGACCGTGTCTTCGACCCCCTTGGCCATGGCGGGTCCGGTCAACTGCTGCAATCGAGCGACGAACTCCTTCTCGAGGTCGCCTGCCACCGTCAGCGTGATCAGGTCGCGCAGGAATTCGAACAGCGTGGTCTCGATGTCTGGACGCTCTCGAATGGCTTCGCCGGTCGCCACTTCCACGTATCGCCGGTCCGACTCCGACAAGTTGCTCGAGTAGGGTTGGATGTACGTGCGATACACCGGAAACCAGGCGATGAGCTCCCGTAGCGCTTCTGTCAGTTGATGGCGCGAGTAGTCACGATGACGCCGATGGCGCTCGCAGATCTGAAGCAACAGATCGGTGAGGCGGTTGACGTCGCTGCCGAGCATCTCGCGGAGCACGAGGATTTTCTTGTCTCGAACGATGCCCGCATAATCACGAGTCTCACCAGTGAACTCACGGTAGAAGTCGGTGAGCGGGGCGTCGCCGTCCGGATCGATGAACAGTCCGGTGACGCGATTGAGGAAGTCGTACCCGGTGGTTCCGGCGATCGGCCAGGTCTCGGGCAGCGTCTCTTCAGCGTCCAGAATCTTCTCGGCTACGATCCAGGCGTTCGGCGCGGCTGCGCGCAGGCGTTCGAGATACTCGAGCGGATCGCGCAAGCCATCGAGATGGTCGATGCGCAGACCGTCAATCGCACCCTCACGCACCCATTCGATGACACGGCGGTGCGTGTCCTGGAAGACCTGCTCATCCTCCATCCGCAGTCCGATGAGCGTGTCGATATCGAAGAAGCGCCGGTAGCCCAGGTCGCGGTCCGCACTGCGCCACCACGCGAGTCGATAGTTCTGCAGATCCAGCAGCGCGTGCAGCGAGTCGGGATCTCCGTTCATCTCGCCGATGGTCTGATCGATGGCGGTCGCGACAAACGGGTCGTCCTCCAGAAGACGACGGAGTTGCTCGCGGAGGACGGCCTTGTCGCGATGTCGTCGGCGGACGCTGGCACGATCGGTTGCGGTCGGCCGGGGGAGCTCGCTGAAGGCGTCGGCGAGAAACGCAAGCGCATCCGAGTTTGCCTGCCGTGCAGCACGACCGAGCACAGGTCCGAGCGAGCTGGGGCTGATTGGATACGTGTTGTCCTCGTAGCGGACGTGGAACTCCGCACCGTGTCGCACGATCTGGAGCTCACCCGCTTCGAGCACGCGACCGTACTGATCTCTCAAGATTGGAATGAGCACGGTGTTGCGGAGTCGTGCCTCGGGCGGCTCCCATTCCACGTCGAAGTACGAGGCGAAGTGACTCGACGGCCCGTTTTCGAGCACATCGGCCCACCACCAGTTGGCCGCGGTGGAGATCGCCATGTGGTTCGGCACGATGTCGAGAACGTGCCCCAACCGCACGTTCTTCAACGCGGCGACAAAACGTCTGAAGCCTTCTTCGCCGCCAAGCTCCACGTTCGGCCGGGTGTAGTCGATGACGTCGTAGCCGTGCGTGCTGCCAGGCGCCGCTTGAAGGTAGGGCGAGCAGTACGCGTGCGTGATGCCCAGATCGGAGAGATAGTCGGTGATTCCAGCCGCGGCGTCGAACGGGAAGTCGGCGCGAAGCTGAAGACGATAGGTTGCCGTCGGGTTCACTCAGCCATTGGCGGAAAGCAATTTGAGCGCCACACGGAGAAGTGAATTTTGTCCTACGCCGTTCGCCGCTGAGCTGCACGTTGTAAACGATGCAGCCACGCAAGCACGGCCGTTTCCATCCTTTGAAAATCGCCGGCGGGCGACACTGCCTTGAGCTTTCTCGAACGTGTCCGTGGAAGCGATCCGTCAGTGTAGGCATCGACGATCGCCGGGTGAATGTAACTCTTTCTACAAATCGCCGGTGTGTTTCCGAGTACTCCGGCAACTGCCTCGATCGCCTGATTCACGTTGCGCTTCGCGTGAGCGCTGGAACTGTACTCAGGAAACTCCTGGAAGGCGCAGGCGGCGAGGACCGTTGCGGCCCACGTCCGGAAGCTCTTCGCGGTGAAATCCTGTCCGGTCACTTCGCGCAGGTACGCGTTGATGTCGGCCGAGCCGACGTCTTGAACCTTCCCCTCATCGTCGACGTATCCGAACAACTCGTAACCGGGGAGGTCCTGGCATCGCCGGACGATCCGCGCGAGGCGAACATCGTTGAACGCGATGTCGTGGGACTTTCCACCCTTGCCTCTGAAGCGGAATCGGAGCGTGGACTTCGATACCTGCACGTGTCTGCTGCGCATCGTCGTCAGGCCGAACGAGTTGTTGTGGCGTGCGTATTCGTCGTTGCCTACGCGAATGAGCGTCTTCTCCAGCAGTTGCACGACGGCGGCGATGACCTTGCGCCTTGGGAGACCTGACGCGGATAGATCCCTTGCAATCTGACGGCGCAGCACGGGCAGCGCCATGGCGAACGCGAGCATCTGGTCGTACTTCGACTCGTCGCGAACCCGCCGCCAGCCAGCGTGGTATCGGTACTGCTTGCGACCACGCGCGTCGCGACCGCACGCCTGCAGATGTCCCTTGGGGTTCGGGCAGATCCAGACGTCTTTCCACGCAGGGGGAATCGCGAGCCGGGCGATGCGTTCGAGGTCTGCGCGACGTCTGATCACACGTCCGTGGTGGTCGATGTAACGAAACCCGCGTCCGTGTCGCCGGCGTTGGATGCCTGGCGCACGATCAGTGACGTAGACAAGCCCTGCCGAGCGAGCTGACCGAGCGTTGACCGGTGGTTCGTTTCGCGTTTTCACATGAGCCATCGATTGCTACTCGAGCTGATGGTTAGCAATTCAGCCGCCATTCGAGCGATGGGCACCATCCTTGCGAGCGCGTTTCATCCATCAACTCCATGGTTGGCGTCGATTCCAATCTACACGTAGCCACAGACATCGTTCGCGAGATCCAGATCGGCGCCGATCTGGATCGGCTGACGACACTCGAGTGGCTCGTCACCAACGGACTTGGCGGCTACGCTTCAGGGACGCTGGGCGGGGTATTGACGCGCCGCTATCACGCGCTTCTGATCGCCGCGCTGCCCGCTCCGCTCGGCCGCGTCGTGCTCGTGTCGCGGCTCGACGAGCGCGTCCGGCTGCCTAGTGGGCACATTGGCTGGCTCAGCCGACCGGGAGTCGCGCCGAACGACGTCACGACGCGCTTCAGACTGGTTGGTGGGTTGCCCGTCTGGACCTATGAGCTCGAAGGCACCACCATCGAGAAGCGGTTGTTCATGCCGCGCCTGCAGAACACCGTCATCGTGACCTACACGGTGACGCGCGCGGTCAAACCCTTCCGGCTGGGAATTCGCCCGCACCTTCACGCACGTCCGCACGAAGCGATGGTTGACTACGCGCTCCCTGCATCGCCCGTTCTGGTCGCGCGCGGCGGATATCTCGAAGCGACGCTCGACGCATCGGTGCCGGCCCTGATGTTTGGTTTGCGTGATCACGAGTCGGCGTTCACGCTTCATCCCGAAGTGACGAAGGATGTGCCGTACCTGATCGAGCAGCAGCGCGGGTACGCATCGGTCGGCGACACATGGAGCCCGGGCTATTTCAAGCTCGATCTGAGCGAGGGCGAACGAGCGACCTTCATTGCGTCGACGCACACCGCCGTCGAACTCGACGCCCTCGCCACCGACGAAGCATTGAGCGCGGAGATTACCCGGCGAACGCGACTGCTCGGCGCGGCCGGCGACGTGGGCTCACAGGGGTTGTGTGCCGAACTGGTGCTCGGGGCCGATCAGTTCGTGATCGAACCGGCGACTCGCACGGCCGAGTCGACGCGTGCACGGGCTGCAGGCGAAGAAGCGCGGAGCGTCATCGCCGGCTACCACTGGTTCACGGATTGGGGCCGGGACACGATGATCAGCCTCGAAGGCCTGACGCTGTGCACCGGCCGGCATGCGGAGGCGCGCGGCATCCTGATGACGTTCGCGCATCATCTTCGCGACGGCCTGATACCGAACCTCTTTCCTGAAGGCGATCAAGAAGGGCTCTACAACACCGCAGACGCGACCCTGTGGTTCTTTCATGCGATCGATCGCTACGTCACCATCACGAAGGATGTCGAGCCGGTGCGCGATCTCCTGCCTTCACTCGAAGAGGTTGTTCGTCTTCACCTTGCGGGCACACGCTTCGGAATTCGAGTGGACGATGATGGCCTGCTGACTCAAGGTGCCGCGAACCTGGCGCTCACGTGGATGGACGCGAAGGTGAGCGACTGGGTGGTCACACCTCGCCGGGGAAAGACCGTGGAGATCAACGCGCTTTGGTACAACGCAGTGCGGTTGCTCGCGCAATGGTCTCGAGCGTTCGATCGCGATGCCGCTCATCTGGAGACGGTGGCCGCGCGCGCGCGTGCCGCGTTCAACCGCCGCTTCTGGTTCGATCACGGCCAGTACCTCTACGACATCGTCGACGGGGAAGCCGGCGACGATTCGTCCATGCGGCCGAACCAGATCTTCTCGCTGGCGCTCCGCTATCCGGTGCTCGATGAGAGCCGCTGGAAGCGGATCGTCGATGTTGTCGCAGCACGTTTGCTGACGCCGTTCGGCCTACGGACGCTCGAGCCCGGTCACAAGGACTACAAGGCGCAATATTTCGGCGACCTGCGCGCGCGCGACGCCGCGTATCACCAGGGCACGGTGTGGGCGTGGCTCATCGGGCCCTTTGTCGATGCGTGGCTGCGCGCCTACCCGGGCCGCCGCGAAGAGGCACGAGCGCTGCTCGGTGCGTTCGACCGGCACCTGAGCGATGTGTGCATCGGGACGATCAGCGAGGTCTTTGACGCCACCGAGCCTTACGCACCACGTGGGTGTGTGGCCCAGGCGTGGAGCGTTGCCGAAGTGTTGCGCTCGTTCGTGAAACTTCAGCAATCAGATGAGGAGTCGCGTGTCTCGACGTCGTGAGGCCACCTCCGTTTCCCAGCCGTCGCTCGGCGCCACCGTCGATTCCGACGGCGTCACCTTCACCGTGTGGGCGCCGGCGCAACGAGAGGTCGCGCTGGTGCTGGACGGACGACCAGACATCCCGATGGCGTCAGCGGGAGCCGGCTACTTCAGTGCTACGGCACCGGACGTACGAGCGGGTCAGCGTTACTGGTTCCGTCTCGAGCAGGGACTTCGCCCCGATCCCGTTTCACGCTTTCAGCCGGACGGTCCCTTCGGGCCGTCGATGGTTGTCGATCCTCACGCGTTTACGTGGACGACCCGTGGCTGGGGAGGCGCGCAGCCCCGTCACCGCCAGGTCGTCTACGAAATGCACATCGGCACCTTCACGACCGGCGGCACGTGGGAGTCGGCGCGTGAACGGCTTCCGCATCTCGCGTCGCTCGGGATCACCACGCTCGAAGTGATGCCGATCGCGGAGTTCGAGGGGCGCTTCGGTTGGGGCTATGACGGCGTGTTCCTCTTCGCGCCTTATCATCACTACGGCGCACCGGATGATGCGCGCGCCTTCGTGGATGCGGCGCACAGCCATGGCCTGGCTGTCATTCTCGATGTCGTGTACAACCACCTCGGTCCGTCGGGCAACTTCCTACCGGAGTTCAGCGAGTCGTACTTCGCCGCGCACGAGACCGACTGGGGCCGTGGGTTCAACCTCGATGGCGAGTGCTCCGCGCCGGTGCGTTACTTCATGCGCGAGAACGTGCGGCACTGGCTCGAGGAGTATCGCTTCGACGGCTTTCGCTTCGACGCGACGCATGCGCTCGTCGACAAATCACCGACACACATCGTTCGGGAACTGACCGAGTACGGTCGCGAGGTTGTGGCGCCGCGGCGCATCTTTGTCTCTGCCGAGAACGAACCGCAGGACACCGGGCATGTTCGTCTGGGCGACTCGGATCCAGGCGTCGATAGCCTGTGGAATGAAGACTGGCATCACGCGGCATTCGTCGCGCTCACAGGACGTCGTGAGGCGTACTTCACCGACTATCGTGGAACGGCGGGTGAGTTCGCGTCGATGGCGCGATGGAACCTGTTGTATCAGGGCCAGTGGTATTCCTGGCAGAAGCAACCGCGAGGTACAGACGCGCGACGCCATCCGTCGGCGGCCTTCGTCAGCTTTCTCGAGAATCACGATCAGGTCGCCAATACGGGAACTGGTCGCCGTCTGCACCAGTTCGGCGATCGGGCGAAGTGGCGGGCGCTCTCGACGCTGCTTCTGCTCGGGCCCGCCGTCCCCCTTCTGTTCCAGGGACAGGAGGAAGCCGTCGAACAGCCGTTTACGTTCTTCGCCGACCATCAAGCGCCGCTCTCCGATCTTGTGCGCAAAGGCCGCCTGGAGTTTCTGTCTCAGTTCCCCTCACTCGCTTCATCGGAGGCACGGGAGCAACTTCCCGTTCCGAACGACGAAGCGATGTTCAACGCCTGTCGCCTCGATTGGCGGGAGACGGGAGTCGGACGCGACGCTCGTCGTCTGCATGCCGATTTGCTCGGACTACGACAGAAGGATGCCGTGCTGTCTGCCGTCGGGACCTCCGACATCTCCATCGACAGTTCGGCCCCGACGTCAGACATCGTGTTGATTCGTTATTCGACCGGCAGTGATGCTCGTCTCCTGGTGATCAATCTCGGACCGCTGACCACGTGTGCCATGAACGACCCGTTGTTCGCTCCGGGAGCTGGTCGCCGTTGGGAGCTTGTGATGTGCAGTGAACGGTCGGCGTATGGCGGCAATGGCGTTGACGAGCTCTTTGACGACGGGTGCTGGCGGCTGCAGGCGCACTGCGCGTGGTTCTTCCAGTCCACTCCGCCTGTTGTGGCACTGAATGAGGTAGCGAATGGCTAAGCGCTCCGTTCACGTCCTGTGCGAGAAGCCGATGGCGGTCACCGCGGAGGATTGCGAGCGCATGGTAGGCGCGTGTCGCGAGAACCAGGTGAAGCTGATGATTGCGTATCGCCTGCACTTCGAGGAGATCAACCTGCAGGTCATCGAGCTGGTTCGTCGCGGCCGAATCGGCGAGCCCAAGTTCTTCAACTCCTCCTTCTCTCTCGCAGTGCGGCCAGGCAACATCCGGACGAAGAAAGACCTGGGGGGCGGCACAACCCTGATTGCGCGCCACGACATGCCGCGGGTGTCGAGAGTTCGAGATCGTCAAAGGATTTCTTTCAGGCGCTCTGCAGGCCTTGCGAGAATCGCGCGGGCGCCGTTCTCGACGATCGGCCGCTGAATCAGGTCCGGATGCTTCACCATCAGGTCCACGATCTCATCGTCCGAGAGGTCGCGGTCACCGAGCTTCAGCGTCTTGTAGATCGTTTCTTTCGTCCGCAGAAGCTGCCGCGGAGCGATCCGCATCTTCTTCAGGAGTTCGAGCAGTCTGGGTTTGGGTATGGGATCGACGTAGTAGTCGACGGCATCGAAGTCGACGCCGCTGTCCTTCAGCATCGCATGCACTTGCCGGCACGTCGTACACGTCGGTTTCTGATAAATCACGATCGACATCGACGGTCGCCCTCGAGCAGGAACAGTCTCACACGGACTTGTAGGGGGACTGTCCGTCGCGTGCAGACGGTATCAATGGCACTCGTACGCCGATGCGTGTGCCACGGCCGGGAGACGCATTGATGACGAGATCGCCTTTGAGCACGCCAACGCGTTCCCGCATGCTGACCAGTCCAAGGCCGGCGTGATCGATCGCGACCGGGTCGAAGCCGACACCCGAATCCGCGATCTGCAGGTGGACGTCGCTCCCGTCGCGCGTGATCTCCACGGACGCGGCGCGCGCCTGACTGTGCTTGGCGACGTTGTGCAGGGCTTCCTGCGCGATGCGATAGAGGCAGAGCGACACGCGCGGATCGAAGGCATTCGGAACCTCGGTCGGTACTGAACTGGATATCGACCTGCCGACGCTGCGAGATCTCGCTGCACAGCAGCCGGACGGACTCGATCAGCCCGAGCGACTGCAGCCTCGATGGATGGAGCCTGTGTGAGAGATTCGAGAGATCACCGGCGATCTCGCCAATCTGTGATGACACCTGCTCGAGGCGAGCGCGATGGCCGTCGGCCAACACTTCATCGGCGATCTGGTCGACCTCGAGGTTGAGGAGCGCGATCTTCTGGCTCAAGTCGTCGTGCAACTCTCGCGCAATCCGCTGGCGCTCCTGTTCCTGGCTCGCGATGATGCGGCCGGCGAGCGCTCGATTGAGCTCGACTGCGCGCTTCGACTCGGTGACGTCGCGGACGACGCTCAGGACGCGGCCGTTGTCTGCGGGTACGACGCGGGCCTCGAAGTATCGGAGTTCATCGAGCGGCAGGTCGTACTCCACGACGATGGGTTCGTCACTCGTCTGCGCCCTCTCGAGTGCGTCCATAAAGGTGTCTGCCAGTGTGCCCGGCATGACCTCTCTGATCGTGTGGCCCATGAAGGCGTCTGCTGGCACGAGCAACAGCTTTTGATCCCGTGCGTGGTAGTCGACGAATCTGCCGTCGCGATCGATGACGAACACGAGGTCAGGCAGCGCTCGGAGCATGGCGCTGTTGCGCATCTCGGACTGTCGCAGCGCGGCTTCTGCGCGCCGGCGTCGATGGTGCTGAATGAGAAGCCCGCCGATCAGGAGTCCCTGCGCCGAGATGACGAATACACCGGCCACGACATACCCGCGGTACTGATCAAAGAAGGACGGCTCGCGGTAGCGGACGAAGCTGCCGGCGGGGAGACGTGCCTCGTCGATACCCCACCGCTGCAGTTGTCTCCAGTCGAATTGATAGGCGTAGCTGTCGAACGTGACGACCGGGATCGCCTCGGGCTTCTCTCCGCGCAACACGCGCAGGGCAATGCGTGCCGTCTCCTGCGCGTCCTTGACCGATGAATGCAGCCGGCCGCCGACGACGCCGTGCCCCAGCGCGTCCTCGTGCCAGCTGAAGACCGGGGCATTCGCGGCCCTGGCGATCGGCTCGACCGCGTCGAGCGGCATTACCGTATGGCCCGCGCCGTCGTCCGAGACACTCACATAAAAGATGATCGAATCGGTCGGCAACGTGCGGACGCGAGTTTCGAGCTCCGGCAGCGTCAGGCCGGCGAGGTCGTGAAAGGTGACGCGCGCGGCGAATGGCTCGCGCTGCGTCCTGAAGAGGTCGGCGTAGAGCCGGTCGAACGGCGCAACGCCGCTGACGACGAAGACATGCTTCGTATTTGGCCGGGCGGCGAGCGCCGCGGACAGCGTGCTCGCCAGATCCACCGCCGAGACGATGCCGGTCGAGTGCGGCCCACCGACGAGGCCTGGCCGCGTGGTGAAGACGAGCGGCACATCGCGAAACAGGGAGGGGTCTCGGTTCAGAAAATCGACGACCGCAGGTCCCGACGCGATGACGAGGTCGAACCCGTCATCGACGTAGCGCGAGCGGAGGTAGCTGCTCAGCGCCGTCTGGTATTTCGCATCCCCGAGTCGATTGAGATCGATGTACTCGCTGTAATAGTCGAGGCGATTGGCGAGCGCCTCTCTGAGCACCGATCGAAAGGTGTCGTCGAAACCAGGAGAGTCGCGCCTGACGACGTGCAACGCGAGGACACGCTTGGACCTCGTGTCGCTCTCGTTCTGCCCGTGCAGCGTGACGAGCAGACACGCGCACAGCGTAACGATAGTGAGCAGGCGTCGGGGGAACCGACTCCCTGTAAATGCCATCATTCCAAGTGAATGCGCGGCCATCATCCATCCCCGACCCGGATGAGTCAATGGGGAATGAACGATCGAGTGCTAGTGCACGTCGAGGGCGTCGAGGCCGACTGCGGGGGTGCAGTAGGTATCCCCGGCGAGGGCGGTATGAATCGCGACGGGAAGATCATCCGCCGCCGAATGTTTGAGGACGAACCCGGATGCCCCTGCACGGAAGGCCGCTCGTGCCACCCACTGATCGCCGCCAGCAGTGACCAGGATGACCTTCGTCTGAGGCGAGGCGTGCTTGATGTGGCGGCACGCATCAATTCCATTCACCTCAGGCATCGACAGGTCGGCGATGACGACGTCCGGGGCGAGTGTGCTCGCGGCGTCGAGAAGAGCGCGGCCGTCTCGCACGCAGCCGACGACATCGTACCAGGGCTCAAGCAGGCGTTTCCACGCCGTCAGTAGACCGGCGTAATCGTCTGCAAGGAGCACGCGCGGTCGAGAGTCTGGAGACACCAGGTGCCTATCATAGTCCTCATGTGACGCAGGGTCACCGGCATTCCCACGGTATGCCGCGGGTCGATGAGCGGAATATCGATTATTTGGCGCATCGCGAGCGGGACTCACATTTGCTTCGCCGCTTGCGGATTGATGGGGACGCGCCTTAGGAGGGCCTATGATTGCAAGAACGACGACCTGTGCTGGTGGGGATGCTCTGGATGGCAGCAGTTGCATTGCCGGTGGCTCAAGCCCCGGTCACAAAAGCCAATGTGGTGACGATCAGCGCGACGATCCAGGCGATCGACGCCACCACGCGTGCGCATTACGCTGCGCGATGACAAAGGGAACGAAGACGCATTCACGGTTGGCCCTACGGTGCAGCGGTTCAACGAGCTCAAGGTCGGCCAGAAGGTGAACATCACCTATTACGAGTCGCTCGTGTTGCAGCTCGTAAAGCCGGGTGAAAAGGGCGGCGGCGCCAGCTTCGAGGCGGCATTGACGAGCGGCGAAGAGAAACTGCCGGCGGGGACGGTGGCGATCCAGGACAAAGCGACTGTCACAGTCAAGGCCGTGGATCCGGCAGTTCCCTCGATCTCCGTGGCGACGGCGGACGGCCGTACCGTCACGCGGAAGATCGAGGACAAGAAGATACTCGAAGGCGTGAAGCCTGGCGACAGGATCGACATCACGTTCACGCGCGCGCTGGTGACCGAAGTCTCCAACGCGAAGTGAATCGCACCGCTCTGTTCCAGTTGTCGGTGAGGCGCTCGACGACCGAGCGCCATCATCGATCCCACGGCCGGTCCGAAGGGCCGCGATATTGCAGACGAGGCGTGGTGGTCACACACAAGCGTCGAGGTCGAGAGGCCGATGGGACCGGGAGACCCCGGGCACGAACCTGATTAGCGACACCATTCCTTCCCGGGGCGCAATCGCGAGACGACGCCGCTCCTGACCGAGCGTCAGCGGCTGCATCTCGCCTCCATCGCCACGCGCATCCGCGTGCCCCCGCGCGATGGTTGTCTATCGCGAGGAGAGCTGCGGCGACCGCGATGTTCATCGGTGCAGAAGGCGTAGTGAAGACGTTCAAAGACATGCCGAGCGGACGACGCTGGGTCATGTCGTTCCTCTTTCCCGACGATATCTTCGGGCTGGCCGAGAACGGTCTCTACGTGCGCACGGCGCAGGCCGTCACCCACGCCACGCTCTACCGCATCGAGCTCGACGTCCTCATGGATGCGTTGAAACGCGACGGCAGAGCTCCAGTTTCAGTTTCTCTGCAAGGTGACTCACGAGCTCCGTGAGGCACAGCGGCAGACGATCGCCGTTGGTCGCCGCGACGCGGTCGGCAAAGTGGCCATGTTCTTCCGTCAGCTCCAACAAACGAGTGCGTGCGAACGCCACGCCTCTCGCGACATCGACATGCCGATGAGCCGATCGGACATTGCCAGCTATCTCGGACTCTCCCTCGAGTCGGTCAGCCGCGCCAGCCGGGCGCTGGAACGCCGCGGTATCGTCAGCTTCCCCGGCCGCCATGTCGTGCGCATCGTCGATCCGGTACAGTTCGACCAGATCGAATCGACGCTGTAGGCCTGAGGCAGATCGCGGATTGTTTCCCATCCGTGCTGCGCGCCAACTGCAATCGGCGATTTGATTCAGATCAACAGGGGGCGTCACCATCTCGCGTAGCATGGCGAGAGGCGTGAGTGCGCTGGTGTCCGTGCGGTCGGAAGCGATCTCCGGGCTCTGTTAAGGCTGATGTCCATGTGTGCTGACTCCCTCAAGCAGCGGTCGGTGCAGGTGACACGACCGAGCGCGATTTCATCGAATTGGAAGGCGCGATCAGCAGCGCGTATCACATCAGTCGTGAGCTGGTCGCGCTCGGCGAGCCGTCGCCGTCTCGAGCGGAGCGGTCGTCGATCTCAACGAGCTCGTCGCGCAGATCGAAGCAGGTGATGGCTCGCGTGCTCGGACCCGGTATCGCGTGATGCTGCGCCTCGATGCGATCGACCCGATCGTGCAGGCCGAGGCCGTGCAACTCGAATGGGTGCTTCTTTAATCTCGCCGCGAACAGCGTGACGCGATGCCGAACGGCGGCAGCTTCTCGATTCACACCGCGTCAGTCGAACGGCCGGATCGGGACGCCGTCGCGCATGCAGCGATTCATTCGCATGACAGTCACCGACAGCGGCCAGGGACTGTTCGGAGACGCGCGCACGCGTGCGTTCGATCCGTTCTTCAGCACCAAGGATGGCGGCCTGGGCTCGGGCTGACCAGCGTCGCCATGATCGTGCGCAGCTATCCAGGGATGGCTGCACATCGAAAGCGATCGGGCTGGCACGAGCATTCACGTGCATCTGCCCGCGCTCAGCGCGGCCCGAAGCTAACCAGGCCCGACACGTCGTCTCCCGGAAGAACTACGTAGCATCCATCGGCCAATTGCCCTTAGCTGGCCGAATGGTTAGTGTTCAAGCCTCCACCCACGGCCAATGGCATGAATGCAAACGCGGCGTGGCGATCCCTCCGCCAGACGCCTGTCGCGGTCACGTCGGAGGGTATGGTCATGGGAGTCTCGGCATTTCCAGGGCGTGACAATCGCCTTCCTAATATCGAGCGGTGGCACAAGATGTCTGCGCGCGACTGAGCCAGAGTTCGTCAGGACCGCTCGAGGATCGCGTTCGCGACGTCGCTGTCACGACTGGTTGATGAGCTGGGGCTTGAGGGTGGGCTGTTCGTCTTGCCTTCGGGCCAGCGCGCGTAAGAGCGTTGCCGTCGGCAGTGCGCTTGACGTCCGGGCGGCTCGTGTCCGAGTTCCTCGCCGACCGCGGGTGCAGGGGATCAACGGTCAGTCCGAGATCCTCGTCGTGTCGGCCCGCCGCACTGCGCAGTGGCAGCCTCCTGCCCCGGACGACCATCTGCACCTCTGGGCACTCGGGATTCGCACGCTGATCGTCGTTCCGCTCTGGCCCAGCGTTACGATGGCGGCACAATCGCGCTGTACTCACAGCGCTCGCAGATCCCCAACTGGATGCCATGTCGCTCCGGCCATTGACCACCGTCGCGGATGCGTTTCGTGGCTCGGCGATGATGAGGCGCTCGGTCTCCTCGCGTCCGGCGCCAGTCGATCCAGGATCAGGAAGAGCCGCTCGTCGTCTGGCGGGCGGGACATGACGGCGTGCTCGAACGTCCAGGGACCGCACCGATAGAGGACATGCTCGTTGGCGAGAGCGCGGCATGGCGGTACGTCGTGTTCCGGCTCGATCAGGTGGCGGCGACGCACGCCACCGTGTTGCTGCTTGGCGAGACCGGCACTGGCAAAGAATTGGTCGCGCGCGCGATCCATCGGCGCAGCGCGCGGTCGTCGGGGAAGTTCGTTGCGCTCAACTGCGCGGCACTGCCGCCGACGCTGGTCGAGAGCGAGCTGTTTGGACGCGAGCGCGGCGCGTTCACAGGCGCGCACTCGAGTCAGGCCGGGTCGCTTCGAGATCGCGCATCGCGGAACGTTGTTCCTCGACGAAGTGGGCGATCTTCCGATCGAGCTTCAGCCCAAGCTGCTGCGCGTTCTGCAGGAAGGGCAACTCGAGCGACTGGGCAGCACGCGCACGGTGGACGTCGACGTGCGTGTCATTGCGGCCACCAATCGCGACCTGCGGAGGAAGTTCGGCAGAACCGATTCAGGGACGATCTCTACTACCGACTCAATGTCTTCCCGATCACGCTCCCGTCGTTGCGCGAGCGGCGTGAAGACATCCCTCTGCTGGCGCAGCATCTGGCGAACAGGTTTGCGCGCGCGATGCCGAAGGCCATCAAGCCGATTTCCGAATCCGTGGCGCGGGCGCTGCAGCAGTACGACTGGCCCGGCAACATCCGCGAGCTCGAGAACGTGATTCAGCGCGCGCTCATCCTGTCGTCCGACGGCGTAATCTCGATGAACGACATCTCGCTGTCGCGGCGAAGCCACCGACCGCGACCGTTGGGACGACGCTCGAAGAAATCGAGCGCAACCACATCCAGCGCATGCTGACGCACGACGTTCTGGCGCATCGAAGGGCGGCGCGGTGCTGCCGAGCTCCTCGGCCTCAAGCCGAGCACACTCCGAAGCCGCCTGCGGAAGCTTGGGATCAGGCGGGGCGTGTAGTTGCCGAGCCGCCGTCACACCATCCGGTACGGTGAGATCGACACGCGGGCTCCGCCGCCGAGGCGCGACGATACCGAGAACTGTCCGTGTGCCGAGGTGCACGCGCTCTTCGATACTCAGGAGCCCGAGTCCGCGCGCGGCTGCGAGTGACGTGTCGAAGCCGCGCCCGTTGTCCGTGATATTGAGCTCGACTTGATTCCCCACACGCGCCAGGGTGACCCAGGCACGAGTGGCGTTCGCGTGCATCGCCACGTTGCGCAGCGCCTGCTGGGTCGCGCGGTACAGACACAAGGCGACGTCGCTCGTCAGGTCGTTGAAGGTCCCGCGAGCCTCGAAACTGACCTGGAACGGGTGCTGCGCGTCCACAGCTTCGCAGTGGGAGGCGATGGCCGCGTGCAATCCCGCGTGCTTGAGGACACCTGGATGGAGTGAGTGCGATACGTGGCGGATCTTCTCGGCCAGTCCGATTGCCATCTGGCGCAGCCTGACCACTTCGTTGAGCAGTCGATCCTGGTCTTTCACGCGCGCTTCGAGCAGGCTGAGCCCGATGCCAAGCGCAGCGAACTGCTGGCTGATGTCGTCATGGAGGTCGCGGGCGATCTCTGTCCGTTCGGCTTCCTGAGCCAGCATCAACCGGTGTGCCAGTGAGCGGATTCGCTCGTAGGCCTCTCGCAGGTTCATCTCGTTCTGACGAAGCGCTTCTTCCGCCCGCCAGCGGTCAGTGATGTCCCGCCCGATGGCCTGAAGTTCCGGGCTGCCGCCAGGCGACTCGATCACGTAGTCGATCCACTGCTGGCGGCCCAGTTCCCCGTCAGGCTGGACGACGCTGTGCTCGTCGATCCGGGTCTCTCCGCCGTTGAGAATCGCTGCGACATGTTTCAGCGCCGCCGGCCGCTCGGCCTCCGGGATCAACTCGATGAATCGCCTGCCGATCAGCTCCTCTCGCCGCTTTCCAAAGAAGCGGCAGTACGCCTCGTTCACGAACGTGAGCGTCGTGTCCGGCAGATACCGGCAGACAAGATCGCTCTGATTCTCGACAACGCTGCGATACCGCTGCTCGCTTTGGCGGAGGGCGTCCATGACCAGGCGACGATCGGCGGCGATCTTGAACATCTCCGCGACGTCTTCGAGGAGCGCTCGAGACGTCTGCTTCTCGCCTGCCGGCCCGTGGTCCTCGAGGTATGCGACGTCGATGGAACCGGCGCGCCCGTCGGCCAGGGTGAACTGCGCGCGATACAGCGGCGCGAGATTCTCGAAACTGGACGTCGTGACCTCGAATGTTCCGAGCCGGGCGCGCACGGCGATCGGGTCTCGAGGGGGCCACGAGCGTTCGATGGCCCTGGCGATATCTTCCAGAATGTCGCCCGCGGACACGAGATCGTCGCGCTGCAGGATGCGACACACGTCGTGAAAGAGGGTCAGTTCCCGCACTCGCGAGCCAAGATCTGCGACGAGGTGCATGTTGTCTGCGGCCATGGCTGGAGTGGTGACTGACAGCGCCGTGTTTTCGACGAAAGCGCGATCCTACCGCACGAGACTACCGCCCGCATGTCCGGGATTCTGCGGTTCGCCGCGGCCATACCCGCGAGGGGGAACGGGCGCGGCGTAAAATCCGCGTCTATCGCATGGCCCAGACAGGCACGGCGGTTGCGTTACCTGTACGAGAGCGTTGCGCGTCGCGCGACCAATCGGGCCACGATGTGCTCGAACAGAATGCTCAATGCCTGAGGCACCCACAAACGCTGCGTTTTGGGGAGAACGAAGCCGCGAGATGTCGCGGCGAGCTGAGGGCCGGAGGTCGGGGAAGCCTCCTGCGATGCACGTAGCCACTGTCAACCTGCGGGTAAAGGATGACAAGCGATCGGAGGCACTGAGCGCCATCGACGGGTTCATCCGTCGGATGCACACCTGGCCCGGTTGCCTGACGTGCCGTCTGATGGCGGACGCCGGCGACAGCCAGTTGTTGACGCTCGTGTCCGAATGGGACAGCCGCGAGGCGCTGGACGGCTTCATCTCATCTCGCGAATTCCTTATCCTGCAGGGCATGCGCATGGTTCTTCGCGACGATCCGCAGGTCATCCTCGACGAGATCCTCTTACGGTCGAGGATGTCGCTTGGTGCGCGGTCACGCTAGGGCAGGGCCCGGCCTGTTGCCGACGCGAACCATGAGCGGCCGGAGTCGGCCGTCGAGACCTTGGGGTGCGGGTGCCTCCTGCGCGCCGACGCGGGCGCTCGTGCAGGTACTAACATTCCGAGAAAAGTCGTGCCGAAACCGTGCATAGTTAGATTGCGGCTGCTGCCGTGTGTTCGAAATAATGAGGCTCGGCGTTAATGACGAATAATTTCACTGGGACGATGACCATGACCGCGTCGCCGCGCACGCTGCTCGCCGATGACCACATGATGGTGGCCGAGGGGTTGAACCGGCTGCTCGCGGACCACTGCCAGATGGTAGGCACTGTGCTCGACGGCACGAGCCTCGTCGAAGCTGCAGTTGACCTCCAGCCCGACCTCATCATCGCTGACCTGTCGATGCCCGGATTGAGCGGCCTCGACGCGATCGCTCAGCTACGCGCCCGCGGAGTGAACGCCAAGATCATCATCCTGACGATGTATGCCGACCCGCGCATCGCGAAGGAAGCGATTGCCGCTGGAGCGGTCGGTTTCGTCTCGAAACACGCAGCCGGTCAGGAGCTGGTGACCGCGATAGAAGAGGTCCTCGGCGGCGGAACCTATCTCAGCCCGCAGGTGGCAGCGCAGATCGGCGGGTTGCCTGCCGGCGATAAGCCGCTCGCCAAACTGACGCCACGTCAGCGGCAGGTCCTGCAGCTCATAGCCAAGGGATACCGTATGCGCGAGATCGCCAACGCGCTGCAGGTGTCTCCGCGGACGGTCGAGACGCACAAGTACCAGATCATGCGCGTCCTCGGCTTCAAGAACACGGCTGACCTCGTTCGCTACGCGACCTGGCTGGGGCTGGTCAACACCTGATCGTTGCGGCAGGCTGCGCCGCGATACTCAGCGCATCACAGGGAGTCGGGGAAACGGGGTCGGGCACCGCCGATCGGCCGACCGCCTGCCGGTGCTCATGTCCCGATGCTGCGCCGGATGTGAGCCCGCGGGTGATCAGAGGCAACCGGCCCCGTCATCTGCCGATACGGCCTCGACCGTTCAACGAGGCCGTTCGCGACGCATGAGATCCTTCAAGAGCTACGCCAGAGGAGCGTCATCGGCCAGACGGTTCTTCTTGAAGGAATCGAAACGATCTTCGCGTACACGCCGCCGTGACCTGCCGTTCATCGCGATATGCCGCGGACGTTCACCAGCCTTGACGTCTGCCTTCAACTGCGACCTACTATCACTGTCCCCAGTAAGAGTCCTGAGTCCATGGATCGAGCGGTGCAGTCTGCCGGTCGCGTCGTCTCGTTGACTACCCGTGCGGTGGTTGGCGCGCTCGTGACGGCGGCGGCGTATTGGCTGGGCACGCAGATCGGGCTGCTCCTGACACCGAGTGAGTTGGCGGTGTCGCTGATGTGGCCGCCGAATGCGCTGTTGCTCGCCGCTCTGCTTCTGGCGCCGCGGCGGCACTGGCCGTGGTACGTCGTTGCCGTGGTGCCTGTCCATCTGCTGACCCAGCTCTCGCACGGCATTCCTCTCGTCACGTCGGTTGGCTGGTTCGCTACGAACATCGGCGAGGCACTGATAGGCGCGTACGTCCTTCAGCGACTCGAGAGCACCGCGCGATCTGTTCGAGACGTTTGTTGGCGTCCTTCTCTTCTTCGCCGTTGGCGTTGCGGGTGTTATCGGTCTCACGTCGTTTCTCGACGCGGCGGTCGTCGTCGGGACCGGTATGGGCGAGGGGTACTGGGACCTGTGGTGCCATCGCTTCGCGTCGAACGCTTTGGCAACGCTGACGCTCGTTCCACCAATCGTGACGATCGGATCGTCAACCGTGACGCGCTTCCGGATCGTGCGGCGGGCTCGCTACCTCGAAGCGGGCCTGCTGGCGCTGGCGGCCTTGTTCGCGATCGATTTGATGTTCGCGCGGCACCCGGACGCGCAATCGAGCATCCCGGAACTCACCTATACGGTGCTGCCGCTGATGTTCTGGGCGGCCGTCCGCTTCGGACCAACAGGCGTCAGCATCCTGCAACTCGTCTCGACTGGCACGATCCTCTGGTCGGCTCTGCACAGCCTCGTCGTCTCGCTCGACGACGTCCTGCCGCTGCAGATGTTTCTGCTGATGCTGAACGGGCTCTCGCTCGCGCTCGCGGTCGTGGTTCGCGAGAGCCGCAGGTTCCAGTCGCTGCACAGCGCCGTCCTGAGATCGATGCCTAACGCGGTGGCCATCACCGACTCGGATGGCGTCGTGATCGATGCCAATGACGCCTGGATCGCGGACACGCGTTCAGCCGAGCCAGACCGCCTGGATGGCATCGGCCTGCATGCGAACTATCTCGCGCATCACCGCGCACACGCGCAGCGCGATTCAAATGCCGCGAAGCTGGTTGGAGGTCTCGAACAGATCCTCTCGGGGGCACGAAAGCTCTTCGAGATGGAGTATGTCTGCAGATCTGGCGTCGAGACGAAGTGGTTTTCGATCGCGATCGTCCCGTTGTGGGGAGACCAGCGCGGTGCGGTTGTCACGCACACCGACATCACGCGCCGCAGGCAGGAGGAAGCCGAGACGCTGCAACTGCGAGAGGAGATGACTCACGCGGGTCGCGTGATGACGATGGGGATGCTGTCGGCGACGCTGACGCACGAGATGAGTCAACCGCTCGCGGCGATCCTGGCGAACGCTCAGACTGCGCGACGACTGTGTGGGCGCAGGCAGCCCACCGACAGCGAAGAGATCGACGTCATTCTCGGTGACGTCGTCTCGGCAAGTCGTCGTGCGGGGAGTATGTTGCAGCGCCTTCGGAGTTGGTTCTCCAACGGCCGGCACGACTGCGAGCCGCTTGGCCTGAACGACGTCGCAAACGACGTAGTCGAGATTCTGCGAGGCGATCTGCTCAGACGTGGCGTGACGCTGACGCGGCGGCTGTCGCCGAAGCTGCCTGCCGTCGCCGGCGATCGCGTGCAGTTGCAGCAGGTCGTGCTCAATCTGATTCTCAACGCGTGCGACGCCATGCGTGACAACCTACCTGGCGACCGGCACGTGCTGATCGTGACCGCTCAGTGCGAAGAGGGTGTGCGTCTCTCTGTCGAGGACATCGGAACCGGCATAACCCCCGACCAACTCAACTCGGTGTTCGAGCCGTTCGTGACGACGAAGACGACGGGGCTTGGATTGGGGCTGGCGCTCTGTCGATCGATCGTCCACGCGCACGAAGGCCGACTGACGGCGGAGAACAATCCTGCACGGGGTGTGACCTTCCACTGTATCCTGCCGCTTGCCGACCGTCGAAGTCAGGAGTCGAGCGCGCAGAGCAGGCGGACATCTGTGACCCGCTAAGGCTGAGTTGTACCAATTCATAACAGTCAACGTTTCTTATGCGGTGCCACCGAGAAATGTCTTCGTCGTCGATCACGACGAAGGGGCGCGAACAGCGCTGTCTCGCCATCTGATTTCTTTCGGTTTTGCCGTACGGGCGTTCAACTCTGCGGAGTCGTTCCTCGCGCAGTGCCCCGCCTCCGGCGCAGCGTGCCTCGTGCTCAACGATCGCCTGCCTGGCCTGTCGGGGTTGGAGCTTCAGAGATGTCTCCAAAACGAGAGCACCTTCTCGGTAGTCTTCGTAACGGGTCACGGTGATGTCCGGACGGTCGTCCAGGCCATGAAAAGTGGGGCGATCGACTTTCTGACCAAGCCCGTCGATACCGAACAGCTCGTGGCGGCCGTCACGCGAGGCCTCGAGCAAAGTGCTCGCACAGAAGCGGAGCAGCGGCTTCATGATGTGTTCGTCGAGCGCGTGGACCGCCTCACCAGACGCGAGCGCGAGGTTGCTACAGGACTGCTCCGGGGGCTGCATAACAGACAGATCGCCTCGGAGTTGGGTACAACCGAGAGAACCGTGAAGGCGCACCGCGGACGCGTCATGGCGAAACTCGAAGTTGGCTCGGTTGCGCAGCTCGTCAGACTCGTTGAAAATGCACGAAGAGGCAACGGGTTGACGTTGCTCGACTCAGCCACGCGCCCAATCGCCGGGCGGCCGTTTGAGACCCGTCGCATCCATTGGGCCGGCAATAGCGAGCCCAAGTGGCGATCGATGTGTTGATGCGTAATGCCCCGTGTCCTCTCTCCCGAGAGGACACGGTCGTCCCCCGCGTGACTTCGACCCCTTTCAAAGCGCTTCAACATCGCAACTTCCGCCTGCTGTGGATCGCCAGTTGCGACAGTACCACGCGTCGGTTCATCTCAGGCCGGCCGACGAGGTGCGCGAGGGTGGGCTGTCGTAATGTTCTGCGAGCGCGCGGCGCAGCGCAGGTGAGATTGTGCCGGCATCCCTGCGCTGCAGCTTCTCGAGCAGTTCGTCGTACGTCTTGTCCGCCAGCGTGTTGATCCCGTGCCTGGGAACCTGTCCCGTATCGAGGTCGGTGTCTCTCAACGACAGGCGTCCGTCTCGCAGCGTGCCGAGCAGACGACGGTAGCGCTCGCATGAGGCATCGAAACTCTCGAGGAATGCGCGCTCCATGTCTGCCGTCAGCGGCTCGAAGGCCAGCGGCTTGAACGGACCGAACTTCGGGATGATTTTGAAGACAGCAACAATCATCCGGACGAAGAAGCCTGGTTTTCGGTAGGCCGTTCCGAAGGTGTCCTCGTACTGCTGACGCGTCATCGTGTAGACGAAGTCCTGCTCGGCGACGTCCGGCGTTGCGGCAAGAATCTCGTCGCGCTTCTCGCGCCACGCGACCCGCGTCACGTCCGGGATGATCTGGCTCGCGGCCCGGCGATACGTGCCAATCGCGAGGCCGACATCGCCGAACAGGTCTTTCAGCTTCAGCCCGTACGTCTCCTGAAACGCGCGCTCGAGTAACGGTCGCGCGACTTCGAAGCCGATCAGGTCCTGATACGCGTCGGACTTGAACTGCGCACGTGCCACCTGCAACACATCGAACGAGAACTCCACCATCACGTGCCGGGCCGGCGAATCGCCAAACAGGACGTCATCGCCGTACTTCGCGCGGAGCTTCGGGTAGATCACGGGCAGGGCGTGATTGACCGTGGGATGTCCGGCGTTGTCGCTCGCGTAGTGGGCGAGTGCGCCGAGCGCGAACGCGTACTCGTCAACGGTCTGTGCATCTCGAACCAGTGCCGCGACGAAGTCGCCGGAGCGCACGTAGTGAACCAGGTTCGAGAAGAAGTGACTGCCGAACGGGTAGTAGCCGAGATCCTGGATCAGCGATCCGCCGTATGCGTATGCGCGTGCTTCCTCGAGCTCCTTCGTTGACGCACGGGGAAAGCGACGGGTAAGCAGCGGAACGATCTGCCTGGCCCATGCATTGTCGATAAGCGCCTCATGGGCGAGGACCGAATATGCGAACGAACTCGACGGCGCGCAGGACAAGAACAGCGCGAGGGCGATCACGAAAAGGGCACGCCGTCTCATCCTCAGCGAAGATTCAAACAGCGTGCCCGGGAGCGGTGCGCTGAGCTCTACTTCAAGCCCATGCAGTTGGCGTAGAAGGTGACGGGCGCGGCCCAGTCTGAAAACACGCCAAGGATGCCCACGTCTTTCGCAAGGACGTCGAGCACTTTGTAAAGATCGCCATCGCGTTTTATCGCCTGGTCGATCGTCTGGTAGTAGAAGCCGTTGTTGCCGTCGGCCAGAATGCCCGAGCGTTCCAGTGTCCAGGTGATGATGTCGAGCCCGGCGTCTTTCGCGTCGCGCGCGGCCTGCGAGGCGACGATGCGGTTAGACCCGTCGAGCGCGAGCAGCGCGAACGTCGGCGGTGCCCAGATCCGGATTCCCTTCTTTCGATAGCTCCATCAGGTCCGAGAACGTCGGCAGGTCAGCGACGACGTTCGCATCATCGAGGAAGACGGCCTGCTTGCCGAAGGCCGGCTCGTGCTGGACCCAGTAGAGGACGTCGTCGATGTTGAACGACTGTGGGAAGACATCGCGCGGGCGGACACCGGCGGCCTTGAGCTCGTCGATAAGCTTCTGCGCGTACATTTCCTGCGTGAACCCGTCAAAGGGCATCGCCACTGACGGCGACTTTGAGCTCCGGTGTCATCTTGGCGCCAAGCTGTTTGAAGAGCGCGATGCTCTCGTCGAACGTCAGCAGATGTCCGCTGGTCGGGCCCGCGTACACGTTGGTGCGGAAATCGGCCGTTCCACCGAGGAACTCCGCCGGCGTCTGCGCGGCGGGGTTGAAGGCGTCCATCTTGCCGGTCAGCGTCTTGAACTCGGCGAGCGTGAGCTCGCTCGTTCGGCACTCGGCGCTCGCCGGCGTGACCACTGACCGTTCGGGCCGAGCACAGCCGGCGTGAACGGCTTGATGCACGTGCTCGCGAGCGGCGTCACCAGGATGTTGGTTGTCGTGTGAAGGTCGTTCTGCGCGTGGCGACAGACGAGTTGCTTGTCTTTCGTGAAGGTGACGTCGCACTCCAGGATGCCGGCGCCCATCCGCGCACCAGCCTCGTAGGACTCGCGTGTGTGCTCGGGAAACTGCAAGGCCGCGCCGCGATGGCCGATCGAGAAATCGCTCTTCCTGAACGGGCCGGCGATGCACTTCTGCAACTGACGTTTGAGGCCGCCGTCCTCCATCTCGTTGACGAGAAAGAACGGACGCGGACCGAGCTGCACCTTCGACTCACTGCGCCGGGGAGCTTCGTCGTTCTCGTTTCCACCGTCGGCTCTGGCGACGGTTGTCGCGCTGAGTGTGAGCGCGATGGCCAATGTGGCGATCTGATGACGCATCGTGTGAGTCCTCCTTCGGACCCGAACACCGTACGACTCGGCTTTGACCCGAGCGTGACGCGCGAATCACATCGAGGTATCGACTCATCACTGGCGGAATGGACGAGCACGAGGCGAATGGCAGGCATCCGTCTTGCTCCTCTCACAGTGAACCTGTGGTGAGGTGAGCCATGAGTAACGAGACGCTGATGATGATTGCTATCGTCGTGGCTGCGGTAGTCGTTGTCGTCGCTGTGTGGATGTTGTTCAGGCGGCGCAAGACGGCAGCGCTGCGTGCCCGCTTCGGATCCGGAGTACCGACCGTGTCCTGCATTCGGCGCGAACGCCAGCGGAGGCTGAACGAGAGCTGCTGAAACGTCAGTCGAGAGTGGAGCAGTTTTCGATCACGCCGCTCTCGCGCGAGGATGCGGAGCGATTCACCGCCGAGTGGAGAAGCGTGCAGGCGAAGTTCGTGGACGATCCACGAATCGCCGTCGTCGAGGCCGATCGCCTCATTGGCGACGTGATGCGCAGTCGCGGCTATCCGCTCGACGATCCCAATCGCGTCATCGACGATCTCTCCGTCGATCATGCGCACGTCATCAACCATTATCGCTCTGGCCGCGAGATTGTTGCCCGACACGAGAAGGGGCAGGCCAGCACCGAAGATCTCCGCCAGGCCATGGTCCACTTCCGGGCGTTGTTCGATGAGCTCGTGGCCGGCGTTCGACCGAACATCAGGAGGGCATCATGAGCGACGATCGGCTGACCACGCGTGACATCGCGCGAAGTATGGAAACGGCGACAGCGAATCCGTCATCGCCGCCAGCGCAGACCGAGGAGGGACGCGCGCTCCCGATGTTCTCCGGGGACGAAGCCGCTGGCTTTCGCACGCGGTGGGAGGCCGTCCAGACGGGCTTCGTGGACGAACCGCGGAAGGCGGTCGAAGAGGCCGACTCGCTCGTGGCTCAGGTCATCAAGCGGTTGTCGGAGGTGTTCGCAGACGAACGCACAACGCTCGAGCATCAGTGGGATCGCGGCGATCAGATTTCGACTGAGGATCTTCGAATCGCCTTGCGGAAGTATCGTTCGTTCTTCGACCGATTGCTGTCTCTCTAGGCGCAGGCACGCATCCGCCCGGGGTGAACCTCGGGCGGAGCGTGCGTGACAACCGCGGCGCGGCCGCTGCCGTCTAACGCGCCATGGATCTGTGTGCCGACATCCGCTACGCGTTTCGGCTTCTGGTCAGGACGCCCGTCTTTACAGTGGCCGCGATCGCGACGCTGGCCCTCGGCATCGGCGCCAACACGACGATCTTCGCGTTGGTGCAGTCAGTCCTGATCCAGCCGCTTCCATACACGAACCCTGACGAGCTCGTCATGGTGTGGGAGGACGGATCGCGTTTTGGATTTCCCAGGAACACGCCGGCGCCTGGCAACTACAACGACTGGCGGGTGCGCAATCGCTCGTTCGTCGACATGGCCGCGACGCGAGGAGGGGCGAGCGCGAGCCTGACACTCGATGGCGCGCCCGAGCAGATAGTCGGTCGGTCCGTGACTGTTAATTTCTTCTCCGTGCTGGGTGTCACGCCAGCGCTCGGCCGCGCGTTCAATGCCGGGGATGACCAGAATGATCGCATCGTCATGATCAGCGACGCGCTCTGGCGACGCCGCTACGAAGCGATCCTGCAATCATCGGCCGATCCATCGTGATGAACGACGCGCGACACGAAGTCGTCGGCGTTGCGCCCAGGGGGTTCGTCTTTCGCGCCCGCGAAGTCGACTACTGGATCCCGATGCGTCTGCCGCCGCGGTTGGCTAACACAAGGAATTCGCACTTCCTCAACGTGGTGGCGCGCCTCAAGCCGGGCGTGGCGGTGGAAGCCGCAGACCGCGAGATGAAGTGGATCGCAGCACAACTGACCCAGGAGTATCCCGACACCAATCGTGACGTCGGCGCCGTCGTGGTATCGGTTCGCGAAGACGTGCTGGGCGATATGCGCGTCGAGGTGCTGGTGCTTGACGATCGCCGCCGCATCCATCGTCCTGATCGCATGCGCGAACCTTGCGAGCCTGCTGCTGTCCCGCGCATGGGCGAGACGCGGTGAGTACGCCGTGCGTCTCTCGCTGGGCGCCACTCGATGCCGGCTGTGCGGCAGATCGTCACAGAGGCGTTGTGCTTGTCGGTGATCGGCGGCGTTCTGGGGCTGGCGATTCCGCTGCTGACCGGCACGATGCTCGAACGCTCGTGCCTGTCGGACTTCCAGCTGCCCACGACGATCTTCGACTGGCGACTCCTTGCCTTCGCGGGAGGGTTGTCGATCGCGACCGGCTTGCTCTTCAGCCTCGGGCCCGCGCTCCAGTCCTCGCGCGCGTCGACTGCGGAAGCGCTCCAGCAGAATGCGCGGAGTGCCGTTGGCACTGGAACCACCGGGCTGTTCCGCGATGGCCTCGTCGTTCTTCAGGTCGCCGCGACGGTGGTGCTACTCGTTGCGGCCGGATTGATGCTCAGGACGCTGGCCAACCTCCGTGCGATCGAGCTTGGCTTCACTCCCGATCGCCTGCTCACGATGCAGGTGTCGCTGCCACAGCCGAAGTACGCCGACGAGACGAAACGCAATGCGCTCTCGATCGCGTGGTGGCCGGTGTTCGGGCGCAGCCGGGCGTGGAAGGCGCGGCGTTTGGTTCAACGCTGCCGTTCCAGAGCGCTGGCAACACGCAGTCGTTCACGATCGAAGGCCGCCCGGAAGTGCCTGGAGAGGTTCGCGACTCGTTGTATCGCGTTGGCACGCCGACTATCTGAAGACGCTCGGCGCGGTCGTCGCCGAGGGCCGCCTGATCGACGAACGCGATGCCGCCGGTGCGCCGCGTGCGGTGGTTGTGAACCAGACAATGGCGCGACAGTTCCTTCCGAATCAGAGCGCGCTTGGACATCGGATTCGGTTCGACCCCGAAGGACCGTCGTTCACGATTGTCGGTGTCGTGCGAAACGTTCTCGAACGGGGCTACGAGCAGGACGACAAGCCTGCGGTGTACGTGTCGTCAGCACAGGTTGGTGCCAGCCCCGCAAACCTTGTCGTACGTGTGTCGGGCGTGACCCGCTGGCCTCCGCTACAGCAGTGCAACGGGTGATCCAGGATGTCGATCCGGATCAGCCGGTGCGACTGATTCAGATCGATGTCGGATGTCGTGTCGCTGACGGTGGTCGATCGCCAGCAACACACGACGCTGCTCGTCGCGTTTGGCGCGCTCGCGATGCTCATCGCCTCGATCGGTCTCTATGGTCTGCTGGCACAGTCCGTGTCCGCTCGAAGCCGCGAGATCGGCTTGCGCATCGCCCTTGGCGCAACCGCGAAGAGTGTCGTGACGATGGTGATGTCGCGCGGAATCGTGCTGACAACTATCGGGCGTGGTGGTCGGTGTCTTCGTGGCCTGGATGCTCACGCGAGCGATGCAGACGTTGCTGTTTGGCGTGAACGCCGGCGACCCGCTGACGTTCGCCGTCGTCCTCGGGCTGCTTGCGACAGTGGCCGTCATCGCCTGCGCGATTCCGGCCATGCGTGCGGCACGCGTGGATCCGATGCTGGTATTACGCGACCAATGAAGCTCACTGCGGCGCGGGAGGATACGTCTTCGTCTCTTGACTGTCCTCGTCCCGCGGTGCGACATGATCCGCCTCCCGCCATGGCCGTCGCTTCTGTTCCCCTCGTCGGTCGCCGTGTTGGCGCCGCCTCTGACCAACGCTCCTATCGGCTGGCCTCATCGACATGCTGCGCGGCCTGGTCATCGTCATCATGGCCATCGATCACGTCAGCGACTTCTTGCTCGCAGGCGCACTGCAGGATCCGACGACGGATCCCAATGTCAGCGGTCGGCCTGTTCATGACGCGCTGGATCACGCATTTCTGCGCGCCGGTCTTCGTGCTGCTTGCCGGCGTGAGCGCCGGGCTGATGTCGGCGCGAAGGACGCCGACGCGATCTCGCGCGTCTCCTGTTCACGCGCGGCCTGTGGCTGATTGGCGTCGAATGGTTCGTCGTCTCGACGTTCGCCACTTTTGCCCCGGCGGCATTCCGAGGTGGGCGGGCAGATTCTGGTGACGATGCAGGTGATCTGGGCGATCGGCGCGAGCATGGTCGTCCTCTCGGGCGCGCAACTGTTGGGCAGGCGAGCATGCCTCGCTCATTGGCGCTCGCGATCATCGCCGGTCACAACCTGCTGGATCCGGTCTGGCCGACAGACGGGTCTGCTCGATCGAAGTGGCCGATCTGGGTGGCGTTGCATTCGCAGATGTCGCGTCAACGCGGGCCGTTCATGTTCGCCTTCCTGTATCCGCTGTTGCCATGGACCGGCGTGATGCTTTTCGGTTTTGGCGTGGCGACGTTGTTCGAGCGCCGAGGAAGCGGCGCGAAAGCGTCGCTGCTGAAATGGGGGCTCGCACTGACCGCGGCCTTCGTGGTGTTGCGAATGCTCGACGTGTACGGAGATCCGAATCACTGGGAGTCGCAGGCCCGCGGTGCGGTTGGGACTGCCATTGATTTCCTGAACACCACGAAATACCCGCCGAGTCTTGATTTCCTGCTGATGACGCTCGGGCCGGCCGCGATTCTCTGCGCGTTCGCCAATCGGATCCCGCTGCCGTCAAGAACGGGTACTGATGACGTTCGGGCGCGTGCCGTTCGCCTTTTACATTGCGCACGTCATCCTGATTCACACATTGAGCGTGCTGCTGGGCGTCGCGCAGGGCTTCCGCGCGAGTCAGTTCATGACGTTGTTCCTGTTCTATCCGCAGGGGTACGGCGTCTCGTCTGCCGGGGGTCTACGTCGTGTGGCAGTAGTGATCGCCATCCTGTATCCGTACTGTCGCTGGATGGCGGGTGTGAAGGCTCGTCGTCGGGACTGGTGGCTCAGCTACGTGTAAATACCGTTCACTGACCGACGAACCTGCCGATTCCCTTCAGTCCCTCAACGTGATCGCAGACGGCCTTGAGCACCATGAGCATGGGAACGGCGAGCAGCATCCCCGGAACCCCCCACGCCCAACTCCAGAACGCGATCGCCACGAAGATCGCCACGTGATTCAGTGCGGCGGCGCGGCTCAAGAGGTGAGGTGTGAGGAACATGCCCTCGATCGTGGTGATGGCGAGCGCCACTCCGGCGATAAGAGCGGCCATCTGGATCGTCCCGAACTGCAGGAAGCCGACGATCGCCAGGCCCGCAGTGACGATCAGCGGGCCGAAGTAGGGCACGATGTTCAGGAATCCGGCGAGGATGCCCCACACCATCGGTTCAGCGACCCCTATCCACCAGAGGGCAAGCCACGTTGCAACCGCGACGGCGACAGACGTCAGCGCCTGCACCCAGATGAATCGTTGAATCTGGCTGGCGATGTCGTTCAGAATGCGCACCGTGATTCGCTTGTTGTCCTGACTCTCCATCTCCGAGACGAGCTTCCGCTTGAAGGAGTCGTCCTGGTACAGAAGAAAGATGGTGAGGAAGAAGCACTGTCACTCCCTGCCCGAGGATGCCGAGCGCACCCAACCCTCCGTTCCACAACATGTCCGACACTCGCCACGGCTGCTCGATCTCGACGCGCGTGACGCCCGGCTTTTTCGTTGCCGGCGTTCCCGCTTCTGCAGCCGCCGAATCCACTGCCTGCGCTGCCGCCTGGATCCGTTCTAACGCCGAATCACCTTGCACTCGTTTCTGCTGCCTGAATGTCCGTCGCAGCTGTTCAGTGCCTTCAGGCACTTTCATCAAGACCGAGTCGATCTGCGGCCACAGAAAGGTCAGCCCCGCACCGAGCGTTCCGATCAGTGCAAGGACAACGAGGAGGGTTGCCAGCAGCCGTGGCAGATGCCAGCGCTCCAGGTAATCGACGATCGGATCGAGCATGTAAAACAGCATCACGCTCAACACGACCGGAAGCAGGAGCGGCGCGGCGAATCGCATCATGACGATGACGCCGCACGCCGCGATGACGTGCATCGAGCTACGACTGTTCCAGAGCGATCGCACGGGCCGGTCGCCATCGGCGACAGGGGCGGCGGCGATCTCCCGCCTCGATGAACCGGCAACTCTTTGCACGGTTGCGCGTAGTTCAATCGCCGTGCCAGCAGAGCCTGCACGATGTGCCAGAGTTTCGTCGCAAGGTGCTCGGACTCTTGTAACTCAGGCACTGGCCGCTGAAGGAATCGCGTAAGATCGCAACCACATTGAGCCTCCGCCCGTGAACACACGCCGCGGCATTCGCTGGCACCTGTTTCAGGTGCAACTCGTCAGCATCGTTCCGATCGGGCTCTTCGCGGCGACGATGCTGTACCTCCATTGGCAGGTGCAGGAGAACGAGCGCGAGCGCTCGCAGATGGAGTCGGTGCGTCTGGTCGCTGCCGCCGTCGACAATGCGCTCGACATAACCGTGGAGCGCCTGTCGATCTTCGCGCGACTGTGGTCCTCCACCGATTTGAGCGAGGAGGCCATTTACGGTCAGGCCAAAGAGGCACTGAGTGCCAATGCGGACTGGCGAAACATCGTGGCCTTTGGCGCGGATGGTCGCGGCGTGTTTCGAACGGACATCCCGTTTGGCGATCCCGTGCCGGCCAGCCTCCATCCTGAACTGCTTCAGCCGGTTGTCGTGCGACGCACGCCCGTGATCTCAGATGTCTTCCATGCCGCAGCGACCGGACGGCCGCTCGTGGCAGTCGCCGTCCCCGTCACTCATGGCGGCAACGTGACGCACGTGTTGATCGCCAGCCTCGACCTCACCTGGTACGACCGCCTGCTGACGCGGTCGGGACAGCCCGATGGTGCTGTCGCAGGCCTGCTCGATCGAACCCTCAAGTTCGTCGCACGGAGTTTCGAGGGAGATCTGCGTCGCGGCGAAGATCCGGCTCCCGGTGTGGCTGACGACATGCGGCTCAACCGGGAAGGGCTGAAGCGATACGTCAATCTCAATGGCACGCCGGTCTACAACGCGTGGACGCAGACGCGGCATGGATGGGTGGCCGGTTTCGCAACCCCGTCCGCGCCGGTCGATAACGCCTTCTGGAGTCACCTCCTCGTGTTCGGGTTCGTCTGGCTGGCCGCGATGAGTGCCGGTGTTCTGTACGCCTTCGCGAAGGCGCGGCCGATCGCCGCCTCACTCGAGTCGCTCGAGGATCAGGCCGAGCACTTCGCCGAGGGGCGCGGCATCACCAATCTTCCCGACTCGCGGGTCGAAGAAGTGAACCGCGCGTTGACCGCGCTCGAACGGGCAAGCGGGCTGCTCCAGTCCGCGATGCGCCAGCGCGATCGGTCGCTCGAAACGGAACGCGAAGCACGCGCAGTGGCGGAGACCGCCAACGCTGCGAAAGACGAGTTTCTCGCGATGCTCGGCCACGAGCTTCGCAATCCGGTGGCGGCCATCTCGAGCGCTGCGGCGATCGTCAAGAGCCAGAGAAGCACGCCCGAGCAGTTCGACTTTGCTGCGGGCGTCATCGAGCGCCAGGTCTCCCACCTCAAACGGCTCATCGACGATCTGCTCGACGTCGGCCGCGTCATGACGGGCAAGATTCTGCTCGTTCTGCGCCCGGTCGATCTCGCGGCCAGCACCCGCGGCGTGGTGGCGACGCTGCGGACCGCAGGCCGACTTGCCGATCGTCACGTGCAGGTGGACGCGACGCCGGCATGGGTGCGGGCGGATCACACACGCATCGAACAGATCCTCACGAACGTGGTCGTCAACGCCGCGTGCTACACCTCGTCTGGTGGCCGCATCCATGTGCGGGTGTCACATGAAGGGCAGGATGCGGTCGTCGAAGTCAGCGACGATGGTCGAGGCATCGCCGCAGAGGATTTGAATCGCGTCTTCGATCTGTTCTTCCAGGGCAATGCCTCGGTGGAGCGATCGACGGGCGGGCTCGGCATTGGCCTGACGCTGGTGCAGCGATTGGCGACGCTGCACGGCGGTGACGTCACCGTGGCGAGCGACGGACCAGGAAAGGGCGCTACGTTCACTGTGCGCCTGCAGGCGATCGCGGCGCCTCAGCCTGACGTGACCGAGGCCGATGCCGCTCCGGGCGATCGTGCTCAGACGATCCTCGTCGTCGAAGACAACACCGACGCGCGCGAGAGTCTGTCGGTGGCGCTGACGCTGGAGGGCTATCGTGTGCTCGAGGCGAACGACGGGCCGTCCGCGCTCGAGATCGTCAAGCGCGAGCGTCCGCCGCTGGCGGTTCTCGACATCGGTCTTCCGCGCATGGACGGGTACGAGCTCGCGAGATGCATTCGTGACGAGCTGGGACGTGGCATCGTCCTCATTGCCTTGACCGGCTACGGCTCTGAGCGCGACGCGACGCGGTCGGCAGACGCCGGCATCGACCAGCATCTGACGAAGCCGGTGGATCTCAACGAGTTGATGAGAGTCCTCGATGCACGGCAGGCCACGCAGCGTGGCACCGAAGTAGTGGAGACGTAGCCGTCGCCCGACGGTTACTTGTTCTGCAGCTCCAGCTCACGGACTTTCTCGAGCTCCTCGAGCTCACGATTGTTCGTGCAGTAGAACTCGTAGATCTCGCCGTTGCCGAGCGTCCAGCGGCGCGGGGCGGACTTCCACGGCTTGGTCAGCACCTTCGGATCGTCGACCGTGACCTCGACCATCAGGTAGTTCATCGACGGGCGGCTGTAGCGCTCGACGACCCGCAGCTGGTCGCTGTGAAACCAGCCGTTGGGCATGATGTACGTGCGTTCGTCGAATCCGGTCGACTCGACGACCAGCGTGTCGCCTTCCCAGCGGGCGGCGCTGTTGCCGTGAAACAGCGGCTCCGGATACTTCGGCAGCGGACGGCCATCGAGGTGGATGACGCGGAAGTTGTTGAGGACCTCGTAGAGCTGCACCATCAGGTCCGGCTTGTGCACGATCATGGTCGAGTACGGGTTCTGCAGCCAGATCGCGGGAACGCCGCGCGGCATGCAGTTCACGGACGACTTCGAGAGCTCGAGCTCGGTCGGCGTCATCGACTTGATCTTTTCGAGCGCCCACGGCTGGAACGAGGGACGCTCCTCGGGCGTGACCTTGGGATCGAACTGTCGCGTCGCGGCCGGATCGACGCCGTAGCGGCCGCTGACGCCCTGGCCGGCGCTGTTCGGCAGCCAGTGCCCGGACAATCCGGGTGGCCGTCAGGCAATCGAGGCGGCGGGCCGCCCGGCGGCATCACGCTTGATCGTGTATTCGTGTCCTGCGCGCGCTGCGCGCCAGCGACGAACGACAGTGCAGCACGCAGCGCCAGCAGCGCCGCGACGAACGACGCACACGCCTGTAGCTCTGAAGACGGCGTCTCATGTCCGCTGCTGCCACTAGTCCTGAAGCTGGCCGACCTGACGCAGCACGCCGTCCGAGAACTTCATCGTGCCGGCCGCGGCGTAGTTCTTCCTGCCGTTCCTGGCGAGGCACCCTCGCACGAACACTTCCTTGCCGATGTTGTCGAGGAACACCTGTCGATCGTTTCCGGCTCTGCGCAGCGTGATCAGCGCGTAGGTCTGGAACGACCACGATTCCACGTGCCCGTCGGGCTCCTTCACGTCCACGTAGAAGTACGGCGTGAGGGTTCTGCCAGTCGAGCTTCGTGAGCGATGCCGGTGAAGTCCCGGCAGTTCTTGCCGTCGAACTCCGCGGCGAACGAGTGATGCGCGAGCGCTGCCGGCGAGGAGCACAGAGACAGGACGCCCGCGCACAGCGAGCGCGGCGACGAGGCGCTTCGACGATGTCTCATGACAATCTTCCCTCCATCACGAAGAGCCTGGAGCACCTGTTGCGCCGCTTCACCCGCATCCTGTGCCGAGAACCCTGCCGGAAGTTCGACGACCGTGCCCGCGCTTGCGATGTTCTTGAACTCTTCGGATGATGCCTCGCTGCGGTCCGCAGCTCAGCGCCAATCACGACGATCTTTGGACGCGTCGCTTTCAGCAGGATCAGCGCATCGGGAATGTTGGCGGCGGTCAGCGTGCGGTATCCCGCTTCTTTGAGCAGCTCGCGGAGATACGTCAGCAGGTCCGGCGACTCGTCCACGCACAGCACATCCGGGTTGTCGAACGCGGCGTCGATGCCCTGACTGCCGCGATGGATGTCGGCGATCGAGTCGGCTTCGGTCAAGTAGGGTTGGAACACCGACTTCAGTCGCGTGATCCGCAGCACGTCGTCAATCTTCGGAGAGACCGCGCAGACCTTCAGCGTGCCTCGGCTGTCTTGTGGGCGTGTCAGATAGCGCGCGATCAGGCCGAGGCCGCCGCTGTCGATGAAATCGACGCCTCCGAGATGAAGGAGGACATGCGGTGTTTCCGGCAGGAGCCGGTCGAGACACACCTGGAGCGACTTGGACTCTTCACCTGCGACGATCCGGCCGCTGCAGGTGACGACCGTCACATCGCCAACGCACCGACTCTGCAACGTGAGCGACAAAGAGCCCCCCGGATTCGGTGACCAGACGGGTCTGATTATGCCTCAGGATTACAGCAGGAACGACAAGAGCTGCTGTCCGAGGAAGATATAGAGTGCACAGATGATCCCTTCCCCGACCAGGATTCCCAGCAGCATTTTGCGCACACCCACGCCAAGCGACCCGCAGACGTAACAGATCAGGTCCGTCGGCGCGAGCGGAAAGAAACTCCATCCGATCACGATTGGCAACTCCTGTCGGCGCAGGAGCCCGCGTATGCGGGCGACGTGATTCGCATGCCGCGTCTCGAAGTATTCGGCGAGCTGCAGGCGCTCCGAGAAGTAGTAGAGACCAGCGGACGACACGAGGATCCCGCCGATCGTGAGCAGGAAGTGAACGGCGGGGGACAGGAACAGCAGGCCGAACGGAATCAGGTAGCTCACCGGGATCAACGTGAATCCGCGGATACATCCCATGACGAAGTACACGGTGCCGGCGATGACCGTTGACGAAGCCGACAGGATGAGAATCTCGTCGCGGACGATGTCGGCGCGAGCCACATAGAAGTAGATGCCGGACGCGATGGCCAGCAACCAAATGAAGAATGTGACGGCGCTCAGTCTCGCAGGCACTCGGCACCCTACTACGTCTTCGACGGCCCGCCGGTTCACCGAGCGTCGTGAGGACTTGCCCTCACCCTATTATCCTATCGACCGTGAGTGTTAGACTGCGAGGCCTTATGAGGAATGTGCCTCGCCTCAGCTTCGTCCTGATGGCGGCGACAACGCTGTCGCTGTCGTCGTGCTCGTCGGCATCGGTGCCCAGCGAGTCCGAAGTCATCTCCGTCGTCGATGCCTTCTACGGTGCGATCAAGAAGGGAGACGCCGCGGCAGCGATGAGCGTCATCGCGTCCGACGCGGTCTTCCTCGAATCCGGCAAGCTCGAGACTCGCGCCGAATACGAGATGAATCACCTGCCGGCGGACATCGAGTTCGAGAGCGAGGTCACCGGGAAGCGCGGCCCGATGCAGGTGAAGTTCGACGGCAATACCGCGTGGGTGATCGCAATGACGGACTACGACGGCAAGTTCCAGGGCAGTCCCGTGAGCTTCGTCAGCGCGCAGCTTGTCGTCCTCACGCGCGACTCAGGGACCTGGATGATTCGTTCGATCCACTGGTCCTCGCGGCGGACCTAGACGGCTTCACGGCGGGTCTGCCTTCGACTCCGCTCAGGCCAGGAAAGACCCGCAACCCATTCTTGCAGTGCCAGTGCCTCGATCTGTTCCCAGGAGGCTCTCAGCGATAAGATGCGCCCGACGAACCCCGAGCGCGGTCATATGCTGCAGCGTCTACGTGAACGTCAGGAATGGCAGTTCTTCGCGGCTCTGCCGAAGGCGGATAGCTTCCTCGCCATCGTCTGGTGGGCAGTGTTGCTGCTGCGCGGCGTCCTGCCCGCGCTCTTTGCCGTCGCGATGGGCGTGCTGGTTGCCGCGGTGCAAAGAGGTGAGAGCCTTGCGGAACCGCTTACGGTCGTGGGCGTCATCTTCGTCCTGCTTCAGGTCCTGACGCCGATCCATACAGCCATCGGGTTGAACCTCGGAGATCGGACCGCCGCCTATCTCTACGACCGGTTGACGACGGCGTGCGTGCGCCCTCAGGGCATGGGGCACCTCGAGGACCCGTCGCTCATGGGCGACCTGACGGTGGCGCGCGACTTCGACCTCGGCATGACAGGTCCGCCGTTGTCGTACTCGATGGACTTCATCGCCGGCGGTCTGGTTGGCATCGTCGGTGGCCTTGCCGCCGCCGTCGTGCTGTTCGGCTTCTCATGGTGGGCGCCAATCGTCCTGGTGGGTGCGTGGCTCGCGACACACTGGCTGTTGCGTGAGAGCGGTATCTGGCGCGATCGCAACACCGATGAAGTGCGGAGCGCGCAGCGCGACGCCGACTACGCGTACCGTCTCGCGGTCGACCCACCGGCCAGCAAAGAACTGCGGCTCTTCGGCCTGGTGCGTTGGAACATCGATCGATTCGTCGCACGGCGCACGCGCCTGCACGCGCTTCAGTACGAGGCGACGCGACTGCGTCAGCGCCCGCTCACGTGGAGCGTGCTGATCGTCACCGCTGCGAACGTCGCCGTGTTGTGGTCGATTGCCGCGGCGGCCGCTGCCGGTCGCATCGATCTTGGCGAGATCGTGATCTACGCGCAGTGCGCGGTGGCGACGTCGATGATTGCGTTCGGCGGTCTCAATTGGGCACTCGATGGCGCATCGGCGCCTGTGGCGGCAGTACGGCGGTTGCTGCCTGCCATGGCGAGCGCTGGACGTTTGGCCTCCGGTGAACGATCGCCAGCCAGGTTGCCCGCGCGCCAGATTCGCTTTCGCGACGTGACGTTTGCGTATCCCGGTGGAACGCCGGTGCTCGATGGCTTCGACCTGACGATTCCTGCCGGCACCTCCCTCGCGATCGTCGGGCAGAATGGCGCTGGCAAGACGACGCTGGCCAAGTTGCTGTGCCGCTTGTATGACCCGCAGAACGGCGCAATCGAAATCGATGGCACCGACGTGCGCGATCTCGATCTCACTGAGTGGCGGACACGGCTGGCTGCGGTCTTTCAGGATTTCACGCGATTCGAGCTCTCACTCCGCGACAACGTCGCCCCGTCTGGTGCGCCCGACGATGTGGTGCTGAGCGCGCTCGACGCTGCGGGCGCGTCGAAGCTGGCGCGACTCGATACCGTGCTGGCGCGCGGCTACGACGACGGGATCGACCTGTCAGGCGGGCAGTGGCAGCGGGTTGCGCTGGCGCGTGCCTTGTGCGCCGTCAAGGAAGGCGCGGGTGTAGTGTTGCTCGACGAGCCGACTGCGCAGCTCGATGTTCGAGGCGAGGCCGAGATCTTCGAGCGGATCCTCGCCGCCACGCGCCACTGCACGACGATCCTGATCTCACACCGGTTCTCGACCGTTCGTCATGTCGATCGGATCTGCGTGCTCGAGAGGGGGAAGGTCGTCGAGTTCGGCACGCACGCCGAATTGATGGCCCTGAACGGGCGCTATCGCACGATGTTCGATTTGCAGGCCCAGCGCTTCGGCGCGGAGGACGAGGAGGGGAAAAGCTATGACGTCCTCGCCTGACACGCGTCAGAAGGTCGATCGTCTTCCGCCCGGTCTGTCGTCGATGTGGCGTTTGTGCAAGCTGGGTTACCGGCATGAGCCCGGGCTTCTGCTTGCGGCGTTCTCACTGGCGCTGCTGTCGGCGCTGCCCGATTCGCTGATCGCGCTCTGGTTCAAGCTGCTCGGCGACGGCGCGCTCGCGCGCAACTGGTCGCTCGTCGTGTTTGCGGCGGTTGCGCTCGGTGTGTCGTCCACGGCGACGTGGTTCCTTCTGACCGTCAGCACGAGGGTTCAACGCCGATTCCGCGACAAGGTGACAATCGCGCTCGAATCGCACGTGGCGACGCTGCTCGCCTCGATTGCCACCATCGCGCATCAGGAGCGCCCCGAGTATCTGGATCGACTGGCCGTCCTGCGCAACCAGGTCTTCATGCTCGACCACATGTACATGTCGCTCTTCACGACGTGTGCGTGGATCCTGCGGCTGGTCGTGACCGTCGGATTGCTCGTCTCGATTCACCCGGCGCTCGTGCTCCTGCTGTTGTGTGCGCTTCCGACCGTGCTCACGTCCGCATGGCGGCCGGCGGTCGAGAGAAGTGCGTTCGAGCGTGGCGCGCAGGCGAACCGACTGGCTCGTCATCTCTTCGACATTGCGACGACCGCACCTGCGGGGAAAGAAGTCCGCGTCACCGGGATCGGCGATCGCCTGATCAAGGAGCGCAGGCTGGCATGGGAGTTCAGCAACCGGCCAGTCTCCGCCGCCCGATGGCGTACTGCTGCGTGGCACACGGCCGCGTGGGCCGTGTTCGGTGCCGGTTACGTGGGCGCGATTGTCTTCGTCGCGTACGGCCTTGGCGCGCCCGCGGGAGATGTGCTTCTCGCGCTCGCAGCTGGCTCGCGCCTGTCGTTCTACGTCGGGGCGACCGTTGGAGAGATTGGCTTCCTTCGGGGGGTGTGGATGGATGCGGCGATCAGGCTCGCGTGGCTCGAGGACTATGCCAGCTCACTGGTGGCGAATGCCGATCAGCCCGCGCCCGCGAGGCTCAGTCAGGGCATTCGTTTCGAGCACGTGTCGTTTGCCTATCCGGGCACCGACCGCCTTGTGCTCAACGATGTGAATCTCGAGCTGCCTGCCGGATCGGTCGTGGCCGTCGTTGGCGAGAACGGAGCAGGGAAGTCCACGCTCGTCAAACTGCTCGCCAAGATGTACGAGCCGACGAGCGGCCGGATTCTGATCGACCAGACCGATCTTGCGCGTATCCCGCCGATGGACTGGCGCGCCCGGCTGGCCGGTGCCTTTCAGGATTTCTTCCGCTTCGAGTTTCGTCGCCCGTCACACGGTTGGTGTGGGCGATGTTCCGCGTCTCGACGACGAGCCAGCTGTGGTCGCGGCTGTGAGTCGCGCTGGTGCCGACGATGTGGTCGTGAAGCTGACGGGAGGACTCGAGACGCAGCTCGGTCGCACGTGGCCGGGTGGCGTGGATGTCAGCTTCGGTCAGTGGCAGAAGCTTGCCCTCGCGCGCGGCTTCATGCGTGACGAACCCTCGTGCTGGTGCTCGACGAACCGACTGCCGCGCTCGATGCGGAAACCGAGCATGCCTTGTTCGAGCGCTACGCTGCCGCCGTGCGCGGTGACAGTACTGAGGGCCGCATCACGATTCTCGTCTCGCATCGTTTCTCGACAGTACGGATGGCGGATCTGATCGTCGTGCTCGATGGCGCACGCGTCGTCGAGATCGGATCGCACGAGGCCCTGATGGCGCGAGCGGGTCAGTACTGCCCAGCTCTACGGCATTCAAGCGGCGGCCTATCGATAGCCTGCGCAATCGCCGGGTTCGCGAGCGCTCGATGCGCAAGAGCGTCGCAATGCGTGACATCGTTCGGTTGGCACTGAGCGTGCGTCGGCCTCGCCCTCGTGGACGCAGAACTCGCTGCACAAGTCGAAGCACTCGCCCGTGTGTATTTGATCCCGACGGCATGGAAACTTCTGGGTGCCGTTGCTCTGTGGATCGCCGGCGGTTGGGTCATCAAGCTCCTCCGGGCAGCCCTGAGCCGTTTCCTGCATCTGCGCCACTTCGATGTCACGCTCGCGTCGTACGTCGAAGGCAGTGCGGCGATCCTGCTTCAGGTTCTCCTCTTCATCGCCGTCCTCGGCGTTCTCGGTATCGAGACGACCTCGTTCGCGGCGCTGCTGGCCGCTGCCGCTCTGGCCGTAGGCGCGGCGTGGTCGGGGCTGCTCGCCAACTTTGCGGCGGGCGTATTTCTACTGGTGTTTCGACCGTTCAAGGTGGGAGACACGATCGCCGCCGTCGCCGTCACAGGCACCGTGCGCGAGATCGGCTTGTTCGTGACATCGATCGTGACGGCGGACAACGTCCTGACCTACGTCGGCAACAACCGGCTGTTCTCTGACAACGTCCAGAACTTCAGCGCGACGCCGTTTCGACGCGTCGATCTCACCGTGCAGTTGCTGCCGGGCATCGACTCGGAGGTCGTGACGTTGCGCCTTCGCCAGCGCCTGCGTCAGATCCCGCATCTCCTCGACACGCCGGCTCCCGTGATCGAGATTCTGTCGTTCAACATTGTGGGGACGGCGGTGGCGCCGGTGCTGGCCGTGCGCCCCTTCTGTCGCAATGAGCACTACGCCCAGGTCTTCTTCGACACCACGCGGGCAATCCAGGAAACCTGTGCCCACGTGCACGTGTGAGTTCCGCTTCTACGAAGAGCTCAACGACTACCTTCCACCGGAGCAACGCAAGCGCACGATCGCGCGCGAGATCACGGGCACGCCGTCGGTCAAGGATGCGATCGAGTCGCTCGGCGTGCCGCACACCGAGATCGATCTGATTCTCGTCGACGGCCGGTCGGTGCGCTTCGATCGGCGGTTGCGCGGCGGCGAACGCATCGCCGTGTATCCCGAGTTCGAGCGGTTCGACATCTCTCCGCTCCATCGCCTGAGACCCAAACCGCTGCGCGAGCCGCGCTTCGTGGCGGACGTGCATCTCGGAACGCTCGCGCGCTTACCTGCGTCTGCTCGGCTTCGACACCCGCTACGGCAACGGTCTGGACGATGCGGAGCTTGCGGCGATCACGTCACGGGAGAAGCGGATTCTGCTCACGCGTGATGTGGGGCTGCTGAAGCGCAAGGCCGTCGTGCGGGGGCAGTGGCTGCGCTCGCGCGATCCCGAGCAGCAGGTCGAGGAGATCGTGGAGGCGTTGCACCTGAAACGCATGCTCCGGCCGTTTACCCGCTGCATGACGTGCAACGGCGAGCTGGTTGCCATCGCTCGGAAGGAAGTAGTCGATCTCGTGCCGCCGCGGGTGTATCGTCGCTTCCGCTCTTTCAGGCAGTGCCACGAGTGCCGGCGCGTCTTCTGGCGGGGGACACATTTCCTTCGCCTCCAGAGCCTCGTCACTCGCCTGCGCTGAGGCGTAATTTCACGTTCGATTGTTCCGTCCCCAACGTTATTGCCGGGTACGCTGATCAAGGCCGCGAAGATACGACCGATCAATTTCACGGACTCCGCCACACGTGCGCGACCTTGCTGCTCCAGGCAGGGCAGCCGGCGCATGTAGTCAGAGAGCGTCTCGGCCACTCGGAAGGTTATCAATGACGATGGAGGTCTACGCGCATGGCGTTGCAGACACGATGAGATCCCGCCGTAGCGGCGCAGCCGCGAAGGTGGACGAATCCCACCCTCTCCGCCATTCGACTCGCCTCCATCTCGCCTGACGGCGAGCCCTCCTCTTTACCTCGGCCGTTCCCGAAGAATTTCAACAGATCTTCCGCTATCGCTCTACCCCGTCTGTTAGGATCGTCGCCCTCGAGCGTTACCGCATTCGAGCCGTCCGCTGTTTTCCGGCGGCAAGGAGCGAACGATGCGCGAATGGACGTTCATGGTCTACATGGCGGCCGGCGACAGCCACAAGCTCGATACGGTGGCGGTGCGCGATTTCAAGGAGATGGAGGACGGCACGGAGGATAACGACAACGTCGCCGTCGTGGTTCAGGTCAACCGGCACTGGCCTCAGTCGGCGCAACGCTACGAGATCATTGATAAGCAGACTACTTTCCTGAAGCAACTCGATGGCCGAGACGAACATGGCCGACAAGACGACGCTCAGTAACTTCCTCACGGAGGTGGTCGAGGATCCGAAATATAGTGCCTACAACTATTGCTTGGTCCTCTGGGGCCATGCATTCGGGGTGGGTTTCGGGCGTGACGAGGGTACGCCACTGCTTCTTCCCGGACTGCGGGAGGCCCTCGCGGCGTTTCAGCAGGCACGCCCGAACAAGCCCACCGACACGGGCGGGCGCCTTGAACTGCTCGGTACCAACGCCTGCTCCATGAGCTATCTGGAAGCGGCGTTCGAACTCAAAGACGTGGTCTCACTCATGGTCGCCTCGCAGATCACCGTTCCGTTCGCGGGTTGGCCATATAACGTGATCCTCAACCGCGTCGGTCCCAAAACAGACAAAAGGAAGCTGGCGGACACGATCGTCGACGCCTATGTGACGCAGTTCGACGATCTCCCTGGCGGCGACAGGCTCGCCATGACGGTGCTCGACCTGCAGCACGCGGAGAAGTGCGGGCAGTGCCTCGGGAAGCTGGCGACGGCCATCCACGATGAGATCAGCAAGAGCTACAACACGGACACCATGGCGGAGCTGCGGGACGTCTTCATGGGCGCCGCGGCTGGCGACGTGAGGCCGCTGATCGACCTCACCACATTGTGCGAGATTCTGGGCGGCAAGGGAACCGTCGAGATGGCAGACACGATCCAAACGGCCGCCAGCGATCTGCTCGCCGCGTTGGGGTCGCCGCCCCCTCGGAACCCGAGGGAGAAAGGCGACGAGCCCACGCTCATCGCCTACAGGCGGGCACATCCGCAACTGGTCGATCTCAAGGGCATCGGCATCTACGCGCCCTTCGTCACCGATCCGGCTATCCTCGACCGACTCGAGCTCTCACAACAACCGAAGGGCGGTTCGGACTCGCTGGACCGTGGGTGGAATGACTACCTGGAGCTTGCCCTCTTCAGCGGACGAAGCAAGCGTGAACGCGGCACCTGGCCAACGCTGGTGTACGACGAGCTCAAGCGCACGATTCCAGCCGAACTGATGGTGGAGATCGACGGCATTGGCGCCCTGCAGACCGGAGACCGCGCCGATGTGGCCCAGATCATCATGTCGATCGAGGCCGTCCTCAACGGCCTGGACCGCGCGATCAAGATCGGCAAGCGCGACATCGTGGAAGCTATCGTGCCGAAGCACGCCAGCGGAGATGTGCCGCCAACCCCGAAGAAGACGTTTGGCCCGCCATGGCTGCGCCTCATCCCGTCGCTCAGCGTGCAGGTGTTGCAGGATGTTGACGAACTCAAAAAGCGTCAGCAGGTCAAGGGCGCGCCGGCCTACGGGGCGGGGCCGAATGGCGAACGGTTCGACGTCGTGGACGGCGCGGTGGACCGCCTCGGAACGATTGAACGGGCGCTCGGCGCGGCAGAGAAAATAATTCTGCGCGCGCTCACGCACGTCAGGTTCGGGCTGGGCCCGTATAGTCCTCAGAAACCTCAGTTGGGCGAATCGAAGCCGGGCACCGGCGAATCGAAGCCGGGCACCGGGCTTGGCGAATGGAAGCCGGGCACTGGCATTGGCGAGTCGAAGCCGGGCACTGGCATTGGCGAGTCGAAGCCGGGCACCGGCGACGTCGAGGCGCTGCTTCGGCCGGGCTCGTCGACCGGCGACCTTCGCGCCGATCTCGCGCTGCTTCGGGTGGTCGATCTGTTCAAACAGGTCGCCGGCTCGCTCATCGCCCTCGAGGCCGCCGCGACCGGGGTCGAAGACCTCGCTCGCGCGATGCTGGTCGTCGCACCCGTCTCGACTCCGGACCCGCGTGATGCGCAGATGGCGACCGCACAGGGGATCGACCAGGCGTTCGGTGTGCTCGAGGAGGCGTCGCTCGATACCCGTCGGACGTTGAGGCGAGTGCTGGCGCATCCTGTCTATGGGCTCGGACCGGGCGAGGATCCGCTCTCGATCGACATCCGCGAAGACTTGGCGCAGTTCGGCGGTTTGACTCGACGCTTCTTGAAGTTGCTGTGAGACCCTGACCCATGCCATCGCCGCGGCCAACCGCGCACGTTCTACTGCCGGCGATGGCAGCTCTCGTCCTGTGCGCGGTCCCGGCCGCGCAGGTGACGCCCACGCCGACAACGGTCGAAGCACTTCTCGAGGCGGGGCGGTACGCTGAGGCCGAATCTGACGCCGTGCGCGCACTCGATCGGGCATTACCAGCCGACGCCGACATCGCGACGGGCCGGCTGATCGATGCGCTGTTACGCAACGGGCGCGGCACTGATGCCCGCACGCTGGAACTGGCCGAGCGACTGGTGCGCTTCCACCGCCTCCCCGGCGCATCACGTGGCAATCTCGCAACGAGCCTTCGCCGCCTCGGCGAAGTGCAGTACCAGAGTGGCGAATACGCGATGGCGGTTGTCTCACTACGTGAGGCGATCGCCGTACGTGAGGCTGAGGCCGAGCCCGATCCCTCGCAACGCTCTGCCGACCTCGAGCAGTTGGTCGAGGTGCTCACCGACGAGATCGCGCGCGATCCAAAGACACTCGATGAGGCTCTGGCACTCGCAGAGCGTGCGCTCGCGATTCGTCAACGGATTGGCGAAGACGTCGGCACGGCGCACGCCCTGCGCGCTCGCGGTGCCGTGTGGCAGAGCAAAGGCGACTTCGCAAAGGCGCGTGCGGATTTCGAACAGTCGCTCTCGTTGTATGAGCAGCGCCGGCAATGGCATCCCGAGACAGCGGTCGCCCTGCAGCGGCTTGGCGAGCAGTACTGGTTCGACGGGAGCATCGGGCAGGCGGACGACATGATGTCTCGTGCGTGCGCGATGAGCGAGGGAACGCTCAGGTCGGGGCATCCCGAGATCGCCAGCTGTCTCCGCCTCCAGGCCATCACGCGGGACGAGGTCGGCGATCTCACCGGAGCTCTGGGGCTTCGAGAACGGGGTCTCGCGATAGCCGAAGCGGCGCTGGGAAACGAGCATCCACGCGTCGCGATCCAGCTCAGCGATCTCGCGAACAGCCGCCAACTCTTGGGCGAGTTCTCGACCGCTCGCGCATTGTACGCGAGAGCCCGCCAGACGTACGCTCGCCGGCTCGGTCCGGACAACAACGGTGCCACGGCCGCCTGGTTCAACCAGTCGCTACTTGACAGCGAGCTCGGCGACTTCGCGGAGGCGCGTCGCGGGCTGCAGCAGGCGATGACGACGTGGACACGGATCCTTGGCCCCAGCCATCCCAACGTGGCGCGAGCGACGAGTTCCCTCGCAAGAGTCCTGTCGCGACAAGGGCGAGACCAAGAGGCCCTCCCCTACTACGAGCGGGCGCTGGAGATTCGGCGCCGCGCGCTTGGGCCACAACACAATCTGGTCGCGCTGACTCTGTCCAACATGGCCGCGGCGCTGGAGCGTCTCGGGCAGTTACGTTCGGCCCTAGAGCGCTCGAACGAGGCTATCGCGATCCGCGAGCGCGACGGCAATCGAGCCGACTTGCCCGACGCGCTCGTCATTCACGCACGCATTCTGGCGCGACTGGGCCAAGTCGAGATGGCCGAGCGCGCTCAAGCGCGAGCGCTCGACCTGCTGACATCGCTCACGGTCCGACACACCCGTCCGTGGCCGAGAGTGAAGTAGCACTCGCCGCGATCATGCGCGACTTGGCAAGACCGCCGAGTCGTTCACGCGCGGACTGCGGGGGCAGAAGATCGCCCGCGAGCACGCACTCCTGACACTCGGCTCGCTGCCCGAGCGCCAGGCGCTCGAGTACGCGCGAACATGGCCCAAAGGGCTCGACATCGCGATGTCGTTCGCGACGTCGCCGGCTGATCGCGAGGCGGTGCTCGACGAGTTGATCCTCGGGCGCTCGCTCACGCTCGACGAGATGAGCCTGCGACGACGCGCGGTCTCTGACGCGGAGGGCAGGACACCAAAGCGCTGTGGGACCGCCTTCGCTCGGCTCGGCAGCGGTTCGCGAACCTGGTCGTGCGCGGGCCATCGGGCGACCCGCGCGAGCACGCGACGCTTGTCGACGTCGCGCGCCGCGACAAGGAAGACGCCGAGCGCGCGCTCGCCGAGCGCAGCGCCACGTTCAGAACCGACACGCGGCGCGCCACCATCGGCCTCGCGGAAATCCGCGCCGCTCTGCCGGCGGACACCGCGCTCGTCTCGTTCTTCCGCTACGACCGACCGTCATGACGACGCTCGGCCTGACCCCGCGCGGGCTGCGACGGCGCGCACAATTCCCTCGTACGTCGCTTCGTGCTCCGGGCCGGCGGCAGCGAGCCAGTCGCGGTACCGCTCGGCGGCAGCCGCAACGTTGATGGCGCGATTAGCCGCATGGCGCGACGAGCTCATCGGCCGGGGTCGCCCGGCAGCCGGTGCGACCTGGCGGCCGCCGAAAAGGCACTGCGCGTGTCGGGCGCGGCGTTGCTCCGGCGTCGCATCTGGGATCCGTCGCGACGCATCTCGACGGCGCCACGCGCGTGTTCGTGGTGTCGGACTCGGCGATCAATCTGGTCCCCTTCGCCGCGCTGCCGGCCTCGATGGGTGGCTACCTGCTCGAGCGCGGCCCGGTGATCCACTACCTGTCGGCCGAGCGCGATCTTGCCGCACCGGAGCCCCGCGGCCGAGCAACGGCTCCGGGCACGGCTGCTCGCCGTGGGCGGCCGCGGCGTTCTCCACCCGCAGGTCTTCGCGTCGGCCGGCGACTCAGGCAGGCCCCGCGGCGCCGCCGGCGCCACCGAGCGCGGTCGTCGCCACTCGCGGCACGGATGTAGGCCTCGGCACGTGCTTGGCGGGTTCCGAATCGATGCGTTCAATCCCCTGCCGGCCGCGCGAGCCGAGGCCGAGGAAGTGGCCAAGCTCTGGGCGTCGTCGGCGCGGACGGAGCGGAGCGAAGCCGCGCAAACGCTGGTCGGCAGCTGTCGCATCCGAAGCCGCTTTCAAGCAGCTCGCGCCGGGGCGGCGCGTGCTTCACCTCGCGACGCACGGGTTCTTCCTCGGCGACGAGTGCGACGCGAGGTGGCGCCGGGGACGCGCGCGGTGGGTGGCCTCACGAGTCGGAGCGGCGCAAGAGACGCCGGCGCCGCCAGCCGTCCGCGCGGGCGGCGCCAGCAATTGGCTCCGGAGAACCCGCTGCTCCTCTCCGGGTCTCGCGTTCGCCGGCGCGAATGAGCGTTCCTCGGCGGGGGCCGATGAAGACGACGGAATCCTCACGGCGGAAGAAGTGGCAGGGCTGGACCTGACCGGGCTCGACTGGGCTGTGTTGTCGGCGTGCGAAACCGGCCTGGGAGTGGTCCGGGTGGGCGAAGGGGTGTTCGGGCTGCGCCGCGCCTTCCAAACGGCCGGCGCCCGCACGGTCATCATGAGCGTGTGGTCGGTCGAGGACCGGTCCACCCGGCAGTGGATGCGCGCGCTTTACCAGGGGCGCTTCGAGCGCGGGTCTCGACACGGCCGACGCCGTCCACCAGGCGGCCCTCTCCACCTTGCGCGCTCGGCGGTCGGCGACCGCGTCCGGGCATCCCTTCTTCTGGGCCGGATTCGTCGCGGCCGGCGACTGGCGATAGGGCCCTCGGGCCGGCCTCGCCTAAAAGACCCCCAGCACGGGAAGCTGAACCTCGAGGGCGTCGAGTGGGCAGTGCTCTCTGTGTGCGATACCGCATCGGTCAGTTGCGGGCAGGGGAGGGCGTGTTCGGGCTGCGACGTGCGTTCCAGGTGGCGGGAGCGCGAACGGTCGTGATGAGCCTCTGGCAGGTAGAGGACCGGAGTGCTCGTGTCTGGATGCGAGCGCTGTACGAAGGCCGGCTCGTGAAGGGCTCGACACGGCAGACGCAGTGCGCGAAGCCAGCCTCAGCGTGCTGCGCGATCGCCGCGCACGGCAGCAGAGCACGCATCCGTTCTACTGGGCCGGCTTTGTGGCTGCAGGAGACTGGCGTTAGCTCGAGCGAACCAGAAACGCCGATGTTAGGTCGTCCCTCCGAGCGCGTTGATCCAGAGAGTGAAGGCGAAGAGGGAAGGGCTATGATAGGCGCGGCCAGCATCGCGATAGAGCTGGTCTCCACGATGGACGAATCCGCGCCTAAACGCGGCGTGCCACCCGTGAACGCTACGGGTCCACTCCCTAGTGCCGCATCCTCGTTCGACCTCGTGCTGCGCGCCAACGCCGGCGATCGAGACGCCCTCGAAGCGCTCTGTGCCCGCTACACGCCGCGCCTTCAGCGTTGGGCACATGGCCGCATTCCGCCTGCTGCGCGCGGTGCGCTGCAGACGCACGATCTGGTGCAGGACACGCTCATGCGAGTGGTCGAACGACTGCCGTCGTTCGAGCCCCGCCACGAAGGCGCTTTTCAAGGATATGTGCGGACAGCCTTGTGGAACCGCATTCGAGATATTGCGCGGCAGTATCAACGGACAGGGCCGCCAGACCCGTTGGATCCGGAAATTGCTGGCAAAGAGGCTTCACCGCTCGATCTTGCCATCGGACACGAAACGCTCGAACGCTACGAAGCTGCACTCGATCGTCTTCGCCCTGAGGAGAAGGAACTGATCATCGCGCGCATCGAGATGGGCCTCCCTCACGCGGAAATCGCCGTGATGTTCGACAGGCCGAGCGTTGCATCCGTGCACATGGCGCTCAGCCGTGCGCTTGTCAGGCTGGCAGAGGAAATGGCACATGAGCGGAAACGCTGACGATCCGTTGCTGTCAGTCGCCGGCAAGATCTCCAGCGGCGAACCAGTCAACTGGAAGGAACTGCAGGACCAAATCGCCACACCGGACCAGGCCGCGGTCGCCGAGGAGCTTCGTTCGCTCGAACGCTATGCCCGCGTCAACGAGCAGGTCCCTGTTTCGTGGGGCCGCTTCCAGATCATCGAGCAGATCGGCGTCGGAACGTTCGGCGTGGTCTATCGCGCCATCGAGCCCACGCTTACAGATTGAAGTGGCGCTCAAGATCACACGGCCTCGTCATCCTGAGCTGGCAGGCGAGCAGGAGAAGGCGCTCGAGGAAGCGCGCCGGCTCGTCAAGGTCAAGCATCCCAACGTCGTCAGGGCATTCGGCGCCGAACGTGTTGGCGACGAAATCGGCTTGTCGATGGAACTTGTCAAGGGTTACACGCTCGACGAGATCGTCAGGCGACAGGCACCGTTCAGCGCGAACGAGGCTGCAGTCATCGGCATCGATCTCTGTCGCGCGTTGGCAGCCGTACACGGCGTCGGAGTCCTTCACGGCGACATCAAGGCGCACAACGTGATGCGTGAGGATGGTGGCCGGACCGTGTTGATGGATTTCGGTACGAGCCGGGATCTCAATCGTCAACCACCAGGTCCCGGTGGCGACTTCGCAGGTACGCCGCTCTATCTGGCACCGGAAGTCTTTGCCGGAAGCAGCCGAACGATGCAGTCGGAAATTTACAGCGTCGGCGTGCTGCTGTACTTCCTGGTCACGGGTGCGCATCCGTTCGAAGGAGAGACGCGGACCGCGATCGGACAATTGCACAGCAGGCATAGTCCGCCGAAGCCGCTTCGCGACGTGAGGCCGGACCTGCCCGATCCGTTCATTCGTGTGATCGAACGTGCTCTCGCCGAAGACCCCTCGCAACGATTCCCGAGCACCGGCGCCATGGAGACCGCGTTGGCCCAACTGCTGGGACCAGGTATAAGACCCTTCACGGAATTCAACTCCTTCGCTCAAACTTCTGCTGGCGGCTCTTACACTTCTGGTCCTGGCGGTTGGATCCCTGACAGTGTGGCGTCTCGGGCGACCATCACCGACATCCGTTGCAAGTGTGTCTGGACAAACCGGCACACCCTTAGCTACACCAACGTCGTCAGCCACTCCACTTGCGAACGAGCCCGACCTCTGAGTACCGCATCGAAGCGGCGTTCTATCGGGAGCAAAGCGGATCGGTGGAGCGATTGAAACCTGGAACGAAGGTTTCCCCCAATGAAGCCCTGTCGTTGCAGGTTGAACTGTCCGCGCCTGCGTACATCTACGTCATCAACGAAGACGAGAGTGGAGAGTCTTACCTGCTGTTTCCGCTTCCGGGCCTGGCGTTGACCAACCCGCTTCCGCCGGGACAGCGCCATCGTCTTCCAGGAATGTGGAACGGGGAGGCGATCTCGTGGCAGATCACCAGCACGGGTAAGAAGGAGCATTTCCTGATTGTGGCGAGCCCACAACGCTCACAAGAATTTGAGGAGATGTTCGCGACGCTGCCGCAGCCGAGCTTTGACAGAACACCTGCCAGAAAGCTGTCGGAGGACGAGATTGGCGTGCTCCGAAGCGTTGGCGGACTCACGGCGTCACCGGCTCAAAGGATCAGCAACTTCGCCTTCTCCCGCAATTCGCGACACCACTCGCCGAAGCGGAAGAACAGGTCCGCGGCGTCTGGATTCGGCACGTGACCTTCGACAACCCGAAATAGCCACGCTGAGTCAGCCGCAAGCCGGAACCTGCTAATGTGGCGGCATGAGATCCGTGCTGCTGCTTCTAACCCTCTCGATTGCCGCGTGCTCGGGTTCGAGGCCGGCGGTGATGTTCCCGACCGGTGAAATCGTCGATCTTTCACATACTTACGACTCACAAACGATCTATTGGCCCACCGCAGAAGGATTCCAACTCCGCCGCGACGCGGACGGCGTCACCCCCGCCGGCTATTACTACGCGGCCAATAGCTTCTTCACCTCGGAGCACGGTGGCACGCACATCGATGCGCCGGTGCACTTTGCCGAAGGCCATCAAACTGTCGATAAGATCCCGCTGGATCGCCTGATAGGCCCGGCCGTCGTCGTAGATGTGACCCAGCAGAGCGCGGGTAACGCCGACTACCAGGTCTCCGTTGCCGACTTTCAGCGATTCGAGCAGGAGCACGGCCCTATCCCGAAGGACGCGATCGTCCTGCTGAGAACCGGGTTTTCAACTCGTTGGCCGGGTGCGGAGCGATACCTGGGCACGACGCTGCGTGGGGACGAAGGCGCGCGCAGCCTGCATTTTCCGGGGCTTCATCCGGATGCGGCGAGCTGGATTGTCACAAATAGACCCATTCGCGCCCTAGGGATCGATACCGCCAGCATCGATTACGGCCCTTCGACCCTGTTCGAGTCTCATCGCGCCCTGTATGAGCACGATATACCCGCATTCGAGAACCTGACTGCCCTCGATCGATTGCCGATTACAGGAGCCTATGTCATAGCCCTGCCTATGAAGATAGGTGGTGGCAGTGGAGCCCCTCTTCGCGCAGTTGCCGTCCTTCCGTAAGGGCTGATACGAATAGTATCTCTTGACGGGATGTAACTTTCGATCACTGATCGATTATGCCCGTCGCGAATCCGTATGCCGAAGATCTGGGAAACCGCAATTCGCTCGAAGCCCTCGGAGACACCGCAGAACGTATTCGTCAGTTAGTCACGCCCTGGAGTAACGACCAGTTCGAGAGAAGCTACGCGCCAGGTAAGTGGAGTGCGCGGCTTATCCTCGTGCACCTCTCACAGACGGAGCTCGCACTCAGCAGCCGTGCACGCTTCGCGCTCGCACAGCCGGGCTACACGGCCCAGGCGTTCTCGCAGGACGATTGGATGCTTATCGATCACGGCGCCGATGCCCGCACCGCGCTCGCCGCATACACGTCGCTCCGCGGCCTGAATCTTGCGATGTGGACACGGCTGACGAAGGAGCAGCTCGATCGCGCGTTCTTTCACCCCGAGTATGGTGAGCTGACGGTCGGCTGGATCATGGCGCAGATGGCCGGACACGACATTCACCATTTGAAGCAACTGGAAGCGATTCAAACGTAAGCAACTGATAGTCATAAGGAGAGGCAAGTGGCCAAGAGGATCAAGTGGACTGACTGCAGAACGGCTCCGCGACCTGGCTCGCAGCGGTGCCGAGACCATGCTCAAACAACTTCGCGCGGAAATTATCGCCATCGAGCGAACGTTTCCAGAACTGGCAATACCGCAGAAGCGCCGGGCGGTTCGTGAGGCGCTTCAGAAAGTGCGCAGGCGCGTGCGGACGATGAGCGCGGCAGAGCGCAAGGCGGTGTCCGAGCGCATGAGGAAGTACTGGGCCGAACGGCGGAAGGCCAAAGCTAAGGTGAAGTAACTCCGCTGATGAGCGCGTGCCGGTCGCTGGCCTGCCTGACCTCGAGATCGAGTCCGGCAGCGGCGACCTGTTCGCGAAGCTCGTCGACGGTGAACGCGGCGCACAGCGATTTGTAGAAGTCCTCGCGCAGGATCGGATCCTCGCTCGCCGAAACACGGTCAACGATTCGATGGGCCTCTTCGGGCGTCGGTGGGCGAACCAGGTCCATCACATAGACCACAGCGCCGGGCCTGCCGAGTCGTGCGATCTCCTTCCACAGCACCGACGGATCCGGGACGTGATGCAGGAGATCCTTTGAAAGCACTGCGTCGAAGCTGTGCGCCTTCAACGCCACGCCAGGCACATATCCCTGCACCAACTCGATGCGGTCGCTCAGTCCCTCCGTTATCACCGCTCCACGCGCCAGCGCGATCATCGGTGCTGAGCCGTCGATTGCGGTGATATGAAGATCGGGCAGCGCACGTGCGAGCCTGATCATCACGTCGCCCGGCCCGCACCCGATATCCACCGCCGAACTCAGGGGCCGTGGAAAATCGTTGATCAATCGATCGACGAAGAACTGGTTCGACGAGCTGAAGTCCGCCCGTGCATACGCAATCGACTGCAGCTCATCGTCCATGAGCTCGGGTTCGAGCACTCGCTCCATGAATGCCTATTTGCCGACGAGATGTGGCACGTCTTTTTCGTTCTCGAGGCACGCGTACTCGAGGAGGTCTGTGTCGAGCGCGATGTGTTGATTGACATTGACGGTCCAGGGCTTCGTATACGCCTTCGGATCGTCGATCGTCACCTGAATCTCCAGCGTGCCGTAGTTGGGCCGGCGAAACCGCTCGGTCATCCGCGCCTGATCGGTCAACGGGCTTCCGTAGAAATCGGCCCACAGCCCGTCGCGCAGTCCAATCGTTTCCACCACCAGCGTGTCCCCGTCCCAGCGTCCGGACGAATAGCCATACCAGGATGGCTGCGGATCCTCAGGCAGCCTCGTCCGTCGGTGAAGATCTGACGGAACTCCATGTTGCGCTCGTGAAGGATCACAACGAGACCGCGCGACTGGAGAATCTTCTTCGGCAGCGGATGCGCCAGCATCTGCAGCGGTCCCAACGGAAGACAGCGCGCATCAGGGTTGTCCTTCGCCTCGTCGTGCCGTCGCTGCCCGGCAAGCGTTGCCGCCCACGGTTGAAAAGGAGGCGCGCCATTCATTCCGTGCACGAGATCGAAGAACACGGTCTTCGGTGTGGCACCAAGCCCTTCGCCGCCCGGGGGGCCGTAGCCGTCGTTCTGCCAGACACCGGACAGATCCGGTTTGCCGTCGGCAGCCCGAGGTGTACGCGCCGCCAGGTCAGGCTTGCCATCGCGCGTTCGCGGAACGGCGGCCGTTGGAAATCGGATCCACTGGGCGGCCACCGGCATCGCAAGCGTGCTCCATGCCGTGGCCACGATGACCGCGAGCGCGGACACTCTCATCGATGCCTCCGGCGCCGGAGACTATCACGAGCCGCTCCGAGTCTGAATCGATCCTGAATTGTTTGTCAGGAGATCCGTGCGCAAAAATTCAGAAAATCTTCAGGTAGCAGCCTCACGGCCTCCCTATACAGTCGAGTCTTTTGTTGGGAGTTGGGCTTTGGGAGTTGGGAGTTTCTCAATGGAGGGCAGGGAATGAGGGCACTGATTCGTGCCAGGTTCGTATTGCCAGTCATCATCCTGTGCGCGTTCGTCACCGAGAGCGCCGCACAGCAGCTTTCTTTATCCGGTACCGTTCGCGACAACGCGGGCGTGATCCCCGGTGCGACCGTGGTCCTAAGCTCAGGCGGAGGTCAGGTGTCCACGGCGACCACCGACGAGGGGGCGGCTATCGTTTTCAGGGGCTGACGGCCGGCAGCTATCGAGCTGACGTTCTCGATGCGAGGGTTCGAGACGGCTTTCGCAACGTCACGCTGACGAGATACGCCGGCAATGGACGTGTCATGTCGGTTGGCCGCGTGTCGACGACACTGACGGTGACTGCGTCGGCCGGCAAGGCGACCGCAACCCGACTACCTGTCGCCAACGACGAAGTACCCGCCCAGGTGAGCTCGATTCCGCAGGAACTCATTCGGCAGCAGGGCATTAACACCGTCGGTGAAGCGCTGCAAGAACGCGTCGGGTGTCCAGGCTGTCCGCTGGTATGGCGCATACGAGCAGTACACCATTCGTGGGTTCAGCGATCCCGATCGGGACGCCTTCAACGTCGTTCTGGTGGACGGGATGCGCATGGGCGGCAACCGCTATGCCACGCAGACCAACAACATTCAGAGCGTCGAAGTTCTGAAGGGACCGAGCTCCGTGCTCTACGGCAGTGGCGCGGTGGGCGGCACAATCAACATCGTCAGAAAGAAGCCGCAGGCGGTACGCGCGTACGACTTCAGCTATCGCGGGGGACGATTCAACACGCATCAGATTGCTGGTGGAGCGACCGGTGCCGTTGGTGGCAGCGACGAAGTTCCTCTATCGACTGGATTCGAGCCTCGAGCACAGCGACGGCTGGCGTGATGCGGGCGCCGACAGGTTCAACATTTCTCCCGCATTGACCTGGCTGATGACAGACACTGCGCGGCTGACCGTGCACCAGACCTTCAATCGCGATCGCTTCGATGGTGATGGCGGAGTGCCGCTCAACATCATCGATCTTCCCGACTTCAAGCCGGAGCTGCGGTTCAGCCTGCCGCAGGATCGCGTCCTCGTCGAGGACTCACAAACGCAGGTCCTGTTCAATGGCAACCTGTCGCCAAAGTGGGAATTCCGCAACTCGCTGATGATTCAGCGCACGAGCGACAAGTACTTCGTGACCGAAGGGGTCTACGGCGACCCGGACGCCAACGAGGTCTTCCGCGAGCCGCTCGACTTCCATCACATCCGGCGACCGATCCAGAACCAGTCAGAACTGGTTGGCCGTCTCGGCGGTCGCACAACCTTCTGTTCGGATACGAGTATCAGCGCGACAAGTACCGCACCGAGGTCACTGCCGGAGACGATCCCGACTGTCTGTGCGGCTACTGGTGGCTGACGATTGCGCCCATGAACATCTCGACGCTGGAAGAGACGCAGACGCCGCTCGACATCGAGACGATCGAGCGCACGACCTTCGTCAACGACCAGATCAATTCGTTCTACGCGCAGGATCAGATCGACCTCTTGCCGCAGGTGAAGCTCAACATCGCGGGCCGCGTCGATGACTACGAGCGCAATGTCGATCGAGTGGGTGGGATCCCGTTCACCCCTGTTCACCGCGACCAGACGGCGTTTTCGTATCGCGCCGGCATCGTCTACGCGCCGCGCTACGACCAGCAGATCTATTTCGCGACGTCGAGCTCGTTCACGCCGGTCAACACCGTGCCGCCCGACGGTTCCCAACTCGATCCCAGCACCGCGCGCAACTACGAGGTGGGTCATCGCTGGCAGGGGTGGAACGGCCGCGTGGACACGAGCCTCGCCGTGTATCACATCACCCGCAACAACGTGACGGTGCAGGAGTCGGTCACGACGGTTCGTCAGGTTGGCGAGCAGACGGCGTCAGGGCTCGACGTGGACATCAACACGGATCTGGGTGGGCGGACATATTTGATCTTCAACTACGGCTTCTCGACGCCCCGTTACGACGATGCCGAGGAACTGAGCGGCATGCGCCCGCGATTCGTTCCGCGCAACCTGCTGAACCTGTGGGTCCGTAAGGACTTTCAGCGCGGCTTCAACGCGGCGTTTGGCGCGCGCTATCGTCGGTGAGCAGTTCGTCAACGACAGCAACTCGGTCCACCTGGACGCCTACACGATTTTCTCAGGCGCAATCGGCTATCGACCGACCGCTGGGAGTGGACGTTGAACGCCGAAAACCTGTTCAACAAGACGGACTACTTCCTCCCGGGACACTTCAGCAACAATGGTGTTCCCGGGTCAGCCGATTAACGTGAACAGCACGATTCGGTTCAAGTTCAACTGAGGCGTGCTGCGCAGGAGTGCCCTGATGCGAACCTTCCGGATTTCAATCGGTCTTGCAATGCTCGTCTTCTGCCTGGCTCTGATCGCTGCGTGCCAGAGCCAGGCACCGGCAGCCCCACCCGCGCCGACGTATTTGCCGACGGCGACCATCAAGGACTTGATGTTGTCCATCGTGGATCCCTCGGCCGACGTCGTGTGGCTGTCAGTGACGACGATCGTGGACGAGAAGGGGCTCGTCGAGACGGTGCCCAAGACTGACGAAGAGTGGAAGAAGGTTCGCCATGGCGCGGTTGCGCTGGCGGAAGCAGCCAACCTGCTCAAGATGCCTGGCCGGCGAGTGGCGCAGCCGGGTGAGAAGTCAGAGACGCCGGGCGTCGAGCTCGAACCCGAGGAGATGGATGTCCTCATCGCGAAGGATCGGGCGGCGTGGAACGAGCGCGCGACGCACCTTCACGACGCCGCGATCGACGTGATTGCGGCCATCGATGCCAAGGACGGCAACAAGGTGTTCGAGCTTGGCGAGAAGATCGAAGAGACCTGCGAGAACTGTCACAAGCAATACTGGTATCCGAACGAGGTTATCCCTCAGCTGCCGGCGGATACGAAGTAGCGACCTGAGCACCAAGCCAGCGCACGCGCACCACGCGCGTCCACCACATGATGAAGCCGGTGACGAAGAGCACCGGCGGCGCGAGTCCGAGCAGGAGCCAGGCGACTCTGATGCCGTTGCCGCCGAAGTTGCCGACATGCAGCGGCGCGACCCACGCCATGACGATGTCGCCGGCAGTACGGTCTGGCCGCGAGGCGGTCACCGAGACCGTCGCCGGTGTATTGATCGAGATAGACAGACGTCAGTTCGGGATTGCCCGGTGTGGGCTGCGACGCGCGAAAACATGACCAGAAACGATGACGTGTTCGATGAGGGCAGCACGACACGCGCGACGTGCTGTCCCGGCACTCGAGTTGCGTGCTTCATCGACGAGCGCACGCCATGAGGGCGCGCGACGCAGTGGCCTGTGACGGCTTCGATTGTGGCGTGGCGACCTGCGTGAGCGGAGAGATGCGATTGACGGCGAGCCGAAACGCTGTCGGGAACGACGAAGTAGGCGCCAGTGACGGCCCACATCGCGATCAGCGCAACGGTCCAAAAGCCGACCGCGCTGTGCAGATCCCAGTTCACTCGCTTCCATTGTCTGCTGAAATCCACCGTCAAGCTGCGCGTCCAGTTACTGCGTCCCGGCCACCAGATCACGAGGCCGGTCAGGCACATCCCAGCAAAACAGCGCGCCCACGCCATTGACAAGGCGACCATTGCTGCCGCCGAGCAGATCGAAGTGCAGGTCCTGCAGCGTGCGGACGAACGACTGTTCCGGCAACTCGCCCAGCAATTCTGCGCTGACCGGATCCAGGAACAACGTGACGAAGCGGTCGCCACTGGTCGCATACGCCAGATAGGTCGGACGGGACGTCGTCGGCGCTTCGACGCCGGAGAGCGTTGCGTCGGGATAGGCCTTCTGACCCTCTCCATCACAGCCACCGGATCCGCGAGCGGACCAGGCGCGCGTGGGGTGAAGAGCGCGGGATGCATCGCGCGCTGGATGTCGATCCTGAACACCAGCACCGCTCCGGTCGCGCACACGACGAAGATGTAGAGGCCGGTCATTACGCCAAGCCACAGGTGGACCTGGAAGAGCGCACGTCGAGCAATAACGGATTGGGGTCGATCGAGGAACGTCCTCACGCACCGGGAGTGTGCCGTACACTCGCTGTATTGTGCGAGTGCTGATGGTCGAAGACGATGCGACGATCGCGGACTTCGTCAGCAAGGGACTGGCAGAGAGCGGTTACGCGGTAGACGTCGCGACCGACGGCGAGCGGGGAGTCGAGCTGGCCCTCAAAGGCGGCTACGATGCCGCGATCGTCGACGTCATGCTGCCGCGTCTCGACGGCCTGGCGCTGATCGATCGCATCCGCGCGCGCGGCGTCGGTACGCCGGTCCTCATCCTGAGCGCGCGCCGAACCGTAGACGACCGGGTCAAAGGGCTTCAGGCGGGCGGCGACGATTACCTGACCAAGCCATTCGCGTTCGCGGAACTGCTGGCGCGTCTCCAGGCCCTGATCAGGCGATCCACAGGTCAGACCGAACCGACGCGGCTCTCGCTGGGCGATCTGTCGCTCGACCTTCTCAGCCGGCGAGCGGAGCGGGCGGGCAAGCCGATCGACCTGCGCCCTCGCGAGTACGGGTTGCTGGAGTACCTGCTGCGAAATCAGGGTCGCGTGCTGACCAAGACGATGATCCTGTCGCACGTCTGGGGTTACAACTTCGACCCCGGCACGAATGTCGTGGACGTGCTCGTCTCGCGTTTGCGCGAAAAGATCGATCGCGACTTCGACCCCAAGCTGCTTCACACGGTCCGCGGCGTCGGCTACGTCCTCAAAGCAAGCTGATGGCCGAGACTCCACAGGCCGTGCCGGTCACAGAGCCCAGCGGCCGGCTGGGTCTGCGCCTCGCTTCCTGGTACGCGGTCGTCTTCGTCGTCACGTCACTGGCGATCATCCTGCTGACGTACCGCCTGCTCGAGGCGTCGCTCGTGGAGCGCGATCAGCAACTCGTGGTCTCCACGCTGCGTGAGTACTCGCAGCGATACGCAGAGGGCGGACTGGACTCGCTCGCAGAAGGTGTGGATATCGAGCAGCGATCGGGCCGGCAGGAACGCCTGTTTGTCCGCGTGGTGCGAGGCCGGTCGGAGACGTTCTTTCTGAGCGCGCCTGACGCGTTCAACGACTTCGATGTCAGTCGCCTGCGCGGCCTGAGCGGCCTCGAGCAGATCCTGTCTCAGTCGGGAACTGCGCGACTCGAAGTGGCGTCGGCGCGCCTTGCGGACGGCACGCTGCTCCAGGTCGGCAAGAGCAGCGAGAATCGCGAAGCACTGCTCGCGCGCTTTCGCACCGTGCTCGCGATTGTCTCGCTGGTGATCGTCGCGGTCGGCCTGGCTGGCGGCGCGATCGTGACGCGCTCGACGCTGCAGCCGATCCGTCAGCTGATCACGGCGGTGCGAGACATCATTCGCACGGGCCGCATCAACGCGCGAGTGCCCGTGCGTCCTGAGCGCGATGCCGTCGACGAGCTCAGTGCGCTGTTCAACGAGATGCTCGATCGCATCACGACGCTCATTCGCGGCATGGAGCACGCCCTTGACAATGTCGCGCACGATTTGCGCACGCCGATGACGCGCCTGCGTGGTGTGGCCGAACGCGCGTTGCAGTCCGACGACGTGCAGGCGCAACGCGAGGCGCTGGTCACCAGCCTCGAGGAATCGGAACGCATCCTCGCGATGCTCGATACGTTGATGGACATCTCCGAAGCCGAGACTGGCACCATGCGGCTGGAGATGAGCGATGTTGCCGTCGCGTCGATCGTCGATGATGTCGTGGAGCTGTACGAGAACGTCGCCGAAGACAAACACATCGAGGTCTCGACGAACGTCGAATCAGGCCTGACCGTGCCGGCTGATTCCCGGCGCCTGCGTCAGGTGCTGGCCAATCTCGTCGACAATGCCATCAAATACACGCCTTCAGGTGGCCGCGTTTCGGTGAGTGCCCGCCGTGAAGGCGCGGTCGTGCGCTTTGATATTTCGGATACCGGCGTCGGGATCCCGCCTCACGATCTGCCGCATATCTGGGATCGTCTCTACCGCGGCGATCAGAGCCGGGCGGAGCGCGGACTTGGACTCGGGTTGAGTCTGGTCCGCGCCATCGTCGCCGCGCACGGCGGTACGGTCGATGTGGAAGCCGAACCCGGCCGCGGGTCCACGTTCATCGTCACACTACCTGTGGACCGTAGTTACGACCCACCCACCACCATCCACCAACCACCAACCGGCCCCATTACACGCATGTAATGTTGGTGTCACGACTTGGAAAGCTTCTGGTTCGTCCTACTCGATGTGAGCAGTTTTCGAGCAAAGGAGTTACGAACCATGTTCAACTTTCCCCGGCGACCCGCCCTGACTCGCGCCGGAATCGGCGCGGCGCTTGTCGCGCTGATCGCCATGGCCGGCTACAACATCGGGCTGGCGCAGTCGCCGAGCGCTATCGTGTCGGCCGCGCAGTCAGCCGTCCGCACCGCTGACACGCCACACCTCAAGGGGTCTGATACCACGACGTCGTACGCGCCGGTGGTTGACGCTGTGGCGCCGGCCGTCGTCACCGTTCGTGTCGAGAAGAAGGCGTCGGTGGTTCCAACGCAGTTTCCCGACGACGATGACCTGTTTCGCTTTTTCGGGAGGCAGTTCCAGCTTCCGCGTCAGCAGCGCGTTCCGCGGCAATCGGGGCTGGGCTCTGGCGTCATCACGACGACCGATGGCTACATCCTGACCAACAACCACGTGATCGACGGTGCCGACCAGGTGCGCGTCGAGTTGACCGACAAGCGTGTGTTCGACGCCAAGGTGATCGGGGCCGATCCGGCCAGTGACCTCGCGGTGCTGAAGGTCGACGCAGCGAATCTTCCGACCGTCTCAATCGGCGACTCGAACAAGGTGCGCGTGGGTGACGTGGTCCTGGCAGTGGGCAACCCGCTTGGTGTCGGACAGACCGTTACGATGGGCATCGTCAGCGCAAAGGGTCGAGCGACTGGCGTCGGTGATGGCAGTTATGAGGACTTCCTCCAGACCGACGCGCCTATCAACCAGGGCAACTCGGGTGGAGCCTTGGTCAACATCAACGGCGAGCTCGTGGGCATCAATTCGCAGATCCTCACGCCGACCGGCGGCAACATCGGACTCGGCTTCGCGATTCCGTCGAACATGGCGCGTGAGGTCATGGGCCAGTTGAAGACGGACGGACGCGTGCAGCGCGGCAAACTCGGCGTCTCGATTCAGAGCGTGTCACCCGACCTGGCGGCAAGCCTGAAGTTGCCGAGCACGAGCGGTGCGCTGGTGAACTCTGTCGAGCCGGGGGGCGCGGCCTCTCGCGCCGGACTGAAGCAGGGTGACGTGATCACGGCGATCAACGGCGAGAAGGTTGTGGACAGCAATGCGCTGCGCAATCGGATCGCGGGGACGAAGCCCGAATCGACCGTGGATCTCGAGATCGTCCGGAACGGGAAGACCGAGAGCGTGAAAGCCACGCTGGGAGCACTCGAGCCGGCTCGTCAGCGAGCCTCGCGCGGCGACCAGGACTCGGAAGGTCCGGAGTTCGGACCGACCGGGATGGCGGTGGAATCGCTGACGCCGCAGGTCGCACGTGAACTCGGCCTTTCGGACCGCAAGGAAGGCGTCGTCGTTCGCGACGTCAACCCGGACGGTGCGGCGGCAGCTGCCGGACTGCAGCCTGGCGACGTCATCAGCCAGGTCAACGGCGAAGCCGTGAAAACGCCGAACGAGCTGAAGTCGGCCCTGGCGGCGTCGCACGAGCGGCCAGCGCTGCTGCTCGTCACGCGTGAGAACGCGGACATCTTCCTCGCGCTGCGGCACTCGTGAGTCTAGGATGGGGTCAGACCCCTTCACGCAATTTCACATGTGAAAATCTGTAACGGGGTCTGACCCCAAGCAGTATCAACTCCCAACTCCCAACATCGACATTGGGAAATTGGAAGTTGGAGGTTGGGCGTTGGTCTGCTCTCAGGATCTTTTCAAGACGCACATTTCAGAGCTGAGCGTCACGTCCATTCGGTCCATCGATTCAACGCGTTCGGACATCTTGTATCGCGCGCCGCGATACGTGCCGCGAAGCAGATTCAGTAACGCGTCTCGTTCCAACGTGAGTTGCTCCCGGATCGGGAGACGCTCGACGACCCTGAAGTTGGTCGCGTGCTCGGCGAGCATCGCGTCGACGCGGTCGCGTTCGATGCCTTCTCCCTGAACGACGGTTCGTAGCTCAATCAGGTCGTCAGGCGCTGGCAGCACGGCGATCAGCACGCCACTCGCTCTCAGCACGCGCGCGCATTCAGATGGATTTCGTCGCCCGTGGATGGAAAGCACGACGTTTACGCTGTCATCCTGAAGCGGGAGACGGCGATCCGCGTTGGCAACGACCCAGGTCAGTGAAGGAAATCGGCGGGCGGCGAGTTCGACGGCGGCTACGGACAGGTCAATACCAATCCCTGAGATCGACCGCGCCTTGGTCAGGCCGCCCAGCATCTCCCCGCTTCCGGAGCCCAGGTCGATGACGATCGCGTCTGCTGGTAAGAGGAGAGCGGCTGTCGTATGGACTATCGCATCGACGATGGCGCGGCCGACTCCCGCCTGTTCGAGCGCAGCGCGAGCGTCCACCGCCGCCTTTGAATCGCCCGCGACGAGCGATCGTCGATCCTGCGGCTGCAGCAGATTGACGTAGCCGCTGCGTGCGAGGTCGAACGAATGACCGGCGGAGCAGACGAGGGCGCGATCGCGGCGCGTCAGCGGCAGGCCGCATCCGCGCACGCTGCAGGCAAGAACTGAGACGGACACTCAGGCGAGATCTTCTGACAGCGTCGGTTCTCGCGAGCCGTTCGCATTGAGGGCTCGCGCGAGCTTACGCCCCAGCACTCTCCACGCAAGGATCAGCGACGTGACGCAGAGCGCCGTGCCCCCGAGCATCAGCGTGATGACGACGATGTCCCAGAGCGGACGATAGTTATAGAGCCAGGGGAAGTTCAGCGAGTGGAGCCCGTTGTACAGCCACCTGTTGACCCAGTTGCCCGAGTTGTAGGTCTGCACGATGCGCGCGGTCTTCGGGTCGATGTAGTAGCGTGTCTGCTGGCCGGTCGTGGCCTCCGCAAGGATCACAGGCAGCGGGAGACGACGGGTGCGATCCAGGTAGTAGCGATCGTACTGATTCAGCACGCGCGTCGTCATCTGTCCGTCGGCGGCGGCCGAGACGATGCGGACGATGTCCTTCTGATCGAAGCCGGCTCTTGGATCCGCACGCATGGGGATGACGCGCGTGTCGCCGTCGGCGAGCCGGGCGAGGTAGATCGCCTCGCCATTGAATGCCATCAGTTCGAGTTCCTTGACCTGAAGGTCGCCAAGTTGTTCGAGCGCCTGCTTCGGGTGCTTGGCTTCGAATCCGGTTGAGTCGAGATCGCCGTGCAAAGCGGCGCGGACATTTGGTTCGCCGCCGGCACGCCGCTGCTGCACGCGATCGTTGAACGAGGGAAACGGGTCCATCGACAGCATGCCGCTGAACGCATACGTCACCGTCGCGATGCCGAAGACCAGCCCGAAAACGGTGTGCCACCGCTTCTGACCACGGTACGGGATGCTCGTTGGCGCGCCGGCGTAGCGATACTTCCGCGACGGCGAATACATCCAGATGCCGATGACCACGCCGATGATTGCGGAGATCGTGCCGATGCCTGATGACCAGATCACGACGCGGCTCCATTGAGGTCCGTTCTTGCGGAGCGGCGTGAAGTAGAACCAGTGAGGGATGGGGCCGAGGTACGCACCGATGCGCGAAGCAGTCGTCGTGTACTGCACGACCTCACCTGACGATTGCGACACGTAGACCTGCTCACCGTTCGGCCATGAGTACTTGAACACCGGGCTCAGATCTGCGAGCCGCGTCTGCAGCGTCCATTGATCGACTTCGGTGATTTCCTCGACGGAGGCACTACTCACAGGCTGACCAGTCCAGGTGGACGCAAGGCGCTGCACCAACTCGGTGGGAACCTCGCCTTGCTCCTCGCCCGTGTCTGCGTAGAGCACTGGTCCGCCACCGCCGCGACCACCTCCCGCGCGATACGCCGGCCGGCCATCGAAGGAGGTGAGCGTGAGATCCTCTGGATCCACGCCAAGCTTCTCTGCCGCCTCGCCCGGCGAGACTGTCACCTTGGATGACTGAAGAATCGGCAGGCGGTCGAAGCGCGCCGCGGGCGTTACGCTCGGCATCGGGAAATACATCATCCCGATCCCCGAGGGGAACCAGAGCAGAAACAGCAGGCAGAGGGCGATGCCCAGCCAGCGGTGGACGAAGATGAGCGCGCGTTTGACCATGACGTGTCCCTTGCTCGCGGATGCTACTCGGGGTCCCGCTCGCGATGGAACTGAAGAGATCCTGAATTCCTCGTCAGGAAGCTGTCAGTCCCTCGAGTCTCTATTATTTCTGCCCCGCGAGCGTCATGCGATGGCCGAAGTGGCGCCGGACCGTCAACCACGGGAGGCCTGCGGCCGAGGCCAGGTGCTGCATCTCGTCGGGCTTCAGCGATCGGCGAATCGACAGCGGGCCATCGTGATGCAGGATGGGATGGAACGGCTTCGTGAAGAGCCAGGTCCAGACGTAGGCACGGCGCGACCGCACGAGGTCGTTGACAACGATGCCACGGGTAGCAAGCCGATCGAAGGCCTTCAACGCGCTGATGATTTGTGCGTCGATGAGGTGGTGGAAGAAGAGAGCGCAGGTGACGTAGTCGAACGTCTGATCGAGGAACGGAAGCCGCTCGACGTCGGCACAGACGAGGCGCAGTCGCTCATCAACCGGCGGAACGCGACGCGCGTAGTCGAGCGCGCTCGTGAGGATGTCGGTTGCGGTCACGCGCAGGTCGAAGCCGCGTGAGCGCCCCCACGCGATCAGCGCCTTCGGGACGTCGGCGGCGCCGCAGGCGATCTCCAGCACCTCGATGCGCTCGCCCGCGCGCCAGTTGCGGCTGAACGCTTCGAATCGCGCAATCGTCGCGTTCACGCCCCCGAGATAGCGATTCACCGACGCGAGATATCGATAGATCTCGTCGACAGTGTCCTGGTCGAGGGTCTCCTCGTCCATGATTTCCGGCTGGTAGATGCGGGATCTCATGACGCACGGTCCGAGGGGGCAACGGGGCGGGTGAAGGTGCGAGGGTCCAGTCCGAAGGTGCGATGGTCCCGGTCCGAGAGTCCCGGTCCGATAGTCCGTCCCGTCGGACGGGCGTACGCTTGCGAACCGCACGCCGGACCCCGGACCCTCGCACTGCACCGTCGCACCCCCGCCCCATCGCCCCGTCGGACCGTGCATGGCTACAGAGCTGCTTTCAGCATCGTCCTGACATTCATCGGCTGTCGGCCGAGCGCGACGTCGAGCAGCGTGGTCACGAGCGATCGCTTACGCAGGAGCGCGTGCGCTGCACGTCCTTCCGCGCGCGACACGGCCAGCAGCAGTCGTCCGAGCCGATCCGCGTTACGCCCCATGTCGAGTCGGACCCGTTCGTAGGACGCGAGATCGCCTGAGACGATCGCGTCTGCGGCCGGCGCCACCGATGCCATCGCCAGCGCGATGCCGTCTCCAGTGATCGGATCGGGTGCACCAGCGGCATCACCGATCAACAGCAACCCGCGATCGACGATGCGCGACAGGCGCACTCCCAACGGCGACGCCGCCAGCACGGGCGTCGTCAGCTTCACGCGTTGCGAGCGCGCGCGCATCTCGGGAATTGCGTCGAGCAGATACGTGATGCCGTCGCGACGAAAGTGCGACTGATGAAACAGCGCGGCGACGAGCGTCTCGCCACCGCCAGTCGGAGCGACATACAACTCGCCGTCGCGATGGAAGAACACCTCCACGCGATCGCTCACATCGTCAAGGCCGGTCACGTGAGCCGACAGCCCGACGCGCGTGTGTCGTGGACGACGCGCTTCGAGTCGACGATGAAAGTGTGAATGGCGTCCGTCGGCGCCGACAACGAAGGGCTCGCCTTCGGATCGATACGGCATGCCCGTCCGCGCATCGACGTTGGGCGTCGCCGCCGCTTTTTCGAAGAGCCACGCATCGAACCAGTCGCGACGCACCACCATGCCGAAGCCTTCGGGGAAGTCGGCATCTGTCGATGCGCTGCCGGCGACGAAGCGCAGGCCGCGAACGCGCGGGGCATCAGGCAATCCGGCAATCGCCCGTAACGCGGTGACACCGTGCGGAAGCAGCCCTTCACCACACGCCTTGAGACGCGGATGACGGGCTTTCTCGTAGAGATTGACGCGCACGCCCCGGCGTCCCAACTCGATTGCGAGCGCGGCGCCCGCGGGTCCGCCACCGGCAATCGCGACGTCAGCTACCACACGATTGCCAGCATTTCCGCGGCGAATCCCGGACCGAGCGCAAGCATCAGCCCGGTGTCGCCAGACTGCGGCGCACCGCTTGCCACGAGATTGCTCAACATCACGAGCACCGCCGCGCTCGACAGGTTGCCGAACTGACGCATGCACTCGCGCGCGATCGACAGCGCATCGTCAGACAGGCCGAACGCCGATCGATAGGTGGACATCACTTTGGCGCCACCGGGATGCAGGATGTGGTGCCTGATGTTGGCGAACGAAAGGCCCGCGTCCTTCAGAAAATCCTGGACCACGGGTGCCACGCACGAGCCCACGAGCGACGGGATATCGCGCGACAGCACCAGCCGCATCCCGTCTCCGGTGAAGCGCCATCCCATGAGATGACGCGAGTCCTTGAACAGGTGTGTGCGCGTGTGCGCGATGCGGATGCCCGGGCCGTCTGTGTCGTCGCCGCCGAGCAGCGCGGCAGCCGCGCCATCGCCGAAGAGCGCGACGCCAACGAGGTCTGTCGCCGTCTGTGCCTGCTTCGAAAAGATCAGACTTCCAAGTTCCACCGACACCACGAGTGCCTTGTCTCCCGGCCGCGATGACAGCACGTCGCACGCACGTATGAGTGCGCCGGCGCCGCCCGCACATCCGAGCCCAAACAGGGGAGAGCGCCGCACATCCGCGCGCAGACCCAGACAGCTGGCAAGCAGCGCATCGAGACTTGGCGTCGTCAGCCCGGTCGTTGTGACGACGAAGATGTGGTCGATCTCGTCGGGCGTTGTGCCTGATTGCGCGAGGCACGAGCGCACCGCTTTCTGCGACAACTCGAGGGCCTTGGCGGCGTATTCCTCGTTTCGCGCTTCGAACGAGCGAGACTCCAAGTACCACTCGGGTTCGTGGACAAGATGTCGCGTGTCGACGCCGGTTCGGTCGAACACCGGAATCAAACGTTCGAGGCGTGGTTGACCTTCACAGAGCCGTGCCATCTCGCGGCGGGCGAATGCCTGGTCCATTCGATGCGGCGGGATGGCGGTGGACAGCGCGAGAATTTTCGGCATGAGTCGAGGCGCACGCGTGCTGCGACGGCAGCCCGCTTCCAGTAGGCGGAGTCTATGCGAACGGTTGCTGCGAAAACAGCTCAAGTGTCCATTGCAGCCCATTCGCTGTACATCTTTTTGGACGAGCGTATCGGTCCTGTTGGACTGAGTGTGTGTCGCGTTGAGGTATTCTCAGGAACTCGCATTGCCGGCTTCAGGCACGACTATTGCCCGTGGCGTCAGGTCTTTCGACAAGGAGCGACATGTGACAACACCGCAGCGGCAAGTGCCGACCGTGATCACACTCTCATCGGAGCAAGTGTCTGAACCCTCGCGTCGGCAGTTTTGCGCGCATGCCTGTCAGGCGGCGTCGCTCGTTGCCGTCAGTGCGCTGTTACCCGCGTGCGGCGGTGGTGGCGACGATGGAAATCCAACGAACCCGTCGGGTGGCGGCGGCACCACTCAGGCGTTGCCCGTTATAAACGCTACCGTCTCTGGTCGAACAGTTTCAGTCTCGGTGAGCGGATCGCTGGCCAATCCCGGTAGCGCGGCGCTCGTCCAGGCGTCGTCGTTGCAACCCAACGTCTTCCTGGTTTTCCGTGATTCAACGACAGCGTTCACAGTAGTGACGGCCGTGTGTACTCACGAAGGCTGCACGGTGGACAGCTTCAATGGGCAGCTCTACACATGCCCCTGCCACGGTTCCAGATACACGACCGCCGGGGGAGTTGCCAACGGCCCGGCCAATAGCCCGCTCCGGTCGTTCGCGTCTACCCTCTCGGGAACCACGCTCACGTTTAATGTCTAACGCTGTGCAGCGTTAGTATGAAGGCATGCTAACGCTGCGCAAGGCAGAAGACCGCGGCCACACCGATCTGGGGTGGCTGAACAGCTACCACACGTTTTCCTTCGGCGGGTATCACGATCCAAAGCACATGGGGTTTCGTGCTCTGCGTGTGCTCAATGACGATCGTGTCGCAGCCGGCAAAGGCTTCGGTGCACACGGCCATCGCGACATGGAGATCCTCTCTTATGTCCTCGACGGCGGGCTCGCGCACAAGGACAGCATGGGCGAGCAGCACGTGCTCGGCCCGAATGAAGTGCAGGCGATGAGCGCCGGCTCCGGTGTGATCCACAGCGAGTTCAACGCATCGGCAACGTCGCCGACGCATTTCCTTCAGATCTGGATCGTCCCGGCTGTCGAGGACCTAAAGCCGTCGTATCAGCAGTTCGGGTATCCGTCCTCCGAGAAGCGCGGCGCGTTACGCCTCATCGCGGGACCAGGCAAGACGAGTCATCCGCCGGCGGCGTTCATCAATCAGGACGCGCGCATGTACGCGACCGTGCTCGGCGCCGGTGATTCGGTTGACTACTCGATTCGCCCAGGCCGTCACGCGTGGGTGCAAGTCGCAACCGGCGCGATCGACGTCAACGGTGTGGCGCTGAAGGAAGGGGACGGTCTCGCGGTCAGCGACGAAGCAGCGTTGCGGCTTCGTGGGGCGAATGGCGAGGAGTCAGAACTGCTGCTATTCGATCTCGCTTAGCACTTGAGTGTTGTCAATTCCCAAATCCCAATTCCCAATTCCCAACCAGAACCTCGAAGTTGGGAGTTGGAGATTGGAGTTGGAAGTTGACGAGGATCGATAACCGATGTCCGACATCAACGTCCTCGTCGTCTTCTATTCCCGCTACGGCAACGCGGAACGCATCGCGCTCGCTGCAGGCGTGGGTGCCATTCAGGCCAGGGCAAACATCCGGTTGCGTCGTGTCGTCGATCACGCGGACACGAAGACGATCGATGCGACACCCGCGTGGCGCGAGAACCTGGATCGGATGAATCGCGACTACGTCGCGCCCCGTCCGGCGGATCCGCAGTGGGCGGATGTCATCGTGCTGGCGACGCCGCCTGAGTCGTGCGCGGAGATCGAATCGTATTGCGCCTTGCTTCCCTCGATTGGTTCGATGCGTGGCAAGATCGCGGCGCCGCTCGCGCCGCGTGACGAGGAATCAGTCCTGAAGCCGATTTACGCCGCGGCTGCCTGCGCCGGGATGGTCGTCGTTCCTGCGAAGACGGAATCGGGGGATCCAATCACCGCGGCCCGTGAGTACGGACAGCGCATCACCGAGATCGCACGGTCGCTGAAGAAGCTGTCTCCGGCGTAGAGGCGGGTCTTCGGACCCCGCCCTATTCCGATCGCAACGCGGTGGCTGGATCGATCTGCAACGCAACCAACGCTGGCACGCAGATCGCGCATCCGACGACCGCGAGATACGAGACGCCGGTGACGACGACGGTGATCGTGTCGAGTGGGATCACGCCTGTCACTGTCGCGCGCAGAAGACCGCTGCCGAGCACGGCGCCGACAACGCCGAGAAGCACACCCGCCATCGTCCAGCGAAACGCCGGTCCAGCGAGGAGGGACACGACGTCCTGGCTCCGCGCGCCGATGGCGCGCCGCAAGGCGATCTCCTTCACTCGTCGCGACGTCAGGTACGTCACCACCGCGTAGACACCGGTAATCGACATCACGAAGGCGAGTATCGCGAAGCCGCCGATGAGCGCGGTGACTGCACGTTGAAGAATGGTTCGCTCGGCGACCAGTTCCTCCATCGGCCTGATGCTGAACACTGCCTGGCGTGGTTCCACTGACCAGATCGCGCTCTTCACCGCGTTGAGCGGCACCGTCGTCGACGCCGCGGGGCGGACGAGCAGCAGCACGTTCGGCTCGTTCTGCTGCAACGACGAGGCGTACATCTGCGGCTCGTCTCCAACCTGAAACATAGTCCTGATGTTACCGACCACGCCAACAACCGTCATGGTGGCCGCTCGTGGACCTTCGCCTGCTGTGATCTGCCGGCCGATCGGACTCTGACCTGGCCACGCACGACGTGCCAACTCCTCGTTCACGATCGCGACAGGCGGCCTTCCACTGATGTCCGACGCCGCGAAGGTTCGTCCTTCCTTCACCGGAATGCGGAGGACCGAGAAGTACCCTGGACTGACGATCTGGTAGCTCGCCAAATCGCGGCGCGACGTACTCGCGTCTCCGCTCCCGGCGATCGAAAACCCGGTGCCCGCACGGCTCGGTAGAGCGAGGCTGGCGACAGCAGCGGACTCGATGCCGGGCAACGTGACGATGCGATCCAGGTATTGCTGATACACGGCCCCGAGCGCGCTGCTCTGTGCGCTCGCCCCACCACTGATTCCGCGAATGCGCATCGCGGTGACGCCATTGGCTTCGTACCCGCTCTGCGTGCGTTGAAGCTCCTGCAGGCTACGGAGCAGGAGGCCCGCACCCACCAGCAGCACCATCGAGATCGCAACTTCGAGGGCGATCAGTACGTGGCGGGTAAGCTCGTGCCCCGCGACGGTCCCCCGTGTGCCGAGATGTGTGGTGTGTGAGAATCGCCACGCAGGCACCAGCCCGCACACAACGGTGGTAAACACGGCGACTCCCACCGTGAACACGAGCACCGGACGGTCAACCCCAATCGTCCCGACGAGCGGCGTGAACGACGGCATCAGCGAGCGAAAGCCTTGCGTCAGCCAAATCGCCTGCACAAGGCCGAGAACACTGGCGGCCCCGGCCAGTAGCAGCGCCTCGAGAAGAAACTGGCGAAGCAGCCGGCCACGGCTCGCACCGAGCGCATTCCGCACCACTACCTCGGGACGACGCTCGAGCGACTGTGCCAGCAGGAACTGCGCGGTGTTCGTGCACGCGATCAAAAGGACGAGCACAACCGCCATCGACAGCAGCACGAGTGCCGAGCTGCTCGAGCCTTCCGCGATCGAGGCACGCAGATCCCGTGCGGCCACATATGGCTCACGTCCCTCCTTTACTTGGGGGATCTGGCGATAGATGTTCGGATGCGCGGCGACGACGGCACGCGAGATGGAGTCGAGCTCCGCCGACGCGCGTTCGATCGTGGCGTCACGCTTCATCCGGCCGATGGCGATCACGCGCCGTTCGAATGCAAACTCCGCGGTCCATGACGTGTAGGCCGGAATCATCGGGTAGGGCAGATACGATCTCGACAGGCTCCGCCGTCATGTAGTCGATGGAGAAGTCCTGCGGCAGCACGCCGACGATGAGGTGGGGAAGCCCGTTGACGACCAGCGATCGGCCAACAACCGCTGGATCGGCTCCGAAGTTGCGCCGCCAGAGCCCGTCGCTCAGGACCGCGACGAACTGGCTGCCGGAACGGCCGTCCGCATCGGCGAACAGGCGCCCGAGCGCAGGACGGACCCCCAGCATCGGGAGGAGGGACGATTCGACGCGTGCGGCAAAGACACGAGCGGGCTCCGCGCCGCCGTTGATCTGGGAATCGCGCGTATCGAAGAACGAGATGGCCTCGAACGTCGTGCTCGCGGCGCGGACATCGAGCAGCTCCGGAATCATCGGATTGGCAACACGGCGCTCGTCGCCTCGGATGGCGTCGCTCAGGGCGACGAGGCGGCCCGCGTCCGGAAAGGGCAGCGGCCTGAAGAGCGCGGCGTTGAGGAGCGAGAACATCGCGGCGCTCGCCCCAATCCCGAGCGACAGCGTCGCCACGACCATCGCCGGAGCCACGGCTTGCGGCTGAAGACACGCGCGCCATGCCGAACGTCGCCGGCCACGCCGTCGATGATGCCGCTGACCCTCGCCTCGCGCATACCCTCACGCGCGCGTAGCGTGCTGCCGAGATGACGACGTGCTTCAATCTCGGCCTCGTCGCGGCTCATGCCTCGCCGCAGGTTGGCGTCGACGCGGCTCTCGAAATGAAAGCGCAGCTCGTCGTTGAACTCGCGTGCCAATACGGGCTCGCGCCAGCGATTCAGAACACGGTTGATGAACGACATCTCAGGCCTGCTTGAGCACGCGTGTTACGGCGCCGGCCAGCCGGGTCCAGTGCTCCTCTTCTTCGGACAGACGCTTCCGCCCAGCAGTCGTGATCGTGTAGAACCGCGCCCGGCGGTTGTTGTCGGAGACGTCCCACTCCGATCGCACCCACCCGGATTCTTCCATGCGGTGCAGGGCGGGGTAGAGCGAGCCCGCCTCGATCCGCAGCACCTCACGCGAGACTTGCTGCACGCGCTCAGTGATCGCGTAGCCGTGCATCGTGCCGCCAGTGGACAGCGTTCGCAGCACGAGCAGATCGAGCGTGCCCTGCAGCTGATCCTTCTTGTTGTCTCTCACCTGTTGTCCTTCGCGGGTGTCTCTCGTAAAGATATCTATCGAAGTCCGCACCTTACTGCTTGCCAGCCCTCTCGTCAAGATATCTATAGGAACGGTGCGGTCGCCAAAGCAACTGTCTCGATGGTAGAGGCGGGCCTTCAGGCCCGCCTGCTCTCGGCGGGTCTAAAGACACGCCGCTACAGCAACCCGTGTGCGCCTGCGGACGGGGTCGTCCCACGAACGGCCAGCCTGCTCCGAGCGAACCGCAGCTTTCCCAAATAAAACGGTGCAATCGCGCGGTCTCGCGCGCGCGGTTCTGGCACACGGTTTGACCTTTGCGCCGGCGCCTGATTCATTCACGAGGGTGCGATGACCGACACACTGCGCCAGGACATTCGTAACGCCTTCCGCGTCCTCTTCCGTTCGCGCGGCTTCGCCGTCGCGGCGGTCGTGATGCTCGCCCTCGGCATCGGGGCCAACACGGCGATCTTCAGCGTGCTGCGGGCGTCCTCGCTGCGCGGCTCGCCGCTGCCGGATCCCGATCGGCTGACGATGATCTGGACGACGCCTGCCGGCGATCCCCAGTCGACTGACGGCGCGCGCATCGTCGAGTACCTCGCGTGGCGCGATCAGAACAGCAGCTTCGATGCCGTCGGGACGATGCTTGACTGGTCGAGCACCGTAGACTCCGATCGCAACGGTGAGCCGGCGGAACGGCTGTCGGGTGCGCGGTTCAGCGCGTCCGCGTTCCGAGCGCTCAACGTGCAGCCGCAACTCGGCCGGTTCTTCACACGCGAGGAAGACACGGTGGGGTTTGGCGATGGCGTTGTCGTGATCAGCGATCGGCTCTGGCGCACCAAGTTCGCCACCGATCCCTCACTCATCGGTCGAACGCTCGTCCTCGACGGCACACCGAGTGTCATCGTTGGCGTGATGCCGCCGGGCTTCGGCATTTTCGATACGAGAGATGACTTCTGGCTTCCAAGCTCGTTCAGTCCGTTTCAAGTGCAGGCACGCGGCACGAACCGCGTACTGACGATCATCGGGCGCATGAAGCCGGATGTCTCCATCGAGCGTGCGCAGGCCGACATCGAGGGAATCGCCGCACGACTCGAACAGGAAGATCCTGGCCCCCAGAAGGGGCGAGGCATCCGCGTAGAACCCGTCGAGCGCGTGCTGTTCGGCAACCTTCGGCGCATCCTGAGCGTGTTGCAGGGCGCTGTCGGCTTCGTACTCCTGATTGCGTGCGCCAACGTGGCAGGGCTGCTCCTCGTTCGTGCGACTGCGCGGCAGAAGGAGGTTGCCATCCGGCTTGCGCTCGGTGCGAGCTCGCGCCGAATCGTTCGACTGTTCCTGACCGAGAGCCTGATGCTCGCGTGCATGGGAGCGTTGCTCGGGATCGGGCTCGCGTGGTTCAGCGTGCGCGCGATCGTTGCCGCCGCGCCGCAGTGGCTCTCGAGCGTGCAACATATCGGCCTCGATGGCACGGTGTTCCTGTTCACCGTCGCCGTCTCAATCGTCACGGCGCTCCTGTTCGGGCTCGTCCCGATGCTGAGCGTTTCCGCGCAAAGCCTGGTGACCCCCCTCAAGGTCGCCCGCGCCACAGCGGGGGGACGCGGACACCGGCACGTGCAGAGTGCGCTGCGTGATCGCGCAGGTGACGCTGACCCTCGTGCTGCTCGTGGGGGCCGGGCTGCTGATCAAGAGCTTCTGGCAACTGCAACAAGTCAACCTCGGACTCGATTCCGAATCGCGTCGTCTGGTTCCAGACTCGCGTACCTGCGAACAAAGGCTTCCGTCAGGTTGGTAACCAGAACGGCGCCGTGCAGCTGGAGGTGAGTCCGATCCCCGGGCAACTCTTCGATCGCCTGCGCGATCGCTTGCGCGAGATCCCGGGTGTCGAGTCGGCAGGCGGAACGAATGGGGCGCTCGTGTCAGGTGGAGGCATGCAGGCGCCGTTCAGGGTCGAGGGAAGGCCGGTCGAAGGAGGCGCAGGCCCGGCCGCCGGTTTCGCCGCGCGAACCACCGACCCGTTCGCGAACTACGCGCTCGTGACGCCGGACTTTTTCAAGACGATCCGCGTGCCCGTGGTTCGTGGACGTGAGTTCACCGTGCGCGACACGCTCGATTCAGCACCGGTCGTCATCATCAACGAAGCGATGGCTCGTCGGTACTGGCCCGGCGAGGACCCCATCGGGAAGCGCGTCACGGTGACGATCATGCCTGGAGAACAACCGCGCGAGATCGTCGGCGTCGTCGGTGACACGCCAAACAGCCGATGGGATCGGACGGTGTCGCCTGGACTCTACGCGCCGCATGCGCAGGAGTCGCTGCGGTCGCGCGTGCCGTACGGGCAGAGCCGCGTAAACATCACGTATATGCTCCGGATCACGCAGCCGCTCTCGACGGTCGTGCCCGAACTGAGGCGGGCCGTAGCCGAAGTGGATTCCAGCCTGCCGGTCTCGGGTGTCGAGATGCTGGACGAGTTCTTCGCTCGCCAGGTGGATGCGCCAAGAGATTCGATGGTGCTCGTCGGCATCTTCGGCGTGGTCGCGTTGCTGCTGGCCGTCTGCGGCATCTACGCCGTCGTCGCATATGGCGTGGTGCAGCGGACGCATGAGATCGGTATCCGGATGGCGCTCGGTGCCCGACGCGCGGCGGTGCTCGGCCTCGTGATGCGTCAGAGCACGATCCTGACGGCCATCGGCCTGGTGCTCGGCGTGGCAGTGGCCGCAAGCCTGACGGGATACCTCAAGAGCCTGCTGTTCGAGATCACGCCGCTCGATGCCACGACGTTCTTCGCGATGCCGGCGATCTTTGCGTTGATTGCTGTAGTCGCGCTGTACGTGCCGGCGCGCCGGGCGACCAGGCTCGATCCGCAGCGCGTGTTGCGAAGCGAATATTGAACGGCTGGTCACAGACCGCCGTGATCTCCGCGCAACGTTCCTCTCGGCAGGCGCGAACTTGCGCCTGTAGTGGCGGGTCCAGATCGCGATTGCCGGCACGCCGACGATCGACGGCGTCAACCACACGGCCAGAGAGAACGTCTCCACCCCGAGGTTACTGGCGTTGACGACGAGGAACGCCGTGGTTGCAGCGATGCAGCCACCCAGCATGCTCGACATGTGCTCGAACCACCAGTGCATGGGATGCGTGGGAGGCGTCATCCAATAGGCAAGGTGGCCGCCGCCGCCGAACAAGCCGATGACCGAGAAAGCCGTGAAGAGGTGATTGCCGGTGCTCAGGCCGTAGACGGCGGCAGCGATGCTCGACCCGGTGAGTAGAGCAGGCAGCCCAAGATCCCATGGATGGCGGTGCCGGGTCGTCCGCGTCTTCGCACGCAGCACCCTCACGCCGCCAGACACGCTCGTCGCCGTCAGGATCGAGATGAAGAACAGAAAGGCTCCGGCCTCGCGACCCTGCGGCGTCGGATCCGTCGCCCACCGTGTACCGGCGAGCAACAGCGCGGTGATCGACACGACGGTCATGCCGCTCACAAAGACCCACCCGGCACGCCGATGGCTCATTCCGCCTTTCTTTGTCAGCAGAGGAATGAACATCGACAACAGCGCGGCGGAGCCGCCCGCAATGTGCAGATACAGAATCGAAGTCAACATGCCCACATGATGCGTGTGTAGTCGGCAGAATACATGTGCCGAAAGTCACCACTGCCATCCGTGACTTCCGGCACACGGCGCTGCCACCGAATAGTCTCTAGAATGACGCATGCGCGAAGGGCGGTGGCTGAACGCTGCGGCGATTCTGACGTGGCTGATTTCCGGCCTGCCGCACTTCGTGGCAATCGTGCAGGGCGCTTTCGCTGGGTGGCCAGCCACTGTGTGGCTCGCAGCCTACGTCGTCTATGGGACGGCGCTTCTCATACTGCTCGGGCTGTTCGGGGCCGGCCTGATGCGCGGCCGTTACAGCTCCCTCCTGTTCATCGTCGTCCAGATCGCGGCCGCGTTGACGGTCATCACGCTCTCGCTCGTGCATCGGTTTGGCTCGAACTCGACGCCGGCACTGCTCGTCATCATCGCGGCACTCCTTCCGCATCTGTCTCCGTCAACTGCTCCATCTGCTTCAGCGGCGACACAGGTCACGCTGACGCCTGGATGGATCTGGTCGATCATCGTGGCGCTGACGTTGATCAACACCGCCATCATCTCCACCGTCGATACCCGATGGATCGCCGCAATAACGTTCGGACTCACCATGGGCGGCTTCATGCTGTTCGCAGCCGCCAGCTCATTTCTCGTCCGCAGCGAGGCCGCCGCGCGCCAGGCACTGGCTGGGGTCAACGCTGAACTGCTCGGCACACGCGCCCTGCTGGCAGAAACGAGTCGAGTGGAGGAGCGGCTTCGCATCTCGCGCGACCTGCACGACACGCTCGGGCATCACCTCACCGCGCTCAGTCTTCAGCTCGATGTCGCCTCTCGGCTCTCCGAGCAACCAGCAGCGGATCACATCCGCCAGGCGCACGCCATTACGCGTCTGCTGCTCAGCGACGTACGCGACGTCGTCAGCCGGCTGCGCGATAGCCATCCACCGGATCTTGCGCAGTCCATCCGGGCGCTCGCCGTCGAACGAACGGGACTCGCGATTCATCTCGATCTTCCAGACACGCTGTCCGTCAACGACTGGTCCCGCGTCGAAACACTCATTCGATGCGTGCAGGAGATTGTCACGAACACCACCCGTCATGCGCAGGCGCGCAATCTCTGGATTCGACTCGAGGCACGTGCAGACGGCATCGCCCTGCACGCGCGTGATGACGGGCGCGGCGCCGATGCCGTCGTGGTCGGCAATGGCCTGACCGGTATGCGGGAACGCTTCGAACAGTACGCCGGTCACGTCGAGTTCACCGCTGGTCTCGGCACCGGCTTCGAGATTCGTGGCTTTCTTCCGACGCCGGCGCTCGCATGATTCGCCTTGTGCTCGTGGACGATCAGACCCTCGTGCGGCAGGGAATCCGCTCGCTGCTGGAACTCGTGTCGGACGTGTCGATCGTTGCCGAGGCCTCTGATGGCGACGAGGCGGTAGCCGTCATTCGCCGCGAGAAGCCGGATGTCGTGCTGCTCGATCTCAGGATGCCGAAGAAGGGCGGCGTCGACGTCTTGAGAGATCTGCAAGGCTCGGACACACTTCCGCCGACCATCGTCCTCACGACGTTCGACGATGACGTGGCGCTGCTGGATGCGGTGAGAGCGGGAGCGAAGGGATACCTCCTGAAGGACGTGTCGCTCGAACGGCTGACCGACGGCATTCGTGAAGTCGCGCGCGGCGGGTCGATCATTCGTCCGGCGATCACGGAGCGCGTGCTCAAGGGGCTCGAGCACGTGCGTCGCGAGTTCGACGCGTTGAGTCCACCCGATCCGCTTACGAAGCGGGAAGTCGAGATCCTGCGTCTGATGGCGGGCGGTTACAGCAATCGCGAAATCGCCGAAGCGCTCGGGACCGCGGAAGGAACCGTGAAGAATCACGCGTCGAGCATCCTGTCCAAGCTGGGTGTCCGCGATCGCACGCGCGCGGTGCTCAAGGCGTTGGAGTTGGGATACATCTGAGCTTGCGGTCCGACGGGGCGAAGGGGCGGCGGTGCGATGGTCCGGTGCGACGGTCCGGCGGTCCGGTGCGACGGTTCGTCAAGGTCCCGTGCGACGACGACCGCCCTCGAATTTCGAACGGATTCCCACTCCCGACTGGACCGTTGCCCCCGGAGTTGACCGTAGCACCCTCGCCCGTCGCCCCGTGGGACGTGCAACGTTGCGCAGCCTAAGTCGAGAGATCCCGCCGATACGTCTCAGTGAGTGCCAACGTTGACAGCCACGAGATGAGCGACATCGCCGTGATGTAGATGGTGATGAGCGTCGAGTCTCCGGTGGTGCTGAAGAGCGACGTGGCGATGGCGGGGGAGAGCGCGCCGCCGAGAATCGTGCCGAGCGTCAGGCTCAGCGATGCGCCGCTGTAGCGCGTGGCCGTCGGGAACAGCTCGGAAAACACCGCCGGTTGCGGACCGATGTAGGCCCCCTGAATCACCAGTATTCCGCAGAGTGCGATGCCGGCCAAAAGAACCGATCGGGTATCCGCCAACGGAAAGAAGACGAGCGACCAGAGCACGAGCGCGCCGTTTCCCCACTGCATGATTCGCCGACGGCCGAACCGATCGGACAAGACCGCGGAGGCGAAAATCGACACCGCAAACAACGCTGCAGCGATGAGAAGCAGCGCCAGGGTCGTTGTCAGCGGGAACTTGAGCTCGCGCGTGGCGTACGACACGAAGTAGACGATCACGATGTAGCCGAGCGTGCTGATACCGATGTAGCTCCCGGCCGCGAGCATGACCGCGCGGGCGTCATGACGAAGCACGTCGACGATTGGCATTCGCCGCGCGGACTGTGCCTTGAGTACCTGCGCGAAGATCGGGCTCTCCGCAAGGCCCATGCGAACCCAGAGTCCGACGGCAACGAGCACCGCGCTGGCGATGAACGGAATACGCCATGCCCAATCGGCGAACGCCGCCGGTGACACCGCGCTCGATGTGACGAGGAACACGAGATTGGACAGGATGATTCCTGCTGGCAACCCGAGGGCGACGAAGCTCCCGAAGAACCCGCGACGTGATTGAGGTGCGTGCTCGACGGACATGAGCACGGCCCCACCCCACTCGCCACCGAGCGCGAACCCCTGCACGAATCGAAATGTGACGAGCAGGATCGGAGCCCAGACACCCAGTTGTGAATAGTTCGGCAGCAGCCCGATGCCGAGCGTCGACAGCCCCATCAGCATCAGCGACCACACGAGCATCGACTTGCGTCCGAGGCGGTCGCCGTAGTGACCCATCGCCACGCCGCCCAACGGCCTCGCGATGAACCCGATGGCAAATGTGCCGAATGCCGCGAGCGTACCGGCGAGGTCCGACACCTGGGGAAAGAACTGCGGCGCAAAGACGACGGCCGCGGCAGTTCCGTAAATGAAGAAGTCGTACCACTCGATCGTGGTGCCGATTCCGCCCGCGAGCGCGACGCGGCGAGCTTCGAGGGCCGTTCGACTGGTCGCGGTTGACGGGAGCGGAGTCGCCATCGGGGGATATTCTGTCCCGAACCGCGGATCCCGAATCCCGAATCCCGAGCGGAGTCCCGCGCGTACGGCCTATACTGATCGCTTCCGGAGGGAGTCGGAGTTATGAGCAGGCTACGTGTGCCGCACGGCTATCGTCTTTGGTTCGTCCTCGCAGCGCTGGGGATCGTGACTTTCGGGATTCACGCGCGCGCCGGCCAGCAGAAGGTGGAGTTCCGCGGTGGCATTCCTGTCGCGCCGTCGGGGCTGGCCGGTCACAAGCTGGCCGCCCAGCCGGTTGAATTCGACACTGGTGAGGGTCAGCGCATTCGCGTGTCAGCGGTGACACGCGCGCTCGAATACCCGTGGGCGCTGGCGTTCCTTCCGGGCCCCTCGACTCCGCTCGGGGCGGGCGGCGTGACAATGCTCATCACCGAACGCGCCGGCCGCCTTCGCGTGATTCGAAACGGTGTGCTCGATCCGCAGCCTGTCGCCGGCGCACCTGCGTCGTACTGGACCGGAGAGTCCGGGCTGCCCGGAGCCGTCCATGGCTACATGGACATCGCGCTCCATCCGCAGTTCGCGCAGAACCGTCTCGTGTATCTTTCGTACACCAAGCCACTCGATGACAAGCGGACGACAGTTGCGGTTGCGCGTGGCCGCTTCGACGGCAAGGCGCTGACCGAGGTGAAGGACGTCCTGGTGCTGGATTCGAGCCGGCACATCGCGCATCGCGTTCGGTCGCGACGGCAACTTGTACATCTCCACAACCGGCACCGACCCGAAGGACCCGAAGGATCCGCAGAACCCCAACACGCAGGGCGGCAAGGTCCTGCGTGTTAGCGATGACGGCAGCATCCCGAAGGACAATCCGTTTGTCGGCAAACCGAATCACCGGCCCGAGGTCTACACGCTGGGCCATCGCAGCGCACTCGGTCTCGCCCTGAATCCCTCGACGGGTGAGATGTGGCTCAACGAGAACGGGCCCAACGGCGGCGACGAGATCAACATCCTCAAGCCAGGCGCGAACTATGGGTGGCCGATCGTGAGTTACGGCCGCCAGTACACGGGGCCGTGGCAATCAGAGATTCCCGGACACGCAGGGTTCGAGCCGCCGCTCGTGTTCTGGGTCCCGTCGATTGCCGCCTCGGGCATGGCTTTTTACACCGGTGACAAATTTCCCAGATGGAAGGGGGACGTGTTCGTCGGCGCTCTGCGGACCGGGGAAATTCCGGGAACCGGGCACCTCGAGCGGATCCTCTTCAACGAAAAGATGGAGGAACTCCGCCGCGAATCGCTGCTCGTCGAGTTGCGCCAGCGCATTCGCGAGGTCCGTCAGGGTCCGGACGAACTGTTGTACCTCCTGACCGACGAGAAAGAAGGCGCAGTGCTCAAGATCGAGCCTGTGCAGTAAGCAGAAGACAGAAATTCGCAGTAAGCATCAATGGCGGTCGCAGACCGACTAAGATCTTTCTGGTCATTCATATCGGGATACCGGAACCACGCATGGGCTTCATTCGACTCCTTCTTATTGCAACGGTCGCGGCTGTGTCGGTCGCCGCGGCTGGTTGTGCCGCGGAAGATCCGGCCGCCAGCGCGGCGTCGGCCGCCTCGGGTCGCGGCGGTGGCCGTGGCGGTGCCGGTGGAGCGGTGCCGGTGACGGTCGCACCTGTCCTCACAAAGGCGATGCCGATCGAGATAACCGTCATTGGCACGGCCGAGGCGTTTTCGAACGTCGGCATCCGTTCTCAGATCACCGGGCTGCTGGAGAAGGTCAACTTCACGGAAGGCGACGATGTGCAGCAGGGTCAGGTGCTGTTCACGCTGGATCGTCGTCCGCTCGAGTTGGCACTCCGCGAAGCGCAGGCAAATCTCGAACGCGATACCGCCCGAGCCGAGAACGCTGCGCTGATGACCAAACGCTACGAGGATCTCGCGAAGCGCGGCATCGCACCGCGCGAGCAGCTGGACACGTCGCGGGCGGACATGGCTGCGCTCAACGCAACGGTCAGCGCGGACCAGGCCGCGGTCGAGAACGCGACCGTGCAGTTGGACTACGCCACGATCAAGGCGCCGATCTCCGGTCGTACCGGCGCCCTGGCGGTGCATGAGGGCAACCTCGTGCGCGCCAACGATCAGACCGCGCTCGTGACCATCAACCAGATCATGCCGATGTCGGTGTCGTTCTCAGTGCCGGAATCACGTCTTTCCGAATTGAAGCGCTACCTCGCTGGCGGCGCGCTCACCGTCAGGCGACACCGCCCAACGATGAGGGCCCCGCCGCCACTGGCAAGATCGCCTTCATCGACAACGCGGTTGACGAGAACAGCGGCACGATTCGCGTCAAAGGCACGTTCCCCAACACGGATGTCGGCTCTGGCCTGGCCAGTGACGTCAACGTGGTAGTCACGCTCACGACGGATCCGAAGGCGATCGTGGTGCCGTCGGTTGCGGTGCAGACCGGTCAGCAGGGC